>NC_014414.1:1933125-2577500 GCF_000152825.2 Parvularcula bermudensis HTCC2503
CGGCAACGCTGCGGGCATGGCAAGCCCCACCTGGAGCAAAACCGAATAGGGATGGGAGGGGCCCTTGGGCCCGGGGGCGCCGCCACCCCTTACCCATCCGGGTTGGTTGCTTGAGGCCGCCCGCAAGGGCGCGTCCCAGATGAATGGTCGTCCTCCGCCACGGCAGAGACAGAACCCGGCTTACGCGGCCGTCTGACACTTCTTCCCTTGGCCACACATGTTCCGCGCTCTCGCCCTGTTTGGTCGTCTTTCTGCGGTGGGCGCGCGCAAGGCAAGTGCTGCCAAGCTCGATTGTGTCCCATGCGAAACCATGATATCCCATGCTATACCAAATCATGCCTGGGACGGGCCATGCCCCGCATTGATCTCGGCACCGCTGGGGACTGACGAGAGGAGCCGACAAAAGGTGAGCGACGCAGGGACGCAGATTGCTGTCGATCTCAATGCCCCGTCGCGGTTCGTCGGGAATTTCGAGGCGCGGATAGACACCAAGGGGCGTGTGTCGGTCCCGGCGGAGTTTCGACGATTGCTGGTGCCCAGCCAGGCGGAGCCTGCTGCCGCTCTTTATGCCTGCCGCTCGTTTTTCGCGCCGGAGATCCAATGCGGTGGGCCCGACCTGCCCGATATCCTGCTCTATCTGGTCAAGACCCAAGATCTGATCGACGATGAGGGGCGCCGAGCAAAGCTCGAACGTGCAGTCACCGCCTTCACCCAGCGTTTGGGGTTCGACGACACAGGACGGGTCGTTCTGCCAAAGCCCTTTCGTGACCATGCGCGATTGGCGGGCAAAGCTGCCTTTATCGGGGCGGGGGCCTTCTTCACGATCGCCGTGCCGGAGGATCTCGACGATCTGTGGGCAAGTGTGACCGATATGAACGCCGATCAGAAAAAAGTGTTCGAGGCGCGCGCCATGCCCTCGACCCTGGCGCGGCGGGGGCGGGGCGATGACTGACCTCCACCAGCCGGTCCTCCTCGATGCCGTGATCGATCGGTTGTCGCCCCAGCCCGGAGAGATCCTTGTCGACGGGACGTTCGGCGCGGGGGGCTACACCCGCCGCCTCCTGGAGGCTGGCGCGACCATCATCGCTTTTGACCGGGATCCCACGGCCATTGCGGCAGGGCGGTCGCTCGAACGGGAATGCGGGGACGCTCTGACCCTCGTTGAAGCCCCGTTCTCGGCGTTGGCCGAGCATGTCGCCCCACCGATCAACGGGGTGGTGTTCGATTTCGGCGTTTCCTCGATGCAGCTCGACCGGCCGGAGCGCGGGTTTTCCTTCCGCGCAGAGGGGCCCCTCGATATGCGGATGGGGGCGGGGCGTCCGGCGGCGGACTTTGTCAACCAGGCCGAGGAAGCGGCGCTTGCCGACGTTTTTTATCATTATGGTGAGGAGAGACGGTCCCGCGCTCTTGCTCGCCGTATCGTGGCGCAGCGCGAGACCACGCCGTTCGAAACGACGGCGCAATTGGCGGCTGTGGCGGAGGCGGTGCTGGGCACCAGGGACAAGATCCATCCGGCGACCCGTATGTTTCAGGCGCTTCGCATTCTCGTGAACGATGAGCTCGGCGAAATCGTCAGGGCGCTGATCGCGGCTGAAAAGGTCTTGGCAGAGGGGGGGCGTCTTGTGGCGGTCTCGTTCCATTCGCTGGAAGACCGGATCGTCAAAAGGTTTTTCCAAGTGACGGAGGGGCGGGCGCAAACGGCCTCTCGTCATGAGCCGCCGGTGGATAAAATACTGCCTCGCTTTGCGCCTCTCGGTAAGGCGCTCTCCGCCGACGAGGCGGAGATTGCCGGCAATCCAAGGGCGCGGAGCGCGCGATTGCGGGCTGGTGTCCGTACGGCCGCACCGCCCACGGATTGGACGGAGGCGGCATTGGCGCAATTGGGCCTGCCGGCTCTTGTTTTTTCCCCTCTTCAAGACGCTTGGAGGCCCTCCCCATGAGGATTATTCTTGCCCTGCTCATCATTGCGACCGCCGGTTCCTCTGCTTTCCGTTTCCTGACCGAGGCGGAGATCCAGAGCCTCGAACGGAAGAGGTCTTTGTTGATCGCCAAAGAGGAGGCGTTGGTCTCGGACGTTCAGCAATTGGAGCTGTCGGTCGAAGTCCTTGAATCCGCCCGCCGACTCAGTGAACTCAATGCGTCTCATTTGACGTTGGGCACAGTAAAGTCTGGACAGCTTTTGGATGATCGGGCCTTCGCCGATGTCATCGGCATGGATGAATCGCCGATTCCCAATGATTTGGGGCCTGAATCGGACGTGATCGGAAATATGATCGGCATGGTCGACCCCAATCTCGGTGAAAAGGAATTGGTCCATGAGTGAGCCGATCTCTCCCGAGGCCGATGTCACCTTCAGGCTCAAGCTCTGCGCCGTCGCTTTCTTCGGCCTTTTCGGTCTTTTGCTGCTGCGGTTGGGGATGGTGTCCTTTGGCGGCGAGGTGAGCCTTCGGTACGACCAGGACGCGCGCGCCGAGATCAGAGCCCCAAGGGCGATCGTCGACCGGGTGGGCCGTCCCTTGGCAATGAATACCAACCTCATCGGTCTGGCCGTCGATGGGCGGGAGGTAACGGACCCCGAGGAGATCGCCGCGCGTCTCTTGCCGCTATTTCCCGATCTCGATACGGCGCGTCTGACTTCTCGGCTGGCGCGTGGCCGCTATGTCCATTTGTTCAATGCGATCACGGACAAAGAGCGTCAGGCGGTGATTGCCCTTGGTCTGCCGGGGGTCCGATTCCCTGAAAGCCAGGGCCGGGCCTATCCGCAAAAAAGCCTCGCAGCCCATATTGTGGGCTATCGCATTCCCGGCGAAGGGGGGGCGGTGGGCGCTGAAAAAGCCCTAGATGCGGGCTCCCTGTCCCCCGGAGGGAGAGAGCCGGTGGCCCTCTCGATCGATCTGGTGGCGCAGCAAATCCTCGAAGAAGAACTGGCGCGTGCCCTTGAGACCTTTTCGGGCAAGGCGGCGTGGGGGGTCCTTCTCGATGTCCATACGGGGCAGGTCCGCGCCTTGGCCAATCTGCCGACCTTCAATCCCAATCGTCCCGGGGCCTTCCCGGCGGCCTCCTGGCGCAACCGGGCCATGTCCGACCGGTATGAGCTCGGCTCGGCTTTCAAGCCCTTGACCGTCGCGGCGGCGTTTGATGCGGGGGTGATTGCGCCATCTGAAACCTTTGATGTCGCCACACCGCTTGAGATCGGCGGGTGGGAGATCGATGATTACAGCCGCAAAAAGCCCTTCATGACGCCCGCTGAAATCGTCCAATATTCGTCGAATATCGGGACGATCAGGATCGTTCAACGATTGGGAACGGCGCGCTTTACGCAAATGTTGGAGGCGCTCAATCTCTCCTCTCCGCTTTTTACTGAGTTGCCGGAGGCCCGCGATCCGGCCCTGTCGACGGAATGGCGGCCGTCGGAATTGGCCTCCAGTTCCTATGGCCACGGCATCGCCGTCAGCCCCTTACAATTGACGGCGGCCTTTGCGGCAGTGGTCAATGGCGGTGTCTACCGTACCCCAACCTTCCTGAATGAGGCGACTGTTCCTGGTCGGCGTATCTTCCGTCCCGAAACCAGCAAACGCATGAAATTGATTTTAAGGCGGACGGTTACGGACGGTACTGCGCGCAATGCCCGCGCCCCAGGCTATTATCCGATCGGGAAAACAGCGACGGCGGACAAGCCTGTCGCGGGCGGATATCGCGATGAAGGGGGGCAATTGATCTCAAGCTTTATCGGTGCCTTTCCCGGCTACGACCCTCAATACGTCCTTTTGGTCTCCGTGGATGAGCCGAAGGGCACGCGTGAAACCTATGGATTTGCCACCGCGGGCTATGTCGCGGCGCCCGCCTTTTCGCGAATTGTGGAGCGCGTGGCGCCGACCCTCGACATCATGCCCGCCTCCGACGCCGTGGCGGCCGACGGGTTTTTAGGGCTGCGTCGGGAAATCGCTCAACGACCCGCCGAAACCGATGCGCTGGCCCGCTTAATGGAAGAGGCGTTGCGGTAATGCGTTTGTCCGACCTCATCCCCCTCGACGGCCATCTGGATGCGGAGATTACCGGCCTGACGGCGGATTCCCGTCAGGTGAAGCCAGGCTTTCTCTTTGCGGCCCTGCCGGGGGAGACGACCGACGGTCGGCGGTATATCGATCAGGCCATTGCGGCCGGGGCGGCGGCCATCTTGGCGCCGACAGGGACGACCGCGACAGTCCCCGTCCTGGCCGACGACAATCCTCGCCAGGCGCTGGCTATGCTGGCCGCCCGTTTTCACGCGGGCCAACCAAAGTGCATTGTCGGCGTGACCGGTACGAACGGGAAGACCTCCGTCGCGCGGTTCGTTGCACAGCTTTGGTCGGCTTTTGGCCATTCTGCGGGCACGGTCGGCACCTTGGGGGCTAGCGCCCCGGGCTATGATTACGCGCTGCGCCACACGACCCCCGATCCCGTGGAGCTGCACCAGGTGATCTCCACCATGGCGGCGATGGGAACGACCCATCTGGCGATGGAAGTGTCCTCCCACGGTCTTGCCCAACATAGGGCCGACGGCGTCCGATTTTCCCATGCCGGCTTTACGAATATTACCCAGGACCATCTCGATTATCATCCAAGCTTTGAGGCCTATTTCGCCGCCAAAATGCGCCTACTGACGGCCCTTCTTCCCGAGACGGGCCAAGCGGTGATCACCACCGACGGTGCCGGCGCAGAGGGGGCAATCGAGGCCGCGCAGGGGGCGGGCAGACGGGTGCTGACCGTTGGACGGCGCGGCGAGACGCTCAAGCTCTTATCGTGTGTGCCCCATCAAGGCGGATTGGCATTGACAGTGTCCGTCGAGGAGGGCCCCGCCCAGAGTGTCGCGCTTTCATTGATCGGTGATTTCCAGGCGGACAATGCTCTTGTGGCGGCGGGGTTGGTCATCGCGTCGGGGGCGGAGCCGGAGGCGGTTATCGAGGCGATGGCCAAGCTCTCCGCCGCGCCGGGGCGTATGCAGCCCGCCGGGCAAAAATCATGTGAGGGGGGGATGGCATCGGCCTTTGTCGATTATGCCCATACCCCCGATGCCATTGCGACCGCCTTGCGGGCCATCAAACCCCATGTCCCCGGCGGGCGTGTGGTGGTGGTGATCGGGGCCGGCGGTGATCGCGACCGGACCAAACGGCCCTTAATGGGGCGGGCGGCGGCGGCGGGCGCCGATCTGGTCATTGTCACCGACGACAATCCGCGTTCTGAAGACCCAGCGGCGATCAGATCCCAGGTCGCCGAGGGCGCCCCCGGGGCGCAGATCATCGGCGGGCGCGAAGCGGCGATCAGAGCGGGGGCCGAGGCCTTGAAGGCGGGGGACGTTCTCCTGGTGACCGGCAAGGGCCATGAGCAGACCCAGACCATCGGCCACGTGACCTATCCCTTCGATGATGTGTCGACGACCCTTGCGGCCATGGGAGGTGAGGGATGACCGACGCCCCCCTCTGGACCGTGCGAGAAATCATTGCCGCCACCGGCGCCGCCTTAAGAGGGGCAGGGGAGGGGGAGACCTTGGGCGAGCGGCCGGTTTACGGTCTTTCCTTCGATACGAGAAGCTTGGCCAAGGGCGATCTGTTCATCGCCCTCAGCGGGGCGCGGGATGGGCACGACTTTGCCCAAGCCGCGGCGGATAAAGGCGCCGCGGCGGCGCTGTTGACCCATCGCCCGGCGGATCTTTCCGAGGCGCTGCCCGGCCTGATGGTCGATGACCCCTTGCGGGCGCTTGAGGATTTGGCGCGGGCGGCACGGCAACGGTGCTTCGGGGCCCTGGTCGCCGTGACGGGAAGCGTTGGAAAGACGACGACCAAGGAGATGCTTCGGGCGGCGCTTTCCCCTCTGGGCGAGGTTCATGCCGCGGCGAAGAGCTTTAACAATCATATCGGCGTCCCGATTTCTCTTGCGAGCCTGCCTCAACAGGCGGCCTTTGGCGTGTTCGAAATCGGCATGAATCACGCCGGCGAGATCACCCCGCTCGTCGATCTCGTCCGCCCGCATGTGGCGATCATCACGAGTGTAGCGGCGGTTCATTTGGAAAACTTCTCCTCCGTGGACGGGATTGCCGACGCCAAGGCCGAGATTTTGTCGGGGATCCGGCGCGGCGGCGCGGCTGTCCTGCCGTCGGATAATCCGTATTATGAGCGGCTGGTGTCGCGCGCTCGGGAATGCGGTGTCGAGCGCATCGTGCCCTTTGGCTTTGGCGATGGCGCGCGGCCCGGTATCTGGGGCACCGCACCAGTGATGATTGAGGGCGGGAGCAGAACCGAGATCGCCATCGCCGGGGAGCGCCATGTCCTGGAGCTGGGCGTGCCTGGCACCCATCAGGTCTCCAACGCCCTTGCGGTCATCGCGGCCGGCGCGGCCCTCGGCCTCGACCTTGAGTCGATGATCGAGGGATTGGCCTCCTTCAGAGCGGGGGCGGGCCGCGGGGCGCGCCATCATGTGACGATCAGGGGCAAAAAAGTGCTCGTCCTCGACGAAAGCTACAACGCCAACCCCACCTCGATGGCCTCGGCCCTGGCGCAATTGGGCGAGACTGAGCCCGTGGCAGGAGGACGCCGCCTCGCCGTCTTGGGGGAAATGAAAGAGCTCGGGCCGACAAGTGACGCGCTCCATGCCGGTCTTGCCGGCCCCATCGAAGACGCGGGCACGGCCAGGGTCTGGCTGGCCGGCAGCGGGATGGCGCCGTTGCGCGACGCCCTGCCTGCCGATCGCGTGGCGGAATGGGCGCCGAAGGCCCCGGATCTCCTGTCAAATCTCGTAGATTCGCTCGAACAGGGTGACGTTGTTCTCTTCAAGGGGTCCAACGCGGCCGGAATCGGCGCACTGCTTGAGGCGTTTCTAGCCAAGACCGATAGGGCGGGGTAGCGCGCGTTATGTTGTATCATCTTCTCACCCCGTTCGCCGAAGAGATCATTCTCTTCAACGTCTTCAACTACATCACCTTCAGGACCGGGGGCGCGTTGATGACGGCGCTCCTGATCTCTTTCGTGATCGGTCCGCCACTTATTCGGTGGATGCGCGTGCGCCAGGGCAAGGGCCAGCCGATCCGCACAGACGGGCCGCAATCCCATATCATCGAAAAGGCAGGGACGCCGACAATGGGCGGGGTCCTGATCTTGCTCAGTGTGGTGATCGCCGTTCTGCTCTGGGCGCCCCTCGATAATCCCTATGTCTGGACCGTGCTCGGTGTGACCGTGGGGTTCGGCCTCCTTGGTTTTGTCGATGATTATCTCAAGGTCACGAAGCAAAATACCAAAGGGGTCGTCGGGTCCTCTAAACTGGTGTTTCAGTTTGCCCTTGCGCTGCTGGCCGGGGCGGTTTGCGTGGCCGTCCTGCGCTCCACCGAAGGGGTGGATCCGGCGGTGGCGACGGCGGTGGACGTGCCGTTCATCAAGGAGTGGATGATCCCCCTTGGGCTCTTCATTTACCCCTTCGCCGCCCTCGTGATCGTCGGCTCTTCAAACGCGGTGAACATGACCGACGGTCTCGATGGGCTCGCCATTGTGCCGGTGATGATCGCGGCCGCCAGCTTCGCCTTGATCGCCTACCTTGTGGGGCGGGCGGATTATACGGCCTATCTGGGACTGATCTATGTCCCCGGTGTCGGAGAGCTGGCCGTGATCGGCGGTGCCATTCTAGGCGCAGGCTTGGGCTTTTTGTGGTTCAACGCGCCGCCGGCGATGATCTTTATGGGGGATACGGGCTCCTTATCCCTGGGCGGAGCGCTTGGCGCCATCGCGGTGGCGGTAAAGCACGAAATCGTCCTTGCGATCATTGGCGGGTTGTTCGTTTTCGAGGCTGTCTCGGTGATGATCCAGATCGCGTCGTTCAAGCTGACGGGCAAACGCGTGTTTCGCATGGCGCCCGTACATCACCATTTCGAACAACTCGGCTGGAAGGAATCGACCATCGTGATCCGGTTCTGGATCATTGCGGTCATCCTTGCCCTGATTGGTCTCAGCTCACTCAAATTGCGATAGGAAGAAAAGGCCATGATCCCCCTCCCCCTGTTCGATCAACGTATCGTGGGCGTCCTCGGCCTCGGGCCCTCCGGCCTCGCGGTGGTGGAGGCGCTGACGGCCGGCGGGGCGCGGGTGATCGCGTGGGATGCCGAAGAAGCCGCTCGGGCGAGCTGCGGTGCCGACATTCTCGCTGTCGAGGATTGGCCGATCGCCGAGATGGCCGCAATCATCCTGGCGGATGGGGACCGTGATGGTCTGTCGCGCCAGGTGGTGGTCGCCGCGGGGGAGGGGGAGACGGAAGTCCTGACCGATCTCGATCTCTTTGCCTTGGGCCTCGAGAAATCCGGTCATCGTGACGATGTGAATGTGATCGCCGTGACGGGGGCGGCGGGGAAATCCGTCACCATCTCGATCATCGCCCATATTTTGCGGGAGCAGGGCCGCGCGGTCGCCATCGGCGGCGATCTTGGCGCGCCATTCCTTGGCTTGCCCGCCCCGAATGAGGGGATGACCTATCTGCTCGAACTCCCCGTACGGCGTCTGACCACGGTTCGCCGGATGCGGACGGACGTTTCCATCGTTCTCAATGTGGCGGGTCGTCGACCCACGGCGGAAATCGAACTCGCCCTCCGGTCTCTTCTCAAGATCTATCGCTCGCAAAATGCGGGGGACACGGCGATCGTCGGTGTCGATGATCCGATCGGGCAGAAGGTTTGCACATTGCTGCGGTCCGGTCGGGCGGATGTTGCGACCATCGGGACCGTGATCCCCGTTTCCGGTGAGGCCAGCCTCGGCCATGGGGTCTTTGTGCTCGACGGGGCGGCGTATTCGGCAAAACGCGGTCGAACCCAGACCTTGGGCGATTTTTCGAGAGCGGATGGATTTTTGGGGACGCATTTCAATCAGGATGCGGCGGCGGCGACCGCCGCGTGTCTCAGCATGGGGATTGCCCCAGCGATGATCGTGAAATCCCTGCACAGCTATTCAGGGCTCCCCGGCCGGTTCGAATGCCTCGGCGCGGCGGGCAAGGTCATTTTCGTCGATGATAGCTATGCCAGTTGCCAGACGGCGGCGGAGCGGGCGGTCAATGCCTGTCCCAATGTGTTCTGGATAGGCGGCGGGCCGGTTTCAGAGGGGGGAGAGGTGCCGATCGCCGCCTCGGCGATCAACGGGGCCTATTTCCTTGGCGACGGCAAATCCTCTGGTGAGACCCTGCCCTCCGCCTTCGAAGCCGCTTTCCTCGATGCAAGAGCCTTTGCGGACAAGGATCCCGATGCGGCGCCTGTTGTCCTGTTCTCCCCCGGCGTGCCCGCCGCTCAAGGCGGGTTTGCCCCAGACGAATTCCGCAGCTTGGCCGCGCAGGTCATCGATACGAGATATTGATATGGCGGATACGGCGGTTTTTGAACAACGGTTGGCGGCGGCGGCCTCACCTGGGCGGGAGGGGAGCCTCAAGACGTGGTGGCGATCCCTCGACAAGCCCCTCCTCGGGGCGATCGGCAGTCTTATCTTGATCGGGGTGGTGCTGGCCGCGGCGGCGGGGCCTGTGGCGGCGTTCCGAAAAGGGATCGCCGATCCGCTGCACTTCGTCGAACGGCAATATCTTTTTCTGGGCCCGGCGCTTCTGTGCTTGGGGTTCACTTCGCTCTTGGCGGTCAGGCAGGTGCGCGCCGCCGGAATCGTCCTTGCCGGGATGGCTTTCGGGATGATGCTGCTCACCCTGATCCTTGGGGAGACGATCAACGGGGCCAATCGATGGCTCTCCTTTGCGGGGTTTAGCCTTCAGCCGTCGGAGTTCTTCAAGCCGGGCTTTGCGTTGATGGCCTCACTGCTGCTTGCCGAGCAGGCGCGGACCAAGGATTTCCCCGGCGGCATGATGTCCGCCGCTCTGTTTGCTGCGGGGGCGATCGTCCTGCTCTTACAGCCCGATTTCGGACAGCTCTTTCTGCTCACCGCCATTTGGGGCACGGTCTTCTTCGTTGCGGGGTGGAATTGGCTGTGGATAGGCGGGCTTGGCACTGTGGTGTCCGGGATTTTAGCCTTCGGGTATACATTCGCGCCCCATTTCCGCAGTCGGATCGACCGGTTTTTCGATCCCTCTTCGGGGGATACCTATCAGGTCGACATGGCGCTCAAGACGGTGGCGGCCGGCGGGGCGGCTGGGTATCGGCTGAACGATGCGCAAAGCGTTAAGAACGCGCTTCCCGATGCGCACACGGATTTTATCTTTGCCGTCGCGGCGGAGGAATTTGGTTTCTTGCTGGGGGCCATCATCATCGGCTTGTTTGCGACCATCGCCTATCGGTGTCTCAAGGCGGCCTTCTCAACGGAAGACGTCTTTTGCCGCTGCGCCATATTGGGCCTTGCGGCGCATCTGTGCTTCCAGGCGTTCATCAATATCGGTGTGACCCTGTCTGTGCTGCCGGCCAAGGGGATGACCCTTCCCTTTATCTCCTATGGCGGCTCGTCGCTCATCGGGGCGGCCCTGTCGGCAGGATTTCTTCTTGCATTGACCCGTCGACAGCCGGCGTGACGGCGACGATCGGGTTCGCCGCGGGGGGAACGGGGGGGCATATGTTCCCCGCCCAGGCGGTTGCCCATGCGCTGAAGGCGAGGGGGCACCGCATCATCCTTTTCAGCGACGCCAGGGGCATGCGTTATGCGGACGATTTCCCCGCCGACCGTATCGTTCTGCTGGAGGCCGCCAACCCCAATGCCAAGGGCCTATGGGCGAAGGCGACCGCCGCCTTCACCCTGCTCTCCGGCCTCAGGACCGCGCGGCGGGCGCTGAAGGAGGAGGCCGTTGATCTGATGATCGGCTTTGGCGGTTACCCCTCGGCCCCTGGCTATTTCGCGGCGCGGACCCTGCGCCTCCCCACGGTTCTGCATGAGGCCAACGCCATTCTCGGGCGCGTCAATCGCCGCGCCGCGCCGGGGGCCGATCTTGTCGCCCATGGTTTCCCTTCCCTCGCGCGGCTGCCCGATACATCGGCGGCGATCGTCTTTACGGGGAATCCGGTGCGGGAGGCGGTGCGGGCCGCTGCCGCCTTGCCCTGGCCCTCGACGGCATCGGACGCCCCGCTCAAACTCCTGATCTTTGGGGGCAGCCAGGGGGCGGCGCTTTTTGGTCGGGTGTTTCCCGCGGCGATCTCCCAGCTCCCCGCCGAGATCAGGTATCGATTGGTGGTGACCCATCAGGTCACCGACGATCACAGAGAGGCCGTGGCCGCCGCCTATGAGGCGGCTGGGGTCGAAGCGGTGCTGGCTCCCTTCTTCCCTGATTTGCCCGCAAGAATTGCCGACAGTCATCTTGTGGTGGCGCGAGCCGGGGCGGGGACGGTCACTGAATTAAGCTTGATCGCGCGCCCCGCGATCCTGGTCCCCCTGGCCATTGCGATGGACGACCATCAGCGCCTCAACGCCGAAAGCCTCGCAAAAAGCGGTGCGGCCGATATTCTCCTCGAAGCCGAGGCCACGCCGGAGGCCGCCGCGGCCCTATTGCTGCCGCGTTTGCGTGATCCACAAAGGTCGTTGGAGCTCGCCGCGGCGGCAGGGCAAGGGGTGCCGCCCGAGGCGGCGGCGGACCTTGCCGAGCGCATCGAAATGCTGCTTGAAGGCTGATCTCCGCTCCGTCGGGAGCTTCCTCCCATTTGCAGCTGTTCGGTCATGCGTATGCCCAACCCCGAGACCATCAAGATCAATGTGCCGTTTCCGGTCGGCACCATCCATTTCGTCGGCATTGGCGGCATCGGGATGAGCGGCATCGCCGAGATCATGAACAATCTCGGCTATCGTATTCAGGGAAGCGATATTCAGGACGGCCCCCAGGTCGCGCGCCTGCGGGAGCAGGGGATCAGCGTTCAGATCGGTCACCGGGCGGCGAATGTCGAGAATGTCGACGCCGTGGTGGTCTCGACGGCGATCGGCCAGGACAATCCCGAATTGGCCGCGGCGCGCGCGCGCCACGTCCCCGTGGTTCGCCGTGCCGACATGCTGGCGGAACTGATGCGCCTCAAATGGAATGTGTGCGTTGCGGGGACGCATGGAAAAACGACAACGACCTCGATGATCGGGAGCCTGCTCGATGCCGGCGATCTCGATCCCACGGTCATCAATGGCGGGATCATCAATAATTACGCCTCGAACGCCCGGCCGGGCACCGGCGATTGGATGGTGGTGGAGGCTGATGAGAGCGATGGGACCTTTATCCGCTTGCCCGCCACCGTGGGGGTCATCACCAATATCGACCCTGAACATCTCGACCATTATGGTGATTTTGCAGGGGTTCGGGCGGCATTCGATCAATTCGTGGCCAACTTGCCGTTCTACGGGTTCGCCGCTGTGTGTCTTGACCACCCCGAGGTGCAGGCGCTGGTGGGGCGGGTGACGGATCGACGGCTGATCACCTATGGCTTTAACCCGCAGGCCGATGTGCGGGCGGAAAATCTCGACCCCACCGAAGAAGGATCTCGGTTCGACATTATTTTCCGTAAGGACGATATCGTCCGGCTGGAAGGGATCACGCTGCCCATGCCCGGGCGGCACAATGTCTTAAACGCGCTCGCCGCGGCGATTGTCGCGCGGGAAATGGGGGTCCCCGAAGACGCGATACGAGACGGCTTTGCCCGCTTTCGCGGGGTTCGCCGACGGTTCACCGAAGTGGGCAAATACCGTGGGGCCCGGATCATTGACGATTACGGTCATCATCCGGTGGAAATTGCCGCGACCCTGTCGGCCGCGCGCACGGTGGCTCGGGGGCGGGTGATCGCCGTCATGCAGCCCCATCGCTATACACGCCTCCAGCAGCTGTTTGATGCTTTTTGCGGCTGTTTCAACGACGCCGACCTCGTGATGGTCGGCGATGTGTATCCGGCGGGCGAAATGCCGATCGAGGGGATGGACAAACGCGCCCTGGCCGATGGCATTGCCCGCCACGGCCACCGTGGGGTTGAGGTGATCGAGGCATGGGGGGGCTTAAGCCAGCGTCTTCGGGATGAATTACAGGATGGCGATGTGGTCATTTGCCTTGGCGCCGGGGACATCACCAAGCACGCCGCGACCCTGTCTAAGGAGCTGACGGAGGTATGAGCGGGGGCGGCAAGCTGCTGACCGATGCACCCCTGGCGCCCTATACCTGGCTCAGGGTCGGCGGGCCGGCGGACCGATTGTTTCTTCCCAATACAGAAGCGGAATTGAGCGCGTTTCTGGCCGACATGCCGGCGGATGAACCGCTGAGCGTTATCGGCATCGGCTCGAATCTGCTGGTCCGCGACGGCGGCATCCGCGGCACCGTCATTCGGTTGGGATCGGGCTTTGGCACCATCGAGGTCGAAGGCTGCCGGGTGCGGGCGGGGGCGGCGGCCCTCGATGCGTCAGTGGCGAAGGCGGCGGGTCGGGCGGGGATTACCGGCCTCGAATTTTACCGGGGCATCCCCGGCTCGATCGGCGGGGCGCTGCGAATGAATGCGGGGGCCTATGGCGGAGAGACCAAGGACGTTCTCGTAGAGGCGACGGTCCTCGACCGGCGCGGAAACCGTCACCTGATGACCGCTGAGGAGATGGGATTTTCCTATCGGCGATCATCCCTTCCCCCCGATTGGATCGTCGTCTCGGCGGTGTTCGAGGGCCAGGAGGGCGATCCTGCAAGGATTGAGGCGCGGATGGCGGACATCATGGCAAAGCGGGAGGCGACCCAGCCGATCAAATCGCGCACGGGTGGCTCGACCTTCAAAAACCCCGACCCCTCGCGCAGCGAGGGGCGGTCATCCTGGCAATTGATCGATGCTATCGGCGCAAGAGGACGGGTTGTCGGCGATGCGCAAATGTCGGACCTTCACGCCAATTTCATGATCAACCGCGGGGCGGCTACGGCCGCCGATCTCGAAGCGTTGGGCGAGGGGATAAGGCGCGATGTGAAGGATCGCTTCGGCGTGGAGCTTGAGTGGGAAATTAAGCGTGTAGGAGACCCGCAATGAAAGAATTCCGGCGCATCGTTGTCCTTAAAGGGGGCTGGTGTTCGGAACGAGAGATCAGCCTGATCTCCGGGGCGACGGCGGCTGACGCGTTGCGTGACGAGGGGTACTCTGTCGAGGAGATCGATGTCGGTCGCGATCTGGCGACGGTCTTGCCTGCAAGCTTTGATCGGCTGGGGCCGGATGCGGTCTTCAATGCGCTGCACGGCCCCTTTGGTGAGGATGGTCGGGTCCAGGGGCTCTTGGAGATCCTCAATATTCCTTACACCCATTCGGGGGTTCTCAGCTCAGCTCTCTGTATGAACAAGCCGCGGGCGAAGATGGTTCTCGCCCAGGCGGGCCTTAAAGTGCCGGAGGGGCGCACGCTGCCTCTCAATTCGCTTACCGGCCGCCATCCGATGGCGGCGCCTTACGTGCTGAAACCGATCGGCGATGGCTCCTCCTTTGGGGTGAATATCGTCATGAGCGAGCAAGAGGTCGCCCCAAAGACGGAGGATCTGGATGCGGATCTCTTTGGGACGGAGGCGTTGGTCGAGACATTCATTCCCGGTCGGGAGTTGACGGTCTCCGTCCTTGGGGCCGTCGCCCTTGGGGTGACCGAGATCGTTCCCAAGAATACCTTTTACGATTTTGAGTCGAAATATGCCGAAGGCGGATCGACCCATGTCCTCCCGGCGGATATTCCCGAGGAGGTGGCGGACGCCGTCAAGGCTCAGTCCTTAAAAGCGGTCCAGGCGCTTGGCTGTCGGGGGCTCAGCAGAGTCGACTTTCGTTGGGATGACCGGTCAGGCGTTAATGGTCTGTTTATCCTGGAGGTGAATACCCAACCAGGGATGACCCCCACGTCGCTCTCTCCCGAACAGGCAGCGGCGGCCGGCATCGATTTCGGTGCCCTGGTGCGGTGGATGATCGAGGATGCCTCATGCCTCCGGTGAAAGCCCGAGCGAAGAAGACCTCACCGCGGCGACGCCGTGGTAAGCGAAAGCCTCAAACGCTGACCGAGCGGGTGGGGAGTGTGCTGGCCGAGGCGACATCGAATATCGCGTCGCTCTTTGTTCTCTCCTTGCTTGGCCTGGTCGCGGTTGTCTTCATCATGATGCTGGCCGGGGGCTATTTCGCCAATCCCGGCGAACGCATCGGTCTGCTCACGGAAAAAATCAGCCGCGCCGTCGGGCTCGATGTCACAAGGGTCAGCCTCGAAGGCGGAGAGTATATCGCTCATCGGGACATTATGGGGGCGCTACGCGATCCGGTACGGGGCAGTATTCTCGGACGCTCTGTTTTACATGTCGACCTGCCCGCCGCCCGTGCTCGGGTCGAGGAGATCGGCTGGGTCGAACATGCCGCCGTTCAGCGGCTCCTGCCCAATACCGTTCATGTGTCGATCACGGAGCGTCAGGCCGATGCCCTGTGGCAGAATGAAGCTGGGGAATATTACGTCGTCGACCGTACCGGTCGGGTCCTCTCCGCCGTCTCACCGACCGCTCACACGGATTTGCCGGTGATCGCGGGGACGGATCGGCCCGCCGCCGCCTCGCCGCTGCTCGACGCCCTGGCGCAATTCCCTGAACTGCGCGCCCGCGTTGCGGTCATCTTGTCGGTGGGGGATCGTCGCTTCGATCTGCGGTTCCGCAACGATTTCACCGCCCGCCTGCCGGGCGGCGATCCGATCCCCGCCCTCGAAAAGCTCGAGGGGCTCGGCGCCGGATCGGGCCGACTTGCCGAACGGCTCGAATATATCGATCTTAGGGATGCCGATTGGGCGGCGGTCAAACCCAAAACCGGCCTTTAATCTGCCGCGTGGCGCGCTCTCGTCATGCGTGACCCTTGGCAGGGCAGGGGGGCACCCCATTTGTTATATATGGAAATATTGCCCCCACCTGCCTTCGGCGACCCCCTCGCTTCAGCTCATCCGTCGCCGGAAACCCTCAAGCTGCTTCAGTTGAGACGGTCGACACCGGCCAAGACCTTAGGAGAGCCCGGCCCCACCCCCGAGGCGGTGTCGGCATTGTTGACGATCGCCTCAAGGGTGCCGGATCATCGGCAGGTCGAACCTTTCCGCTTTGTACTGATGATGGGGGAGGGGCGAGCCGCCTTTGCCGAGACGCTCAAAATAGCCGTCGGGAAGGGCGAGAGGGCGGAGGACGCAAGGGGGAAGTCTGAGGAGGAGGCCGCCGCCCTGGCTTTCCGGGCGCCGGTCATCGTCGCCGTCATTTCTTCGCCGAATCCCGATCATCGCACCCCGGTATGGGAGCAAACCCTGACGGCCGGCGCTGTCTGCCAAACCCTGCTCATCGCGGCGAACGCTGCGGGGTGGGCGGCGCAGTGGCTTACCGAATGGCCTGCCTACGACCCGACGATACGCAAGGCCTTTGAGATGAGCTCCGGCGAAGCCATTGCGGGATTTGTCTATATCGGCACTGCACAGCAGGCGCCGAAGGAGCGCAACCGCCCTCAACTGGCGGCCAAGCTCACAGTTTTTGGACAAACAGCCTGAGATAGCTGCCGCCGGTGATCAGCGTCAGCCCCCCGGCAACCCATAGCAGGGCAAGGCCAACGCTCGCGGCCTGAGGGACGGCGAGGATGCTGAAGGCGACAAACTGAAGAGCTGTTTTGAGCTTGGCGGCGCGACTGACCGGCAGGGCGACTTTGCCGGCCGCGGCCTCGCGCAACCCCGCAACCAGGGCCTCGCGAAAGAGGATCGCAAGGGCGGGGATAAGATGGATCCCTTCAATCCGGCCATCGGCGATATAGGCGCTCAGCGCGGCAATCGCGACGAGTTTATCCGCAATCGGATCGAGGGCGGCGCCAAGGGCGGTGACCTCTCCCCGTCGGCGGGCCAAATGTCCGTCAAGGACATCGGTCGCCGCGATCATCAGCAAAATAAAGACCCCGTACCAGGGCGGGGCCAGTAAGAGGACCGGGGCCAAGCCGATCGCCATAGCGATCCGGCCCATTGTCACCTTTGTTGCGAGGGTGAGGGGGAGTGATCCCCTCACTCGCTTTCGGCGAGCCATTCCTCCAGCCAGTGGATATGGTAATCCCCTGCCTGGAACGCCTCGTCATCGATGAGATCCGCAAACAGGGGCACGGTTGTTTTCACCCCGGTCAGCGCCGTTTCCGCCAAGGCCCTGCGCAACCGCGCAATGCAATGATCCCGATCGTCCCCGAAGACGATCAGCTTCCCGATCATCGAATCGTAGAATGGGGGGATCGTATAGCCGTCATAGACGGCGCTATCGAACCGCACGCCCGGGCCGCCGGGTTGGTGATAATCGATAATCTTTCCGGGTGACGGGACGAAGGTTTTCGGATCCTCCGCATTGATCCGACACTCGATGGCGTGGCCGGAAAAGGTCACGTCTTTTTGGGTCAAGGATAATTTCTCACCCGCCGCGATGCGAATTTGCTCCCGCACCAAATCGACGCCGGTCACTTGTTCGGTAATCGGATGTTCCACCTGCAGGCGGGTATTCATCTCGATAAAGTAGAATTGCCCGTTTTCGTAGAGATATTCGACGGTGCCGACGCCGAGATAGCCAAGTTTCTCAATGGCGGCGCGCGTGATCTCGCCGATCTCCGCCCGCTGTTCGGGGCTCAGGGCCGGGGACAGGGCTTCTTCCAGCACCTTTTGGTGGCGCCGCTGTAAGGAGCAGTCCCGCTCCCCCAGATGGATCACATTGCCGTGGGAGTCAGCCGCAATCTGGATCTCGATATGGCGTGGCTGAACGAGATATTTCTCCAGATAGACCGCATCGTCGCCGAAGGCCGATTTCGCCTCGGCCTTGGCGGTGGAAATGGCCCGCTCCAGGTCGGCTTCCGTTTCGGCGAGTTTCATGCCGCGCCCGCCGCCGCCGGAGGAGGCTTTGACGAGGAGGGGGAAGCCGATCTCTTTTCCCACCTTCAGGGCGTCTTCCATGGTCTCCACGGCCCCATCGGACCCCGGCACCAGCGGGATCCCGACCCGGCCGACGGTTTCCTTGGCGGTGATCTTGTCGCCCATCACCCGGATATGGTCCGCTGAAGGGCCGATAAACGTGATATTGTGGGCGGCAATGATGTCGGCGAATTTCGCATTTTCCGACAGGAAGCCATAGCCAGGATGGATGGCGTCGGCGCCGGTAATCTCCGCCGCCGCGATGATCGAGGCAATGTTGAGATAGCTGTCCTTGGCCGCGGGCGGGCCGACGCAGACGCTTTCGTCGGCGAGGCGGACATGCATGGCGTTGGCGTCGGCGGTCGAATGGACGGCGACGGTTTGTATACCGAGCTCTTTACAGGCGCGGTGAACCCTGAGGGCGATTTCGCCCCGGTTCGCGATGAGGACTTTTTCGAACACTACTCAACAATCATCAAAACGTCGCCAAACTGCACGGGTTCGGCATCCGCGGCGAGGATTTTTTTCACTGTGCCGGATCGGGGTGACTTGATTTCGTTCATCGTCTTCATGGCTTCGACGATCATCAGGGTATCGCCCTGCTTGACGCTCGCCCCTTCGCTGACAAACGGGTTGGCCTCGGGGGACGGCGACAGATAGGCCGTGCCCACCATCGGCGAGGTGACCGCTCCTGGGTGGTTGGCGGGGTCCGGTTCCGCCGCCGGGGCCGGGCTTGCGCCTCCGCTCTCCGGCACAGGCGCTGCCGCCGGCATCGCCGCGGGCGCAGCCATCTGGGCCGCAACCGTCGTCGCCGTCTTGGCCACCCTAAGACGGGCTTGCCCCCGTTCGATCTCAATTTCCGTGAGGCCGGTTTCTTTCAACACATGCGCCATCGCCCGGATGGCTTCGAGATCTTCTTCGATTTCTTTACTACTGCCCATCTACCAGCCTGCTTTTCCCAAATGAGATCAGTTCAACTAATGGAAAGCTCTAACGCGATGCTCCTCATGCCGCAATCAGGTGAAGCCGATTGTCTTCAGCCTTCTACATCGGTGCTTGCGCCCTCTCTCCACGCTCCATAGGTCATGGGCATGCAACAAGAGTTCCAATCGCCAGGGCTGAGCATCACGATTAACGGTCAAAGGCGAGCGACGGCCGCCACGACGGTTGCGATGCTGGTTGAGGAGTTGAACCTCCCTCCCGCCAAGGTGGCGGTTGAGCGAAATCGGGAAATCGTGCCGAAATCGACCTACGCCACCGCGCCGATCTCGGAGGGGGATCAGATCGAAATCGTTCATTTCGTGGGAGGCGGGTAATGACGGTCAATGACACGCCCCTGACGATCGCCGGCACGACCTATACGTCCCGACTGATCGTCGGCACCGGGAAATATCAATCCTATCAGCAAAATGCAGAGGCCGCCCGGGCGGCAGGCGCTGAAATCGTCACCGTCGCCGTTCGTCGGGTGAACCTGACCGATCCTGACCAGCCGCTGCTCGTCGATTATCTGTCCCCCAAGGAGTTCACGTTTTTGCCCAATACCGCGGGCTGCTTCACCGCGGAGGAGGCGATTCGCACCCTGCGCCTGGCCCGAGAAGCGGGAGGATGGTCGCTGGTGAAGCTCGAAGTGCTGTCCGATAAGAAAACGCTTTATCCGGATATGATCGAAACGCTTCGGGCCCTTGAGCTGCTCAAGAAGGAAGGGTTCGAGGTCATGGTCTACTGCTCTGACGACCCGGTCATGGCAAAGCGGGTCGAGGAGGCCGGTGCAGCGGCGATCATGCCTGTCGGCGCGCCGATCGGCTCGGGACTTGGCATTCAGAACCCGGTGAATATTCGCCTCATCGTGGAGCAGTCGACCGTCCCCGTTCTCGTCGATGCCGGCGTGGGAACGGCCTCAGATGCGACGATCGCCATGGAGCTTGGGTGTGATGCGGTCCTGTTGAACACGGCGATTGCCGAGGCGAAGGACCCCCTTTTGATGGCTGAGGCCATGAAGCATGCCGTGATTGCGGGGCGGCAAGCGTATCTTGCCGGACGCATGGAAAAGCGGCGCTATGCCGACCCTTCAAGTCCATTGGCCGGCCTTATTTAGGCGCGGGCCCTAAAAACGCCTTCATCGCCGCGTTCACTTCGTCTGGCCGTTCCTGTTGGATCCAGTGAGAGCCGTCGGGCAGGAAGGCATATTGCAGATCCTCGACATAGTCGGCGCTGTTAAGGGCGCTCTTTTTCGTCAGGGCGAGGTCTTTTTCCCCCCAAATCAACAGCGAAGGGGTGATGATTTTCGGCAGATCCTTCATCCGTCCGTGGGCAGATAAGGGATGACGGAAAAACGCGCGATAGTAATTCAGCATGGCGGTGATCGCCCCGGGGTCGAGGACGTTCTCGCGGAAAATGTCGGTCACTTCCTTGGGGAACATCTCAGGCTTCGTGCTCGACAGCTGAAAGATACGGCGGATCAGCCCCGCCCGATTCGCCGTGAGGGCGAGCTCGGGGAGGCGGGGGATCTGAAACAAAAGGATGTAATAGCTTTTCAGCGCCTGCTCCAAGGTACGGGTCTTGAGCAACGCATTGGGGTGCGGAATATTCATCGCGACGAATTTGTGGAGGGGCCGTAGCTGGAGCGCGGCGAAGGTCCAGGCGATGATCCCGCCCCAATCATGGGCGATCAGGACGGTTCGTTTCGCGCCGCTCGCATCGATCAGCCTGGCGATGTCGTCAAGCAGGTGATCGAGACCATAAGCGGCCACCCCATCGGGCCGGGTCGTTCGCCCATACCCCCGCAGATTGGGGGCCCACACGCGATATCCCATCTGGGCAAGGGCAGGCAATTGATAGCGCCATGCAAAATTATGCTCCGGGAAGCCGTGGAGGCAAAGGGCGAGGGTGTCTCCCCCACCGCACATATCCACCTCAAAGGACATCTCCCCCACGGTCACCATTTCGGTGATTATGCCTTCTCGAGGGGTCAGATGCGGGGAAAGGGGGGAGGGGCCCATGGGATCCTCTAGCCGTTGGTCTCAAGGGCGGTGGCGATCGCTGTGCGCACGGCGTCGGGGTCGAAGCCGCTGACCGTACGGACGAAGGACCCGTCGGGGGAGGCGATGAGGAAAGCGGGGGTCCCGTCGACCCCCAATTGCTCTGCGATGCTGAGGGATTGATCGAGAGGCTCGTCAAAACTGTCCGTCGCGGCGCTGCCGTCCTCGCCGGTCGAGCTCGGCGTGGCGAGATCGAGGGAATGGGCGATATCCAGCGCCCGCTGGGCGTCGATCACGCCGCTCTCTCCCATCAGCGCCCGGTGAAGGGGCACGTAATCCGCTGTCCCGGCATAATTCAGCGCGACCTTTGCCGATCCTCGGCTGTCAGGGTGGGTCACCGGTAATTCTTGGAGGACCAGGGTCATTTCTGGCGTTTCCTCCTTGAGGGTGAAAACGAAATCCGTCGCGCGGCGACAAAAACCGCAATTGTAGTCGAAGAATTCGACGACAATCACCTCGGCCTCCCCCTCGGCGGGCATGATGTGTCCCGCCTGTGTCGTCAGAAGGGCGGGAACCAGATCCCGCGCGCTTTCCTGCGCCATCGCAGCGGCAAGTCGTTCCTGGTCGATCCGATATCGCTCGACCGACTCGATGATGATTTCAGGATTCTCGAGCAGATAAGCTTCGACCTTCGCCGCAAAATCCGCGTCGACGGTGACCTGACTTGCGGGCGAAGGGCTGTCCGCCTCTTCCGGGGATTGCGCCGAGCACGAGGCGGAGAGGACCACAGCGCCCAAAACGGCCAACAGGGGCTGGGTAGGGCGGACAAGCATGACCATCAGACATTCTCCTCTTACTTGGCTCTTATGACAGCTGGTCGCCGAGCTCAAAGCCCGTTTACGGAAGTCGCCCGAAGAAAGAGGAGCGTGGCGCCGGGGCGCCATGGGGCTGGCCGGCGGAAAGGGGCAGATCAATTCATGCGGGAAGGACTTCCCTCCGCCCGCGCCCGTCGCGCTGTCTCGACGGTTGCGGCAATGATATCGAGGGCTTGTAGATGTTCGGGGGTGCCGGGTTCCAGTTTCTCGCTCGCCCGGGTCGCAAAGCGGTGGGCTTGGGCTTCGTTGCCATAGGAAAAGAAGGCCTGCGCCTGGGCCAGACTCGCCAGATCGTCGCGACCGAGAGCGGCATAGGCGCGGGCAAGTTCGGACCAGCCAAATCCATTATCCGGCTCCAGGGCGAGGCCTGATTTCAGAACCTCCACCGCTTCGTCCATGTCTCCCTCCCGCTCAAGGGCAACGAGGGCGCGGCCGAGATTGATCTTGAACAGAGCGACACCTGGGGCGAGGGCGACCGAGCGACGATGGGGGACGACACTTTCGGCGATCTGACCGTGTTCGAACAGCATTTGTCCCTTCAGCTCAGCGAAATAGGGATTGTCCGGCTGTTCATCGATCAGACTGTCAATTTCCTTCAAGCCGCGCTCAAGCTCACTTTTCCGGTAATAGGCGACCGCCCGAGCGTATCGCGCGGGGGCGCTTTTATCGCTCAAGGGATAGGTCCTTAAGGTAATGTAGGGGTCTTGCATGAACCCCAGGATCTTGCCCTGTATCATCTGCAAGCGGATGATTTCGTCTTCGCTGTCGGCGCTGTCATAATGCTCAAGACCCTGCACCTTGTCGCGCAGGGCATTGATCCGCCGAATCGCCAAGGGGTGGGTCAAGAGATAGGGATCGACATTGCGTGACGAGGCGAGCTGGCGGTTCGCCAATTTCCCAAAAAACTCAACCAAGCCCTGGCCAGATTGTCCCGTCGCTTCGAGATAGGTAACGGCCGCCTGATCGGCCGACGCTTCCTGTCCGCGGCTGTGGGCGAGGATGTCGCCAAGGGCGACCCGCTGTCCAAGACCACTGATGGCGATACCGGCTTCGGGGGGCGCGCCGGCGGCAATGGCGGCCGCCCCGAGGACAAGGCTCAACAGGACAGGACGACTGGCCGTGGCCATGACATCGGCGCCGCGTTGCAGGTGGCCCCCGGCAATGTGGCCAATTTCGTGGGCGATCACCCCTTCAATCTGATTGGGCGTATCGGCCGCCGTCAGCAGCCCGGTGTGAATGAAGATATTCTGCCCCCCCGCCACAAAGGCATTCAGGGAATTGTCCCCCACGAGATAGAGGGAGACGGCCTCCGGCTGGAGGCCCGCCGCCTCGAGCAGCGGCGTCGATAGATCTTCGAGGAAGAGTTCGATCTCAGCATCCCGAAGAAGGGATTGCGCTGCGGCGGTGGAGAGGGCCCACGAGAAGCACGCAACAATGATCGAAAGGGTGCGGAACGGGCGCGCCGTCATGACCGATCTCCTTAAGCCCAGTATTCCCCGATAGGGATGTAGCGGATGAATGAGGGGCACGGCACCGGGGGCGGCCGTGAATTGCGCGTAAGCTGCGCGCCACACCGCCGCCTGGTCGTCCTTGACCTTCAGATGACGGCCCGGTTCAGGCCGTCATCCTCGTTCTTCAGGTCTTATTGCCAAAGGCCCGTTGCCACCAGCCGCCGCGTTTGGGAGCGGGTTTGTCCTCCCCTTGCGCACTGTCCTCGAGGGGGGCGTGAATGGTTTCCGCGGCCCGGGGCGGTTCTGACGGCTGGGCCTTGTCGGCGGGGGCGTCAGTTTTGGGGGGGCTGGACTGTCCTGCTTCCTGATCCGCAGTCTCTGTCGCCTTGGCCCTAGGAGCGGCCTGCTGGGGGGAGGGGCTGTCCTTTTCGGTATCGGACGGACCGCTATCGGTTTCGGCGGCCGGTTGAGCCGGTTTTCTCCGGCGCCGGGCCGGTTTCGGAGCGGCCTCGCTGTCCTTGTCCTTTGCAGCCGTCTGCCCGTCTACCTGGGTGCCTGCCTGCTCCTCTGCCGCTCCCTGCTGAGGTGACTGATCCTTGACGGAACCGGCATTTGGCTCGGCGGCACCGGCCTCGATCTGCTCGTCCTTGGTCTCGTTCTCAGTTGGCTGAGAGGGCGCGCGCGACTCCGTCTCGCCCTTTGTCTCGGCCGAATCAGCATTCCGCTTCCGCCGCCGCCGCCGCCGCTTTTTGGGCTTTCCGTCACCGCCCTCGGCGGTTTCGTCGTCGGCTTTCTGGGACTTTTGTTCGGGATCATCACTGTCGGAGGCGGCTGCCTCCTTCGGGGTGTCCCCATCGTCCTGCTGCTCGTCATTCTCAAGCAGGCTGGAGGCATCGACCGCCGCGGCGCTCGACCCCTGGCGAAGGGTTTCTTCCTCTTTCAGACGACCAGAGACAGTGAGCTCGTATTGATCGCCATTCTTGTCTGAATCGCCTTCAACGGTGATCCGACATCCATAGGTGGCTTCGATTTGATTGAGCCAATCGCGCTTTTGATTGAGGATATAGAGGCTGACATCGAGGGCGGCGCTGGCCGTAACGCTCGCCGCCTTGTCGCTCGCCGCTTTTTCTTCGATGGCGCGCAAAATGCGCAGCGCCGCCATTTCCACCGAGCGCACAGCGCCCGCCCCGTCGCAGGTCGGGCATGTTCGCGTGGTGCCATCGACAATGCCTGAGCGGCGCCGCTGACGCGACATCTCAAGAAGGCCAAAGGTCGAAATCGAGCCCACTTGAATGCGGGCGCGATCTGATTTCAGCGCCTCCTTGAACTTTTTCTCCACCGTCCGATTGTTGCGGTTCTCATCCATGTCGATGAAATCCACCACAATCAGCCCGGCGAGGTCGCGGAGCCGGCATTGCCGGGCCACTTCGACGGCCGCTTCGGAATTGGTCTTGAGCGCCGTCGCCTCGACATTGCGCTCCTTTGTCGATTTCCCTGAGTTCACATCGATCGAGATCAGCGCTTCGGTCTGTTGAATGACCAAATACCCGCCCGATTTCAGGGTCACGACAGGCTGATACATCTCGTCCAATTGCCGCTCGACGCCGTAATGCAGGAATAGCGGCTCTTGCTCGCGATAGGGCTGCACATTCTTGGCGTGGCTCGGCATCAGCATTTTCATGAAGTCCTTGGCTTCACGATAGCCGTCCTCGCCCTCCACCAAGATTTCGGCGGTATCCTTGTCATAGAGGTCGCGGATCGCCCGCTTGATGAGGCTGGCTTCCTCATAGATCAGGCAGGGAGCAACGGATTGCAGGGTCTGGGATCTGATCGTGTCCCACAGACGCGCAAGATAATCATAGTCGCGCTTGATCTCGGCCTTGGTGCGCTTGGCCCCCGCGGTGCGGATGATGAGGCCCTGTCCCGCCGGGACATTGAGCTCGGCCATGGCCTTGCGCAGACGACGCCGATCGGACTGGTTCGAGATCTTGCGACTTACCCCGCCCCCTCGGGCGTTGTTCGGCATCAAAACACCGTAGCGACCGGCCAGGGACAAGAAGGTGGTCAGCGCCGCGCCTTTATTGCCGCGCTCCTCTTTGACGACCTGCACCAGCATCACTTGGCGGCGCTTGATGACCTCCTGGATGCGATAATTGCGCAAAAGGCGATCCCGTTCGCGCCGCGCCTCGTCGTAGCGCTTTTGAAGGGCCGCAATTTGCGCTTGTTCCGAGGCCGGAGAGGGGGCTGTGTCATTCGCCTTTCCCTTTGGCTCCTCCGCCGCTGATTCCTCATCGTCGGATGGGGCGCTTTCGCCATCGGCGACCGGTTGGTCGGTCTTCTCCGCCCTAGGGGCGTTACCGTCGTCGGCGAGGGGGGGGTCGCTCTTTTCCGCGTCCGCTAAGGCTTCATCGGAGAGGACTTCGCTATCGGCCAATCCGTCGGTGATATCCGCCGAGCCGGCCTCGTTCTCCGCGTCATCGGGAAGCGGCGCCGTCACGCTTGAATCGGTCTTCGCAGAGAGCGGGACACTTTTATTGCCCGTTTCTTCCTGACTGCCGGTCTCGTTGGTGGCCTCGGCGCGGTCCCCCTGATCGTCTTGAGGAGCAGGGGCGGCCGCGGCTTCTCCCTCGGCCTGATCTGCGGTCGAGGCGGTGGTTTTCTCAGAAGACGGGCTGTCTTGGGTCTGAGCGGGCTCATCCGCCGTGTCGGCCTTTTTTGCCTCATCAGCGGACGATCCAGCGGACCCCTCGCCATCCTCGTCATTCGCCGCATGGGAACCATCGGCTTTGCTGGCCCCGCGTCCGCGCCGTCGGCCTCGCCGCCGCCGCCGTCCGCGTCCCGACGACCGGTTACCGTCATCGCCGCTATCGCCGTCATCATCGTCGGCGGCTGAGGTCGACGACGTTCCGTCCTCGCTCTCAAGATCGCCTTGGGTATCGACGACGTCACCTTCGTCCTCGATGTCGACGACCCCCGCTTGGTCAAAATCCGCAAGCTTTGCCGCCAATTCGGCTTCGAGCGCCTCTGCGGCTCTCAGAACTTCGCGATCGGCAACGGGGATCTGATAGTAATCAGAGTGGATTTCTCCGAAGGCCAGAAAGCCATGGCGGTTGCCGCCATATTCGATAAAGGCGGCCTGCAATGAAGGTTCGACCCGGGTCACCCGGGCGAGGTAGATATTTCCCCTCAGCGGTTTGCGCGAGAGGGATTCGAAATCAAAATCTTCGACTTTTCCGTTCGAAAGAACAGCGACCCGGGTCTCTTCCGGATGCCGTGCATCGATCATCATCTTCTTTGTCATGTAATGGGGCTCCGCGGCGCCACGAGGGGCGACCGCACGAATGGGCCATGGCGCGCTGGGGGTGAGCGTCTGCGCTCTGCGTCGTCAATCGAACACGGAGAGGAGCAAAAGAGGTCACTGCCGCCGGCAACATGGCATCGGTTCCAACTGCCCCCGGCATAAGCGGGGGAAAAACGGAGTGGCCCAGGCCAACCAACCGAAAATCGATCGTCGGACCCTCACGGCCACTTTTACGCTTCGATCTCCGGCTCGTCGCCGCCCCCCTCTTGCGAGGGCGCAGGGCCGCTTCATGCCGCCCGACCGCAGAAGCATCCGGTCGGGATATCCAATGAGCAGACCCATATGCGTAGAGTCACAGGACCGCTCAGGAAACTGGGGGATAACGGTCAATCCGCCATCTGAGAACGTACTGTGCGCCTATTGTTTTAAAGACACAACCCGCACCAAGCCGTTCCCGGCCCCCAGCCCATTCAATTTAACCGCGCGTCATTAAAGCGGCGTTAAGGGTCCTGCTGCACCGAAAGCGGGTGTGGGCGCGCGGGACCGAGTCTGGTACTTAGTGATTCTCGTTCTGCTTGCCCTGGGTCGCTCGGATGAAACAAATAATGAAACGTGCGCTCGTATTTTGGTCGGTGGCGGTCCTGTCGTTCTGTGGCATTCTGGCGATTGCCAGTGAGCAGCCAACGGCGCCGTCCATTGATCAGGTGCGTATCGGCCACCATCAGGCCGGTCACACGCGTCTTGTGCTCGATTTGGATGCAAAGCCCGCCTATGCGGTCGCCCCCCTCGAGGATCATCGCATTGCGCTGGTGATCGAGCGGGCCGATTGGAGCGGCGCGGATGATCTGCCCAAGGGGGTGGGGTTGATCGAGACGATCAAACTCGAAGATAACCGTCGCCTGCTTATTCATCTCTCAAGCGCGGCGCTGCCGGAGCGGAACTTCATTCTGCCGCCGGAGGGGGAGATCGATCACTGGCGCCTTGTCATCGATTTCGACGATGTGCCCTCGGCGGTCTATGCGCAGGCGGTCAAAGACGCGGTCGGGCGGCTGGCCGAGATGACCCCTCCCGTTGCAACGGTGACCGGAACGCCGGCCCCAGCGCCCATTAAGGGGGAGGCGGCGCCGGCCATGACGGCCATGACCGGGATGACCCGGGTGCCGGGGCTAAAGCCCCAACGCCCTGAGGCCCAACGGGTGGCGGCGGGCGACGAGGATGGTCGTCTGACCATCGTCATCGACCCTGGCCATGGGGGGCGGGACCCCGGCGCGATTGGCCCGAGTGGATTACTGGAAAAGACCGTGACCTTCGACACCGCGAAGCGCCTTCAGACGGTGCTCTCGGCGCGGGGCTATCACGCGGTTCTGACCCGCGACGAGGATTCTTACGTGGAGTTGGATGATCGCATCACCCTAGCGCGGGCGCGTCAGGCCAATATGTTTATCTCGATCCATGCCGATTCCAATCCCAACGATACGGTCCGCGGGGCGTCGGTCTATACCCTGTCTGAAAGTCGCTCTCGCCGCATGGCCGAGGATGCGGTCAGTGCCGGGGATTTCCGCGTTTTCGATCGGGACTTGAAAAACGAAGCCTCTGAGGTCTCATCGATCTTGATCGATCTTGCCAATACCGACACCAAGAACCGATCCGCCCGCTTGGCCACGACGATCATCGATGCGATGGCCGGAGAAGTGCGGATGGTCAATAACACCCACCGCAAGGCGGGACTGGCCGTTTTGCTGTCGCCCGATGTGCCCGCCGTGCTGGTCGAGCTTGCTTTCATGTCGAACGCCTCGGACGAGGCCAATCTGAAATCACCCCGCTGGCGCGCCAAAATCGCCAGCACGATTGCCGATGGTGTCGACACCTATTTTGCCGATATCGCCTCCCAACATGCCGATGCCAGTCGAACCGCGCTGAATTGAGCTCGCATCTCGGCTTGCCCCACATGCCACGTAATGGGATGACGAAGGTCTCTCATGTCTTCTAGAGAAGGGTTCCCTTGTCGCTCAGCGCGTTTCGTTTCCTGACCCTGATCACCCTAGGAGCCATGGCCGCCTGTGCGGGCGGGCCGGGGCTCTCCTTATCCTCCGTTGCAGACGGCTATCGCAATCCGCAGACCGTGGCCGGCGATTACCTGCAAGGAAAATTCGCCGCCAGTCAGCATGATTACAATTTTGCCGCCGCGGCCTTTGACAGGGCTAATCAAGAGTCGGGCGCCCGGGCCTTGAAGGCAGGGGCCTTTCGGTCGGCCCTTGCGGCGGGGGAATTCGATCGGGCGATCACCTACGCTCATGCCCTTCTTGCCCTTGAGGAGCGCGAGGATACCCCCGCAGAGCTGGAATCGCTTCTTGGCTTTCTTGATCGCGATTTGCCGCGATTGACCCTCGCGGCCCAGGCCTTTCGGCGGGACGACATCTCTGGGGCGGATACCGTCCTTGAGCGACCCTTTGAAAGCAGTCTTGGCCAAGGGATTGCCGACCTCCTGTCGGCTTGGGTCATCTACGACGCGGAGGGCAGCGAGGCGGCGATTGCGTCCTTAAGGTCCACGCAGAACCCGGCCATAGCGGCCTTCGCCCCCCTTCATTTGGGATTGATGTTCGATCTCGATGGGGCCAGCGAAACCGCCGAGGTCGCCTATGCGGAGGCCCTGCGCGGCGATGCGCAGGATCTCGCCCTCGAAGCCTATGGGGGGCTATTGGAGCGGCGCAAACCCCGAGAAGAGGCCATCTCCTTTTACAGTAAGTTGGCGGAGGATCAGGGGTTTGCCCGTCGCCTCGGCCGGTTAGGTCTTGCCCGGCTGGAGGCGCCCTTGCCCCAGGAAACGGCTGAATTCGTTCGGATCGCGGAGCGCACCCGCCTTCGGATCGTTCAGAACCCAAGCGAAGGGGCGGCGCTCGTCTTCCTCAATTTCGCTTGGGCCGCCTATGAACAGGCGATCGCCCGCCAATCCGCCGCCCGCCAGGCTGGCTTTGGCGATCTGCCGATCAATCTCGATGTCCCGCTCTCCCTGGCGCGCCTAGCGGTCGCGATCGATCCGGATCTCGATGCCGCCCATTATGTGCTCGGCGCGATCAAAGGATTTTATGACCGCCCGCAGGAAGCCGCTGAAGCCCTCGACCGGATCGCCCCTTCTAGTTGGCTCTATAATTATGCCACCATTGACCAGGCCGACGCCTATCTTGCGCTCGATCGGGCGGACCAGGCCATCGCGCTATTGGAGCGATATCTGACCCATGATGCGCTGGCGCCGGATGTGGCCCTGACCCTCTCTCAAATCTATGCCGATGAGGGGCGTACCGATAAAGCGGTGTTTACGGCCAATCGTGCCCTGAGCATTGCCAGCGATCTGTCCTCGGAAGAAAACCGGGAGGCCAATCTTTGGCGGTATTATTTCAGCCGTGGAGCGATCCTGACCGAAGCGGATCGCTGGACGGAGGCTGAGCCCGATCTGCGCGAAGCCCTGGTGCTCGCGCCGGAGGAGCCGGTCGTCCTGAACTATCTGGGATATAGTTATGTGGAACGGGGACAGCGTCTCGACGAGGCCTTGGCCATGATCGAGCGGGCCCTCGATCAGCGTCCCGCTTCCGGCGCGATCACCGACAGTCTCGGCTGGGCGCATTATCAGCTCGGCAACTATCAAGAGGCAGTGCGCTATCTGGAGCAAGCCGTTGAGCTGGAGCCGGGAGACGATGTCATTACCGACCATCTCGGCGATGCCTATTGGCAGGTCGGCCGCCAAGTGGAGGCGCGCTTTGAATGGCGCCGCGTCTTGCAGATTGATGGCCTGAGCGCGGCGCTTCGGCAATCGGTCGAAGCCAAATTGGCGGGGACGCCGCCGGCGCCGGGAACCCTCGCCGATCAAGCGGTATCTTCGGGGGACGCGTCTATGTCGGGCCCATGAGCCTCTCTTCCTGGCCCGCCCTGGCAAAGATCAATCTCGCCCTGCATGTCGGGGCGCCTTATCGGAACGGCTATCACCCGGTGGATACCCTCTGTGTCTATGCCGCGGTGGGCGATCGGTTGTCACTGGTGGCGGGATCGGCGGGGCGGCCTTTGCTGACCCTTGAGGGGAGGTCGGCCCACGGCCTTGATGCAGGACCGTCTAACTTCGTCATCAAGGCGCTTGAGCTCTTCCGTCACCGGACGGGTCTGTCCCCGGATGTCTCTTTTCACCTGCGGAAAGACGTGCCCCTTGCCTCCGGCGTTGGCGGCGGGACCGCCAATGGCGCGTTGGCGCTCTGGCTCCTCAATCGCCACCATGGCGATCCCCTGTCGCCGCGACAGCTCATGGCGCTTGCCGTCGGCCTTGGCGCGGATGGACCGCTGTGCCTTGCGCCCCTCGTCTATGGGGGGGGATGCTGGCGAGGGCAGGGGACAGGGACCCTGATCGCCCCTGGTCCTGTTCTGCCGCCGCTTTGGCTCTGCCTTGCCAATCCGGGCCGGGCGGTGCCCACGGCCGATGTCTTCCGCGCCTTCGATCAGGCGGGTCCCATAACGGCGCCTTTGGCAATTGATTTGCATCCCCGTCTAAAAGGTTACAAAGAGGTTAAAAACCTCGTGATGGGGACACGAAACGACCTTGAGGCATCCGCCGTCGGATTGGAGCCGACAATAGGTGAAGTCATCACCAGGCTTCGCCGCACCCCTGGATGTCTCGCGGCACGAATGACGGGAAGTGGGGCAACAGCGTTTGGGCTCTTCGCTTCATGCCAGGCGGCCCAAAGGGCGGCTCGGCACTTACGGTCATCGGGTTATTGGTCAGTATCGGCGCCCCTATCGACGTAAAAAAGATAGTGGGAGTGAAGGCCAATGGCCGATTTTTTTGGGTCGATCGTCATTTTGACGGTCGGTACTGCGTGTCTCGTATACATGATGAGCGGGATCGCCGTTTGGGCTGGGCTTTTCCTTGTGCCAACGGCGCTTCCCTCCGGCCATTGGGGGCAGGCCTCCCGGGCAGGGGGGGTGATCCTTGGCGGCACGGTGTTGGTCTTAATGGCGATCATCCTGCTGGCAGGTCATCTGCCGGCGCCGGCGGCGCTGCCGGCGGCAACCCTGGCTGGTGTCATTGGCATGATTGCCGACGCCCGCCCGCTCAGCCGGAGGGCCATCCCCTTTGTGAACCTTGGTCTGGCCACAGCGGCGGTTGCCTTGGTCGGACCGATCACGGTCTTTCCTCTGCCTTCGGGAAGCGAGGTGCAATTGCCCGATGCCCTCGGCACCCTCTTTGCCATTGGCTTCATCGCGTCGATCCTGACCCTTTTTGCCCGTACCGAGGAGGTGAGGGGGCTTGCCAGCGGCGCAGGGTTGATTGGATTATGCCTTCTCACCCTCCTGTGTGGGCCTCAATTCGGCACCCTGACCTTGCTGATGGCGCTGACCGCTTCGGGGGTCTTTGGTCTTACCGTGCGAAATATCTGGTCCGGCACAATTCGTCTCGGGATGAGCGGGAGCTTAGGGCTTGGGATGCTCGTCTCGGCTGGGGCAATTGAAATCACCCATCAGACCGAGGCGGCCTTCACCCCTTATCTTCTCGGCCTCGCGCTTTTGCCGATGCTGGTCGATCGCCTTTATATGGGGGCGCGGCGCTTCGGGATCGGGGCCGTCCGATATGTGACGCGTCAGGAGCTGAGTGCCGATGCGCGATCTGCGGGACTGCGGTCCCAAGAAATAGCAGCGCTCTCCATGGTGCTATGCATGATCGCATCGGGCCTTGCCGGTTACGCTCTTCTCGGCAGCGTCAATACTCTTGGGTTTTATCTCGGGGTGATCTTTGGGGTGGCCCTGATCGGGATCTCCGTCCTGACCCTCCTCCTTGCGGGGGAGGAAACTCAGGTCGTCCTCTCTGCCGAGCCGATGGCGAGATCCTCAAGCGTGCCGCGCAAGTCGCCCACCGGAAAGACAGCGAGTGACGAGGCGGCCGCCTCGGCATAGCCGCGCGCCTCTTGCAAGCAGGCCTCGACAATCCGATCCCGGCGCATCAACTCATTCGCGCGGGCGAAATCGTCAGGACGCTGGTCTTTGTCACGGATGGTGCGTTGCCAGAATTGGCGTTCTTCGTCCGAGGTCGAGGCCGCATAGGCGCGGATCACGGGGAGCGTCATTTTCCCCTCACGGAAATCATCGCCTGCGGTCTTTCCGAGCACGGCACCGCTGCTTTGATAATCTAGGGCATCGTCCACAAGCTGATAGGCGATCCCGAAATTAAGGCCGTAGGCGCGCATCGCCGCCACCTTTTCAGCGTCGCCCCCGGCAACGACGGCCCCCGCCTCGGCCGCTGCGGCGAAGAGGGCGGCGGTCTTCGCCGAAATCACGTCGAGGTAAATGGTCTGGGGGGTCTCCAAATTTTGCGAGGTGGTGAGCTGCAAGACTTCGCCCTCGGCAATGATGCAGGACGCCTTGCTCAAGATCCCCAGAACCTCGATGGAGCCCGTCCTGACCATCAATTCGAAGGCGCGGGCAAACAAAAAGTCACCGACCAGCACGCTTTCCTTATTGCCGAACACGATATTCGCCGTCCGCAAGCCCCGACGCAGCGCGCTTTCATCGACGACATCGTCATGCAGGAGCGTTGCGGCATGGATCAGCTCCACCGCCCCCGCAAGGAGGCGTGGGCCTTCACCGGTCTCTCCACACAGCTCTGCTGCGGCAAGGGTCATGAGCGGGCGGAGCCGTTTTCCCCCGGCAGCGATCAAATGCCGCGCCACTTCGGGGATCAAGGGGACGCTGGAGGCAAGGTGATCAAGGATCACCTGATTGGTGGACTCAAGCTGCCCCGACAGCATGTCCTTGAGCTGACTGGCCGTATCGCGAAACGGCGCGGAGGGAGGAAGTGCGGCGGTACGCGCCATCAAAAGGTCCTTTTCTGCCGGGCTGCCGCCGCACTCATGGGTGCGGGCGATCCATCGTGACAGTGGATGAGGCAAAACCACATCGCATAGACCGGGGGAAGGTTGAACAGGAGATTTCTGCGACCTAGAAGCCGCGATCCCGCCCTCTTCGATCCCGGCGGGGGGAGATCATCATGTTGAAACGCCTTTGGCATCGCTTGCCCTTCACCCCTGAGCCGCCGCCCATGATCCATATCGTGCCGATGGAGGGCGTGATTGCCGCCGCCGGTCGGTCGAGCCGCTCGCTCAACCTGTCGGCTGTGGAGGGGGCGTTGGAAAAGGCCTTCAAGACCGGGGAGCCTCGAGCCGTCCTGCTGTCCATCAATTCGCCGGGCGGGTCGCCGGTCCAGTCGCGGATGATCCTCCAAAAGGTTCGGGATTTGTCGGTGGAACATAAGGTGCCGGTGATTGCGCACATTCAGGATGTCGGTGCCTCGGGAGGATATATGCTCGCCCTCGCCGGTGACGAGATCTACGCGGACCCCTTCGCGCTTGTCGGCTCGATCGGGGTGATTGCCGGGGGGTTCGGTCTGCACGAGGCGATTGGCCGTCTGGGGATCGAGCGTCGGGTCTATACGGCAGGGGAAAACAAATCCCAGCTCGATCCCTTCCGCCCCGAGGATCCACGAGACGTTGCGCATCTGAAAGGCATTCTCGACAAAAGCCACGCGCTGTTCATCGATCTTGTGAAAACCCGGCGCGGGGATCGCCTGAAAGGCGAGGATAAGATCGTCTTTACCGGGGATTTCTGGATCGCCGACGAGGCGCAAGCCTTGGGTCTGATCGATGGGGTCGAGGATCGCGATGCATTGTTGAAGCGGCGATTCGGCGATCGGGTGCAGAGCCGTAGCTTCGACGTCGATAAGCGCTCTTTGCTGTCCCGCCTTCTGTCTGGGACGATGCCCGGCGCATGGCGCCCGGAGGCCGTGGCGGCCGCTCTCGAAGACAAGGCGCTTTGGGGACGGTTCGGCCGATGAGGTTTTTCAGCTGTGACTTTGCGGTGATGGCGACGCGTGTTATCACCCTCTGATGAGTGCGATCGGGACAATTATGGTGACGGCGGCCTTCTCCGCGGGGGCCCTTGCGGCTGTGCGACAATGGAAGCAGTACCAGCGTCGGCGCCGCCCCTCGGTCGGCGATCACCCGCAGGAGATCCTTGATCTTGAGAGAGACAGCGGCACCGGTGTGTGGCAGGTGCCCTCCGATGACAGAATGGATCCGTCACGACTCTAGTCATTATAGTGGCTTTACGTGCCGTGGACCCTCGTTTCAGTTGCCCGATAATCAATAAAGATAAGTAGGAACGCATGCCGGAGGCCCAAGCTCAGCCCCCAATCGCCTTTATTGACATTGAGGCGTCCGGTCTTGGTCCCCATTCCTGGCCGATCGAGGTCGGTTGGGTCTTTGAGACGGGGGACGCCCATGCGCTCTTGGTCAAACCAGCCGATCAATGGTCGATGAAGGCGTGGGAGAAAAGCGCCGAAGCGCTCCATCGAATCACCCCGAACCGATTGATTACCGAGGGGCGAGATCCGTTGGAGACGGCGCTGATCCTCAACGCCGCCATCGGCAGCGCCACCGTCTATTCAGACGCCCCCGACTATGACAGTTTCTGGTTGTTCCGGCTGTATGACGCAGCCGGGATCAAGCCGAACTACATCCTCAACGACATCGGTGATTTGTTACGGCCGATCTGGCCGCGGGAGCCGAAGGAACTCGTCGCCCTGGCATCGGACGAGAAACCCCATGCCCATCGCGCCGCCGCCGATGTACTGCATCTGCAGGCGATGTATAGGATTGCGTGTGATGCCTTCGTTCAAGAGCGACCAAATCCCACTCCCCAATAGCGGCGACGTCTTTCACACCTGGACATCCACCGGCCAGCGGTCCCGTGATCTGGCCTTCTTTCACGCGAACGGGTTCAACGGCGCCACCTATCGCTCTTTTGTCGCGCCGCTGACCGACACCTTTCGGGTGGGGCTGCCCTCGCTCAGGGGCCATGGCTTCACCACTGTCGGGCCGACACCATCGCTCAGCTCCTGGGAGATTATCGGGGACGATATGAGGGCGTGGGCAAAGGGGTGGGGGCTCCGCGACGGGGCGGTGATGATCGGTCATTCCCTGGGGGCCTATGCTGCTTTGCGGGTCGCCGCCGCCTATCCTGAGCGTATCTCCCGCCTGATCCTGATCGAACCGGTATTGCTCCATCCGCTGGCGCGGTGGATCTTTCGAACACCAGTCCGGTATCTCATCAAACCGCATCTTCCCCTGGTGAAAGCGACCCTAAGGCGTCGCGCCCATTGGCCGTCCCGCGAGGCGGTGATCGAGAAATTGCGCCCCCACCCCTTTTTCCGCGACTGGGAGGAGGCCGCATTCTTCGATTATCTAGAGGAGGGGCTGATGCCGGCGGCGGAGGGTGTCAGGCTGTCGTGCCCTCCAAAGTGGGAGGCCGCATTATTCGGGGCACAGGGACAACGCATACGATGGGCGATCAAGCGGGTCCTGAAGGCCAAGAGGCCTGTCACCCTGATCCACGCCACCAACGCATCGACCGTCAGCCGCGTCGAGCGGGAATGGCTCGCCGCCCAAGGGGCGGAAGTCGTCGCCATTGAGGGGGGACATCTCTTGCCGCAAGAACAGCCCCTGCCTACTCGCGAAGCGGTGCTTCGCTTGCTCTCACGGGGATGAAGGTCCAAGCGGCTTCGTTGACCTTGTCCCGGGGTCTGCTAGGGCGCCGCCAATTCATCTACTGCAAGGAACAGGATCTATGAGCCAGACCAATCCGTCCGCCGCTGCGAGTCTCGAAGGCTCCATGTTTCTTTTCCGCAGCCCGGCCCTGTTGAATATCGAGCATCACGAAAAGCTCGGGATTACACCGCCGAAACGCCCTTTCCAATTCGCGCAGTCGATCCGGGCGGTTCCCATTACCGTCTCCGAAGTCGCCCAGGCGTCCAAGCACTTTCCGATCATCTTTGCCGATACGGCCAATCCCCTGCCCTTGGCGGTTGTCGGGATCATCGATGACGAGAACCTTTTCGTTGACGAAAAAGGGACGTGGGAGGCCCCGGCGTACATTCCCGGTTACCTCCGACGCTATCCTTTCGCCCTCGCCGGCGAGCGGACGGGAAATGGCGAGGAGGGGAGCCGCATGGCGCTGATCGTCGACACCGCCTATGAGGGGATCAATGACAATCCGGCGACCCCCTTCTTCAAGGACGGAAAGCCTAGCGAAGCCACCCAGTTGGCGATGCAATATTGCCAGAGCTATGAGCAAGACCGGGCGATGACCATGCGGTTCGCTGCGGAGCTTGCCAATTATGAATTGCTGGCCGAACAGGTGGCGCAATTCACCCCCGAAGGGGCGACCGAGCCCAAGCCGTTTGCGAAATATAATGGCGTTGACGAGAAAAAATTCTCCGACCTCAGTGATGAAAAATTCCTGGGTCTGCGAAAATCCAACATTCTGCCGATCATCTATGCCCAGCTCATGTCTATGGGCAATTGGCGCGGCCTCATGGAGCGGCGGGCCCGGCGGCACAAGCTGACGGGGGCGGCGGTCTTGGAACCACGGGGGGCCTGACGCGTTATTACAGGGCAGAGGAGACAATTATGTCCAGTGAGCAGTCAACCGCGTCGGCATCGACCCGAGATCAGACCGAAACCGTCGTGGTGTCGGAGGCCGAGCGTGAAGCTGATAAAACGCTGACCGTCGATGAAGTTAGGGGCGCCCGAACCGGCACCAATCTAGGGTCGATTTTGAAATGGTCGACCATTGGTGCAGCGGTATTCTTGTTGGGGATGTTCTTGGTGGTCGTCTTATTGTAAGCGCGTCGGCCTATTATGCCGATCAAGATTCCAGACCAACTGCCCGCCCGTGAAACCCTCCTCGATGAGGGGATTATGGTCATGGCCGAATCCGCCGCTGCGCGGCAGGATATTCGGCCCATGCGCGTTGGGTTGTTGAACCTGATGCCCAATAAGGTGCAAACCGAGACGCAATTGGCACGCCTCTTGGCGGCAACGGCGCTTCAGGTGGAGCTGACCCTTGTCCGCGCGACGACCCACCAGTCCAAGACGACGCCGGCCGCCCATCTCGATGCCTTCTACAAGACCTGGGAAGAGGTTCAGGGCGAGAAATTCGACGCTTTCATCGTTACCGGCGCGCCCATCGGCAATATTCCTTATGAGGATATTACCTATTGGAGTGAGTTGAAGACGATCTTCGACTGGACCACGTCAAACTGTCACTCGAGCCTCTTCGTCTGTTGGGGCGCCATGGCAGCCCTTTATCATTTTCATGGGGTGGGAAAGACGCGCCTTAACGAAAAGGCATTCGGCGTTTTCCCACACAATAATTGTCGTCCGGGCTCCCCCTTTCTCGTTGGGTTCGCCGATTCGATCCAGGTTCCTGTCTCGCGCTGGACGACGTTGAAACGAGATGTGGTGGAACAGGTCGATCAACTTCGGGTGCTTATCGATAGTGCGGAGACCGGGCCGTGTCTCATCCATGAGGCGTTTGCCAATCGGTTGTTTATGATGAACCATTTTGAGTATGACGCAACGAGCCTCAAGGATGAGTATCTGAGAGACCGGGCCAAGAATGCCGAGACGCCGCTGCCGAAAAATTACTTCCCCTTCGATGATCCTGACTCAACACCGCCCAACCGATGGCGCGCGCACGCCCATTTATTGTTTGGGAATTGGCTGAACTACACCTATCAGACAACGCCTTTCGATGTGACCAAAATTGGTGAGGGGCGGGGCGGTGGATCGTCCAATTCCCCTCTTGCAGAACGCCTCGCAGCAGAGTGAAGAGGACCGCTTGGTGCCGCGGACGTGGTGGAATCGGTAGACACACGAGACTTAAAATCTCGAGGCCCTAGGCCGTGCGGGTTCGAGTCCCGCCGTCCGCACCATGTTTCTTGCGCACCCGCCTTCGGCTATTTGAGGCCGTGCGGTTCGGGGCAGTCCTCTAGGTTCCTCCCTTTCTCCTCTGACGGCGCGGGGCGCGTCCGATGGGGCGGCCTCAGACCGCAAGAACGAGGGCGTGTTTCCCTCGGCTTGGGGATAACTCATATTTGCGTCTCCCTCGCCGGTAGGGTTTCTTCCCCCCTCAGCCGTCTTTTTGGGGAATTTCCGTATGGCAGATGGTGCCTCGCATTTCGGTTCCGATTCCGACACCTCAGCAGTGGGCGGCGATGGCGTCGCCGCCGATCGCCTTCGTCTGTTCATTGAGCGGATCGAGCGCCTCGAAGAGGACAAAAAGGGCGTGATGGAGGATATCAAGGAGGTCTATGCCGAGGCCAAGGGCGAGGGCTATGACACCAAGATTATGCGACAGGTAATCCGTCTGCGGAAAATGGAATCCCATGACCGACAGGAGATGGAGGCCCTTCTCGACCTCTATCTCTCCGCCTTAGGCGAAGCCTGACACTCAGCTGCTCTGCCGGCCCGTAGGGCCTTGGCGAAATGGGATCGCATCGACAGGGCGGGGGCGCCGGTAGGGCGATCTCAAACGCTCGCGCGCTTGCAAGCCCCCTCCCTGTGAGCTGCTTTTCGTCAGATATGCTCAATCATGGACGCCACCAGCGGATGGCGCACGACATCGGTTCGGGAGAAACGGCAGACACCGATCCCTTCCACCTCTTCGAGCTTATTGGTGATATCCTTGAGACCCGAAACGCCGGGAAGAAGATCGGATTGTTCAGGGTCGCCGGTGACCACCATGGTTGAATGCCATCCAAGCCGCGTCAGCAGCATTTTCAACTGGGCATAGGTGCAATTCTGCGCCTCATCGATCACGACGAACGCATTGTTCAGTGTGCGCCCCCGCATAAAAGCAATCGGCGCCACCTCGATGACCCCTTCCGCCATCAGGGAACGGACTTTCTTTGCACTGAGCCGGTCGGTCAAGGCATCGTATAGGGGGCGTAAGTAGGGGGACAGCTTGTCCTCCATATCCCCAGGGAGATAGCCAAGGTTCTCGCCGGCCTCCACAGCCGGGCGGGACAACACGATGCGCCCGACCCGGCCCGCCTCTAGGGCCTCTACCGCCTTGGCGACGGCGACATAGGTTTTCCCGGTGCCCGCAGGGCCGACCGCGAAGACGACGGAGTGGTCTGAAACCAGCTGGAAGAATTTTTTCTGGGCGTCGTTCTGAGCCCTGACGTTTTTCCTGAATTTTTGGTCTCGTTGGCCGGTGTCGCTGGGCCCTTCGAGCGACTGCATCGGCGACCAGCCATCCTCAAAGAGGACTCTGACATTGTCGGGCATCGAGTCACGATCGTCGCTCACCTGTTTGCCGCTGCGTTTGATTGCTTTCTTGGCTGCACGACGAGTCATGGTCTCTACTCCCTAGTTAGACCTGGAGGAAAAAAAGCCGGCGGTCCGTGGAGACAGACGCCGGCGGAAAAGAGGGAAAGAGGACTGAGCCCCTCGGAGAGGGAAGGCCGGATCTGCGGGCGTGGTGCCGTAACCGTCACAACCTGTCCTCGCGCAGCTTATCTACTGCGCATGACTTTCACCTAGGATCGTAGCTGATTCGCGTCGATCCGAGTCAGAGTTTGCGTCAAACCGATCAATATTGCGTGAAGGCATCCGGGGAAATGGCGCTTTCTTTGCCTCACATATACCGATGGCCGCGCTTTCCCCTTCATGACGCGGACAGACCGTGGCAATAAGGCGCCATGAACGCTTCGCTCCGATATACCCGTGTCGCCCGCGCGCTGCATTGGACGATCGCTGTCGTGATCATTTTGATGTTTGTCGGCGGCAAGTTCATGACCCATCTGCCTTTGGGGGTGGATCTGAAATATATTGCTTTTCAGAACCATAAGACACTGGGACTGATCGTTCTCGTCTTGTCCTTTGTCCGCCTCTGGTGGCGCCTCGGTCATCCGCCCCCGCCCTTGCCCGACAAGATGGCCCGGTGGGAACGAGAGGTGGCGCGGATCACGCATATTGTGTTCTACGGTTTCATGATCGGGGTCCCGCTCCTGGGGTGGGCAATGGTGTCCGCAGATCCGGCGGGAATCCCGACCAAGCTTTTTTTCCTCATTCCGATCCCGGATTTGCCGGTGCCTGAGGGCGCGGGCATTCGCGCGATCCTGCAGAACGCTCACGGGGCGATGGCAACGGCGATGATCGCGTTGGTCGTTCTCCATGTCGGCGCCGCGCTGAAGCACCATTATGTCAGCCAGGATGGGACGCTGCTAAGGATGCTGACGGGCCGGTCCGAGGTCACGGGACGGCGCGCCGTTCCCGCCCTGACAGCAGGTCTCGTCGGGGTGGCCCTTACCTATCTCACCGTGATGCTGGTCTGGGGCAATGAAGATGACGCCGTGACCCTGCCGCCCCAGCAAGACGCTGAGATGGGATCTGGGGCAGGGCCGCGCGCCGGGGAGGCGAGGGGCCCCCATGCCTGGCGGGTCGACATGGCGGCCAGTCATGTGAGGGTCGCCGCCACGGCCTATGGCGATGAGTACCAGGCTGAGATTCCGGGCGTCTATGCTGAGATCCGCCTTGACCCCGCAGATCCCGGCGCCGTGGGAACGATCCGTGCACGGCTCGACATGACAAGCCTTGAAGGCGGCAGCCGTTCAGTCACGTCCGAACTCGTCAAGCCGAAATGGTTTGACATAGAGCACTATCCAGAAGCCCGGTTCGTGTCCGAGACGGTCCGCTCCCTGCCGTCCGGCGATTACGAGGCCGAGGGCGTGCTGACTGTAAAAGATCAGTCGGTCCCCCTCACGCTCCCCTTCACCCTGTCGATCGAAGGGGATCGCGCGGTGGCCATCGCTGATGTGACGCTCAACCGTCTTGACCTCGGACTTGGGGCCCCAGGGGGCGGGATCGCCGAAGAGGTGGCCATCACTGTGCATCTCGAGGCTGATCGCGCCAATTAGCGCTCCCCCCCCGCGCGGCGAAGCGCGTAAGGGGGCGCAAGCCGCAAGAGAGGCTCAGTCCTCGAACAGCAAGCCTTCGGGCGGTTCCCCAAGACGCCGGTCAAGATAGGCGGAGGCCGCGTCCATCAGCTCCTGCTCGTGGTCGACGAAGAAATGATCGGCCCCTTCGATCGTTTGGAATTCGATGCGTCGTCCCTTTTGCGTGCGGGTTTTCGCCATCACATCGCGGGCAGCATCCGGTGAGCAAATCTTGTCCGCCGTGCCATTGATCACCACCCCTGATGAGGGGCAGGGCGCGAGAAAGGAGAAATCGAAAATATTCGTCGCCGCTGAGACGGATATGAATCCGACGATTTCGGGCCGGCGCATCAGAAGTTGCATGCCGACATAGGTGCCGAAGGAAAAGCCGGCGACCCAGGCAAAGGGCGCCGTGGGATTAAGGCTTTGCAGATAATCGAGGGCGGTGGCCGCATCGGACAGTTCACCATGTCCTTGATCGTATTCGCCCTCGGACTTCCCGACCCCGCGAAAATTGAACCGCATCACCGCAAACCCTCGCCGGGCGAAGAGATGGTACATTTCATAGGTGATCTTGTCGTTCATCGTGCCCCCAAATTGCGGATGGGGGTGGAGAATGAGGGCAATCGGCGCATTCTCCTTACGGGACCGCTGGTATCGGCCTTCGAGGCGGCCTTCGGGGCCAGTGAAAATGATCTCAGGCATCAAAACTCCCAGTGCGATACGGTCTGCCGCAGGGTCGAAAGTTGACCGGAAAGGTCGGATTTCTTACGTCCACGGGACGAAGAGGCGGCCTATACCATTTTTTGAGGCCGTGACTAGTGAACTTCAGAGGGGATGACCCGTGAGATTGACGGCAAAGGCACGCGGCGCGGTAGCAGCCATGGCGGATATCGCGACACAGGAGGCCGCAACATTTCCCGTGACGGTCCAGGCGATCGCCGCGCGTCAGCGTCTTTCGGCCCCTTTCCTCGAGCAAATCCTGCGCAAACTCCGCCGAGCGGGGCTTGTGGAGAGCCGCCGGGGGGTCAATGGGGGCTATCGCCTGGCCCGCCGGGCCGCCGAGATCCCGGTCAGCGAAGTGGTGCGGGCCGTAGAGGAAGAGATCCGCTCCACTGCCTGTCAGCCAGGGGCGGTCTTGGGGTGCACGGGCACAAGCGCGCGCTGTCTCACCCACCATCTATGGTCCGGCCTCGACCGCCATATCGAAAGCTATTTGGCGGATATCTCTTTGGCTGACATCGCCGACAAAACCTATGAGGCGGAAAGGGCGGTGGATCATGGATGACCGTCTGTATCTGGATCATAATGCGACAAGCCCGTTGCGGCCGCAGGTACGGGACGTGATGCTCGATGTGCTGTCTTCGGGGCCGTGTAATCCGTCTTCGACCCATTCAGAGGGCCGGGCAGCCAAAGCACGGCTGTCCAATGCCCGGACAACGCTAGGGGAGGTCCTGTCCGCGCCGATCGAGGGGATTGTGTTTACCGGCGGCGGGACAGAGGCCGTGGGCCTTGCCATCCATTCGGCGATCCGGGGCGCGGCGGGGGTGAAACGGATTTTCCTTGGGGCCACCGAGCACGATGCCGTGCGGTCCACCGCGCATGCCTATCGTGATCAGGGAGCAGTGGAGATCGAGGACGTGCCGGTCTTGCCGACCGGACAAATCGATACCGATTGGCTGGCGCGGCGTCTCGATAGCTATGAGGCGGATACGGACGGACCCTTCCTGCTATGCGTAATGCTGGCCAATAACGAAACGGGGGTCATCAACGAGATTGGACAGCTTGGTCCGCTTATTTGGCCGAAGGGCGGATATTTATTCGTCGATGCCGTGCAAGGGTTTGGCAAACTGCCGATCGACTTTACGGCCTGTGGCGCTGATTTCATGGCGATTTGCGGACACAAGATCGGTGGGCCTGTGGGGGCTGGGGCGCTCTTGTTGAAGCCTGGTCTTGAATGCGTTGCTGTGCACCGGGGCGGAGGGCAGGAAAGCTATCGGCGGGCGGGGACCGAAGCGGTCGCCGCGATTGCCGGCCTGGCTAAAGCGGCGGAGTTGGCGTCCCCCCTCGACTATCGGGGGTTGGCGGTGAGCAGGGATGCTATCGAAAAACGACTTCCCAAGGGGGTCACGATCTGGGGCCGCTCTGCGCCGCGGCTCGGGAATACCTCCTGTTTTTCCGCGCCGGGGTTTTGGAGTGAAACGCAAGTGATGGTGATGGACCTCGATGGGATCGCGGTTTCCGCCGGTTCGGCCTGTTCCTCCGGCAAGGTGCGACGATCGGGGGTTCTGGCCGCCATGGGGGCGAGCGACGACCTGGCTGGATGCGCCATTCGCGTTTCCTTTGGGTGGTCGACCCCCGAGGGCGCAGCGGACCGTTTCGTTCGTCAGTGGACACAACATTATGAAAGGGTCGTGGGGTCATCCACCGCGGCAGCATGATATGAGCGAGCAATATGTGAAAGAAGGGATCGAGCAGGGGACCGTCGATGCTGTACGGTCGCTCGAAACCTATAAATACGGTTTCACCACCGATATTGAGAGCGTTCGGGCGCCAAAAGGTCTGTCAGAGGAGACAGTCCGCTATATTTCAGCCAAGAAGGAAGAGCCCGAATGGATGCTTGACTGGCGTCTTCAGGCCTTTCGTCGTTGGCAGAAAATGACGGAGCCGAACTGGCAAAAGGTCACTTATCCGCCGATCGATTATCAGGACCAGTATTATTACGCTGAGCCCAAGGCGGGGGCGAAATACGAGTCGATCGACGATGTGCCGGCGGAAATCCTCGCTGATTTCGAGAAACTCGGTATCCCGCTTAAAGAGGCTGAGGTCTTGCTGGGGGTGAAGGGGGCCGCGGAGACCGCGGCTGGCGCAAGGGGGGATGCGCGACCCGGCGTGGCGGTCGACGCTGTGTTCGACAGTGTTTCGGTGGCGACGACCTTCAAAAAGGAATTGGAAAAGGCTGGCGTCCTTTTCATGTCGATTTCAGAAGCGATCCGGGAGCATCCCGATCTGGTGAAGCGCTATATTGGGACGGTTGTCCCGCCGACGGATAATTATTTTGCGACCCTTAACTCGGCGGTCTTCTCCGATGGCACCTTCGTCTATGTGCCGGCGGGGGTGCGGTGTCCGATGGAGCTGTCGACCTATTTCCGGATCAATGAGGCGAATACAGGTCAATTTGAGCGGACCCTGATCGTCGCGGATAAGGGGGCGTATGTCTCCTATCTCGAAGGGTGCACGGCGCCCATGCGGGACGAAAACCAGCTTCACGCAGCGGTGGTGGAGCTGGTCGCCCTCGAAGACGCGGAAATCAAATATTCCACTGTTCAAAACTGGTATCCGGGGGATAAGGACGGAAAAGGCGGTATCTATAATTTCGTCACAAAGCGGGCCGATTGCCGGGGAGACCGCTCAAAAGTGTCCTGGACGCAGGTCGAGACAGGCTCGGCCGTCACCTGGAAATACCCGTCATGCATCTTGCGGGGCGATGACAGCCAAGGAGAGTTCTACTCGATCGCCATCACCAACAATCATCAGCAGGCTGATACAGGCACCAAGATGCTGCATCTCGGTCAGCGGACGAAATCGCGGATTATCTCGAAAGGAATTTCGGCGGGACAATCCGATCAAACCTATCGGGGGTTGGTGAGCATTGGGCGCAAGGCAAGGGGGGCACGCAATTTTACCCAGTGCGACTCCCTATTGATCGGTGATCGCTGCGGCGCCCACACCATTCCTTATATCGAGGACAAATCCGCCTCCGCCCTTCTCGAGCACGAAGCGACGACATCGAAACTGTCCGAAGACCAGTTGTTTTATACGCAGCAACGAGGCCTTGACGAAGAGGCCGCGGTCGCTCTCCTCGTCAACGGGTTTTGCCGCGAGGTCTTGCAGGAGCTCCCGATGGAATTTGCCGTCGAAGCGCAAAAATTGGTGGCCGTCAGTCTTGAGGGGAGTGTCGGATGAACCAGGCCCCATTTCGTAAATCAGCCAAGAAATGGGAGCGACCCTTCGTCCTGCCCAATACAATGGTGGGAAGCGCGATCTATTTTGGGCTGTTCCTTTTCAGCTATGCCAATTTCTATCTTCCCTTCCGCCGGGCAGGGGTCGAGGTATGGTGGATCAATGGGCTCATCGCGCTGATGTCCCTTTTCTTGGTGGCCATCTTGCTCAATCTGGCGCCCTCCCGTCACATTCACGACGAAGCGTCGCCTTCGGAGGATCTCTAAATGCCTTTATTGAAGATCGATGACTTGCACCTTTCTATCGAGGGGAATGAAATCTTGCAGGGATTGTCCCTCGAGGTTCCGGCGGGCGAAGTCCATGCGATTATGGGACCTAATGGATCGGGCAAATCAACCCTCAGCTATGCCGTGGCTGGTCGTCCCGGATATGCGCCCCTATCGGGGGAGGTGACGCTTAATGGCGAAAGCCTTTTGGGGCTGACCCCCGAGGAGCGGGCGGCCAAGGGCATATTCCTGTCCTTTCAAAACCCAGTCGCGATCCCCGGGGTGGCGACCATGAATTTTCTTCGTACTGCCCTCAACGCGCAACGCGCGGCCCGGGGAGAGGAAGAAATGTCCGCCGCAGAGTTTCTCAAAGTATTTCGGGAGAAGGCGGCCCTTGTCGGTCTCAGTCCTGACAAGCTGAAACGTCCCTTCAATGATGGATTTTCCGGCGGCGAAAAGAAACGCATGGAAATGCTTCAAATGGCGCTTTTCGCTCCACGCTTCGCCATCATGGACGAAACCGATTCGGGCCTCGATATCGATGCCTTGAAGATGGTGGGGGATGTGGTGAACACGCTACGGGGGCCGGATCGCGGCTTTCTCGTCATCACCCACTATCAGCGTCTCCTCGACCATGTGAAACCGGACGTCATCCACGTTTTGTCGCAAGGACGTATCGTGAAAACCGGGGGGCCGGAGCTTGCCGCCCAGTTGGAGGCGGAAGGCTACGATCAGTTTACGGAGGCGGCATGACGGCAGCCCCCCCGCTTTCCTTGACCGCAGCGGAAGAAGCGCTGTTGGCGGATCTTCCCGAGGGACCGGTGAAGGACCGTCTCGCAACGGAGGGCTTGCCGTCGCGCCGTACCGAGGCGTGGCGCTGGTCGGATATCAGAGCGGCCCTTTCGTCCGCCTATTCGCCTTCGGCTCCTCTCGCATCGACGGTGCCGCCATCGCTCTGGCCGGAAGAAGAGGCGTTTGTCGTCCTGCTCGGAAATGGGCGGGCGACGGTGCCAGCGGACGTGCCTGAGGGGGTGACGATCACTCGTGAACCAGGGCGCCCTGAAATCATCGGCGATGCGCCCTTGGCCTCCCTCCTGACGGCGAAGGAGGGGCTGAGCCTCACTCTCGCCCCAGGGGTCTCGGCAACAATTGTGCTCAGGCGCATGTCGGATGGTGAGGGTTATCACGGTGACCGTGTACGGATCGGTGTTGCGGAGGGAGCGCATCTGCGATTGATCGAAACCCACGAGGTTGCGGGCGGGGGCGCCTTTTCCAATAGCTTGACCGATATCGACCTTGCCGATGGTGCGCATCTCGACCGTTTCGTCCTTCAGCCTGCGGCCCAGGGGATTATTGCGGGGCTCGCGCGGCTGCGACGGACGGCCACGGGTTCCGCGCGGATTCGCCAACTGGTGCTCTCCGGCGGCGCCAAATTGTCTCGCCATGAGACGCTGATTTCGGGCGGTCACGCCGACATCATTCTCGATGGACTTTATCGCTTGTCCGAAGAGCGGCACGCCGACCTAACCAGTCTCATCGACCATGAGGGGCCGGATGGACGGACCCGTCAATTGGTCAAGGGGATTGTCGGCGATCAGGGCCGCGGCGTTTTCCAGGGGAAATTCCGTGTTGACCGCAAAGCACAACGGACGGATGCCCAGATGAGCCACCACGCCCTTCTTCTGTCCGAAGGGGCCCAAGTTTCAGCAAAGCCGGAACTTGAGATCTATGCCGACGATGTCGAATGCGCCCACGGCAATTCGGTCGGAGCACTCGATGATGAAGCGCTCTTTTATCTACGCCAGAGGGGGGTCCGCGAAGAGGCCGCGCGAGAATTGTTGATCGGCGCCTTCGCCGGTGAGGTTCTGAACCGCATCGAGGACGAGGATTTCCGTCGGGTGGCGGAGGATATCTGGAAGGGGATGTCGTAATGGCGCAATTTTTCGATCGCCTTGATGAACGACTGATTCGTTTCATCGAAGCGCAGCCGATGTTCTTCGTCGCCACGGCCCCCCCGGACGGTCGCGTCAATCTTTCACCCAAGGGGCTCGATACATTTCGGGTACTGACCGAAACATGTGTGGCCTATCTCGATCTGGTGGGAAGTGGGGCGGAAACGGCGGCCCATTTGAAGGCGGACGGCCGTATCACCATCATGTTCAACAGTTTCGGCGATAAGCCCCTCATCCTGCGACTTTACGGTCACGGTCGTTATGAGGATAGGCAAAGCGACTTCGCGCAGCGCAACGGCGCGGCATTTCCCGATCACATTGCGGCGCGCGGCTATGTCGTGGTCGATATCGATCAGGCGCAAACCAGCTGTGGATATGCCGTGCCCAAAATGACCCTCACCGAAGAGCGTTCGGTCCTCGATAAATGGGCGGCGCAAAAGGGTGAGAAAGGGCTCAAAGACTATGTCGATACGCGCAATCGGCGCAGTATCGACGGTCTGCCGACGGGCTTGGGGACAGAGAAAGAGGGGATCTCATGACCAAGGAATGTCACGTCTGCGGGAGCGATGCCCGCTTCTGGCCGCGGTTTGGCGATTATGATCGGGTCACCTGTGAATGGTGCGGTGACTATAAGATTATGGATAAAGTGGTGCAGTCGGACAAATGGAAAGAGGCGCCGATCGAACGCCGCATGGGCGAACTCGAAGCGGCCCGTCAGGCCGCCTCGGTCGAATTGCCGTTGATCGCCCAGCCCTTTCGCACAGGGGGAAAGAAAAAGAGCCGGGTTAGACCGGCGGGGAGGGCCGGATGACGGATTTCGACGTTGATCGCTTCCGGCAACAATTTCCGATCCTCTCTCGCGATATCGGAAAGTCGCCCTTGGCCTATCTCGATAATGCGGCCTCGGTGCAAAAGCCTCAGGCGGTGATCGACGCCATGGCTACGGCCATGGCCACCTCCTACGCCAATGTCCATCGCGGCCTTCACACTTTGGCCAATGAGACCACCGCGGCCTTTGAGGAGGCACGGACCATCGCCGCCAATTATCTGGGGGCGGCCAGTCAGGACGAGATCGTTTTTTGCTCCGGCGGTACCGATGCGATCAATCTGGTCGCGAATAGTCTTGGTCAGGATCATATCGGTGAGGGCGATGAAATCATCCTCAGCGTTATGGAACATCACTCGAATATCGTTCCCTGGCATTTTCTGAGAGAGCGGAAGGGCGTGGTCCTCAAATGGCTCGATGTCGATGAGAACGGTCATATCGATATCGAAGCCTATAAGGCGAACCTGTCCCCACGCACCAAATTGGTGGCGATAACGGGTCAGTCGAACGTGCTGGGCGCCTTCCCGGATGTCAGGACCATGGCCGATCTTGCGCATGATGTCGGCGCCCTGCTCCTCGTCGATGGGTGCCAGCATGCCGTCCACGGACCGGTCGATGTTCAGGCCCTCAATTGCGATTTTTACGTCCTTACGGGGCATAAGACCTATGGCCCCACGGGCATCGGGGTTCTCTATGGGCGTCAGTCGGTGCTGGAGGGGATGCCGCCCTTCCGGGGCGGCGGGGAAATGATTGACCGCGTGGATCTTGACGGCGTCACCTATAATGAGCCGCCGCACCGTTTTGAGGCGGGGACACCGCCCATTCTCGAAGCGATCGGCCTCGGGGCGGCGCTGTCCTGGGTCATGGAGCAGGATCACGAGGGGCTGCGCAGCCATGAGCGGGCCCTCACCGATCACGCGATGGAGGCCCTGCGGAGCACCAATATTGTCACGCTCTATGGCGCCTCGCCCGAGAAGGGCCCGATCGTCGCGTTCAATCTCAAAGGGGCCCACCCCCATGATGTGGCGACCCTTCTGGACAATAAGGGCGTGGCTGTCAGGGCTGGGCACCATTGTTGTCAGCCGCTGATGGCTCGCCTTGGCGTGACCGCCACGGCCCGGGCCAGTTTCGCCCCCTATAATACCCATGACGAAGTCGATGCGCTGGTTGACGCCTGCGTAAAGGCTCACAACCTATTGAATTGATGATGACCGATAGTATGCAGAAAACGCCCGCCGCCGAGGGCCCGGCTTTCGACCCCGAAACCGGAGGGCGGGATATGATCGATCTGAGGGCAACGCCGAGCTCGGCCGCCGCGACGGCCTCCCCATCAGAGGCTGAGCCCCCTTCAAAGGCCGAACCGCCCGAGGCCATGAGCCTGGACGAGATTGCCCTCGCCAATATCACCGCCAAGATCGTCGAAGCGCTCAAGACCGTCTACGATCCTGAGATCCCGGTGGATATCTACGAACTCGGGCTGATCTATAAGGTCGATTACGACGATCCCGGGCGCGTCACGATACAGATGACCCTGACGGCGCCCGGCTGTCCTGTCGCGGGGGAAATGCCCGGATGGGTGGCCCAGGCGGTGGAGCGGGTTGAGGGGATTGATCGGTGCGATGTCGACATGACCTTTGACCCGCCATGGACCCCTGACCGTATGTCCGATGAAGCGAAACTCGAACTGGGATGGATGTGATATGCCGAGGCCACGACCCAAGGCCCTGACCCTGACCGATGCCGCCGCCGAGAGAATGCGCGAGATTATGGCGGCCGCCGATGACGCCTTTATCGGCGTCAAGATCGGCGTGAAGAACGGCGGCTGTGCCGGGATGGAATACACCATGGATTATGCCACGGATCGCGCCCCCCTGGACGAGGTGGTGGAGGATCGCGGCATCACGATCCTCATCGATCCTAAGGCGATCCTTTTTCTCCTCGGCACAGAAGTCGATTACGTCACCGAAAAGCTGTCGAGCCGCTTTGTGTTCAACAACCCCAACCAGACCGATGCCTGTGGGTGTGGGGAAAGCGTGACCATCGTCCCCGCTCGCAACGAAGCCTAAGGGCTGACCTCACTCGGTGGGGTGCCCTTATTGGCCCGCCAAAGGGCGCCGACGCTCAAAAGAAGCACCATACCCCGTAGCAGCGGTCGAAGCCGAAACGGAAAATCAGATAGAGAAGACCGTCGAGGACGGCGAGCCCTGCGATGATCGGCAGGGCCCCATAGAGGAGGAGTAGCCTCAAGCCGGTGGGGGTGAGGGCGGGGGCGGGCAAATGTTGCCCCTTGATCGCTTGTTTTTTACGACGGATCATCTCACCACCTCATAATGGGACGGGAACGGAACAGTCTCGATATCGCTTGGGAAGGCGCGACGGCGAAGAGCTGGAACGCGTCTTACTCTGAGGCGCTTTACGCCCCGCTTCAACAGTCCTTCGCCTTTGGCGAGGTCATTCGCCGCCATAAGGGCCGGGTGCGACGGGCCGTCATCGCCCGGCAGGGGACACCCGTGGCCCTGGCGCAGGTGGCGATTCGGCGATTGCCGGGGCTGCAACTGGCCACCATCATTATGGGGCCCTTATGGCTGGTGCCGGCCGATACGGACATGCGGGCCGATGCCCTCAAGCTTCTGCAGCGCACCTGCCCGGTCAAAGGGCTCACTCTCTTGATGGCCATGCCCCCCGAGGCGGAGGAGAGTGCCGAGCAAATGCTCAGGCTGCGCCGTATTGTGTCTCCCTACCACACAATTCTTCTCGATCTGCGGCCAGACGAAGAGACCTTGCGCGGTGCCCTCGACGGCAAATGGCGTAACCGGTTGAACGTGGCCGAACGGGGAGAGTTGAGGGTGACGCCGCTGGGGCGGCGGCCGGAACAATATGCCTGGTTATTACAGCGAGAAGTCGAGCAGAGACGCGCCCGCGGTTATCGGGCCCTCTCGCCGGGGCTGGTTCCCACCCTGCAAGAGCTTGCGGGCAAGGAGAGTGTCCTCGGCGTCGAAGCCAAGCTGGGGGGGGACCGGGCCGGGGGGATGCTGTTTCTTCGGCATGGATCAACCGCGACCTACCACATCGGATGGAGCAGTCCCGATGGCCGCGAAGAGAATGCCAGCAATCTTCTCCTCTGGCAGGCCATTCGTCTGCTGAAAAAGAAGGGCGTCGCGACTCTCGATCTTGGGGGCGTCGACACCGATCATGCGCCGGGCCTCGCCCATTTCAAATTGGGGCTTGGCGGGCGCCCCCTCTCCCAAAGCGGCACCTGGCTGTTGCGGCCAAAACTATTTTAGGGGGAGGTTTTTTAAGGGGGAAGAGTGCTGGTCACCCGATCCGAACACCCCTACGCCCCTCCCCATGACCAGTGACACAACCGCTCTACTAGAACGGATCCTCAGCCACCCAGGCGTGCAAGCGGTGGAGGGCAAGAACCATCCTGGTGAGTTCATGCTGAACAGCCATCGGCTCAAATTCTATGATCCGGGAAATGATTATCGGGCTCAAGGCGGGCGCCAATCTGTGCTGGCCCTGACCCGGATGCGGAATTACGGCGGCCTGCCAAAGAGCAGCGACCTATTGCGGATCGGCGATTTCGTTGAGGTCGCGCGGAAGGTCACCTTCGTCGCCGGGGGCGAACATCCACATGCGGAGGTATTGAACACCACCCTTCACAAGCTGTCCGGTATCAATAACCTATACGACATCCCGGCATTTCCCGGCGCTGAGGTCCAAACGCGCGGGCCCATCACCATTGGCTCAGGCGCCGTGATTTCGTTCGGGGCGACGGTGCTGTCGGGGGTCACTATCGGGGAGGGGGCGGTGATCGGCGCCGGGGCGTTGGTCACCAAGGATGTCCCCCCCTTCGCCATTGTCAGTGGCGTACCCGCCAAAATCACCCGCATGCGCTTTTCAGACGAGACGGTGGCGGCCCTGTTGCGGCTCCGGTGGTGGGATTTGTCCTATCCATCGCTTTGCAAGATGGCACCGAAAATCAAGGCGGCGGGCGCCGACGCGATCGCGCTGTCGGAGCTCTGTGAGGATCGCGACATCGAATACGCCAAGACCGGCGATTATCTCCTCGTATCCATGAGCCCACCGGTGAACGATGAGGTGAAAATGGGGGTCGTCGGGGTCGAACGCGATGGCCAAAAATGGGTGGGGGACGCCCTGCCGGGACTGTATCAATTCTTCATCGCCCAGTTTAAACCCAATCCAGAGGGTCAAATCCTCTTGATGGCGGATGTGTTCGATATTGCGGACGAGTTCGGCGATCTCTCCAAAGCGGCCTGACCTCAACTACCCTTGTCAGCCGATTGGTCCTCTTCGCCTTCTTCCGTCACCTCTTCATCGGGGGCGGGGGGAGAGGGACGATCCGGAAAGCGCTCGCTGGCCGCATCATAGCCGCGCGGGGCGCCGCCAAAGGCTTTTTCATCTTGATAGGGGGCCTGCCCCTCGCGGGCTTCTTCTGCGCGGTCGGCCCGGCTTTTTTTCGACATTTTTGCCTTGGGCATGGGACAGTTCCTCCAATTCCTCTCCTTTAAACGACAAAGGGGGGGGAGGTTGTTCCGGCAAATCAGACAGGCGATTGCTCCCGTCCGGCGGCACGCCTAGACGTCTTGGATGATTACGAGCGTCAATGATATCCGTCAGGCCTTTTTGAGTTTCTTCGAAGAGCGTGACCATGAGATCGTTCCCTCCGCGCCGCTGGTGCCCCAGAACGACCCGACCCTGCTGTTCATCAATGCGGGCATGGTGCCGTTCAAGAATGTCTTCACCGGGGCGGATAAGCGCCCCTATGACAAGGCGGTCTCAGCGCAGAAATGCGTCCGGGCGGGCGGGAAGCACAATGATCTCGACAATGTCGGCTATACCGCCCGGCACCACACCTTCTTCGAGATGCTGGGGAATTTCTCCTTCGGCGATTATTTCAAGGAACAGGCGATCATCAATGCCTGGACCTTGCTGACCGAGGTCTTCGGCCTGCCGGCGGAAAAGCTGCTGGTCACCATCTTCCACACCGACGATGAGGCGGCGAGCCTTTGGAAGAAAATTGCCGGCCTGCCGGAGGAGCGGATCATCCGGATCGCGACGGCGGACAATTTCTGGTCCATGGGCGATACCGGGCCCTGTGGCCCTTGCTCTGAGATTTTCTACGATCACGGCCCTCAAATCCCCGGCGGTCCGCCGGGGTCGCCTGAGGAGGATGGCGATCGCTTCATCGAGATCTGGAACCTCGTGTTCATGCAGTTCGATCAGCAACCGGACGGAGAGCGCCTCTCCCTCCCCAAGCCCTCGATCGACACCGGCATGGGTCTCGAACGGATCGCGACAGTATTGCAGGGGATCCACAACAATTATGAGACCGATCTCTTTCGCGCGCTGATCGACGCCTCCGTCGATGTGACGGGGCGACCGGCGACGGGTGACGATTTGATCGCCCATCGCGTCATCGCCGACCATTTGCGGGCCGCGTCTTTTCTCATCTCGGATGGTGTCACCCCGTCCAATGAGGGGCGTGGATATGTCCTGAGGCGGATCATGCGACGGGCGATGCGCTACGCCCACGGATTGGGGGCGAAGGATCCGCTGTTGACCCAACTCGTCCCGGCCCTCGTTGCGGAGATGGGGGGCGCCTATCCCGATCTTATCCGAGGACAGAGCCTTGTTCAGGATACCCTCCGGGTCGAGGAGGAACGGTTTGCTGATCTTCTTGATCGGGGGCTGAAGCTCCTGGCGGACGAAACGCAATCCTTGACCCCAGGGGGGACCCTGGCCGGGGAGACGGCGTTCAAGCTCTACGATACCTATGGCTTTCCCCTCGACCTCACCGAGGATGCCCTAAGGCGCGCGGGCTACGGCCTCGACCAGGCGGGCTTCGATGCCGCCATGGCGGCCCAAAAGGCGCGGGCGCGGGCAAGTTGGCAAGGCTCCGGCGATGCGTCGGCGGAGACGGTCTGGTTCGACGTGAAAGCCGATAGTGGCGCCACGGATTTCATCGGATATGTCCACGAGGAGGCCGAGGGCGTCGTCTTGGCGATGGCGCAAAACGGTGAGCGGGTCGCTGAAAGCGGGGCGGGCGAGGAGATCGCCTTCGTCACCAATCAGACCCCGTTCTATGCGGAGAGTGGCGGTCAGGCCGGGGATGCCGGAACCGCAGAAGGCGAAGCTGTGCGCCTCGTCATCACCGATACGAAAAAAGGGGCGGGGAGCCTTCATGTCCATCAGGCGCGGATCGATAAGGGCACGCTGAAAGAGGGAGATGTCCTGCGGCTGAAGGTCGATGGGAAACGGCGAGTACGGATCAAGAGCAATCACTCCGCCACGCACCTCGTCCACGCCGCCCTCAGGCGCCACCTTGGCGATCACGTCACCCAGAAAGGGTCGTTTGTCGGCCCCGAGAGCTTCCGTTTCGATTTCTCCCACAATGATGGCCTCACCCCGGCGCAAATCGATGAGGTCGAAGCGGAGGTGAACGCCATCATCCGTCAGAACGATGCTGGGCAGATCTCGCTGATGCCTTATGAAGACGCGATCTCGGCGGGGGCAATGGCGCTGTTCGGTGAGAAGTACGAGGACGAAGTTCGGGTCTTGCGGCTCGGCGAGGATCCAGCGGATCCCGCGCGGCCCTATTCGATGGAGCTATGCGGCGGTACGCATGTGGCGCGGACCGGCGACATCGCCTTGTTCGCCATCGTGTCAGAGGGGGCCGTTGCCAGCGGCGTGCGCCGGATCGAAGCGGTCACGGGCGAGGCCGCCCGCGCTTATTATAAGGAGAGAGCGGCATCGGCGGCGGCGGCGGCCGCGGCGCTGAAGGTGTCGATCGCCGATCTTCCCGCGCGGCTGAGCCAGCTGATGGACGAACGCAAGAAACTGGAAAAAGACCTGGTGGCAGCCCGTAAAAAGGCGGCCCTTGGGGGGGGGGACGGGCCCCGCACCGAGACCGTCGGCGATATTACCTTTGTGGGTCAGGTGGTCGAAGGGGTGCCGGCCAAGGAACTCCGTGGCCTGATTGCCGATGCAAAGAAGAAATATGAAAAGGTGATCGCCGCCTTCATCGCGACCGCCGAGGACAAGGCCAGTCTGTCGGTCGGGGTGTCCGATGCGTTGATCGAGCAATGGCCGGCGCCCGACCTTGTAAGGATCGGCGTCGATGCCCTCGGCGGAAAAGGGGGCGGCGGAAAGCCGGACCTGGCCCATGGCGGGGGACCAGATGCCGCCGCCGCCGAGGCGGCCCTTGAGAAGATCAAAGCGCGATTAAGCGAGCCCCGCGCCTGAGCCCGCGCCAGAGAAAGGACTTTGCCGTGAGCGTCAGCCATGAAGATATCACCGACCGGCTCATCTCCGTTCTAGATCTCGAAACGATCGATCGCGACCTTTATCGCGGGCCTGTCTATCCTGGGGCCAAGAACCGGGTGTTCGGCGGCCAGGTGCTGGGACAAGCGGTCATTGCGGCGTCAAGGTCGGTGGTGGAAGAGAAGAAAATTCACTCCCTCCACGCCTATTTCATGCGAGCGGGCAACGCGACCAAGCCCATCATCTATCAGGTGGAACGTGACTTTGACGGGCGTAGTTTTGCGACCCGCCGGGTGATCGCGATTCAGGGCGGCGAGCCGATTTTGAACATGGCAGCCTCTTTCGCCGTCGAAGAAGAGGGGATGCACCATGCGGCGCCCATGCCGGAAGAGCCGAAGCCGGACGAGTTGATCAATGATCATGCCCTGGCGGAGGAGAAGGATGGCCATTGGCCCCCGCTCATCATTGATCTGTTACGCAAACCGCGCCCTTTCGAAATCCGCCGTGTGTCGCCGCGGGACGATATCGTGCCCACAGAGGCCCCCCCACAGATGAGCCTCTGGCTGAGGAGTTGGGGGCCGCTGCCCGAGGATAGCCAGATCTTGCACCGCGGATTTCTCGCCTATGTGTCCGATATCGGACTGATGGGCACGGCCATGCGGCCCCATGCGGTCAGGTACACCTCCCCCGGCATGGTCGCCGCGAGTCTCGATCATGCGATGTATTTCCACGAAGATGTCGATGTCACCCAATGGCTCCTCTATACTTGTGAGGCCCCATGGGCAGGCCATTCGCGCGGCCTCAATCGTGGTCGGTTCTATACGCAGGACGGCAAGCTCGTCGCCGAAACGACCCAAGAAGGGCTGATGCGGTTGCGTACACAACAAAAAGATCAGGCGAGCTAACGCCGTCCGATCGCAGGATGGCGCCGTCGACGGCGCCATCAGATAGGGAGGACAATATGACCGACGAGATACCCCACGATCTGCCCCTCGACCGGCTCGTTCCGTGGCTCGAGAAAGAAATCGATGGCTTTGCCGGCCCCGTGACGGTGACAAAGTTTAAGGGCGGTCAGTCAAACCCGACCTATCGGCTGTCGACACCGGGGGGGGATTATGTGCTTCGGCGCAAACCTTTCGGCGATCTCCTGCCGTCAGCCCATGCGGTGGATCGTGAATATCGGCTGATTTCGGCCCTCAGCGAGACCCCCGTACCCGTCGCCGAGCCGTTTTGTCTGTGTGATGATGATGACGTGATCGGCTCGATGTTTTATGTTATGGAGTTCGTTCCTGGACGGACCATATCAGATGGTCTGATCCCCGATGCGACGCCAGCGGAACGCGGCGGGATGTATCGCAATTTGATCGAGACCTTGGGCGACCTCCACTCAGTCGATTATCAGGCGCTTGGCCTGTCTGACTTCGGTAAGGCGGGCAATTATTTCGAGCGTCAGATCGGGCGATGGACCAAACAATATAAAGCGGCAGAGACGGACGATATCCCCGAGGTCGAGCGGTTGATTGAGTTCTTGCCGGAAACAGTGCCTGCGCAGCAGCGAAGCTCGATCATTCACGGCGATTATCGCATCGATAATGCCATGTTCGACGTCGATAGTCCTGAGATTCTGGCTGTTCTGGATTGGGAATTGTCGACGATCGGCGATCCGATGGCGGACTTTACCTATTTGCTTATGCAATGGTCGTTGCCTGTCTATAAAGGCCAGGCCGGGTTGATGGGGGCCGATCTCGATGCCTTGGGTATTCCTCAGGTCAATGAGGCCGTGGCGATTTACCGTGCCCGGACAGGCATCGATGGCGTACCGGACCTCAACTGGTATTTCGCCTATAATCTCTTCCGTCTTGTGGGTATTTTGCAGGGGGTCAAAAAGCGGGCTCTGATGGGTAATGCGTCGAGCCCTTTTGCGATGAAGGCTGCGGCAATGATTGAGCCCTTCTCGAAAATGGCCTGGACTTTTGCGGAAAAAGCAAAAGGACCCAACTGATGGCGACGCCCGCACTGATCGATTGTTTGTCGGCGGACGCGCCGACGGTACCTGAGCGCTGGATGCAGGGACGCACGGCCTATGGCGGGTATTCCGCCGCCCTGGCCTTGAGGGCGGCCCGCGCCCATGCGGCCGCCGATGCGCATTTGCGGTCGGTCCAAATTGCTTTTGTCAGCCCCTTGACCGGCCCCTTAACGCAAAAGGCCGTCACGCTTCGGGAGGGGCGCAGCACTCTTTTTGTGCGCGCCGATTTGAAGACCGAGCAGGGGGTCGGTCTTGCGGGAACCTTTGTCTTTGCCCGCCCCCAGGAGGCGGCGGCCACGTACGAGACGGCCACCTTCCCCGCGGAGATGACGCCCGTCAGTGATGCGAAGGATGTCCCTCGGCTCTCCATAATGCCGAGATTTATCGAGAATTTTGATCTCCGCCATGGCGGCGCCGCCCAGCGCGGGGTGTTTCAATGGTGGGTTCGGTTACGGGAAGGGGCAGGCCTCGACCGAGAGACACGCCTATGCCTTCTTGGCGATGCCTTGCCCCCGGCGGCCTTGTCCTTAGGGCCCGCCGCGGCGGTCAGTTCCGTGACCTGGCAAATGAACTTTCACCCAAACCCTGCCAACGTCGATAGTGAATGGTGGTTGCTCCGCTCCCGGACGACCTCATTGGGGCTCGGCGGCAGCCATCAATGGATGGAGCTATGGGCGGAGGATGGCACCGCCATGGTGTCGGGGGTTCAACAAATCGCGGTCTTTGGATAAGGAATGGCCGTCATCCGGCGGCATTTTTCTGTCCGCCCATAGGCAATCCGTCTGCTGGTCTATCAGAGATAATCGAGAAGGTGCAGGGTGAAATGGGCCGCCTGACGCGCGGCAATGGGGCCAAGGCGCAAATAATCGTCATTGGGCGCTTCTTGAGCGATATTGCTCCCCGCCCTGATCACCAAGAACGGTACCCCGAGAGAGACGGCGACATGGCCAAGGGGGGCTGATTCCATCTCCATAATATCAACGTCGAAGCGCGTACGAAGGGTCTCGATCCGCTGCGTGGTCACGCCGAAAAGGTCGGAGGACGCAACAACGCCGCGCCGCGCTGTCACATTGTAGGTCTCGCCATTGGCCGAGACCTCAGGCCCCTCATAGGCGGCGATCGCGTCGTCGGCGCGGGCGAGGAGCTCAGCGGGGGGCGAGAAGGCGTTCTCCATCTCCGCCCCATTATCCGGGCCATTCATCGGACGATAGACCATACCGTCCGCTGTCAAACTGCCGTAATCATGCTCATAGGTCACTGTCGCAACGATGACATCTCCCGTGCGGAGTGTGGGGTCAATCCGGGCACCGGTTCCACTCATCAGAACAAGCCGCGGCTTCATTTCGGCCACGAACAGGGTTGTTGTCATGCCGGTGAAGGTTTTGCCGATGCCGGTAATCGCGACCACCACCGGCGTATCGTCGATCATCCCTTCCCAATAGGGAATGCCCCAGAGCGACTTCTTCTCCGGTGCCGTCATCGCCTCCACGAAGGGAGGAATTTCCTGGGGCACCGCGCCGAGGATCAAGATGGTGTCGGTCGGCGTGTAATGGGTTGGGCTTGCCGGGGCGGGGGCGGCAAGGCCTGTGCTGCAACCGAATAATAGGGCGGCAAGGATACCGATAAAGCGATGTAACATGAGCTGCCCCCTTCTGAGCTTGTGCCTAGAGGTTCCCGGACCCTTGCAGCAAAGTCCAGCCTATTCATGTCACGGGGCCTTGGTTGAAGGGGGGCAGGGCTTGCGCCTTGGCATGTGGGCAGCTAGGGCCCAGCGCTTGCGGGAGGTGACGGCACGTCAAGACCATGTGCCCACCGCACCGCATCCCTTCGCCAACCAGGAAGGATAACATGGCAAAGAAACTTCAAGGCTACCTGAAGCTTCAGGTACCGGCCGGCGCCGCCAATCCGTCGCCGCCCATTGGTCCCGCGCTCGGTCAGCGGGGACTTAATATCATGGAATTCTGCAAGGCGTTCAACGCCGCCACGCAGGAGATGGAAAAAGGGATGCCCGTCCCGACCATCATTACCATCTATACGGACAAGTCCTTTACGTTCGAGACCAAGTCGCCGCCGGCCTCCTACTTTCTGAAAAAAGCCGCCGGCCTGCCCAAGGGGTCTCAGGCCCCCGGCAAGGAAACCGCCGGTAAAGTGACCAAGGCCCAGCTTCGCGAGATCGCTGAGGCGAAGATGAACGATCTCAACGCCAATGACCTCGATGCGGCGGAAAAGATTATTGCCGGGTCCGCGCGGGCCATGGGCTTGGACGTGGAGGGCTGATCGATGGCGAAGCAAGGCAAACGTCTGCGGAATGCAAAAGAAAATCTCGACGCGCTGGCATTGCGTTCGGTGAGCGACGCGGTCGCTCTGGTGAAGGAAAATGCGTCGGCGAAGTTCGATGAAACCATCGAAATTGCGATGAATCTCGGGGTCGACCCCCGCCATGCCGACCAAATGGTGCGGGGGGTTGTGAACCTCCCCGCCGGCACGGGCAGGACGGTGCGGGTTGCGGTCTTTGCGAAGGACGACAAAGCCGAGGAGGCGCGGGCCGCCGGGGCGGATGTCGTCGGGGCCGAAGATCTCGTCGAGCAAGTGCAGAATGGTCAGATTAATTTCGACCGGGTCATCGCGACCCCCGACATGATGCCGCTTGTCGGTCGCCTCGGGAAGCAATTGGGCCCGAAGGGGCTGATGCCCAATCCGAAGGTCGGGACGGTGACGCCGAATGTGACGAAGGCGGTACAGGACGCCAAGGGGGGCGCGGTCGAATTCAAGACCCAGAAGCAGCCCATCATCCATGCGGGGATCGGCAAAGCGAGCTTTGATGCCGCTAAGCTCGAAGAGAATGTCCGCGCATTCGTCGAGGCGGTGAACCGGGCAAGACCTTCCGGGGCGAAGGGCACCTATATCAAACGGATTGCCCTGACCTCGACCATGGGGCCGGGCATTCGGATTGATCCGCAAAACGCGGTGAACGCCGAAGGCTGATCGCCGAAGGGCGCGAAGCGAGGCTGTCGGGATCGGCAAGGGGGCTTTTCCCCATGCCGACACGGCAGAAGCGCCATTTGCCCCTGATGTCGACATCCCATCGTTTCGAATACAGTTAGGGGCTCGCCGGATGGCGAGCCCTTATGTGTTGAGGCGCGGAGAAGGGAGAAACAGGAGCGGTCGCGAGCGGCCCACTCCTCGCCCTCCAGGGGAGCGAGACGACCGCCCCCGATGGATCCCTAAGGAAAGGGCGCCGCTTAGCGCCGATTGACGGGCGCGCCCGTCATAACGGCCGTATCGGTGTCGCGGTTCCCCACTTGCCAATCGATGATGCCATTGCGTTGGCGACGATTGACCGGCGCCGGGGAGGCGGTGTTGGCCTGAACATCATTGATGATCGTGGGGACGGAATTGAGATGGCCAAGGGTCGAGACCTCGACCCCGCTATTGCCGTCAATGTCGTTATCCTCGATCAGGCCGCCGGAATTGATGACCTTGATCCCGTCACCGCGGTTCGACCAGATCTGGTTGAGGCGCACCAGAACCTCTCGCGCATTCTCTTCGAGAAGGACCCCGTGACTGGCATTGTCGAGGATCTTATTGCCCACAAGGGTGGCGGGGCCGGAGCCGCTATAGCTGAGCCCCACTCCATTGGTGTTGATAAGGTTCCCTGTCGCCAACATCGAAGCGCTGCCATCGAGGCTGACCCCCTGATGATAATTGTTCGACACGATATTATCGATCAACACGGCCCGATCCCAGGCAGGTTGGGTCTGGCTGACCGCAATGCCCATGCGTCCCCCGGAGACCCGGTTTTTCTCGAGCAGCGCCATCCCACCGGCAAGCTTCACCAGCTCCCCATTATGGTGGCCCGCCCCATCGACCGCGGCGCCGACCATGCTGAAGATCCCGCGCCGTACGTCGACGCAGGGCTCGGTCAGCCCCTCGCTCGCCATGACCACCGATCCGCCGAACCGATCCTGATAGAGGGCAATCAGCGATCTGTCGGTCTGCATCCAGGCCGGCTCGAAGGAGACATTTTCGATCTGCACATGCTCGCTGGGCAATTCGGGGTCGAACCGCACGCAGCTGCCATCGACCAATCCGTTTTCCCCCGTCGCCGCCTTCGTCCGTTTCACCGGAAGGATCCGCGGGCGGGACGGTCCGCTGCCTTGACCTTCGATCCTGACGGATCGCGTCAGTTCAAGGTCTTCGAAGTAAATCCCCGGACGGACGACAACCACGCCCCCCCAGGCGACATTGTCGATGGCGTCCTGGATGGAGCTATAGCTCTGGACGTCCTGATCGGCGGCATACCCGCCCTGGTCCACGACGACATAGCGCGGCAGGCGCTTGTCCTTTTCGAGTTCTTCCTGCTTCGCCGCCGCCCGGGCTTTCGCTTTGGCGCGATCCTGGGGGGTGATGGTAGGCATGCCACCAAAGCTTTGGGCGGCCGCCGGGGCGATGGCGGCGGTCATCAGGCAGGCGGCCATGAGGCTGCCAAGGGCGGTACGGATCACAGGGCGGTTCATCGCAATTCCCTCGGACATCGACTTCTTACTCATGGCTCGTCGGCTCATAGGTAATTTCGTATAATTCGTTCAGTGCCTTTTGCGCCGGGGCATAGCCAAGGCCGATGGCTTGCCCGAAATGATGGGCCGCCTCGGATCGGCTGGGGTCGACCGGATCGTCGCCGTAAATCCCCTCCCGGTAATATTGTCCCAGGGCATAATGGGCGAGGGGATAGCCGAAGGACGCGGATTTCTTCAGCCAGGTCACCGCCACCTCTCCATTGACAGGAACGCCGATCCCCTCAGCGTGCATCACGCCGTAGATATACTGCGACTGCGGATGATTGACCCCGGCGGCGGCGGCGATGAGAGCAACTTTCTGAGGGGGCGTCAGCACCCCGGTCATCCCGTCCCGCTTTTGCTCGGGGGTGAGACTGTCCTTGTCCTCGACCAAATTATACTGGAACCGCTCGATTGCCTTACGGGTCTGCGGCCCGACATCGCCATCGATCGGTCCCAGATAGAGCCCGAGAGCCGCGAGGGCGTTTTGGACGATATCGTCATTGCCGCTGAATTCCCGCTCGATCTCCTCAATCGCCAAGGCAAGACGACGCTGCTGAAGAACGCGGGTTTTCTGCTCCAGATCGGTGAGCATCGGCGAGGGACGGCTGAACGCTTCGGGCAGCGGCGGCTCCCACTCACCCTCTAGCTTGAGGGCGGTCTCGATCTCGTCCGGTGTCATCAGCTCACGAATGCTGTCGGCGGCCTTCAGCGCAAGAGGGTTGGCATTGCGCGCCCGATTGGTGGCGAGCCGGTAGAATTTCAGCGCTTCGACATTGCTTTTCGGCAGGCCGGTGCCCTGCTGATACATCGTTCCCAGACGATAAAGATCGAAAGCGGACCCCGATGACAGGATCTCGACGATCAAGGACTCCGCCTCCTTGACCTGCTCGGTGCTCATCTCGGCGCGGAGGATCGGCAGTCGGTCTCTGGCATAGGCCCGGGCATTGATCTGCGCGAAATCGGGCTGTTGCCTATAGGCCGAAAAATCATGGGTTGCGGCAATGGTATACCAGGCCAGCGCCCGCTCGAGATCCTTGGTGATGACACCGGTTTCCACCGGGCTGAAGGTCGGCGCTTCCTCGCCGCCACCGACGAGGAAGAGCGGGGAGTTGGTGAAGATATCGCCGAGAATTTGCCGCGAGCGCACGTCGCCCGCAATCGCGTGCTTGGTCCAAAGGTCGAGGGCTTCGAGCACCTTGGTTTGATCAATTTGTCCAGAAGGGTGACGGGCATAGGCCCGAAGGGCGTCTTCGAAATCCGCGAAGGCCGTTCCACTGAATGCCGTGGTCAGTGCCAACGCGCCAGCCACGAACAAACGGAGCGGCCGCCGCCCCCCGGTCGAAGTGCCGAACGATCCCATCCTCAATCCCCTCTTCATCCCGCCGGGGAAGGAGCCATTCCCATCGCCCACCAGGTCACCTTCACTATTGTTAACACCTTCAAACCGCCTTGGCACCCCTCCGTCATCGTTTTCACGGGGCCCCCTCAGCTTTTGTGACTTCGAAGACGCAAACCTCGCCGTCGATCAGACACCGACATTCATGTCCGCCCTGCCGGGCCGCGTGGGGAATATCGATCTTCGCCAGGGGGTCATCGGTGGACAGCTCAATGCGGGTGCCGGGCGCCGCAGCCCTTAAGGTCGCCTCCAAGCGGAGGACCGGCAGGGGGCAGCGCAAGCCCCGTAGATCGAGACGTAAATCGGGCGATTCCGTCATCCGGCGGCGCGCGCCGATTGTGCTCGGCGTGCCTCTCGCCCTTGGGTGTCGACGCTGGGGGGAAGACCCATCACCTCGCACAATTCCGCCACCGAGCGGTCGAGATCGCGGGGGTACCACAGCACTTCTCGCTCGCTGATCGCGCCTTTGATCGCCAAGACACGCGGGCAGAACAGCGCTTCGGCTGGGGTCGGGAGCCGATTGTCCCCTTCGCGCTCGACCCGGGCGCAGCCCGAGGCCACGGCAAGCGCGCCGAGGTGACGGCGCCCCTCGAGCGGTGCCCGCCAGTGACAGACCCCGCCGTCTTTCTCAATGCCCCAGCTCGCCGAGAGAAGGAGGGGGCGTCGGACGACCGCCGGGCCTGTTGCCACGAGGCGGAGCGCGGCGCCCTTGCGCGGCGTCTCCTCAAAGCGGGTCGCCTTTCGGCTCATGCCGGCGGCCGCCAGGACGCTTCCGTCGATCAACGGAAAGGTCTCGACCAGGAACGGCTGATACGTGGTGGCGACGCGCCTGGCGGTCTCTGCTGCCTGCTGAGCATCGGCAAATAGCCAGGTGCGCTCACTGATGCCCGAGCTGCGAGGGGGCAGGGAGAAGGAGAAACGCCAGGGGCGATCGAACGCCTCGGCAATGGCGACCGCTCCCACGGCGCCTTGCCGCGCCGCTTCGAGGGGCGAGGAGAAACAAGGGGCGAGACTGGCAATATAGGCGGCATGTGCCGGAGCCAAGGCGGCAAGGTCGTCCCAATTCGCCATCGCATTCACCTCCAGCCGGAGCGGGCCACCCCTTGGTGTCCGCGGTGGTGCTGGGGGCGGGGCGGGGGGCGGAGGTTTAAGGGCGATGGGCCGGGTCCCACCATCGAGGATGAACCCCATGGCCGCCGCCTCGCTGACGGCCTCGGCCGCGGCCTCGTCGGAGGAGGGGGTCAAGACGGCCAGACGGGCCGGCGGAAGCCCCTCAAGCTGGAGGATGAGCGTAAGGGGGGCAGGGTCGCCGCTATATTGGTCACACAGCTCGGGATCGCGGCTGAGGCCCGCCTCCCCCAGCGCCTTTGCCAAATCGTTGAGGTCTGCCGTGAGATCGGCGCCGCTCGGCTCGGCTCTCTCGCCCTGGAACAGGGTCGCAGGCAGGATTTGCCGGTCGAACAGGCCAGCCAGCGCCGTCGAGACGCGCGAAAGAGCGCTGGGCCCAAGCCCATTTAAGAGCCTATGGGGACCGGTCCCAAAAGTGGGCGTATCGAGTATCGCCGTCTTGACCACGATCAGGACAGTTACGAGTTCATTTGCGAAGTCAAGATAAGTCAGAGCTCTCGCCATCCTCGCCGAAGGGGCGTACCCTTAAGAAGTGTTGTCTCGGTGAGGCCGAATTACGGGAGATCGAACCGCTATGGATGGGCCTGAATCGCTGTTCGCTCGGCGTCTTGAGGGATTTTCAGCGCCCGCGGCGGAACCGGCGCAAGAATCGCTTTCGGCGGAGGGGGCGACCATTCTGTCTGCGGATTATCCCCATGCCGGCGCGATGCTGAGGGCGGCGCGCGATGCCATGGGGCTGACCCGCGAAGATGTCGCACGACAAACCAAGATCAAGTCTGAGCGCCTCGAAGCGATCGAGACAATGGCAATCGATGATCTTCCGGCGAAAACCTACACGCTGGGGTTTGTGCGGGCCTATGCGCGGATTACCGGATTGCCCGAAGACAGTTTGGTCGAGCGGTTCAAGGCCGATGCGGGCTATGGCTATGGGGCGGCCCCGACCCAAGATGAGCCGGCGGTGCGGGCCTCGTCCATCCCCAAGGAGCAGCGGCGCGTTGGAATCGCCTCAGTCGTGGTCCTAACCCTTGGCATCATCTGGGTCTCTTGGCGTGTCCTCGAAGCGGCGGCGCCGGAGACGGTGGAGACGGCGTCCCTCAATGGCGTCCCCATCGTGGAAAGCGCCCGGGCTGACTCCGCCGTGACCTACGAAGTCGGCACCTCGATTGGGCCGCAAAATGAGGGGACGATGCGCGAGAGCGCGCCGCAACTGTCGAGGGCAGGAGAGACGGGCGGGGATCCGGTGGTGACGCTTGATCCCACTCGGTTGGCCGAGAGCCTTGAAGCGGGGGAACGGGCCGCCCGGGAGGCCGCCCTGACCGAGGCCCTCGCGGCTGAGGCGGCGGCGTTTCTCGACGAAAATCGCCCAATGTCGGCCCCTGAGACACCGGCCACCGACCGCCCCTCCTCAACGGCAAATGAGCTGAATGCCCAGAGCCTTGCGCAACTCGAAACGCAATCGCCGCCGCCGGCCGCCGGCGACGCTCCAGCGTCGGATCCGATCGGCCCTGATGCCGAGGCCGACCCGGTGAACAGGGTCACCGGCACCGCCGCTCCAGCCCAGCTGACCGCCCCCGAGGCGCCGGACGCGGTGGACCCGGACGAGATCATCGTCGTTGAGGCCACAGCGCCGCAACTGGCGGCCGAACCAGCGGCGGCTCAAGCGATCTCCGATGCAGAAACGCAAGTCAGCGCCGAGGCCGCGCCGCAAGGACGGGTTCCCGCCATGATCCGGATGGCCCTTGAACCGGTCTATCCGGCGCGGTGTGAGAGCGAAGCCGCGGCCAGCGAGGTCGTGGTCGTCGCCTATGACGTTTCTCGGTATGGCAAGGTCCTCAACCCCCAGGTGGCGGAGAGCTCCAACGCCTGTTTCGATCGATCCGCCGTGGCCGCCGTGGCACGGTGGGACTTCTTTCCGGCTCAGGAAAACGGGGAGAATGTCTTCGATAGTCGCCGGACGAGCCGCGTGGTCTTTCAGCGGCCCTAGCCCGGCAAATTCCCGTCCTTGCCAAGCGTTGGCCGCCATCGCCTTTCCACTCATTCGGCGCCATCGATTGAGCCCTGTCATCGGTCGGCCTATGTGAGGAGAGGCAGCCCCTTGTCCCGTTCCCCCTGGTTATTGGCGGCCCCCTGTTGATTGGAGGAAGGTCATGAGTATCCGTCCCTGGCGCGACATTGAGCGCCGACCCAGCCGGAAGATCCATGTCGGCCCCGTCGCTGTGGGCGGCGACGCCCCGATCGCTGTTCAGTCCATGACCAACACCGATACGGGCGATGCCAAAGCGACTCTCGACCAGATTGAGCGGATTGCCGAAGCCGGCGCCGATATCGTCCGGGTGTCGTGTCCGGACAAAAGATCGACCGCGGCGATGGCGGAAATTTGCCGGTTGAGCCCCATTCCCGTGGTGGCCGATATCCATTTTCACTATCAGCGGGGGATTGAGGCCGCCGAGGCGGGCGCCGCTTGTTTGCGGATCAATCCGGGGAATATCGGTAAGCGGGAGCGGGTGCTTGAGGTCATCAGCGCGGCCCGGAACAATGGGTGTTCCATGAGGATCGGCGTGAATGGCGGCTCCCTCGAGCGGGACCTTTTGGAGAAATATGGCGAGCCCTGCCCGGAGGCGATGGTGGAGAGTGCCCTCAACCACGCCCGGGTCCTTGAGGAGGAGGACTTCCACGAATTCAAGATTTCGGTGAAGGCGTCCGATGTTTTCCTGACCGTCGCGGCCTATCAGGCCCTGGCGGAGGCCACCGACAAGCCCTTGCATCTGGGGGTGACGGAGGCGGGCGGCTATCGCATCGGGACCATCAAATCGTCCATCGGCCTTGGCTCTCTCCTCTGGGCCGGGATCGGCGATACGATCCGTGTCTCCCTGTCCGCTGAACCCGAGGATGAGGTGAAGGTGGGCTATGACATCCTCAAATCCCTCGGCTTGCGCCATCGCGGGGTGAATGTGATTTCTTGTCCGTCCTGCGCCCGCCAGGGATTTGACGTGATCCGCACCGTCGAGACCCTCGAGGCGCGGCTGGCGCATATTTCCACCCCGCTGAGCCTGTCGATTATTGGCTGCGTCGTGAACGGGCCGGGCGAAGCGCGGGAGACCGACATCGGGTTCACCGGCGGCGGGGGAGATGCGGGGATGGCGTATTTGGGCGGCGTCCCGGCCTTCAAGCTCAAAAACGAGGAAATGATCGACCGTCTCGTGGCACTGGTTGAAGAAAAAGCGGCAAAATTTGAAGAAGAGCAGGCTGCGGCGGCGCAAGTCGCCGAATGACCGGCATCGAACAAAAATGCCGTGTCACATAAAGACGACGCCGATTCGTCCTTAATAAAGTCCTGAACTCGGCCTGACCATTAAAGAGCCGAACGAGGAAAATATTATCCGTTCTTTCGTACACCTAAGGCTTGTAATGAGTTGGGGTCTGGGGAATGGGACGGCAGATTTGGGGAGCGGGAGCCTTAATTGCCCTGCTATGCCTCGTATCTTCCTGCGGCGGTGGGGGCGGTGGCGGCAGCGCGGACACGGCCCCCAGCGCGGGGAGCGTGGGGACGCCGACCGCCTCGGGGGCCGACCCCGACGGTCCCAGCGACGACACGCCGAGCCCCGATCCCGAGCCGGCCCCTCAACCTTCTCCTGAACCGGCTCCCCTTGAGGCGGCGGAGAACGAAGATCTCTTCGCGCCCATCATCGCCGCCATTGAGGCGTCGCCCGTGGAAAATCTGCTGGTGGTTTTCGGCGATGAGGATGAGCGCCTTTTTGCCTATGAGAAGGGGCATTTCCCGGAGCAGGAAACCTATCTCACGGCGTCAGCCGCGAAATTGTTATCGGGGGCGACCTTTTTCCGGCTGATCGAGGACGGCGTGATGCGCCTCGACGATCGGCCAAGCGCGTATTTCGATTATTGGACCACCGATCCAGCGGACCCGCGGAGCGAGATCACACTCGCCCATCTTCTGGGCTTTGTCTCCGGCTTCCACAGCAATCCTTTGCTCTCACCGGGATGCGCGAACAATCCACTGATGACCCTCCAGGAATGCGCGCAAAAATACTACGAAGACGGGCTGAACGGGGATCCAGGCGGGGTGTTCGACTACGGGCCTTCTCACTTCCAGATTGCGGCGGCCATGGCCGAACAGGCGATGGGTCTGCCCTATACCGAGATATTCGAAACGGTCACCGCCGCCGCGATCGGTATGACCGATACAGAGTTCAAATCGCCGAGCCGGCAAAACCCGAAGGCCGCCGGCGGCGCCACGTCGAGCCCGGTGGATTACGAGAAATTCCTGCAAGCGCTTCTGTCAGAGCGGTTCTTGCCCAATCTCTCCGCTTTTGCCGAAGACCGGACCCCGAATGCCCGTTTTCGGGGACGCCCGAAGGTCAAGAGCATCGAGGGATCGGATTGGCACTATTCCAGCGGGGCATGGCTTGAATGCGATGCTCCCCGCTTCACGAAAGCGTGTGCCGAAGAGGCCGTGATCTCAAGCCCAGGGGCCTTTGGCTGGACCCCGTGGATCGATCTTGCCCACGGCTATTACGGCATGGTGGCGATGGAGGAATTCGGGGTTTTCGAGCAAGAGATTGGCGAGGAGGGCGTCCGCCTCGAGCAGGAATTGCAACCCCTGATCGAGCGCGCCCTCGAAGAGCTCCGGGCGCGGCGCTAACGCGCCTATGCCCCATTAATCTCCTCGCCATGGTGCGTCATGCTGCTCTGCAACAAAAACCGTGTGTCTCCCCGGTAACCATGTCATAACCCTTCCAAGAATGGGGATTGGTCGCGTGTTTTCGGCACGACCCAGCGGGGTGGGGTATGCGTGGGCTCAGGTTGCTCCTGGTCGTGATGGCCATTGGGACTTTTTTGGGGGGGTGCAGCGAAAGCGGATCCCGCTTGCAGGACATGGTCGATCCGGGGACACCTCCTGATCCTGATCCTGATCCTGATCCTGATCCCGACCCAGGTCCTGAGCCTCAACCGATCGATGTTCTGTTCGCGCCGGTGGTCGAGGCCGCCGATGCCTCCGTCGTCGATAATTTGCTGATCATTATCGGGGACCGGGATGGCCGCCTCTTCGCCTATGAGAAAGGGGTTTTTCCTGAGGAGGAAGCGATTCTCACCGCATCGGCGGCGAAAATATTGTCCGGCGCCACCCTTTATCGGTTGGTTGAGGATGGGGTCCTCTCCCTCGACGATCAGCCGCAGGATTATCTTGATTTCTGGACTGACGACCCTGCGGACGTCCGCAGCCGGATCACCTTGCGGCACCTCCTTGGTTTCACTTCAGGGTTTGATGCGACCCCCGTCCTGTCCCCTGGATGCGTCAGCAATCCTTTTATCACCTTGCAGGAGTGTGCGAAGCGCTATCACGACGAGGGGGTGGAAGCGGAACCCGGCGAGATTTTCTATTACGGGCCGGCCCATCTCCAGATCGCGGCGGCCATGGCCGAGGTGGCGACAGGGCTCCCCTATACCGAAATCTTTGAAACCGTCACGGCTGCGCCACTGGGGATGACGGATACGGAATTTCAATCCCCCAGCCGCACCAATCCGCGGGCTGCGGGGGGCGCTGTCTCATCACCCAATGACTATGAGAAACTTCTCCGCGCTCTGCTGGCGGAGCAGTTCTTACCCGATCTTGAGGCGTTTGCCGTGGACAGGACCGCCGATGTGATCTTTGGCAGCCGCCCCCAGGTCACCGGGATTACGGGGACGGATTGGCACTATGCGACCGGCGTTTGGATCGAATGCGATACGCCCCGCTTCAGCGACGCTTGTCTTGATCAGCCGACGATTTCGAGCCCCGGCGCCTTTGGATGGACGCCGTGGATCGATATGGCCAATGACTATTACGCCATGGTGGCGATGCGAGAATTTGCCTTTCTCGATCAGGTGATCGCAGAGGAGGGGGTCCGCCTTGAACAGGAGCTGCAACCGTTGATCGAAACGGCCCTGCGGAGTTTGAGGGCTCAAGGGGGGGCGGTCGCCTTCGCCCCCCGGCGACAGCTTGACCTGGACTTGTGTCGCGGGGGAGACACATGGCAGATCATGGCGCCCCGGCCAGACGGAAAGCGTGCATACGGTGATCCCCCAAGACAAGCTCAATGCGCTCAAGACGCGGTTCGCTGAGGTCGAGGCCAAGATGGCCAAGGCGACGGAGGCCGATGAGATCGTCCGCTTGTCGAAGGAACATGCCGAGTTGAAGCCCGTGGCGGAAGCCGCTCTGCTGTTGACCGACGCCCGACAGGGTCTCCTCGATGCCGAGGGGCTGACCAAGAGCACCGACCCGGAAATGGCCGAGATGGCCAAGGAAGAAATCGCTTCCCTCACCGGCCAGATTGAGCGGCTGGAGGCGGACCTCCAGCTCATGCTCCTGCCCAAGGACAAGGCGGATCAGGCGCCGGTCATCCTGGAGGTGCGGGCGGGCACCGGCGGTGACGAGGCGGCCCTGTTCGCCGGCGATCTTTTCAGGATGTACCAACGCTATGCCGCGACACGGGGGTGGCGGGTCGAAATCCTCTCAGCCACCGAGAGCGGTGTCGGGGGCTACAAGGAAATTCAGGCGAATGTGTCGGGCGACAATGTTTTCGGACGGCTGAAGTTTGAAAGCGGCGTGCATCGGGTTCAGCGGGTGCCTGAGACCGAAACCCAAGGACGTATTCACACGTCAGCGGCAACCGTTGCGGTTCTTCCCGAGCCTGAGGATATTGATATCGACATCCAGGAGAGCGATTTGCGGATCGATGTGTTCCGGGCCAGCGGGCCGGGGGGGCAGTCGGTGAACACGACCGATTCCGCTGTGCGTATTACGCATATTCCGACAGGGGTGGTCGTCAGCCAGCAGGACGAAAAATCACAGCACAAGAACCGCGCCAAGGCGATGAAGGTGCTCCGGGCACGGCTTTATGAGGCGGAGCGGAGCCGTGTCGCCGCCGAGCGAGCGGCGGAACGCAAGGGGCAAGTGGGGTCGGGGGATCGCTCCGAACGGATTAGAACCTATAATTTCCCCCAAGGGCGGGTGACGGACCATCGCATCAACCTGACCCTTTATAAGCTCGACAAAGTGATTGCCGGTGAGGCGGTCGATGACTTGATCGATGCCCTTATTGTCGAGGATCAGGCTGAACGTCTGGCGGCGATGGAATCGGACGCCAGCACTAAGTAGCCTGCGCGACCTCAAAGGGCCGAGAAATCGTAGCGCAGGCCGATCTCGGCGATGACACCGCCATTTTCGATATCGAGTTGGCCATCGAACAGGGCCGCCTGATTCGCAAAGGTCGTCTCACTGATAGTCAACTCGATCTCAGAGGTGCCGCGATAGCCCAGTTCGGCGAAAATGTTCAGCTTGGGGAGGACCGCGTAGCTGGCCCCGGCCATGAATTGATAGGCGAATGCCGGCTCATCGTCATCGACGATCGTCAAGCCCGACGGGGCATAGGTGAGGTCGTTATAGGCGATGCCGACCCCGCCGCCAAAATAAGGGGTCAGCAGCGAAAAGGGGCTGTCAGCATCGATATAAAGGTTCGCCATCCAATAGGTCGTCTGGAGGCTACCGCGCGCGTCTCCTATGATATCGCCCACGCTCACACTGGTGGATGTGGTCGAATTGGGGAGGAGAGCGGCGGCATCAATCTCGCTCGCCGGGACGCCAGCTAGGCGAAAGCCGTCATGAACATCGACATCATACTCGACGGAGGCCGCCTCGAGCTCCACACGAATATTGTAGCGCGAGAGGCCCAGAACCCCGCTATAGGTCGCACTATCGTGGAACTCGGTCTCCCACGATAGGGGTGTGCCGTCCGGCAACGTGGTGCCATCAAGGGGAGACTGAGAGTTGGTGATCAGGAAATCTTCGGTCAATCGGCCTTCATTGGAGGAATTGCCGAGGAAGCTGCCGCCGATGGATCCACCGATATAGAGTGTTGTTTCCCGGGCGATGCCGGTATGCGACCCGATCATCGCGAGGCAGCCGGCCCCTCCCAAAAGGGCGCTCGTTAGACGCAACTTCATGGAGTGCTCTCCCTCCCATCGACCCTCAAGCCTATTGGAAAGCCATTGTCCCCCAGAACACAAGTCTCCTCATCAGCATATCAGGATCTCCTGTCGATCCTTGGGCGCGTTGGCGTGGCGGAGGGGGCGCCGTGCCGTGTCGCCCCACTTCGGGCAGCGGCGAGACAGCTCCTGGCGGGCTACCCGACCGCGGCGCTCGATGCGCGGGTGCTGTTGGGCCATGTTCTAGGATGCGGTCCGGCGGCGCTGATTGCCGCCGATCAGGAGGAGGTGGGCTTGGAGCCTCTCACGGCCTTTGCCGCTCTTCTCGATCGCCGCCGACGGGGGGAGCCTGTGGCCTATTTGACGGGGGAGCAGGAATTCTTTGGCCGCGACTTTCACGTGACCCCGGCGGTCCTGATCCCGCGGCCGGAAACGGAGTTGTTGGTGGAGGCGGCCCTTCGCCCCCTGCCCCATGGGGGACGGCTCCTCGATCTTGGGACCGGCAGCGGCTGTATCGCGGTGACGATCCTGGCCGAGCGCCCCGATAGTCGGGGGGAGGCGATTGACCTGTCAGCCGAGGCCCTGGCCGTCGCCCGGATCAATGCTCGCCGCCATGGGGTCGAGGGAAGGCTGGGCTTGGCGCCGGTCCCCTTTGAGGCAGCGCCCTCAGGGCCGTTCGATCTCATTCTCTCCAATCCGCCCTATATCCCTGACGACCAGTCTCTCCCGACGAGCGTTGAGAGCTATGAGCCGCGGCAAGCGCTAAGGGCGGGGGCGGACGGTCTTGACGCCTATAGGGTTCTGGGCCCCGTCATCGCCCAGCGTCTGGCGCCCCAAGGCACGGCCCTCCTCGAAATTGGGGCCGATCAAGCCGCCGCCGTGACGGCCCTGTTGAGGCGGTCCTTCCCCGTCCATCAGGTCAGCGTCAAACGCGATCTTGCGGGCCTTGACCGTATGGTGACGATCACTCCCCTTTAAGCACGCCCTGTCCGATGCCCCTCCGGCCGGGGGAGCGGCGACAGGTCGGTCACAGGGAGGTCTCGGTGCCCTCCGTGAGATGGAACACCCGATCCTGCGGGGAGGGGAGGTGCCCCACCCGCGACTGATCGAGGCCGATGCAGTACCCCCTCAAGATCCGCCCCGACGCGCCATGGCCAACGATCACCGTCGGACGTCGGAGATCCTCGAGAAAATGTCGGATTCGGACTGCTGCATCCTTATAGGCCTCGCCGCCGGGGACGGCGAACGCCCATTTATCGGCCTGCCGCTTTTTCCATATCCCGGGGGAGTGCGCCTCGATGTCGGCGACCGTTTGGCCGTTCCAATCGCCCAAATCGACTTCCAGCAATCGCGCATCGAGGGTGTAGCCTGAGGCCGGCAATCCGAGGGCGTTCCGAATAATTTCCATGGTTTGCCGTGCCCTGGACAGCGGGCTGGCCGCAAAATCATACGCTGCTGCGGCGGGGCCGAGCTGGGCGGCGAGGGTCTGGCCGTTGCGGCCCGCCTGCGCCTTGCCGGTGTCATTGAGAGGAATGTCAGAATGCCCCTGAAAGCGGCCTTCTTTGTTCCAATCGGTTTGGCCGTGCCGGATGAAATAGAGAGGGAAGGGGAGCACGACCGGTCCGCCGGGCAGGGGACGGGCGCAATTGTCCACGGCGTTCGGTCCCATCGTCCGCCCCCTCTCAGCCATGCTTGATTACCTTTCGAAGTCTCGGGCGATTCCAAAAAAATCGCCATTGCGATCGATCCGCTGTCATTACGACCATCAGCGCGCTTGTCCCGAGGAGAGGGCACGTCTAACGCTGCCCTGTCTACGCCCGCTTGTGCCGAAAGGAGTGCCGATGTCCATTCTCGTCGACAAGAATACCAAGGTGATCTGCCAAGGCCTGACCGGTAAGACCGGTACATTCCATACGGAGCATGCCATTGCCTATGGGACCAAGATGGTGGGCGGGGTGACCCCCGGAAAGGGCGGCCAAACGTGGGAAGCCGGCGAGGTGGCCAGTGGCGCGACCTTACCGGTGTTCGATACGGTTCAGGCGGCCAAGGAAGAAACCGGCGCCGATGCCTCCGTGATCTATGTGCCGCCGAAATTCGCCGCCGCCTCGATCATCGAAGCGATCGAAGCGGAGATTCCCCTCGTCATCACCATCACCGAAGGCATTCCGGTCCTCGACATGGTCAAGGTGAAAGCCAAGCTCGAAGGGTCCAAGACGCGGCTTGTCGGCCCCAATTGCCCAGGGGTCATCACACCGGATGAATGCAAGATCGGGATTATGCCGGGCCACATCCACCGGCGCGGATCGGTGGGGATCGTTTCGCGCTCCGGCACTCTCACCTATGAGGCGGTGCATCAAACGACCCAGGTCGGCCTAGGGCAATCAACCTGCGTCGGGATTGGCGGGGATCCGGTCAAGGGCATGGATTTTATCGACGTGCTCGAGCTTTTCCTTGCCGATGACGAGACTCAGCAGATCATCATGATCGGTGAAATCGGCGGTTCGGCGGAGACCGAGGCGGCGGCGTTTCTCGCCGAGAGCAAGGTCAAAAAACCCACCGTTGGCTTCATCGCCGGGGTCACCGCGCCGCCGGGACGGCGCATGGGGCATGCGGGGGCCATCGTTTCGGGGGGCGCCGATACCGCCGAGGCGAAGATCGAGGCCATGAAGGCGGCCGGGATTTCGGTGTCACCTTCCCCCGCCGGTCTGGGGGCGACCATGAAAGAATTGCTGGCAGGCTAAGCTCTGGCCCCGGCACCCAAATGTTCCCGATTGATGGGCTCAATCGGGAAGTATGTTGCGCCTTTATCGAGGCGACCTAAATATGTGGCGTATGCACTAGACATTAATGACCTCGCCTGAAGGGGGATCGCGGCGACGGTCGCCAAAGGCGAAGGAGTGTGAGCTCTATGGCTCATGACGGATCACAGGGCGGAAACTTTCAGGCGCGCAAGGGATTGCACGCCACAAGCTTTCTGAGCGGCGGCAACGCAGCATATCTCAATCAGCAATACGAACAGTACACGAAGAATCCGCACTCGGTCGAACCGGCGATTCGCGCATTTTTCGAGGGATTGGAAGACAGCGTGAACCCGCATGACGCTCCCAGCGGCCCGAGCTGGGCGCGTAAGGACTGGCCGCCGACGCCCTCCGACGAAACGACCGCCGCCCTTGGCGGCGATTGGGGCGCCGTCGAAGGCGCCTTTGAGAAAAAGATTGCGGACCGACAACCCAATCTTGCGCCGAATGATGTCATGTCGGCGGTACGTGATTCGATCAGGGCGCTGATGCTGATCCGTGCCTATCGTATTCGGGGACATTTGATCGCTGATCTCGACCCCCTGAAGATCGAGGAAAAACCGGTTCACCCCGAGCTTACCCCCGAACATTATGGGTTTGCCGAAGAGGATTTTGACCGCGAGATCTTCATCGACAATGTCTTGGGCCTTGAGACCGCTAATTTGCGGACGATTTTGTCGATCCTTCAGCGAACCTATTGCGGTACCTTTGCCGTCGAGTTCATGCACATCACCTCCCCCGTGCAGAAGGATTGGATCCAGCGCCGCATCGAGGGCATGGATAAGGAGATCAAGTTCACCGAGGATGGCAAAAAGGCGATTTTGCTGAAATTGATCGAGGCGGATGGCTTCGAGAACTTCCTCCAAACCAAATATACCGGCACGAAACGGTTTGGGCTCGACGGGGGCGAATCGATGGTTCCGGCCCTTGAGCAAATCATCAAGCGCGGCGGGGCCCTTGGGGTTGAGGAAATCGGGATCGGCATGCCCCACCGCGGGCGGCTGAACGTTTTGGCGGCGGTGATGGGGAAGGCCTATCATCAGATCTTCCACGAATTTCAGGGCGGGGCGGCAATCCCCTCTGATGTCGGCGGCTCGGGCGATGTGAAGTATCACTTGGGCGCCTCCTCCGACCGCTCCTTCGACGACAACAATGTGCACTTGTCTCTGACCGCCAACCCGTCTCACCTTGAGGCGGTGGATCCGGTGGTGCTCGGCAAGAGCCGGGCAAAGCAGGATATGGGCCCCTCCGAACGGGTCTCGGTCTTTCGGACCCAGGTCCTCCCGCTTCTCCTCCATGGGGATGCGGCCTTTGCCGGTCAGGGCGTCGTGGCTGAGTGTTTCGGCTTCACCGGTCTGCGAGGGTATCGGACCGGCGGGACGATGCACTTTATCGTCAACAATCAGATCGGGTTCACGACCGCCCCCCGATTCGCACGCAGTTCACCCTATCCGTCCGATGTGGCGAAAATGGTGGAGGCACCGATCTTCCACGTCAATGGCGACGATCCGGAGGCGGTGGTTTTTGCGGCGAAGGTGGCCACGGAATTCAGGATGGAGTTCGGCCACGACGTTGTGATCGATATGTGGTGTTATCGTCGGTATGGGCACAATGAGGGCGATGAACCGTCCTTCACCCAGCCGCTGATGTATCAAAAGATTAAAGATCATCCGACCACGCGGGAGATCTATACCCAGCGCCTCGTCGAAGAAGGGCTTATCACCCAGGAATGGGCCGAAGCGGAAATGCAGAAATTCCGCGTCTTTCTTGACGAAGAGTTTGAAGCGGCTGGTGAATACGAGCCGAAAAAAGCGGACTGGCTGGACGGCAAATGGTCTGGCTTTTCCACTCCTCAGGATGAGGATCGTCGCGGCGATACCGCCGTCGATATCGATCGCCTGAAGATGATCGGGAACAAGCTGGTGGAGGTGCCGAAACACATTACGGCGCACAAGACCCTGCTGCGGATCCTGAAGGCCAAGAAGGCGATGTTCGACGATGGGAAGGGGTTTGACTGGGCCACGGCGGAGGCTTTGGCTTTCGGTTCGCTTCTCCTCGAAGGGTACCGGGTGCGGCTGTCGGGGCAGGACTCCGTACGCGGTACGTTCAGCCAGCGCCACGCGCAATTCGTCGATCAAAAGACCGAAAAGCGCTATACGCCCCTTCGCCATCTATCTGAGGACCAGGCCCAGTTCGAAGTCATCGATTCACACCTGTCAGAATTTGCGGTGATGGGGTTCGAATATGGCTATTCCCTTGCGGATCCCACCACGCTGGTTTTGTGGGAGGCGCAGTTCGGTGACTTCGCCAATGGCGCCCAGGTGATCTTCGATCAATTCATCTCTTCGGCCGAACGCAAATGGCTGCGGATGTCCGGCCTGACATTGCTTCTCCCCCATGGATATGAAGGGCAGGGGCCCGAACACTCCTCCGCCCGGTTGGAGCGATATCTCCAGGCATGTGCGCAAGATAATATCCAGGTGGCGAATTGTACGACGCCGGCCAATTATTTCCATATCCTCCGTCGTCAGATGAAGCGGGAATTTAGGAAGCCTCTCGTTTTGATGACTCCGAAATCATTGCTTCGCCACAAGCGGGCCACATCGACCCTGGAGGAGATGGGTCCTGGCTCCTCCTTCCACAGAGTGTTGTGGGACGACGCGGAATCGTCGGTTGGCTCGACGATCGAGCTGGTGCCCGACAATGTTATCAAGCGGGTCGTGATGTGTACGGGCAAGGTTTATTACGACCTGCTCGAAGAACGCGAAAAACGCGGCATCAGCGATGTTTATCTGATGCGGGTTGAGCAACTCTATCCGTTCCCGCGGACCTCTATCATGCGGGAATTGCGCCGTTTCGATAAGGCCGAGATGATCTGGTGCCAGGAGGAGCCCCGCAATATGGGTGCCTGGACCTTTATCGAGCCCAATCTCGAATGGGCACTCAAACAGATTGACGCAGAATATCAGCGGCCACGCTATGTCGGCCGACCGGCCGCGGCGGCGACCGCCACCGGCCATACCGCCCAACACAAAGCCGAGCTCGAGGCCTTTCTCGACGAAGCGCTGACGACGGAGAAGTAAGAGCGACATGACAGAGATCCGGGTACCGACTTTAGGTGAAAGCGTCACGGAAGCGACCGTCGGCGAATGGCTTGTGAAAGAGGGCGACAGGGTGTCGGTCGACGACCCCCTGGTGGAGCTCGAAACGGACAAAGTGTCGGTCAGCGTCCCGGCCCCCATGGCGGGGGTCATCACCTCGATCACGGCCAAAGAAGGCGACACGGTCGAACTCGATGCGCTGCTCGGCGAAATAGGTGAGGCGAATGGCACAAAGGCGTCCTCCTCCGCCTCTTCGTCCAATGGCAGCGAGGCCGCCGCCTCGAGCGCGCCGACAAATAAGGATGAGGGTGGCGAGCCGATTGAGGTTCTTGCCCCCTCTTCAGGGGAGAGCGTGACCGAGGCCGATGTCGGCGAATGGCTCGTCAAGATTGGCGACCAGGTGGCGGTGGATGAGACCCTGGTCAGTCTTGAGACCGATAAGGCCGCGGTCGATGTGTCGGCGCCATCGGCGGGCACCATCACCGAGATCCGGCAGAAAGAGGGGGAGACAGTGACCCCCGGGACAGTCCTTGCCATCATCACCCAAGGTGGCGGAGCGGTGCCGGAGACCAAGTCACCCGAAAAGGCCAGCTCGGCGAAGCCCGACCCGGCGGCGGCCAAATCGGCGTCGACCACGGACAGAGCCGCACTTTCCCCTGCCCCTCGCCGCATGATCCAGGAAAATGGCCTCGACCCCGCCTCTATTGCTGGGAGCGGCAAGGATGGTCGGATCACCAAGGGCGATGTCGTCAGCTATCTGAAGGATCAAGAGGCGAAGCCGACGCCTACACCGTCCACCCCAAGTCCTTCCGCACCGCGCGATCTCGGTGAGCGGGAGGAACGGGTCAAAATGTCCCGTCTGCGTCAGACGATCGCCCGTCGACTGAAAGAAAGTCAAAACACAGCGGCCATGCTGACGACCTTCAACGATGTCGATATGTCGGCGGTCATGGAGGTTAGGTCTCAGTACAAAGATCTCTTTGAGAAGAAGCATGGGGTAAAGCTCGGCTTCATGTCGTTCTTTGTGAAAGCCTGTGTGCATGCCTTGCGGGAAATTCCCGATGTCAATGCGGAGATCGACGGCACGGATATCATTTACAAAGACCATTACGATATCGGCATCGCCGTCGGGACGGAGAAGGGGCTTGTCGTGCCGGTCCTACGGGACGCTGAGCAAAAATCCCTCGCCGAGATCGAAAAGGGGATCACGGATTTCGGTCGCCGCGCCCGCGACGGTCAATTGTCGCTTGAGGAGATGCAGGGCGGCACCTTCACGATCACCAATGGCGGGGTATATGGCTCTTTGATGTCGACGCCGATCCTCAACATGCCGCAATCGGGGATCCTTGGGATGCACCGTATCGAAAAGCGGCCGATCGTTGTGGGGAACGAGATCGTTGTCAGACCGATGATGTATCTGGCTCTCAGCTACGATCACCGTATCGTTGATGGAAAGGGCGCCGTGACCTTCCTGGTGCGGGTGAAAGAGAATCTGGAAGATCCCCAGCGGCTTCTCCTCGATCTGTGAGGAGGGGCGGGCGGTCTTAACCCGGGCCAGCGGGGCACTCTTGGCGGCCTCTCGGCCGCGCGGGGTTGGCGGCGTGGCGCGTAAGCGCCGGGGTCACTGACCCCGGGCGGCCAAGTATTGGTTCGCGAAGGGGCCCCCTATGGCGGTTTTGCTGGTCCCCAGTGAGGGGGCATCGCCAATGAGGAAGCGTGTCAGACAACCAGAAGGGGGGGCTTGCGCGCGCCCCCTGGCGAAGGGGCCCTCGTCATATCCAGGGTTTGCCCTCGGGCGTGGAGCCTCTTACATCGCGCTATGACCGACGCCCTCGACCCCTCCCGCCATCACGACCGACTGCTCGTCATCGATTTCGGCAGTCAGGTGACGCAGCTCATTGCCCGCCGCCTCCGAGAAGACGGCATCTATTGCGAAATCCATCCCTTTAATCGTGTGGATGCGGCCTTTCTCGAGGAGTTCTCCCCGAAGGGCATCATCCTCTCCGGCGGCCCTTCCAGTGTCAGAACGGCCACCGCGCCGCGCCCGATCGAGGCTATCTATGCGTATGGCGTCCCGATCCTGGGGATCTGCTATGGTGAGCAATGTCTGGTCGCGCAGCTCGGCGGTGAGGTGGAGCGGGCCACACACCGGGAATTTGGTCGTGCCGATGTAACGGTGGTTAGCTCTAGCCCCCTGTTCCAAGGGGTGTGGACCGAGGGGGGCACCTATCCGGTCTGGATGTCCCACGGCGACCGAGTCATTGCGTTGCCGGATGGATTTCACCCGATCGCGACGACCCCTTCCGCGCCCTTCGCCGTCATTGCCGACGAACTTCGCAACTATTACGGGGTGCAGTTCCACCCCGAGGTGGTCCACACCCTCGACGGGGCGCGGCTTCTTTCCAATTTCACCCGTCAAATTTGTGGCCTCTCCGGTGATTGGACCATGGCGTCTTTCCGGGAGGAGATGACGGCGAAAATCAAAGACCAAGTGGGCGATGGCCGCGTGATCTGCGGCCTGTCCGGTGGGGTGGATAGCGCTGTGGCCGCTGTCCTGATCCATGAGGCCATCGGGGATCAGCTCACTTGCGTCTTCGTGGATACAGGGCTGATGCGTCAGGGCGAAGCCCGCGCGGTCGTCGATCTGTTCAGAGAACATTATCACATCCCCCTCGTTCATGTGGAGGCGGAGGATCTCTTTCTTTCGAAACTCGAAGGAGTCGAGGATCCTGAGCGGAAGCGGAAAATCATCGGGGGCACGTTCATCGATGTCTTCGAGGCGGAGGCAAAGAAGATTAAGGGCGATTTTCTTGCCCAGGGGACACTTTATCCCGACGTGATCGAGAGTGTCAGCTTTGATGGCGGCCCCTCCGTCACGATCAAATCTCACCACAATGTTGGCGGCCTGCCCGAACGCATGAACCTCAAATTGGTGGAGCCGTTACGGGAGCTGTTCAAGGATGAGGTGCGTCACCTGGGCCAGGAACTCGGGCTGCCCGAAGGGTTCGTAAAACGCCATCCCTTTCCCGGGCCGGGCCTTGCGATCAGAATTCCCGGGGCGGTCACGCGGGAGAAGGCCGATCTCCTGCGGCAGGCCGATGCCATCTATCTTGAGGAGATCCGCGCTGAGGGGCTCTACGATGCGATATGGCAGGCCTTTGCCGTCCTGCTGCCGGTGAAGACCGTAGGCGTAATGGGCGATGAGCGGAGCTATGACTGGGTTCTGGCCCTAAGGGCGGTGACCTCGACCGACGGAATGACTGCCGAGAGCTATCCCTTCGAGCATCGCTTTCTTTCTCGCGTCGCTACACGATTGATTAACGAGGTCGACGGAATCAATAGAGTCACATACGATGTTACATCAAAGCCCCCCGGCACCATCGAGTGGGAATAAATTAGGGGGGCGGACCGTCGCACGGATTTGCGGTCGTTTCGGAGGAACCGCTGCCAGACTGGGCAGTTACCATATCAACCTCAGGAGGTGGCGATGAATCGGCAAACCATCATCGGCGCTGCGAAATCGACGCGTGGACGTATGAAGACAATGATCGGGCTATTGACCCGTAATGACGCGCTGACCAGTGCGGGACGGAGTGACCGAGCAGAAGCATTGGTCCATCACTCCCTCGGACGGCGGGGCTCCCGCCGCTAGAGCGTTTTCACGCGATCTGGTACCCTGTTTGCGTCAAGAAAAGGCGATAAGCAAAGTCCTGGAGACGTTTTACGGCGCCGATTACGCTGATACGGCGCTAGACGGCAGACATTACTTGCGGCACTCGATATTTCGGTGGGGTGAGATATATTTCCCCCTCCTTGGAGAGTGAGCGAGTAATGGATTCTCTGCGCCGGCGGCTTCAGACATTTTCAGCGATTCCCGAAGAGGCATGGGAGAAATTCTCCACCTTCTCAGGGGTCGAAGTTCGCGAATTCGAGAAGGGCGAAATCATCGTCCGGGCGGGGGATCCTGCGGAGGTGATCTTCATCGTTCACGAGGGGTGGGCGAGACGATATCGCATGATTGGCGACGGCAGGCGTCAAATCACGAATTTCATGCTGCGCGGCGATGTGTTCGACCTGCAGGCCCTCTCGAGCCTCAAGGCGGACCATTTCGTTCAAGCGGCCACCCCCCTGACCGCTTCTGTTTTTTCCTCTCGTGATTTCCTGACCCTGATTCGTCGGTCCGGAGACATTGCCGCATCTTTTTGGTGGGCTGCGGTTCAGGAAGAGAGTATTCTCCGTGAGCAAATTGTCCGTATTGGTCGTCGAACGGCGGAGGAACGGATCGCGCATCTTCTTCTCGAATTGCGTCGGCGTTTACGGGCAGCCGGCTCAGAAGAAGAGTCCATTGATCTGCGTCTTACCCGAACCGACCTTGCCGACACGCTCGGCTTGACCCCGGTCCATGTGTCGCGGACCATGTCACGGCTCAGGAAAGAAGGTCTCATCTCGGAAGAAAAAGGCTATATCCATATTGAGAATCTGAACACGCTGCAAAAATTGGCGGGATTTGACGCCAATTATTTGCATCTTCCCATGGCTTTATCGGGCAAAGACGATCAAGTGCCGGCCCTGGAAAACGGGGCGGATAATGCCGCCCCCTGACAGATCTTTTTGCCAAGGAGGAACATTATCTATGATAGACCCCTTGGTGTCTCGCCGCGCCGTCAAGGCGCGATAACGCGCAAAGAAGGGCAGCTTGGCGCAGGTCACCGTCAGTCACAGAGCATTTTTCGGTGACGGCACTGGCCGCTGAAATCAAACTTTTGCGCCATTGGGCTTCGGCATCGCCGATCGCCTGGGCGTTCCCGGTGCGATAGGCCACCCATTCATGATAGGAAGCGATCACGCCTCCCGCATTGACCAGAATATCGGGGCAGATCTTTACTCCCTTAGCCCGGAGCGAGGCATCCGCCTCCGGTGCCACACCGGCATTGGATATTTCGATCACGGCCTTTGCGCCCACCCGATCGGCTCGGTCACGATTGATCGCATCGCCGAGGGCGGCGAGGCAGAGTATGTCGCATTCCTTGTCGAAAATGGCCTCCGACTCTTCCGTATAGGAAAGGTTGCCCTGGCCCTTGGCCTCAATCATGTCTTCGACATTCAGGCCGTCTGGGTCACTGACCGTCCCGGTCGAATCGGCAAAGGCAACGAGGTCGTCGCCGTTCTCGGCCATGGCGCGGGCGAAAGCCTGACCCGCGCCGCCAAATCCCTGTATGGCGATCCGGGCACTCTTGCCCTCTGCAAGGCCAAGCGTTTCGCGCATTGATTGGACGACGATCGCCGCGCCTTTGCCTGTCGCGCCAAAGCGGAGGTCGATGCCGCCAAGATCCAAGGGTTTGCCCGTCACCACACCGCGCCCCGCCCCCATGCGATCATAGCCCCGAGCGATCGCGGCCATTTCGGGCGCCCCGGTTCCGACATCCGGTGCTGCGATATCTCTCTCAGGCCCCAGAATATCGGAGAAGCGGCGACCGAATTCATGGGCAATCCGGGCCCGTTCGCGGTCATTGCACTGACTGATATCCACCTTGACCCCGCCCTTTGCGCCGCCAAAAGGTAGCCCAACAAGGGCGCATTTCAGCGTCATCAGGAAGGCAAGGCGCTGGACTTCGTCAGCATTCACGCCGGGGCTGAATCGCAACCCACCCTTTGTGGGGCCTAAGAAATCATTATACCGACAGCGCCAGGCATCGAGCGCGTCCGACCGTCCATCTTCCCGCTCAATGATCAATTGACGCTGAATGAGTTCGGTTGGCGATTGCAACAGTCCGACGATCGATTGCAAGTGCTGCTCATAATCGAGAAGGGGGGACAGTCGGGACAGCGCCCCTTGGATGTCGCTGGGCATATGGGTCTCTTTCATTTGATCAGTGGGGGTGAACAGATCCACCTTTGATAGCCCAGCGTCCCATGGAGCAGGGCGCAAATCCGCTATCTGTCTCGAATCGGTGGGCTGTGATTTCCACGGCATCGGGGGAGAGGTCGACCACATTGAAACTGGCCGGGCCGTCCCGCAAGCGGGTCGACAGGGTTCCGCATGTCACTGAAAGATATGTATGGTGTCCGTCCCCCTCAATTTGCGCTCTTGGGACGTGGACATGCCCCGCCAGAAGGAGGGTATAGGGACTTTTCGATAATTGCTCGCTGGCGCGCTGTCCGCGGCGGGTGGCGATGCGCAGGGGGGCTTTTGGCGGCGATAAAAACGGATGGTGGCAGAATAGAACGGCCCCCCACCCATCATGGGCGTGGGCATACTCAATCGCCCCGCCAAGCTGATCGAGATTGACCGACCCTTCCGCCCAATTGCGTCGCGCCTGCCATCCTCTCGCTGTATTAAGGCCGAAGAGGGCAGCCCCCTTGAGCGAGCTGCTGGACGGAAGCCAGCCCAGCCGGTCTTCATATCGTTTAAAGGGCGCCTTGACCCGGTCGACCATGTTCAACAGCGGTGTGTCGTGATTTCCGGGGACCCCCAGCACAGGGGGGCCGAGATCCGATAGCCAGGTCGAAGCGGCATCGAATTCCTCCCGCCGTCCCTTTTGGGTCATATCGCCGGCAACGATCACCGCATCGACGCCGAGAGAGGGGAGGATGTCTTTCACCGCTTCCAAGGCAGACTTATTCTCCGCACCGAAATGCAGATCGGCCATCTGGACGAGTCGGAGAGGAGGGGTCATGGGCGCGCGGAGAGCACTCTCCCCCCCTGATCCAGTGCGTTGAACCGGGCAGGGCTGCGAAGATCTCGAGCCTCACCATCCAGGGTCACGGGGATGGCCTCGCCAGTATCGCTGCGCACCTCGATGTCGGTGGCGCGAAAGAACTTCACATGCGGGGCATCGCGCCAGCCCATCATTGCCGCCTCGGCTGCGGTTGTGAGTAAATCAAAGGAATTCTGCGGATCGATGATTCCCACCTCGAAAACCGCCCGCCTGTCCGCCGTGGCGATAAACAGGGTGGCCGCAACGCCTTTCTCCTTAATCTTCTCGCCTTCGACCGTCGTCATTGAAATGGTCAAAGATCGGCTAAGGTCGAATGCCTGGACATCGCCTAATGTCCGCATTGCCCTGATAATTTCGCCGTCGCGTAGAGCCTCCCGCGAGTGAACCAACTTCGACATTTGCCCGGCAATGGCCGCGACGAAAAAGAGGTGATCCTCGATGCATCCGGCGGGAAGGTCATAGATTGTCTTTGCACGAAGAGCTTCCGACAGGCATTCTCGCCAATCGACATTCTCTCCGTGGACTGTTTTATGGACAACATTCATCGTCCCGCCGGGGAGCGGTAGGATCATTACATCCCGCTCCCTAAGGATATGAAGGGCGCCCGCAATCGTCCCGTCTCCGCCCCATATGATCGCCACATCATTCGTCTCAAACTCAGTGTCTTGGATCGCCGACAATAATTGATCGGGATCGGGCGCAGAAATCCGGTGCTCGGCATGGCCGATATCGGCAAGGGCAGCGGCCAATTGTGCCTCTGCGTCGGCTGGTACACTGCCCGCCAAAGGATTGATAAATCCGTAAATCAATGGGACCTCAGTGCGGTGATTAATTCGTCCTTATCCATACTGGATCGACCGTTGATACCAATCTCCTGAGCCCGCTCATAAAGATCGTCTTTCGTCCATTCTTCGTATGGGGGGTGCTGACCGCCTATGACAGAAGGGTCTTTTCCATCATCACTGGCTTTTGCATTCGCGATGCGGGCGGCTTTTTCTTTCGACATCCCCTCGTCTCTCAGACTGTTATACATCTCCTCATTCTTGATTGAGGGTCGCTGTTCAGTCGCCATGTCGCCTGTCACCTCCGCCTTTCCAGCCCTTTAAAACGCCCATAAGCGGTCTGGGTTCCGCCCTCCCGGCCGATACAGATAAATCGGACGGCGGGGGGAACCGCGGCGATTGGTCCCCGTTTCTTCTATGTCAGTAATGACTGAAATTAAATTACGGAGGACTATTATGCTCGGCTGGGCTCTCGCATTTTTCGTACTTGCCATCGTCGCAGCGGTATTTGGATTTGGCGGCGTCGCTTCGGCGTCCGCAGGTATCGCTCAAATTTTGTTCTTTATCTTCCTGGCGCTTCTCGTCGTCACTTTTGTCGTCAGGGCGTTGCGTGGTCGTTCCCCCATGTGATGGTCATACAACCTATTCGAAAAAACCAGCCTGCGGGCTGGTTTTTTTGTGCGTCAATGATGTCGCGGTCAATTTGCAAATAATCCTTAGACAACAAAAAACCCAGGCGATGGCCTGGGTTTTTCGAAGCACTATAATCGTCATTATACTGTTATAATTAAGAGACGGCGTCTTTCACGTCGTCTGCGGCTTGGCGCACTTTGCCTTCAGCTTGGTCGACTTCGCCTTCGGCTTTTAGCTTGTCATTGTCAGTCGCGTCGCCAGCAAGTTCTTTCGCTTTACCTTGAAGTTCTTTGGCTTTGCCTTTGATATCTTGTTCGCCCATGTGAATATCCTTTCTAGATTGGGGGTAGTTATCATTACAACGTCTTGTCGGACCACCGCGTTCCGTGACAGCGGCAGGTTTTCCTGACGGCCCTATGCGGAAAGAACGGGTGAGGCGGCAGGACGATCGCCCCACCACGGGGCCTGTGGTCGATGGCCCTGTGGTTTTTCCTGGCTGAGCGGAACAGCGAGGGCAGCGGCGCGTTGATATGAGGAACATTATGGAGCTTGATATGGCCAATACTGCGAGAGATTTTCCCCTCAATCGTGAAAAGCTCGCCGAGAGCGATGTGAAGGGGGATATTTCTGCCCTCCAAGACGATCTCGCGGCGCTGCGGTCCGATCTCAAAGCGCTATTCGGTGATGCGAAGGACTACGCCGCCGAACAGGCGCGCCGGGGCGGCGATCGCGGTAAAGAGACCGCCGAGAAGGCAAAAGAATCTGCAAGCGAAGCTCGCTCTGCTTTTGAAGATCAAATTCGGGAAAAGCCGCTCACCGCTGTCGGTGTCGCGCTTGGCGTTGGGTTTCTCGTCGGCCTGATCCAACGGCGATAGGCGACGACAGTGGATAAGGCGAAACTTCGTCTGATCGCCGGTGCCGTCGCCACCATGTTCGGTCTTGCCGGGGTCGTCTCTCTTGGGATTGCGGCGGTCTTGGCCTTGGCCCCAATCATGGGGATTATTTGGGCCACGGCGACGATGGCCTGTATTTGTCTCGCCATCGCGGCGCTGGCGATAATGTTGTTTCTTCTGCCGGGCAAGCCCATCGAAGAAGAAGTCGATCAATTCGAAGATACGGCCGCGGGTTTCCTGGCCGATCTGCCCTTTGATACGATCAAGGCAATGATCGAAAAGCGTCCTGTCACCATTGCGGTCATCGCCGGCGTTGTCGGCTACACCATGGTCCGTGAACCACGGGAAACCGTGAAGGCTGTGCGCCGTATGCTGCCTTACCTCATCACCTGAGTAACAGGGTGGGGGGGGTAAGGTCTGCATTTTTCCTTCACCCTCAACGTGCTAGGTTGAGGGTGAAGAGGAGAAATGGATCGGTGTTTCGGACCGCCCTTATCGTATTATCCGCTGTCTCGACCGGGTTGGCTCTCGGTCGCTCGGTGGTGACGAAAGAAGTCGAGCGGCGCAAATCCAAAATTGTTGAGGAAGCGGCGGCACGTGCGCGGGTTGAGATCAAGACCACCGCTAAAGATTATGTGCGGACCGTCATTGGCCGTTTTTTTTGGCGGACACTGATCAAGGCGCTCCTGCTCAGTCTTCTTTATCTCAGTGCCGTTTTCATGCCGATCTCCTTTCCCGTCATTACATGGGGCGTTGTGGTCATCATCGGCGGATTTGTCGTCTTCGATGTCATCGCCAATTGGCCCTGGTTGAAATTAGGGGCCGTGCAGATCCGGCAATATGGGATCCGGCCGAAGGTCATAGTCGGTGAACTCGTCGCCGTGAGGGTCCTCGAAGAGGCGCTTGCGGAGATTGACGAGCGCCAGGATACGAATTGGCACGAAGGGGTCATCTTGAGACTGAGCGGGCATACCCAGGATGGCATTTATCAAGAAATAGCTCATGCCGTCGCCGATATAGCCAGAGAAACCAGCTGGCGCGATTTGAGACCATTCATCCTTATGGGACTGGGTCAAGTCACGGCTGTCATGGTGCTTTATTCCGGGTTCGCATGGTTGATCGTCAGTCGCGTCACCACACTGGGCTAAACCGGTCTATGCTGACAGCTTGTCGCACATCGATCGGGAACAGCCATCGACCACAGGACGTTCCTTTAGGAGATAGTGACGAGACTTGGTTTTCGCTCTTCGGCGTTCGATCTCGTCCTCACAGAATGAAAGGAAGGAACGTTATGACACTCGCGACCTTGAAAGACGTCTATATCGACCAACTGCAAGATGTGTACAGCGCAAACCGTCAGTCCCAAAAAGCAACCGAAAAGCTTATCAACGCCGCCACGGATGCGGATCTGAAGGCCGCGTTGCAGCGCAGCCTAGAAGGGACAAACAATGGCATTGAGATCGTTGCGGACCTCGTTAAAGGGCATGATGCCGAACCCACCGGTGAATTTTGTAAGGGTATGGAAGGCATCGTGAAAGAGGTGAATGCGCACGTTCTCGAGGCGGATTTTTCCGATAATGACGTACGCGACGCGATGATCATTACTCAGTATCAGCGCATGGCGCATTACGCAATTGCCGGATATGGCTGTGTTGTGGCGTTTGCCCGACGTCTCGGCCTGTCGGAGGAAGCGTCCAAACTGCAAAAGTGCTTGGATGAAACATATAGTGGTGATCGGACATTTTCCGATATCGCAGAGAACGGCATCAATCGCAAAGCCGCCGCGTAAACCACTCCCCCTTCGTTGACCTCATCAACGATATTGCCCGAGCGTTTCAGAACACGCTCGGGCAATCGCGTGTTTGAGGTCCTCGAGTCGGTATGGTTTTTTCAGGATCGGCGCATTTGTCTCATACTGGTCAGGAAGACCTGCCGCGCCAAAACCGGTGGTGAAAATATGGGGGGTGTTGGTTTTCGAAAGACGCTCGGCAAGAGGGAAACTTTCCTCTCCCCCAAGATTGATGTCGAGACACACGATAGAAAATTTCTTTTTGCTGATCAATCTGTCGGCGGTGGCCATATTCGACGCAAGGTCGATCGTCTTCACGCCTAGGGCGGATAACATTTCTTCCGTATCGAGCGCGATGATGAGATTGTCTTCCACAATCAGGGCCGAGGCGAGCGGCGGCAGAGTCAAGGTTTCCTCCTGCGCAGCTGCTTTCGCTCGTTTCGGTACGGATAGTTCGGCCTGTGTCGCTTCCCAGAAGCGATCGATAAACCGTCCGGGAATCCTGAACTTGCCTCTCAGCCCCTCAGGCGGAAAGGACACTGAGGCATCCCCCCCCAAATCATAGGGAATTGACTTTTCAATGAGGGTCGATCCGAACCCCTTCCGGCTGGGAGCCAAGATGGTGGGGCCACCGGATTCACGCCATGTGATAACTAAATCGCTCTCGTCCTCGGTGAGCTGGATCTCGATAGATCCGTTCTCAACCGAAAGCGCGCCGTATTTAACCGCATTTGTGGTAAGTTCATGAACCACAAGCGAAAGGGTGGTTGCCGCAGAAGGCACCAAATAGGCATCAGTCCCGGTCAGTTTCACCCGATCCAGTTGATCTGTCCCATAAGCTTCAGTTTCTATATTGATCAAATTGTGAACCGATTGCGGTCCCCAATTATGATCCGTAATTTGATCATGGGCGCGGGCAAGGGCGTCTATTCGACCTTCGAGGACATTGGAAAGTTGTTCTGCCGTCGCTAAATTTACGTTACTTTGCGTAATCACTCCCCGGATCAGATTGAGGATGTTACGAACACGGTGATTGAGCTCGGCGATAAGGATATCTTGCTGCGCTTTGTGGGCAGCTTGTGCTTCGCTCGCGGCAGCGGTCATTCTGAGCACGACTTCTAACAATGTCACGCGAAGCGAATCGGCCGCCGCAATCTCCCCTTCAGTCCAAGGAGCGCTGTGGAAAGAGAGCTCTTCCTGCCATGCCTCAAAGCTTTTTCGAGGTGTCAGGCGGGGGCCGTTCGGCCCTGGCACCGTGGCGGACTTTCGGGGATCGCCTGCCCAGGTCACCGTCCGGCGCAATTCTCTCCGGAACAGCAAAAGGTAGTCTCGCGGACGCCGCGAGACGGGGAGGGCGAGAAGCCCGGCCGCGTGGGATGCGAAAGACTGGGCTTGCGGATAGTACCGTGACAGCGAATCGGCGGCGTAAACTTCGCTGCCATGGGTCGTGTTCAGAAACCTGAGAAGCCCTTGTATGTCCTGTACAGAAGGTGTTGTCCCGGAACGGACGATATGGTCATCTATGGCAAGGGCCGCGCCATCGAACTGGATGATCGCCGCCATCTGATCGATCAGAATATCGAAATTATCGGCCAGGCCTTCCCCTTCGGCGATCATCGCCATGATACGATCATGTACAGTCCGGGATCGGGTAGTGGCATCAAGCGCGGCGCGGCTCTCAAAATCGCTGACGAGAAAGGATAGCATTTGGGCGAAAAGCTCACAGGCCGTTCGCTTCTCAAAGGACAGGACCATGGGGCGATAGTGATGACAGGCGATCAACCCCCAGAGCTTTCCTTGATACGTAATAGAAAGCGACATCGACGCGGCGACCCCCATATTGCGGAGATATTCAATGTGGATCGGCGAGACAGATCTTAGTGTACTGAGGGAAAGGTCGAGGGGAGCCTCATTCTCATCGGTTGCCGGAACAATCTTAACCGGGACGCTGTGGACATCCGAAATGATGCGGACAGGGTTGCGAACATATAGAGCCCTGGCCTGTTGGGGTATGTCGGAAGCTGGATAGCGAAGATTAAGATAAGGGTCGAGATCCGCGTTTTTAGATTCTGCCACAACCTCCCCAGATCCATCGGGGGCGAAGCGATACACCATCACTCGATCAAAACCGGTCAGAGCCCGCACATGACGGCTCGCCATTTTCGATAAATCCGCAAGGGTCGATGATTGCTGAACCCGCCCAATCATCGATCTGACGGTCGGTGTATAATCGCGGTGTTGGCTGGTTTCTGAGCGTTCGAATTCTAGAATAATTGACCGACCGCTCATGTGAAGAGCGACATCGTATAGGTAATCCGTACACGAAAAGGGCTGTAGATGGAAGACTCGCTCTACGCTATCCTCGTGGCTCAACATCTGTAATTGGCTGCGCAGATCGTGCAATGCATCGGGGGTGAGGACCCTCGACGCATGTTCGCCGACCAGGTCAGAAACTTGAAGAGGAAGAAATTGATTTACATTCTCCGACACCTTCAAAATAGACCAGTCCGATGACAGACAAAAAAGAAATCCAAAAGATTGAATGTGCCCCAATTGATGAATGGGTTCACGGTCACAATTGGTCAGGTCAACCGGCATGTCGGGGGAAAGAAGATTGTCCGAGGTCATCAATGAGGCAGCACGTTTACAGCGGTGTGGTGGGCGTTGATAAAGAGCGCGAACCCCGTTTCGGCGGAGGTTACAATGCGATCGGCCGCCATTCCATAGGCGGGCGCCATAGAAAGACGCCTTGCCAGATCAGACCACATATCGCCATCGGGAAACAGATGGAGATAATGGCTCGGTGCTGCGTCTTGCGCTTTGATATGTTGGCGGAGCAATGCGGCCCCTAACCGTGACCCAATCATCACATAGGCCAAGCCATCGGGGGCCAAGCCATCGGGGTCAAGGGCGCGCGATGGGGGGAGGGGATGCACAAGGGCATTGAGCGGCCCAAGACCAAGATCGTCGAGATCTCGGCCAAGATAGTCCAAGGCCAAAGTGGACCAATGGTCGTACCACTCCGCCCCTGCTGCACGGAACAGCGTGCCGAATGTGGCAAACCCTATGGCATGGGTGAGAAAAAACCGGCGCCGAAAGGCCAGGCAATTCCACTTTCCTTCGCCCATGAGCAGGTCAAGCTGATCGTGGCTTGCCCGTGTTTCGGCGCGCAAGCGATGCCGTAGGGTCGGGTGAAGAGATGCCAAAGGCACTTTCGGCGAAATATTGTTCTGAGCGGCCTGCATCCCACAGACCTAGCCGCCTTCAGAGAAAAGGCAATGCTCTATTCCTCTCCCTCTTCACATATCCATGATCGTAGAGGTGCCAGTTCTTAAATAGATAACATATGTCAAATATTCGAAGACGTGGAGAAGGAGACGGCACGATAAAAGCCGGCTAATTCTGCCCCGGAAAGGATGTCGTCGTCATTATTGTCGAACTCCTCAAACCGGGCCAAGCGGTATTTTGCCCAGGCTTGTCTGTCGAACCCTGTTCCCTCCGTTTCGAGATGAAACCGACGGCGCGCAATGGCGTCGATGGCCGCCCGCTCGGTGGGGTCGACACGATCTGCAACACCTCGCGGGGCTGAAATCGAGATGAGAGTATCGCCTGTATCGACGGAAATCTTCCGATTGAGGCGGGCCAGTTCGGCATAAACGACGGCCTGCGCCCGAAATTCGTCCATATCGATCACCCCATTGCGATCAATATCGATGCGGCCGAAGCTCTGTATCGCATCCATCTCCATCATTTGACGGCTGACGCTATGGGTTTCTTCGCCAAAGGCATCGCCATCAACATTTGCAAGAGTTGCGGCGCTCGAAAACGTCACCACCGCAATACCAAGAGCAGTAAAATATTTAGACATAAAAGCCTCCACCTATAATAACGGGGGAGGCTCAATAATGTTCCGCCTGCATTAATCATCGACGGTCTTGAACGATGTCCTGAATTTGCGGCCCCTTAATGGGAGCTTTGGGCGGCCCCATCAGAAACGCAAAGCCCAATAGTCAGGCCGCCTGTTCCTTCCGGGGATGAAAGAAGAGAGCCTGGCCGATGGCCGCCTTGACCGTGTTATCCTGGAAAGGCTTGGAGATCAGATAGGTGGGCTCAGGCCGCTCCCCCGTCAGCAAGCGCTCTGGATAGGCGGTGATGAAGATGATCGGCACATCGAACAGGGCGAGAATTTCCTGGGCCGCATCGATCCCGGAGGAGTCGTCGGCGAGTTGAATGTCGCACAGCACGAGACCAGGCGGAGATTGCTTGGCCTTTTCGATGGCCTCATCTTTGGTGATCGCGTTCCCTGTCACTTCATGACCGAGGTCGGTGACCAATTGTTCGAGATCTGCCGCGATGATCGCTTCATCTTCGATAATGAGGACGCGGGTTCGGAGATCGCTTTCGATATCTCGTTGTGCCTCGTCGATTAGCGCCTCAACCTCGGCCTCGCTACGGCCGAGAATTTGGGCGGCTTCCGAGCGACGGAACCCTTCAAGCGAGACCAATAGGAACGCTTGGCGCGGGACGGGCGCGAGGGATTGCAACCGATCCTCGGGTCCGCTCGCTGTCTCGCGGAGCGCCGAAGTTTCCAGCTCGGCCCCGGTCGCGCCCCAAATCGTGTGGAAGAATCGATAAAGCGCAACCCGCGCAGAATCCGCTTCGTCAATTTGGGTCGGGTCCTCAGCCAGCGCACTCAGAGAGGCGCGGATATAGGCATCACCGCTCTCCTGGCTGCCGGTCAGGGCGCGGGCATAGCGCCGCAGATACGGCAGGTGGGGACCAAACAATTTGACGAAATCCATGGAGCCTCGCTTCTGCTATAGATCGACCGAACGCTTAATGGGTTGGTTTGGTTGCCTGGCCCCGCGAAAAAAGTTGGCGATCGGGAGGAACCCAAACCCTTATAGGGGATTACAGTAGGACTTCTTCTTATGATGAGCTCCGTGGTTATTGGAGGTCATTTCGATTGAATGTGGGTGATTGCATGACCGATTCTGACGAGGACGGCCGGAAACCGAGGGAAGGCCGGGCGCGCGGACAAAAATTGGGGGATCACCTTCGGACGCTCTACGATCAAGTCGTCCACGAAGATATTCCGCAGGATTTTCTAAAATTGCTCGAGGATGCCGAGCGCAATTCAAGCAGGGCCGACGAGCCTCAACGAACTGAGAGGTCTTGTGACCGCGACCAATGACGATGCGGGCTTCAAATCCGAATTGACGGGCCTCATTCCCCATCTCAGAGCTTTTGCGAGTACGCTGTGCGGTAACCGCGCCATGGCTGATGATTTGGCGCAGGAAGCCTTGCTGAAGGCTTGGAAGGCACGGGCCAGCTACAAACCCGGGACGAATATGAAGGCATGGTCCTTCACTATTCTGCGTAATCTCTTCTATTCCCAGCAGCGCCGGGCTTGGCGGTCTCAGCCCCTCGATCAAGAGGTGGCGGAGGCGACACTGGTTGCGAATGAAGATCCCACAGCGCCGCTCGAATTGCTGGCAATCCGCAATGCCCTTCAGGCCTTGCCGACCGATCAACGGGAAGCCTTGATCTTGGTGGGGGCTGGGGGGGTGTCCTACGAGGAGGCCGCCCAGATCTGCGAATGTGCGGTCGGCACAATTAAGAGCCGTGTCAGCCGCGCGCGGACAGCCCTCCTGGAACTTGTGGAGAATGGGACGGCGGGGTTCAACGCCGATGATGGGGCGACGGCTAGCCGCGCCTTTGAAGATATCGTCAACGAAGCGGCAAATCTGACGGGCAAGGTTGGTTGACGAAATTCGCTCCGTTCCCGATCGATTGGGCGTCGACCGATCGTTAAGGGATCGGTTGCTCTTTTGGCTATCGGTCTCGCTGATCCCCGTTCTTTTGCTGGCGTCTCTCCAGGCCTATCTCCTGGCGCGCTCCTCCTATGTCGATCGCGGCGAACAATTGCTCGTCCAGTCCGACAGGACATTGCGGTCGGTGGCCAACAAGATCAACGAAGCGGAAGTCCTTCTTGCGACCTATGCTGACGCCATCGCCCCCGATCAGTGTGATCGGATTTTAGAGACGGTGAGGGAATTTGTCCCCTTCGTCACGACGGTTTCCAGCGCCGATATGAACCGTCATATTCTGTGCTCGTCGCAAGGAAATGCCGGTTTCACCGCGCGCATCTCCCTGCCGGCGCCCACCGCCCCCTACGATAACCTGTCCTATCGCTCTGCCCTCATTTATGGGCGATTGAGCGATCAGTGGGTGTTTGTTCTATCTCGTTATGCCCGTGATCCTGACACGGATGAGCCGACCGGGGCCAGTCATTTCTCCATCGGGGTGGCGCCCCTGATGGAAGCGGTCAAATCTGAATCGCAAAGGGACGTCGATTTCGCTCTCGCGGATATCGATGGAACGATCTTGGGAAATGAGCACTTCGCGGCGATTAATCCGGTCTATTTGGACAGAACGCGGAGCAGGGGGCGTGCCCAACTGTTTCAGATGACGGGGCTCGATAATAAAACCTACGATGTCGTGGTCCGACCGCTTGAGGGGGAGAACCTCTTTTTCATTGTAACGGCGCCAAAGCCGGGCCTGTTCTCGCAAAGCTATTGGGGGCCAATCTCCTTTGTCCTGATCCCAGTTTCGGTCTTTCTCATCGCGTTGATCGCCACTTGGATTGCTATCCAGCGTATGATCCTGCGGTGGATGGCGCATTTGCAGGATCTTGCCATTGCTTATGGGGAGGGGCTTTACACCTTCAAGGGACAGGATTTCCAGGCGGCCCCCAAGGAGATCAGAGATCTTGCCATCGGCTTGGAGACCATGGCCGGCAAAATCGGTGAACGCGATGCCGATTATCGCGCGGCCGTCGCGACGCGCGATGCAGCCATTGCCGAAGTGCATCACCGGATCAAAAACAATCTTCAGATTGTGACCAGTTTTATCAGCCTACAAAGTCGTACCGTTGCCAATGCGGAGGCGCGACAAATGCTGGCCGATATTCGCCATCGTATGGACGCGCTATCGATCGTCCACTCAACTCTTTATCGGTACGAGCGGATCGACACCGTCAATATGCCGTTCTTTTTCGACTCACTTCTCCGACACCTCAGCGAAGCGTTGGGAGCGGAGGATATGGGGGTCAAGATCAAATGGCGGGTCGATGAATTCGATCGGTCTGCGGATGACGCCATTCCCATGGCTCTGTTGATTGTCGAAATTATCACCAATGCGATCAAATATGCTTTCGGGGAACAAGAGGGGGGGGAGGTCCGGATCGATCTCTCCTATGACGGAGAGCGCGCTGTCCTGGAGGTGGTCGATAGCGGCTCTGGGGTAAGCCAAGAGTGGCTTCAATCCGTTCGTTCCGGCCAACATCGGGGAATCGGCATACGGTTGATGTTGGCCTTTTCCCGCCAGCTCGGCGGGGATCTCCAGATGGAGAATGTGGCGCCGCCCGAAACCGGCCTCAGGATCAAGCTCGTAGTTCCCAACCGCCGACAACGCAAGATTGTCAGCTAGAGCCTTTTCACGCGAAGTGGATACCGGTTCCGCGCTCTGGGGGAGGAGGGGAAGCGGGCCCAGGCGCAAGGAGAGAGCGCAGGAGAGGGACTTTGGCGCGGCTTTGGAAAGAAGGGGCCAAACCAAAGAGAAGGGGACTATCCCAAAAAAAAGCCAGACCGGCTGGTCTGGCTTTTCCTGTCGGATCGATCTTGTGGCCGACCTCTTAATATGTGGACGCATCCTCGATTTCTTCGCCGACTTCTTCGACATCCTGGCCAACACCTTCGACAGTATTGCAGCCCACAGCGGCGAGACTGAGGAGAAATAAAGCGGTCAATCGAACGAAATATTGCATGGGTGATCCTCTTCTGTTCATTCTCTCAACGTCAAAGGCGTTTGGGTGTTCCCGGGACACCGCGGAAAAAAGGTTGCCTATTCCTGTCCAATCCTGGGAACCGAATAGGTCTCACTCTCCTTATCATTCATGAAATAGCCACCATGACAGATGGGACAGACACCTGAAGTTACAGATTTTGACTTAAGTTGGTCGCAATTGCGTAATTTCATGGTGAGGATGCCCTGTGGTGTGGTACATGCAGGAGGTCATCCAATATGGATGAAGTAGGAGTATGATGGGAATGAGTGGCGTTTCTAATCGCCAAGCGGTTTGCGGTCTTCTGGCCGGCACCGTCATGATGACGGGCATTAGCCACGCTCAGCCCATCGGCGCCGCCCCCGATTACCAGGCTCTTCTCGACGAACGCCGATACGAGCAATCATGGGCGCCTCTATTGGAGGAGGCCTCCTCAGCGGCTGCAGACGGAGAGGGCGGTGCGCTCCCCCTTAGCGGCCCGGCCCCCGAAGACAATGCCGCCTCGGGGCTGACTTTTCATGCCCATCAAACCGCCGCTACCCTGCCCCAGGGCTACGCTCAGTTCCTGAAAGAAGCCGAAGCGGCTCAGACCTGTCAGCTGGTGCGCGCTGTGGCGGATCAATTCGATACCCGCGCGGCGATGGCGGCGGTGGGCAATGGGGCGAGCTTTGCCTTTGGCCAAGCCGATCATTGTTCGCCGAATACCTTGAGATTTTCGGCGTCTGGGGCGGATGACAATCAAGATGTCGGCTTTACCCTTGCCCCTGAGATTACCCATTGTGTCGATGGGGGCTGCACGGTCCGCGGGTTCAAGGGGGAGATCCGGGTCGGGGAACTCATCACGGATCAGGCGAAGGGACAGGCTGGGTGGTATATGTATGCCGCCGCCGACGGCACGCGGGTGACGTGGGATCGCCAGACCGCTCAGGGCCTTTCCGACATCGCCCAATCGGTCGACGTGGCCGACAGTATGACGATGGGCGATCTCGAAGCGGGGCTGATGATCAATCGCGGCCCGGCCGACCTCTCGCTGAACTATGTTCGCCGCCGGTCGAAATTCCAGACATGGGAAGACAAGATCGTCGACAATGAAGATTATGTCGGCGTGAAACTCAGCGTCGATTGATCTCTGGTGCCGATCGCGCCGCTTCGGGGGCGGGCACTTCTATCTCTTCGCAGGAGAGCCGATTCTCATCTCGGTCCTATCTTCCACAGGCAAGGCCCTCTAAGGACGGGCTTTTCAGTCGCTTTCCTGCGACGGAGGATCGCTTTTCATGGCTGTGAAAGTTCGCTTCGCCCCCTCACCGACGGGCAAGCTTCATGTCGGCAATGTACGCGCCGCGCTGTTCAACTGGCTGTTTGCCCGGCGAACGGCGGGGACCTTTCTTCTTCGCTCTGACGATACCGATCGGTTGCGGTCGACCACCGCATTTGAGGACCAGATCCGCCACGATCTGACGTGGCTGGGCCTCCACCATGACGAATTTGCCCGCCAGTCAGAGCGTTTTGATGCCTATCGCGCCGTCGCGGAGGAGTTGAAGGCGCAGTCTTTGCTCTACCCGTGTTATGAGACGCCGGAGGAGCTCGATCGCCAACGAAAGCTGCGACGCGCCCGCGGCTTGCCCCCGGTCTATGATCGCGCCGCCCTATCCCTGTCACCCGATGAAAAAGCGGCCCTCGAAGCGGAGGGGCGTCAGCCGCATTGGCGATTTAAGCTCAGTCGTTCGGTTGTGGAATGGGACGATATGATCAGGGGAGAGACGAAAGTCGATACCAGCTCGATCTCCGACCCCGTTCTCATTCGAGAGGATGGGCAATTTCTCTACACGCTGCCGTCATGCGTCGACGATGTCGATATGGGCATCACCCATATTATCCGTGGCGAAGATCACGTCACCAACACCGCGGCGCAACTCGAAATCTTTGCCGCCATTCTATCGATTCGCGGCGGGGGGGATTTGCCGCAATTCGGTCACCACTCCCTGCTGGTGGGCAAGGATGGTGAGCAATTGTCGAAGCGACTTGGTTCGCTGACAATTGAAGACCTCCGCGCGCAAGGAATTGAGGCGGCGGCGATCACGAGCTTGCTGGCCCGTCTGGGGACGGCGGACCCGGTTATCCCCGCCGCTGACCTCGACATGCTGGCCGAGGGCTTTGCCTTCGATCGCCTGGGGCGCGCGCCTGCGCGGTTTAATCAGACGGAATTGATCGCGCTGAACGCCCGCCTCCTCCATGAGATGCCCTATGAACGGCTCAAAGGGCGGCTCGCGCAATTGGATATCGATGACCGCCTGTGGGAGGCGGTGAAAGGCAATATCGAAACCATCGCCGACGCGTGCGAATGGCGTGACATCATTGAAAAGCCCATCGAGCCGGTCATCGCCGAAGAAGACCGACCGGTTACCGAAGCCGCCGCCGCCGCTGTGCCCGATCGCGAAGTGGGGCCAGAAGATTGGCCGGCCATTATCGATGCGGTGAAGGCTGAAACGGGGCGAAAGGGAAAGAAGCTTTTCATGCCCCTTCGGCTGGCCCTCACCGGAAAGAGCTTCGGTCCTGAGATGCCGGTCCTCTTTACGCTGATCGGCGCTGCGCGCGCCAAACAGCGTTTCCTCGGTGAAGACGCCTAGAGCCGTTTCAGTCCCCCCCTAGTTGTGAAACGTCGCTTGGCCTTTGTCTGATCCCCTTTTCAAGCGAACCGGTTCTCCCATCGCTGAAAAGGGTCTAGATTATTGGTGAGAGGAACGCCCATGAGCCGCAAGAACGATTTGCCGCCAAAGGCCCACGAACCGAACGCTGAAATCGAGACGATCATCGTGCCAAGGGCGCGCGATCTCGGCGGGTTCTCGGTTCGCCGGGCGCTGCCCTCGTCTGAGCGACAAATGGTTGGGCCGTTCATCTTCTTCGATCAAATCGGCCCTGCTGAATTCGCGCCGGGTAAGGCCGTGGATGTGCGGCCGCATCCTCATATCGGTCTGGCGACCGCCACCTATCTTTATGAAGGCGCGTTGCGCCATCGCGACAGCCTGGGCAACGCGTTGGATATTACGCCGGGGGCGGTCAATTGGATGATTGCCGGAAAGGGCATTACCCATTCCGAGCGGAGCCCAGAGGAAACAAGGGGTCAGGCGCGCCGACTGTCCGGCATTCAAACCTGGGTGGCCCTCCCACAGGATAAAGAGGATATGCCGCCGCATTTCGAACACCATGGGGCGGCGAGCCGGCCAGTCCTGTCCGATAAGGGGGTTGAGATGCGGGTCATTCTGGGAAGGGCCTATGGCGAAGTGGCGGCGGCCACCCTTTTGTCCGACACGCTCTATGTCGATGTCCATCTCGCCGAAGGGGCAAGTGTTCCCGTTCCCGACGATCATGAAGACCGGGCGATCTATGTCGTCGACGGGCGGTGCCGCGTGGCCGGGCAAACAATTGAGGCGGGCGAGTGCGCCGTCTTCGGATCGATAAACGCTTTGACTCTCAAGGCGGAGGAGGGGCCTGTGCGCCTTCTCCTCTTTGGGGGCGAGACGGCCGATGGCCCCCGCCACATTTGGTGGAATTTCGTTGCGAGTTCGATGGAGAAAATCGAGGCGGCGAAGGCGGACTGGGCCGCGGCGCGTTGGCAGGAAGGGCGATTCCAGCTTCCCCCCGACGACGCCGAAGAGTTCATCCCCCTTCCGTCGCCTTAGAGCCCTTATCAAGCGACGTGGAGACCGGTTCGCGCGATAAGACAAAGACTCAAGAGACGGTCACAGCACCGATCCAATTGAAACGGCTCTTTTTGATGACCTGATCGATCACCGCCTAGGGGGAGGGGCCCCTGGACAGTCGTCGAGGGGCGTCAGGCCGGGCGCTTGGGGCTGCCGCGCATCACCGTCTCGCCCACAAGGTCCGGACGTCGCAACAGACGGAAGACTTTATCCGCTGTCATCCGGCGTTTTTGTTCCGTATCGCCAAGCCGTGAATAAAGTTCACGGGTCGTCGCATTCTCTGCGCCCATCTTTTTGCCCTAAATGTAACCAGCCATTAACCAGTCTGATCGCGCCAGGGTTAACGGGTCGTTAACAACCGTGACCCTTAGAGCGCAGGGGGGGGGAGAAAAACGCCGTCGCCGGACCCCGATATCCGTTCACTCACTCTGTGTCAGGACGTAGTGCCCGGGGGCGTCCTCAAGCACCGGCAAGTCGCCGTCACCTGGCTGGCGAGCCGGGACAGTGCCTTCGGAGCGATCGGCGAGCCATTTGATCCAATAGGGCCACCAGGAATAATCATGGCGCTCGGCGTCTTCTTTCCAGTCCTCGACGGTATCAGGCAATTGATCGTTCGTGCTGTAGTGATATTTCTTCTTTTCCGGGGGGTTGATGACCCCGGCGATATGGCCTGAGCCCGCCAGCATATATCGGACATCTCCGCCGAACAGCTTAGCCGATCTGTAGACGGATTGATATGGCGCGATGTGATCGTTTTCTCCCGCCTGCATGAAGATAGGGATGTTCACCTTGGAGAGATCGATCTTCACCCCTTCGATCTCCAATTCGCCTTTTGCTAGAAGATTGTCGCGATAGAAGTTCTTGAGATAGAACAGGTGGCACGCCTTGGTCATGCGGGTGGCATCCGCATTCCAGTAAAGAAGGTCGAACTTTTTCGCCTCTTTTCCCTTGTAATAGTTATCGACAAAGGCCGACCAGATCAGATCGTTCGGGCGCAGCATATTGAAGGTTCTTGCCATGGCGGAGCCTTCGAGCACGCCGCCGGCCGCGTCGATCTGTTTTTCCAAATTGTCCAGCTGCTTATCGTCCACAAAGAGGAGCAGATCGCCGGCTTCTTCGAAATCGGTCTGGGCCGTGAAGAATGTCGCTGTCTTGATTCGATTGTCATCGACCTGCGCCATATAGGCCAAGGTGACGGCGAGGAGGGTGCCGCCGATACAATAGCCGATCGTATCGACCTCATTGCATCCGGTCGCTCGTTCGATCGCTTCGAGGCTCTCGAAGATCCCTTCACGCATATAGTCGGGGAAAGATTTATCCTTCAACGAAGGCTCGGGATTGACCCATGACACCAAAAATACGGTGCGGCCCTGGGCAACCAGCCATTTGATAAAAGAATTCTCCGGCTGCAGATCGAGGATGTAGAATTTGTTGATCCAAGGCGGGTAAATCACAATCGGCCGCTCCGCGACATTCTCGGTGACCGGTGTGTACTGAATAAGCTGCATCAGATCGTTCTGATAGACCACCTTGCCGGGGGTTGTGGCGAGGTTCTCGCCGACCTTGAAATAGTCGAGGTCGGCTTGCTTGATCGCCAGCTCTCCCCGACCTCGTTCGAGATCGTCCATGAAGTTGCGGAACCCGGCCACCCAGTTTGCCCCCTGGCTGTTCAGGGTCTCGTCGATGACTTCTGGGTTGAGCGCGGGGACATTGGTCGGTGACATGGCGGCCAGGAACTGGTCGGCATGGAAATAGGCCCGGCGCTTTGTCGCGGCATCAACGCCCTCGGCATTGGCAATGGCATTGTCGACCCATTCCCCAAACAGAAGATAGCTCTGCTTGATGAAGTCCAGCATGGGATTTTCCTCCCAGGCTTTATGTCGAAAGCGTTTGTCCCCGGGTTTCGGCTGCGCAATGGGGCTGGCTTCTACGCCCGACATCCGTTCCAGAGTCGTTGAGAAGAGCTTTGTATAGTTCTCCCACAGGCCCAGTTGTAATTGCATGAGTCGGAGAGGGTTTGAGGTCAGCGCCGCGGCGACTTCGGTGCCGGCTTCGCTTACATTTAAGGGATCGGGATTGGTCTCGGTATTTTTACGCCCAAGATCGGCTCTCCGATCGACAACGTCTTCGAGGATCTCGCGTGTCCGGACATTGATTTCAGCCATATACTCGGCGAACTTTTTCATATCCGTGTAAACGGGGGCCGCCGGATCGGCCTTCAGCCCTGTCATGGCGGCCGCCTTAGGCGCAGTCTTCGTTGTCGCCTTCTCTGGAGCCGCCTTCTCTGGAGCCGCCTTCTCTGGAGCCGCATTCTCTGGGGCCGCATTCTCTGGGGCCGGTGTCTTCTCCGAGGAAGACGGGGCGGAGGAGGTCGCGGCACGCTCACTGCTGGCGCCCTTCGCGGCGCCCTTGGCGGGGTCGGCCGTCTGCGGCGCGCTGCCCGGTTGGTCTTGCTTCTCTGCGGCGGCCGCCAGGTCGATCCCCTCCTCCTTCGGGGAGGCGCTGCCCTTATCCTCGAACGTCTTCACCGCAGAGATCTTCCGCGGGGCGGAGGGGGCCCGCCGAGGGGTGCGATCAGCCGAAGGCTGCGGCGGTGTTTCCGCCGGTGCGGCCTTTTTCGACGCCGCTGTCTTTTTGGTGGGGGTCGTCTTTTTTGTCGCCGCGCGTTTCGTTGCGGACTTGCGGCGCGGGGAAGGAGAGGTCTTTTTTTGATTGTTCTCTGACATCGGATTCCTTGCCTTGAGGCGATGGGCGTGCGTAGACGCGGTCTCGACTGATGTACGGGCCTATAGGGCGGACGCAACGGGGGGGCGAGGGTTTCATGCGGCGAGCCATCGAAATCGCGCTTACTGCTGTGGTCGGTTGCGGTTTTTTAAGCAGTTGCGAAACGGACGTGCCGCAGAGCGTGGGCCTTGAGGGGACGGAAAACCAAGTTATCGCCGACCGAATCACCCAGCGCACGGCCGAGGCAGCGGCGGCGCCGCCGCGCCCATTGTCCACTGTGCCCGACGAAGCGCCGGCGATGCCGAGTGATATCGCCCTGGCGGCGGATCGGTCGGATTTGGCCGAGACACGGGCGACGGTGCGGCGGGCTGTTACCGATGCGCAGCAAGCCGAAGCCGATGCCGCCCTCAGGGCGCGGGCAGACCGTTTACTCGCCCAGCTTGAACGGGATCGCGCGATTGCCAGGTCTGTCGGCTCGTTGGCTGATCGCTTTCCGAAGGAGGACCGCCAATGAGGATAGGAGTGGCCGGATTGGGGACTGTGGGGGTGGGTCTCCTACAGCTCCTGGCCGATGAGCGGAGAGCTGGACGCGCCCGCATCGAGGCGACGGTGACCGCCATATGTGCCCGCGACCGGCGCCGGGATCGCGGGATCGATTTGGCCGACATGACATGGGTCGATGATCCGGTCGCGCTGGCGGCCTCGGACGAGATCGATGTCTTTGTGGAGCTGATGGGGGGCGCGTCGGGGGCGGCCAAAACCGCCGTGGAGACAGCGCTAGAGGCGGGGAAACCGGTGGTCACGGCGAATAAGGCGCTGATCGCTGCCCACGGCCTTTCACTTGCGCGCCTTGCCGAAGAGCGGGGGACGGCCCTGAAATTCGAGGCGGCGATCGCCGGGGGCGTGCCGATTGTGCGCGGCCTGCGCGATGGCTTGGCTCTATGCCATACAGAGCGACTTTCCGGCATCCTCAACGGGACCTGTAATTTCATCCTCGACAAAATGACGGCCGAAGGGGCGGCATTCGACGAGGTTCTCAAGGAAGCGCAGGAGGCCGGCTACGCCGAGGCGGATCCGAGTTTCGACATCGATGGCATCGATGCGGCCCATAAACTCCATATTCTGGCGATGATCGCCTTTGACGCCGCCCTGCCGGACGATGCGGTCACGGCGCAAGGGATCACGGGCGTGGGTCTTGGAGATCTGGCGATGGCAACGCGCCTCGATCGGGTCATGAAATTAGTCGCCGAAGCGCGACAGCAGGGGGACGGCTTGGCCTTGAGGGTCACGCCGGCGCTTGTGCCGTACGATCATGCCTTCGCCCAGGCGCATGGGCCGGGTAATGCCGTTTCCGTTACCGCCAGCCCCCTTGGCGATCTGCTCTTTGCCGGACCCGGCGCGGGGGGTGGGGCCACCGCAGCGGCCGTGGCGGCGGACCTTTGCACGCTCGCCCGGGGGGACGGCGGCCCGGTCTTTGCCAGTCCCGCCATGAGATTGCGAGAAGTGACAATTGCCGATGCGGGCGACATCCAAGACATCTATGCCTTGCGCTTACCCTTGGCGGCGGATCATGGGGCGCTCGACGATCTCGTTACCGATATCGAGGCGGCGGGGGTTGGCATTGATCGCCTCGATTTGCCCCCTTCCTTAGGCACAGCGGGGGACATTGACGCCATTGCGGTAACGACGTCCGTAAAAGCGCGTGACCTACGCTCGGTTTTAGATAAGCTTTCCGCGCAATCAGCCCTTCGCCATGCGCCCGGGGCCTATCCCATGATCGATCCTTAAAGAATCGATCCTTAAAGAGTTGAGGAATGAGTTTAATGAGCACCTCCACCGAATATCTTGACCGTTTTCTCGCCATTGAACTCAGCCGCTGCACTGAGGCGGCGGCGGTTGCCGCGTCGACCATGATCGGTCGAGGAGACAAGGAAGGGGCGGACCAGGCGGCGGTGTCAGCGCTGCGCGACGCCTTCAACAAGCTCGATATCGATGGGACGGTGGTGATCGGCGAGGGAGAGCGCGACGAAGCCCCGATGCTCTTTATCGGCGAGAAAGTCGGGAAGGGCGGCCCGGCCGTCGACATTGCCCTCGACCCGCTGGAGGGCACGACCCTGACCGCGAAGGCGATGCACAATGCCCTCGCCGTGGTCGCCATGGCGACCGGTGGCTCACTCCTCCATAGTCCCGATGTCTATATGGAAAAAATTGCCTGCGGGCCGGGCTATCCCGATGGGGTGATCGATCTGGACGCCTCGCCGCGGGAGAATATTGAAAATTTGGCGAAGGCAAAAGGGGTCAAGCCGTCCGAGCTGACGGTCTGCGTCCTCGACCGTGAGCGGCATCAGGCGATTATCGATGCGGCCCGGACGGTCAATGCGCGGGTCTTCATGATTCCCGATGGCGATGTGGCCGGGGTGTTTCACACCACCGATCCGAATACCGGCATCGACCTCTATCTTGGGTCCGGCGGGGCTCCCGAAGGCGTCCTTGCCGCGGCGGCTTTGCGCTGTGTCGGCGGCCAGATGCAGGGGCGGCTTATTTTCCGCAACGACGATGAACGGGCGCGCGCCGAAAAGGCCGGGATCACTGATCTTTCCAAGAAATACAGCCTGATGGACATGGCCTCCGGCGATGTGATGTTCGCGGCCACGGGCGTGACCGATGGGTCCATGCTGAAGGGCGTCAAGTGGAAGGGTGATCGTGTCGAGACCAATACGGTTGTGATGCGGTCCAAATCCGGCACGGTCCGTTATCTCGAAGCGTCGACCAAATCCGCCAACTACGATTTCCTGAAATAAGCGGTCACCGAAAATAGGCGCGCAAGGTCGGGGCCCGTCTTGGACGAGTGCCGCCCGGGGGGGGAGGGCGTCTTTTTTCTGGCCTTAGGTGCGGCGCAACACTTGTAATTCCTGCGGTGTTCTTTAGCGACAGGGAGGTGTCTCAAACCCGAACCCTCCTGCCGCTCCTCCTGGCCGCTGCCTTTTTGCTGGCGTCCAACGGTCTTCAAACAACAATGCTTGCGCTCCGCGGAATCTCTTCAGGGTTTCCCGATGCCGTGATCGGGTTACTCCTGTCGGCCTATTTCGCCGGTTTCATCACAGGCTGCCGCTATGCCCCGCGATTGATCCAAAATGTGGGACATATTCGGGCCTTTACTGCCTTCGCCTCCATTGCCTCTGCGGCGGCTCTGGCGCATTCGCTTGTGACGGTTCCGTGGGCGTGGCTGTTGCTCAGGGTGGTGACCGGCTTCTGCTTTGCCGCCTTGCAGATCATTCTTGAGAGCTGGTTGAACGAAATCTCCACCAATGAAAGCCGGGGACGGATTCTCTCGACCTATCGGATCACGGACTTCAGTTCGGTGACGGTGGCGCAATTGGCGGTGGGTCTGTTCGAACCGACGGATTTCCCGCCCTTCATCGTGATGTCCATCGGGCTGTCGATCGCTCTTGTCCCGATTGCCTTGACCCGTGTGGCGGCGCCGGCGCCCCCTGCCAGCGCCAAGCTCAATGTGCGGAAACTCTTCCGCGTGTCGCCCCTGGCGGCGGTGGGCGCGTTCGTTGTGGGGGTCTCCTCGGCGGCTTATTGGTCCCTCAGCCCGGTCTTTTTGACCGCCGCAGGGTTCACGAAGGAGACGGTCGGGGCGTTTATCGCGGCGATCATTTTTGGCGGTGCGATCGGTCAGTGGCCGATCGGCGCCCTCTCTGACAAATTCGACCGGCGGCGAGTGATCATCGCCGTCTCAATGGGCACCGTGATTACCGCGCTTGGGATCCCGGCGGTGGCGGAGCTGGGGCGGGGCCCCCTTCTCATCGCTGGTTTTGCCTTCGGTATTTTCGCTCTCCCAGGGTTCGGTCTCGCCGTAGCCCATGCGAATGATCACGCCGAGCAGGGGGAGGCGCTATCGGTGAATGGAGGTCTCTTGATGCTGTTCGGGGCCGCATCGGTGATCGGCCCGATCATCGCCCCGCCCATCATGGCAACTTTCGGCAATTCGGCGCTCTTTTTCCTGGTCGCGTCCGTCTATGCCCTTCTGGTGGCTTTCGGCCTCTATCGGATGACGGCCCGCGCGGCGCCGGAGGTGCAGGAGCCCTATGTCCCGGTTCCGCGCAGTTCACCGGCTATTTTCGAGCTGGATCCGCGGATTGACGATACAGCGGACGAGGAGACGGAGGAAGACCGCGACGATCAGGGGGCGGAAGCGGGCGGCCAGTCGTCGGCGACGGCGCCCTGAAGCCCAAAGCCCTCCAAAGAGCGTTCCGTCCTTCTTCAAGGGGGGAGAGGGGCGGAAGAAGGGGGGCGCCGGGAGATACGAACAGCCAATTCCGGTGTCTCCAGCGCATTTTCAGGCGACATGGGCACCGGCTCGCTTGAAAAAGCGCGACAATACAAAGGCCTAGAGATCTTTCCCGCTTCGCATTGACCTGAAACGACTCTCGATCCTGGCGCTGGTCAGCCCTCAACTGAAGAGGTCGATCGCCTCTCCCTCCATCGGCGGCGTCCAGACATCCTCTGTGGAGAAGGCGCTGTCGAGGTCGACCATCTCCTCGCCGAACGTGTCGGCAGGTGCGTCGGTCGGCTCGAAGAAGAATTTTCCAAGGAAGAAGGCGGCGTTCACGTAGGAAAATTCAAACGTCTGGCCGACAAGGGGAAAATCACCCTGATCGTTGAAATGCCGCAGCACATATTCGGAGGCGGCCTCGCCATCGACGGCGATGTCGATTCGGGCTCCGGGCAGGAAGCCCGGCCAGTTGAACCCATTATTGAAGGTTACCTCAAGAATGGACACCGGCTCGCTGAAGGTGAGGGTCAGTGTTTCCCCCTCCGTCACAGCGGCTCCAAAGGAGCCACGGAAGAAAAATCCGCCCGGTGCCCCCACGCCGAGGCCACCGTCAAAGACATCGTTTCCAGGATTGAGGTCGAACAAATTGACCGAGGTCGTGCCGCCATTGGTGCGGCCGGACGCGGTGACGGTTACATCGCTCTCAAAATCCGGACCGAGGGGAATATTTTCATCTGCGTCCCATAAAGTGGGGGGGCCGAAGGTGAAGTCGTTCATGACCACATTCCCAGGCTGCGAAAGCCCCACAAAATCAAATACAGATACAAGTCCCGCCAGCCTTGCCTGACTGGTCTCAAACAGTTCGACCATGTCCCTTACCCCACCACAACGATCATTATCTCGTCAGGATTGACGAAATTCACGGAGAATGCAAGCAAAAGGAGTAGGGTAAAGAAGCGCAACTACACACTTCTTTACTCGCATTATTCTTGATGAGCCTCTCAGTTGGTAAACGCTGCGCAGGCCACCCGTCCGCCCGCACCCCCAATGGGCTGGGTTTCGTGATCGTCGGGGTTTTCATGCACAATCAGCGCAAAGCCATCGTCGTCGAGGCCGAGATCGGCGGTCAGGCCTTCGGCAAACAGCTCGGCGCGCAGATGGCCGGTCCCGTGGGCATAGATATTCGGCATGTCGGCTTCGGAACGCCCCGTCGCGTTCAAGAATCCATGGGGCACGCCCGCCGGATTAATGTGACCGCCTGAGGCCTGAAATCCGGCGTCTGGGTCACTGCAATCGCCGACTTGATGGGCATGTATGGCGTGAAATCCTTGGGTCAGTCCTTCAAGGTCCACACGAATGACCATGCCATTGGGGCCGGGGGTGGCAAAAGCAGTGCCGATGCGGGCGCCGCTTGGATCGATGAAATCCGCGGCCAGGGCGTCGGCACCGGGGGCCGCGGCCAAGGGGCCGTGATCGGCCATGGCTGGGCTTGCCGCTTCGCTCTCAGGTGAAGGCGGCGGCGTGCCGTTACCGCAGGCGACAAGGGGGAGGGCGAGGCTCGCGCCCAGGAGGCGAAGAGGGCGATAAGGGGGCATTGCGAGAACTCCTTGTTGTGCGTGGCGATCCCAAAGCGAATTTGCTAACGCCGTGTCGACAGTGATTCCTGTTTCAACCGACATAGGGCGACGTGGCCGACTCAAAAGACGAACATACCGAGAATATTCCCCCCCAAGGCGCAGGATCCGGTGACGGGGAGGAGGGGATCGCCCCGATTTCGATCACCGAAGAGATGCAAAAGTCCTATCTGGACTACGCCATGTCCGTCATCGTGAGCCGCGCGATTCCCGATGCGCGGGATGGCCTGAAGCCCGTTCACCGGCGGATTTTGTGGTCCATGCAGGAGCAGGGGTACACCCATGACAAGCGGCATCGGAAATCGGCCAATGTCGTAGGGGACGTCATCGGGAAATATCACCCGCACGGTGATACCGCCGTCTACGACGCATTGGTCCGCATGGCGCAACATTTTTCGATGCGGCTGCCGCTGCTTGATGGCCAGGGGAATTTCGGGTCCATCGACAACGACCCTCCCGCCGCCATGCGGTATACTGAGGTTCGAATGGCGGCGCCGGCGGAGGCGCTGCTCGCCGATATCGACAAGGATACGGTTGATTTCCACGAGACCTATGACGGGGAACGGCAGGAGCCGGGGGTCTTGCCCGCACGGTTTCCGAACCTGTTGGTCAACGGCGCCGGCGGTATTGCCGTCGGGATGGCAACGAACATCCCGCCGCATAACCTTGGAGAGATCATCGATGCGACGGTCCGGTTGATTGATGAGCCCCATGTGTCGGACGAGGAGCTGCTCTCGATCGTGCCGGGGCCGGACTTCCCCACAGGGGCGTCGATCATGGGGCAATCGGGTGCCCGTCAGGCGTTGCTCACCGGGCGGGGGTCCGTCGTCATGCGGGCGACCACCGCGGTCGAGGAGGTCCGTAAGGACCGCTTTGCCATCATCGTTTCCGACATCCCCTTTCAAGTGAACAAAGCGGCCATGGTCGAGCGGATCGCGGGGCTTGTGCGTGAGAAGAAACTCGAAGGCATCGCTGATTTACGAGATGAAAGCGATCGGCATGGGATCAGGGTCGTTATCGAGCTGAAGCGCGATGCCAATGCCGAGGTCGTGCTCAACAACCTCTATAAGCAAAGCCCGCTTCAGACGTCCTTCGCCTATAACCTTCTCGCCCTCAATCGGGGGCGACCGGAGCAAATGACTCTTCGGACCGTCCTCAAGAGCTTTGTGGATTTCCGAGAAGAAGTCGTCACGCGGCGGACGAAGCACCTGTTGATGAAGGCGCGAGATCGCGCCCATGTCCTGGTCGGACTGGCCATCTCCGTGGCCAATATAGATGAGGTCGTTCGGTTGATCCGAGAGGCGCCCAATCCCGCCGCCGCGCGGGAGGCGTTAATGGGCCGAAATTGGCCCGCCAAGGATCTAGCGTCGCTGGTGGCCCTCGTCGCCGACCCGCGCCATAGCCTGCAGGAGGACGGCAGCCTCCGCCTGTCCGAAACCCAGGCCCGCGCTATCCTCGATTTGCGGCTCCAACGACTGACCGCCCTGGGGCGCGATGAGATCGGCGATGAACTGCAAAGCCTCGCCGATAAAATCGCTGACTATCTTCAAATTTTGCGTGATCGTGATCGCGTACTGACGATCATCAAAGACGAGCTGGCCGATGTGCGGGAGCGCTTCGCAACGCCGCGCAAAACCCAATTCATCGATGCCATTGAGATGGAGGATGAAGACCTCATCGCGCGCGAGGACATGGTCGTCACGGTCAGTCATGCCGGCTATGTGAAGCGGACCTCTCTTGACACCTATCGGGCCCAGCGCCGGGGCGGAAAGGGCCGGTCCGGCATGGCGATGAAGGACGATGATTTCATCAGCCAATTATTTGTCGGGAATACGCACACCCCGCTGTTGTTTTTCACTGATCGGGGGATGGCGTATAAGCTGAAATTGTGGCGCCTGCCCGAGGGGGGACCGACCTCCCGCGGCAAGGCGTTCATCAATCTCTTGCCCCTCGATCAGGGCGAGCGGGTGACCAATATCCTGCCCCTTCCCGACGACGAAGCCCAATGGGCGGATATGGACATTGTCTTCGCCACGCGGAGCGGCAATGTTCGTCGCAATAAGCTCTCCGATTTCACCAATGTGAATAAGGCCGGCAAGATCGCCATGAAGCTCGATGAAGGCGATGCCTTGGTCGGGGTCGGGATCGCGCGGGAAAGCGAAGACATTCTGCTGACCACGCGTAACGGGATGACCATTCGTTTCCCGGTCGACGCGGTGCGGGTCTTCAGTGGGCGCACCTCAACGGGGGTGCGGGGTATCAGGTTCAAACCCAATGACGAGTTCGGCGAGGACGGCGTCATGTCCATGGCGATCCTGCGGCATCTCGACGTGTCCTCCGAAGAGGCCAAGGCCTATCTCAAACATGCCGCCGCCATGCGGCGCGCGGCCGGAGAGGGAGAGACCGAAGGCTCCGACGCTGAGGCGGAGGGGTCGGAGGCAGCCCTCTCCACAGAGCGGTTGGCCGCAATGCAAGCGGCGGAGCAATTCATTCTCACCGCGACGGAGAACGGCTACGGCAAACGCACCTCCTCCTTTGAGTACCGCACCTCAGGGCGCGGCGGTCAGGGGATCGCCGGGATCGTCACCTCGGCGCGCAACGGCCGGGTCGTGGCCAGTTTCCCTGTCGAGGATGCCGACGAAATCATGCTGGTCACCGATGGCGGTCAATTGATCCGAACGGGCGTGGCCGATATCCGTGTGGCGGGTCGCAATACCCAAGGGGTCAAGATCCTCACCACGCGGGAGACCGAACGGGTGGTTTCCGTCGAGCATGTACCCGAAGCGCAAAATGACGACGACCTCCCCGACGATGAAACGGAGATGTAAGCCATGGGCGACATTATCGGCCTTTACCCGGGCACTTTCGATCCGATCACTTTCGGTCATACGGATATCATTCGACGGGCCGTCAAGCTCGTCGACACCCTGATCGTCGGGGTGGCGATCAATCAGGAGAAGAGCCCGCTTTTCACCCTCGAAGAGCGCGTCGCGATGATCAAAGCGTCACTGGAGGGAATGGACCTTTCCATCCGAGGACAGATCGTTGTCGAGCCCTTCGACGACCTGTTGATGACCTACGCCGAAAAGCGAAAAGTCGATGTCATCATCCGTGGGTTGAGGGCTGTGTCCGACTTTGAGTATGAATTCCAGATGGTCGGGATGAACAGCTTCCTGAACGAGGATATCGAGACCGTCTTCCTGATGGCCGATGCGCGCTATCAGGCCATCGCGTCGCGACTGGTGAAGGAGATTGCTCAGCTCGGGGGCGACATCAATGCCTTCGTGCCGGCGACCGTGGTGCCGCAACTGCTCGCCAAGGTCGGGCGCCGATGACGGCGGTGCTGATGGGGCGGCCGCGCTCCATCAATGTCCGCAAGGCGCTCTGGGCACTGGATGAGGTGGGGGCGGATTATCGCCACGAACCCTGGGGCGAGGCGGGGCTCTCCCTCAATAGCGATGCATTCGTGGCCCTCAATCCCAATCGCCTCGTGCCGGTCTATCGGGAGGGAGAGATCGTCCTTTGGGAATCCAACAGCATCTGCCGCTTTGTGGCGCGCAAAGCCGCTCGGGAGGATCTCTTGCCCCAGGATTTTGTGGCGGCCGCGGCGGTCGAGATGTGGATGGATTGGAGCGCCACGACCCTCGCTGCGGCCTGGCGCTATGCCTTCATGGCGCTGATGAGAGACAAGCCTGGCTATGATGACCCCGGCGCCATCGCGCGGAGCGTGACGGAATGGAATGGGCGCCTTGCCTTGCTCGATGCGCATCTTGCGGCGGGCGGGCCCTATGCCTGCGGCGATCATTTCACCCTCGCCGATATTTGCCTCGGCCTTAATGTGCATCGTTGGCGCGCCACGCCCATCGATCATGCGGCGCTGCCGGCTCTACTGGCCTATGATGCCCGGTTGCGGGACAGGCAGGCCTATCGGCACTGGGCCGAGCCGGATCTGGCCTAGAGCCGGTGCGGGTCAACCCAAGTCGTAAAACGTCTCCAGCTCTTTGGTTTTGTCGCCTTTTTTCCTGCGCCCCGATGCTCACGTCGCTTGAAAATGCTCCGGCGCGCAGGATCGCCCTGACTGTCCAAGGGGGGCCACCTCACCTTGCCCATGGGCAGGTCGTGCCTCTCCGAGGATTAAGGGGGGCGGCCTTTCGGTTTCGGGCGGCATCGGGTATCGGTCCCCTTCTAGCTTTTTCGGTCAGGTAACGGATGACGATCTTTTCACCTTCGATCCTTGGCGGGGCCCTCGCCGCGGTGGGGTTGGCGATGGCGGCCCCCGCAGCCGCCGCGACGATGGCTGTGCAGTCAGCCGCCGAGCGGCTTTTGGAGAACGCGCCGGAGGAGGCGTGGAAGGCCGTGTCGCCTCAGAACCTTCTCGTGATGGAATTGCCCTCCGGGCCGATGATCATCGAAATGCGTCCGGACCTCGCGCCCAATCATGTCGCGCGCATCCAAACGCTGGCCCGTCGCCGCTTTTATGATGGAGCGCCTTTCCACCGAGTCATCGAAGGGTTCATGGCCCAGGGGGGCGACCCCACCGGGACCGGCGAAGGCGGGTCCTCCCTGCCGGATCTGCAGGGAGAATTTGCCCAACCCATCGAGGCGGTTGCCGACAAGGCCATTATCGGACGCGACAGTCGCGCCGCCCAAATCGGGTTTGTCGGGTCGGTTCCCGTGGGCACTCAACCGCCGACGCTCCCCAGCCTCCTTGTCGACGATACCGTCGCGCTGTGGGGCCTGCATTGTCAGGGGGTGATGTCGATGGCCCGAACCAACGATCCCAATAGCGCCAATAGCCAGTTTTTCGTGATGTTCGGTGACAATCGCGACAGCCTCGACCAGCGCTATACCGTTTGGGGAAGGGTCGTCGACGGCTATATCAATGCGCGCCGGATCAATCGCGGGGAGCCACCGACCAGGCCAACGCCAATCGTTCGTGCTCGGTTGATGAGCGATTTGCCCACCGATCAACGAAAGACGATCGAGGTCCTGGATCCCAGCACGGCCGTCTTCAAAGATTATCTCAGGGCGCGGGGCATTCTGTCGGCTGACGGATTTGTCGAGAATGCCTGCAATGTGTCCGTTCCCGTCCGTATCAATGGAGAAATTACCTCGTGACGAAACTGAAATTGGAACTGGAAACTGGGGATGTCGTCATCGAAACTTTCGAGGACAAAGCCCCCAAGCATGTTGAGCAAATCACCAGTCTGGCCGAGGATGGCTTCTATGACGGACTGACCTTTCACCGGGTCATCGAGGGGTTCATGGCCCAGGGCGGTTGTCCCGAGGGGACGGGAACCGGCGGGGCTGAGGAAAATATCCCTGCCGAATTCAACGACGTGAACCATATCGAAGGGGTCTGTTCCATGGCGCGGGCGAACGATCCGAACTCCGCGTCGAGCCAGTTCTTCATCTGTCTTGACGACGCATCTTTCCTCGATGGTCAATACACGGCCTGGGGACGGGTGGTCGAAGGCATGGAGGCGGTGCATGCGATCAATAAGGGGGAGCCGCCGCGCAATCCCACCAAGATCAAGTCCTTCCGCAAGGCATAGGGTCGGCGTCTACCGAGGGGCTTGGGGACGGCCGCGCTTTGGTCAGTCCTCGGCCTACCCGATCGGTGGCGGCGCTGGGTGCGCCGCCCCGGCAGCGGCGAGCCTCGCTGCTCTTTGTGTCAGGGCACGGGATGCGAAGGTCAGGGTGATGAGGCCAATACCGCAATATCCGCCAAGCGCGATCAATTGCGCGGGCAACCCAATGCCGAAATCGATCAAGGTGCCGGTCAGTCCCGGTCCGATGGCGGTCGCCACCACCATGAACGGCACGAGCGCGGACCTGATGGCGCCCAAATGCGCGGTGCCGTAGATTTCGGGCCAAAGACTGCCGAACAGGGTCGAGGAAAAGCCGTAGGAGACCCCCAGAAGCATCATGAAAAGATACAGGCTCCATGGCGCGCTCATCACGCCGGCGATGACGCAGGAACAGCCGAGGGGCGCCAAGAAGTAGGGCAGGATCCGGCAGGCGCCGAACCGATCGATCAGAGCGCCGCTGATCAGGGCGAACACCACGGTCGTCAGCGCCATCACGGTAAAACTACTGGCGAAGAGGGCCGGAGGCCACTCTCTGAGGGTGGTAAGGGTGTCCTGATGAAAGAACAGGGTGGTGCCCACCAGGGGGGGCGCCAGGACCCCAATCAGCAGCGCCCAGAAGAGGGGGTCCGCCATTACCTCCTGCCGCGTCCAGCTCGGCCCGCCCTGCATCACGTCCGCCTGTCCTTTGGGCTGTCGCTTTGTCGAGAAAGCCCAGACGCCCACGGGCAGGGCAAACAGCATCAAGCTCACCGCCCCGGCGATCCAGCCGCTTTGCCACCCAAAGCTCAACGCAAAAGCCGTGAAGGTGAGCGGTAGCAGGGCCTCTCCCGTTTGATGGCCAAGCACCACCAGGGAAATGGCGCGCCCCCGCTGTGCCGCATAGAACCGGCCAATAGTCGTCAGCGCGATATGGGTCATCATTCCTTGGCCGAACAGGCGAAGCAGATAGAGCGCAATGGCAAGGGCGGCCACGCTCGGCGCCCCGGCCGCCAACAGGGTCGCGAGGGCGAGGGTCGGGATGGTCAGGGCGATGACCCGAGGGATCGGCCATATATCCACGAGGCGCCCGACAAATGGCAGGCTGACCGCACTCGCCAAGGTCGCCACCATGTAAAGTTGACCGAAGCCCCCAGTAGAGAGACCCAACGATGCCTGCCACTCATTGGCCGATGCGGAGATAAAGAAGGTCTGACCGAAACTCGAAAAGAGGGTCAGGACAAAGCCCCCGCCGATCCAGCGAGCATTGCGTTTGAGAAAGTCGAGCATGGGGAGGCTTTGTCGCAAGCTCCCCCCTCTGACAAGCGTCGCGGCTTAGGGCAGCATGGAGAACCGATCCCGGACCGCGTTGATGAGGCGATCCTGAATAGGCATCGATTCAACAGAACCAACCACCCCCACCAGCAGGCTGGTCGTGTCCTCAGCCTTCTGATCCAGTCTCACGATCACCGGCATGGTCTGTCCGGGCGGCAGATAAGTGATTGTCGAGGCATACAACCGAAAGTCAGTGTCGACCACCACCCCCCCGGTCCCAGTCATCACCGACAGCACGGTGTCCCGCACGATGGGCTCGGGATAGGGAAAGCTCGATCCCTCCCACAGGCTCACATCGGCTACCTCAATATCGGTCGGCACTTTAGCCGAGCCGAAGGGAAAACCAAGGGCGATCAGACTAAGCAGCAAGAGCATGCGTACCGAACCCTCCTTTGATGCCGCCAAAGAGCATCACGGTTCGGTGGACCTTGTCCAGCGAAGGGTAAATGAGCGACTAATCCCTAGGGGCTGATTTAAATATTTTGTCTTTTTTAACGTAAAACGCGTCTCTTACCGTCGGAACCCGGACGGCAGGACCTCCATGCGCGGAATAAGAAGAACAATTCTCTTCAGCGTAGCCATGTCGGCGACGGTGAGTTATGCCCAAGCTGATGATCTTGAAGGGATGAGCCTTGAGGAGCTGCTCTCCGCTGAGGTCACCTCAGTTGCGAAAAAGCCCCAAAAAATCAACGAGACAGCCGCCGCCATCTTCGTGATCGACGAAGAGGATATCCGTACCAGTGGCGCGGACAGCATCCCTGAATTGCTGCGTCTGGTGCCCGGTGTTTTCGTCTCGGAGGTCAATGACTCCATCACCGGGGTCTCGGCACGGGGATACACCTGGCGGTATTCGAGCAAGATGTTGATTCTCGTCGATGGCCGCGAGGTCTACTTGCCGGTCATTTCAGGCGTGCTGTGGGATGCGCAATTGTTACCGGTTGAGGATATCGATCGGATCGAAGTCATCAGGGGCCCCGGCGCGACACTCTACGGGGCGAACGCCCTCAATGGGGTGATCAATATCGTCAGTAAGCACGCTGCCGGTACCCTCAATACCTACGCAACGGCGCGCGCGGGCGTCACGACGGAAAGCGGTAGCGAGTTTGGCCGCCTCTATGCTCGGCGCGGGTTACGCTTGGGCGAAAACGCGACGGCGCGGGTGTGGACGACCTGGCGGCGGGTTTCCTCCCAAGTCAGCGATGAGGGGGAGACCTTCCATGCGCCCTCCGATCGATTACAGATCGGGTTCAGAGGGGATTGGGAACCCAATGATGCCGATGCCTTCACGGTCCAAGGCAGTTATGTCCATAATAAGTTTGATACGACCTTCTTCAATCGGTTCGAACAACCGATCACTCAGGAATTCGTGACGATTCCTGATAATAAGCACAATGAGTATAATATTCTTTCCCGCTGGACCCGGACATTCGAGCAGGGAAATTCAATGACCCTGCAGAGTTATTTCACGTCGATCGAACGCGAGGATAATGGATCCTTGCTGATGAGCGACATTCTCGACATCGACTTTTCCCACGCCCTGACACTGAGCGATCGCGCAGAAGCCATGTGGGGCGTGAAATATCGCCATACCCGCGATGGCATCGAGGCAAAGGACCCTGACACCTTCGTTCGGTTGACATTGCCCAATGAAAATCGCGACCTGTTCGCCGGGTTCGTTCAGGGGGATGTGTTCGCCCTGGACCGCCGGCTGCGTGTTTCTGCGGGGACGAAACTGGAAAACAATGAATTTACTGGCACCGAAGTCCAGCCCAGTCTTCGCGCCATCTACTCACTGGATAAGGCCAGTTTCTGGGGAGCAGTATCGCGGGCTGTCCGCACGCCCTCGGCCATTGAGACCAATGGCAATATCGGCATCACCGTCGGGGCTGGCCTTCTCGAGCCGCCAAACCCTCTGCCGATCGAGCTCCTTATTTCGGGCACAACCAATGAAGGGGTGGCCGAGAAGTTGATCGCCTATGAGCTGGGCTGGCGCCAGCAATTTGGAAATCAGCTGACCCTCGATATGACGGCATATTACAATGCGTATGACGATATCGGCGGGATGTACGAGACGGGCGGGGGCTTTGTGCTCTTGCCGTTCGGCCCCGGGGGCTCACCCGTGCCGGTTCCGATCAGCGCCGAATATGGCTTTACCTATGATGAGGATGATGAGGGCAAAGGGATTGAGGTCCATGCCCTGTGGGAACCCCATCGCGACCTCCGTCTTAATTTCATCGGCAATGTCTATGAGCGTAATCTCGAATTCCGTGAAGGCGTGTTCGAGACGCCGACCTATTCCTTTGATCGAGGTCGCGACCCGGCTCTGCAATTATCGGTGAAGGCGGACTATCATTTCTCTGATCGTACCGATGCGTCGATTTGGTCCCGCTATGTCGGGCAGCTCGAAGACGATGTCGTGCCTGCTTATCAGGATCTTGATATCCGTTTGAGCCACAGATTGACCCCAAGCTTGAATTTAACGCTTCTTGGCGAGAATCTCCTTGAGCCCAGTCGGGCCGAAGGGACCCCGATCCTCTACCCAACGGCCGCCGGTGAGGTCGAGCGGAGGGTTTCCATTTCTGTCGCGGTAAAGAATTAGGTGCGGTCATGATCAGGCGATGGTTCTTCGGAACGTTCGCACTGTCCGCGGTGATAATCACACTGGCGGCGGGCGCCCCCGCCTGGGCAAGCGTTCAGCCATCGCGCCAACTCGAATACGAGGCGGCGATATTGGTCAATATACTCCGTTTCGCGACTCTGCCGGCTTCGGCTTTTACCTCCCCCGGACAGCCGTTTTCCATCTGTGTGCCGTTAGACGCCCCGATCGGTCTTGCGCTCGCCCCTTATGAGAGCAAAACGATCAGTGAGCGTTCGATCGAGATCAGGCGGTATGGCGTAGGGGAAATGCCGTCTTCCTGTCACGCCCTTCTCCTCGAAGAGACAGTTCAGACCGAGACGCTGCCGCCTCACTATTTCCCAATTGCGATGACTAGCGAGGTCGAGCCCGGCCTTGCCTGTGTTCAGTTGGTCAGAGTGGGGCGCCAGGTCCGGTTCAGCGTCGATCTGGGGGTCGCGCAACGCCACGACGTCAGTCTAAGCTCGCGCCTTCTAAACTTGGCCCTCCACGTTCGATAGGAGCAGCCTGCATCAATCTTTGCCGGCGCTGTTAGTCGTTTTCTTGGTCGCTTTTTTAGCGGCTTTTTTTGTCGTTTTTTTCTTGGCGGGTTTCTTGGCCGATTTCTTTTTCGCGGTCTTTTTCTTCTTCGTCGGCTTCTTCGCTTCGCGCGCCGAGATCAGTTCCAGCGCCTGCTCGAGGGTGATCTCCGCCGGATCAACGCCTTGCGGGATCGTCGCATTGGTTTTTTGATGTTTTACATAAGGGCCGTATCGACCGTCATAGACAGCCACTAATTCATCTGTATCGGGATGATTTCCAAGCTCCCTTTGAGGTTTCGCGGCACTTCGGCCGCGACCTCGCGGATTGGCTTTCTTATCCTCAAGGACGGCGACCGCGCGATTGATCCCGATGTCGAACACGTCGTCGATCGACTCAAGGTTAGCATAGAGCTTACCATGCTTCACATAAGGCCCGTAGCGGCCCAGGGACGCTTCGATCATCTCACCGTCTTCTGGATGGGGCCCGACATCGCGGGGAAGGGCGAGGAGTTTCATCGCCTTGTCGAAATCGAGGCTGGCGGCGTCCCAGCTCTTGGGAATCGAGGAGCGTTTCGGCTTTTCTTTCGTGTCCGGATCCGGCTCACCAAGTTGGACATAGGGCCCGAACCGGCCTGATTTTAGCCACACAGCCTGGGACGTATCGGGGTCAACGCCCAATTGACGATCTTCCGCCGGCGCGTTTCCCTGCTCTGACTGTCCGAGGGGGCGGGTATGCTTGCATTCAGGGTAGCGGGAGCAGCCGATAAAGGCGCCGTAGCGACCCACCTTCAAGGACAGCTCGCCTTCGCCACAGGTCGGACATTCCCTGGGAGGACGCCCGTCCTCTCGCTGAGGGAAAATATGGGGCCCGAGGGCTTCGTTCAACGCGTCGAGGACTTCGGAGATACGAAGGTCCGACATATCCTCTACTCGGGCGTGAAATTCGTCCCAGAACCGTCGGAGAAACGCTTTCCAGGCCATCTCGCCATTGGAAATGTCGTCGAGCGTCTCCTCCAGCTTGGCGGTGAAGTCGTACTCGACATATCGCCCAAAGAAATTCTCTAAAAACGCCGTGACGATCCGGCCCTTGTCATCGGGGATGAACCGGTTCTTGTCCATCGTGACATAGGACCTGTCCTGTAGTGTACTGATGATCGATGCATAGGTCGAGGGGCGGCCGATCCCGAGCTCTTCCAGTCGCTTGACAAGGCTTGCTTCGGTGAACCGGGGAGGCGGTTGGGTGAAATGTTGCTCCGGCGTCGGATCGGTGACCTGCGCATCGGAGCCTTCGGACACTTTGGGAAGGCTGCGATCCTTCTCGTCCTCAGTGTCGTCCCGCCCTTCGGCATAGAGCTTCAAAAAGCCATCGAACACCACAACCGAGCCTGTCGCCCTAAGACCGGTCTTTCCATCCCGGCTTTCAATGTCGATGGTCGTCTGTTCCAGCCGCGCCGTTTCCATCTGGCACGCCATGGCCCGTTTCCAGATCAGGTCATAGAGCCGGTACTGGTCCTGATCCAATTGCTTTAGCGCATCGGGATGTCGAGCGAAATTGGTCGGCCGAATACATTCATGCGCCTCCTGAGCATTTTTTTGCTTGGATTTGTACATTCGGGGAGAGGAGGGAAGGTAGTCGGCGCCGAAGGTCGATTTGATCTCGTCGCGCACGGCCATCACAGCCTCGGGGGCCATGTCGATCCCGTCGGTCCGCATATAGGTGATAAGCCCGGTGGTCTCGCCTCCAATCGTGATCCCCTCATACAGACGCTGAGCGGTCTGCATGGTCCGACGGGCATTGAAGCCGAGCTTGCGGGACGCTTCTTGCTGTAGGGTCGAGGTCGTGAATGGCGCGGCGGGATTTCGCCGAGTGGGTTTCGCCTCGACACTCTTTATAAGGAATTGTGCGTCTTCTACCGCTTTTTTCGCCCTGGAACCGTCCTCCTCGGTAGTCAGTGTAAACTTCTCAACTTTGGTGCCGTCGAGCTTGACAAGACGCGCTGCAAACTGAGGAGAGTCGTCGGCGGAAACATTCGCTTCGAGAGTCCAGAACTCCTCCGCGATAAATTTTTCTATTTCGAGTTCGCGTTCGCAAATCAGTCTGAGGGCAACCGACTGCACCCTGCCCGCAGATCGGGCGCCGGGTAATTTTCGCCACAGAACAGGGGAGAGCGTGAAGCCAACAAGATAGTCGAGAGCCCGTCGGGCCAAGTAGGCATCGACAAGATCTTGATCAATCGTACGCGGATTGGCAATCGCTTCCTCTACCGCCCTCTTTGTGATAGCGTTGAACGCAACACGTTGAATGGATTTATCTTTAAGGGCTTTTTTCTTATCGAGGACTTCAAGCAAGTGCCAACTAATGGCCTCGCCCTCGCGATCAGGGTCGGTTGCCAAGATGACGCCATCGGCGGCTTTCACGGCATCGACAATGTCCGATACGTGTTTTTTGGAGCGGGCGTCACTCTCCCAGATCATGGAGAAATCCGCCTCCGGATCAACTGAGCCATTCTTTGACGGGAGGTCACGGATATGACCGTAAGATGCAAGGACCTTATAGTCAGAACCAAGATATTTGTTGATCGTCTTCGCCTTGGACGGCGACTCAACTATAACGACCTGCATCGATGGTTTACCCTTAGCGGAAATCTAGGGGGAAACTGTCGATGCCCCGGTAAGCTGTCAATGCTCACACAGAAAGCGTTTGTGAATTAGGGAAAAATCCCTTCGTTGACGATGCAACCAAAGGTCGCAAAAAATTGACAACAACTAAATTTGGGGGGCAAGCGTGGCCAGCACTACCATGCGAGGAACGAAAACGAACCATACAGAGATTGCTGACGACCACATTCGATATTTCGTGCCTCGGCTCGTCTCGCTCGAGGCGTGTGCGCGCATTCACGGCCTTCATGAGGTTGCCACCCATCTGGACAGGGCGCTGATCTGTTTTGAGCAGGCGAAGATCAGAACGGAGGCCGGCGACGGCCCTTGATCGATGGACCCCGTGATGAATTGGGCCCACGATCAAGGGGCGATGGTCAATTGGCGATGGTCAAGGGGAGATGGTCACAAGGCCGCTGTCCGTCTCATGGGGCGCTCGCGGCACGCTGACCCCAGACCTCCTCAACCCGCTGATCTCTTCCGCACCGGGTTCGATAGAATTTATAGCGCAGAGGATTTTGGTCGGCATAGTCCTGGTGATAGCCTTCGGCCTCGACGACAAAGGAAATGGGCTCCACCGGGGTGACGATCTCGCGGCTGAGCGCCTTTTCGGCCGCCGCGATCGCCGCCTCTGCCGCGCGGCGCTCGGCGTCGGTGCGATAATGAATCGCCGTGGTATAGCTGTATCCCCGGTCGCAGAACTGCCCGCCATCATCCAGGGGATCGATGGTGCGAAGGAAGATATGGACCAATTCGGCATACGTCGTTTCGCGGGGGTCGTAGTAGATCTCAACGACTTCTCGGTGCCCTTCATGGTCACGATAGGTCGCCTCTCGTTTTTCCCCGCCGCCATAGCCGGAGACGGCCTCGTAAACACCTGGCACGGCCTCCATGTCATGTTCCACGCACCAAAAGCAGCCCCCCGCGACGACCAGGCTCTCGGCGGTTCCGGGAATGGTCTCAGCCGACGGCCCTCCGGTGGATGTGCTCGGGGCGTCGGTATTGGAACATGCCCCTAAGAGGAAAAGGGAGGACACAAGAAGGGGGCGAAAAGACAGAATAGACATAGCGGGTCTCCGGACGTCGAGGCGAGGGCAGGGCAGGTTCGCTGCCTGATCGTTCTTCGATTGGGGGGGCGAAAAGGTTTCAGGCATCCCCATTCTTCGCCCCATCCCCCATGGGCATTGGCTGTGACGCCAAAGGAAGAAAGGGCCGGGAGCGCTGCTTGACGGGAGACTGCCTGCCGACGCCCATAATGGGGCCTGCGCTGGTCGTCTTCGCCCTCTTGGGCATTTTCTGAACCCCAATTGCTCAATATCGCAATATCTTGGGGATAAAAGGGCTCTTTCCCCTGCGCATACTCTACATATAGAGAAGAGGCGGGGCGAATCGGCTCAAGCTAGGCCTCATGATCCGCCGGTGCTGTGCGGTATCCGTGCCGGTGTGTCTTTTCGAGAGAAGGTAATGAGACAAATGTTCGACGATATCCCTGCCGCCCCCGGTCTTCTCACTGCCTCGAAGGCGTATAAGCCGTTTCGTTATCCTTGGGCCTATGACTATTGGAAAAAGCAGCAACAGGTTCACTGGATGCCTGAAGAAGTCCCCCTTGGGGAGGACTGTAAGGACTGGGCTAATAAGCTGACCGACAAGGAGCGGAACCTGCTGACGCAGATTTTCCGCTTCTTCACCCAGTCGGATGTCGAGGTCGGCGCCAATTATATGGAAAACTACATGCCGCTCTTCAAACCGGTTGAGGTGCGGATGATGTTGGCCGCCTTCTCCAACATGGAGACAATCCATATCGCGGCCTATGCCCTCTTGCTTGAGACGATCGGGATGCCGGAAGTCGAATTCTCCGCCTTTATGGATTATGAGGCGATGGCGGCGAAACACGATTATCTTGGCCGCTTCGGCGTCGAGAATGAGCGGGATATCCTGACCTCAATGGCGGTTTTCGGGGGCTTTACCGAGGGGCTTCAGCTCTTTGCGTCCTTCGCCATGCTGATGAACTTTCCGCGGTTCAACAAAATGAAGGGGATGGGGCAGATCGTCACCTGGTCGATTCGCGATGAGAGCTTGCATTGCGAGGGGATGGTGCGGCTGTTCCACGAATTCGCCCGCGAAACCGGTGCGCTGACCCCAGCGGTGGCCGACGATATCGTTGATTGCTGCAAGACTGTGGTCGACCTCGAGGACAAATTCATCGAGCTCGCCTTCGAGGCTGGAGAGGTCGAGGGCATGACGCCGGACGATATCAAAGCCTATATCCGGCACATTGCCGACTGGCGGTTGAGCCAGCTTGGCTTGCCGCCGGTCTTTGCGGCGGACAACCATCCTTTGCCCTGGTTGCGCGAAATTCTGAATGGGGTGGAGCACGCCAATTTCTTCGAAGCCCGCGCGACGGAATATTCCAAAGGCGCGACCCGCGGGGAATGGCATGGGGCGGAGGGGGTGTGGTCCCAATTCGACCAATGGCGCGCTCGGCGTATCGGTTGAGATTTTCCGCTTCCGGGAGCCGGGAGCCGGGAGCCGAGCCGGGGGCGGGGGGGGGGGAACGAGCGGCGCCATGTCGCTCAACCTGCCTTGGCCTCTGGTGTCGTGGGGTTGTGGGCTCGCGGCCAAGGAAGTATCTGTTCGGGTAGAACGGCACGGAACTGACCAGCCGAGTGATGCGCCACTGGCAGAGTGAGCGTGGCCTCGCCTCGCCTACATTCAGCCCGGCAAGCCAACTCAGAACGCCCTTACTCGTCGATCGGTGGCCTCACTCCATCAACCGCGCGCCGTGCGAGTCATTGTTGACGACCAACGATCAATGGGCTGATCTGGTTTGGCGCCTAGCGCGACGCTTTTTCCCTTACCTCGCGGCTAACGCACTGCGCCGTTTGCGGCTGCACCACGGCGGCTGCAATGCGTTGCGGGGTTGTGAGATCACCTGCCAGCGCGTCCTCAATCGATCGGTACTCCGCTACAGCATTGGGCGTCTGATTGATATTGTCGAACGCCTTCCACTTGTACCAAAGAAATGCACGTTCTGTGTCGCTGAGATTGGCCGCTGATTTCTTGGCCTCACCACAGCATGTCTTCACGACCTCACGTTTTGTCCGCTCAGGCAAGCCCCCAAGGTTTGAAACGCCAATGTCGAGTGCCAGCATTTCTCGACACACCTCTTGCACATCCGCTGCCGATTTGGCGGTGTATGAGACGCCGTCTTCCGTTTTCGGCCCACCGCATGCTGGGATCAAAACCAACACAGACAACAACGCAAATCCGAACGAGAATTTCTTCATGAGTTCCTGAACCCCCCGATCACCAACCATGTCGCCAATAGCTATTATGGATACAAATCTATAAGGCAAGTCTGAGATGAGCCTGTCGTGATGGGCGCCCCCGGTCGTCTTGAAAGCCCTGCTGCTCATGGTCAACACGCCGCATAGCCCCACCTGGCAGCGGAGTTTTGCGGGTCAATAAGGGGAGCGGGCTGGTTTCGCCGCTCTCCCATCGGCAGGCCCCGGGGCGTGCCGTTTACTCGGTGATGTGCAAGGCGATACATTCCTCGCCGGCGGCTTTGAGACGCTCACAGCTTTCCTGCGCCTCGTCCTCGGTCAGACGCGTAAAGCGAGCGCGGTAAACGGATCGGACGCCCTGATCGGCGATATTCACTTCTCGCCCAATATGGGAACTGACGGAGCGGATCAGGTCCTGCGTTTCGATGATCTGGCGCACGGCCAGGGGTTGGCTATTGAAGGCCCCGACCTGAATGGCCCAATCCCGCGCATAGGCATAGTCGATATCGCCTTCTCCCTCCGGCGCGGCATCTAAGGGCAGGGCATTGAGGGCGGCTTCCAGTTCAGCCAGCTCCCCATCGTCGTCGAGCATAGAGAGAAGAACCGGCCCGCCTTCCGAGGGGGGCAAACGGCGGTCAGGCCGAAGGTCCGGCACGGGTTTGACGTGCAAAATCGATTTGACGAGGGAGGGCCGAGCGGAAATATCGGCATAGGCTTTGTTCATGATCTCGATCATATGGGCATTTCGCGTCCGCCCGCTGCGTCCGCCAAGCACGATGCCGATCAGCCGATGGTCACCGCGACGAACGGTGGTGGCGAGATTATAGCCCGATGCCCGGGTGTAGCCGGTTTTAAGACCGTCGGCCCCCTTCAGATCTTGAGTCACTTTGTTGTGAGATTTGTAGGTGCGACCGCCCCACTGAAATGAGTCATCGTCGAAATAGTGGAAAAAATCCGGGAAGTCCTGCACCAGGCGCTGGGAAAGAATGGCCATATCCCGCGCGGTCGTCACCTGGCGGTCGTCGGGCAACCCCGATGCATTCCGAAAGACCGTTTGACGCATCCCGAGGTCGCGCGCCTTCTGGGTCATCAGGCGCGCAAATTTGGCTTCGCTTCCGGCCAGATGTTCGGCGGTCACAGTGGCCACATCATTCGCGGATTTGATCACAAGAGCGCGGATGGCGGTGTCGACGTCGATGGTCGTCCCGCTCTTCACCCCCAGTTTCGAGGCCGGTTGCAGGGACGCGCGCTTGGAGACCTTCATATCCGTCGTGCGCGATACCCGGCCTTCTTCGATCGCCTCGAACAGAAGGTAGAGGGTCATCATTTTAGTGAGGGAGGCAGGGTAGCGCGGTTCCGTTGAATATCGGTCAAACAGGACATCGCCGGTGTCCGCATGAATGATATAGGCAGCATATTTCGGGTTGGCGTGCGCCGCCAGCGGGCTAAGGACCGTCGCAAATATAATCGTGATCAGCAGTGACTTTACCGACTTCACCCTGGTTCCCATGCGCCTCTTACACCAATCCCATTAGGCTAAAGTGTTTGTTACGAAATATCACCTTCAAATTCGGTCACAGTAAATACTGATACACCACCATCATACTCATCTTATTAAGATTCCGTTCATCGGACAGCTGCGAAGGTCATTCCGCCTTGGCCGCGGGATAAAAAAGAAAAGAAGATGTATTGTGCATCGCACAATCGCCTTGACGGAGGGGGTGGCGATCTTTATGTTGCGGCGCAACAACGATAAGCCGGTCGCGTTTGGTGGCGTTGCGTGAACATCCAAATCCCAAAAATGGCGTGCATCGCTTATCGGCGCCAATAATTAGGAGAAGCAGAGATTATGAGTACGACCCGCAAAACCAGCACGAAATCGGCGGACTCGGTGAACGAAGCTGCGTCGACCGCCCAAAACTTCATGAATGACGGACTTGAGCGGATGACCCAAGGCATGTCGAATGTCGGCGCATTCGGTCAGGAAAATGTCGAGGCGATGATCGAAAGCGCGACCACCATGGCGAAGGGTTTCGAGAAGATCGCGAACGAAAACGTCGAATATGCGAAAAAGCAGATGGAAACCGGTTCCGACCGTTTTCAGTCGCTGACAAAGGCACGGACTCCGCAAGAGTTTTTCGAAGCCCAGTCCGAACTGCTGCGGAATTCGATGGAAACCCAAATCGGTCAGGTCAACAAAATGTCCGACATGATGATCGCCACCGCCCGTGACGCGGCGCAACCGCTTTCCAAGCGGTACACAGCTTTCATCGAGATGGTTCAGCAATCTCGCTAAGCTTTTTGCTCTCCGCGTGAGGGCGACGTCTTTGAGATGAATGACTGGAATGCTGACCCCCGGGGACCTCAGGTGCCTGGGGGTTTTCGATTCTTTGAGCGGGGAGGGACGGTTAAGGGGCGGCCCGCCATCCGTTGTCCATCCCTCCGGTGCCTCCGCAGCGCAGCGTCAATGAGGACGCGGCGTCGATGACATGCCGGTCTCGCCTGCAGGCATCGCTCCATGGGGGTCTCCCTGGAGGGAAGGAGGGAAAAGGAGGGAAGGAGGAGGCATCTGCCATGATCCGACGACATATAAGGCGTAAGGCGGGAGAGCTGTGCGCGTCTTCCCCGCGCGCGCCCTGGAGAATGATGGCTTGCGGGTACCCGGAAAAATCCCAAATACTACGAATGGCGACGATGCGAATTTTCAAAGGCCCATGCGATCCATCAATATGAGTGAAGACGGTGACGAAAAACCGGGCGGCAATGTTGCCACCATCGTCAAAGAGAAACCGAAGGCCAAGCGTCCCTCGCTCTATAAGGTCTTATTGCTGAACGACGATTACACGCCCCAAGAATTCGTGGTCTGGTTGCTCGAAGCAGTCTTCCACAAAGGACACGATGAAGCGCTGCGCATCATGCTCCACGTCCACAACCATGGCGTCGGTATTTGCGGTGTGTACACCTATGAGGTGGCAGAAACGAAAGTTGCGCAGGTGCTGGAGCTTGCACGACGCAACGAACATCCCCTTCAATGTACGATGGAGCGTGAATAATGGCGACATTTTCTGATAATCTCGAACAATCGATCCATCGTGCAATCGGTCTTGCCACCCGCCACAAGCAGGAATTGGCAACCCTTGAGCACCTCCTTTACGCCCTGACAGAAGACGAGGATGCCCGGGCGGTAATGCTCGCCTGCGATGTCGATCTCGATGAGCTGCGCGAGCATCTTATGGATTACATCGAGGATGATCTCGATAAATTGCGCGTTGAGGACGCTGACGAAGCAAAGCCAACGGCTGGCTTTCATCGCGTTGTACAGCGGGCCCTGATCCATGTGGAAACCTCGGGCCGATCGGAGGTCACCGGGGCCAATATCCTCGTGGCGATCTTTGCCGAGCGGGAAAGCCATGCGAGCTATTTCCTCAATGCCCAGGGCATGACCCGCTATGATGCGGTCAATTACATCTCCCACGGATTGTCGAAGACGGGCCAATCGCCGACGGAGCCGCGGACCCCTTCAGGGGCGCAGGAGGAGGAGGAAGAGACCCAGGCAAAACAGGGGGCCCAAGCCCTCGAGGCCTATACCACCAACCTCAACGAAAAAGCACGGCGCGGCAAAATCGATATCCTGATTGGTCGGGAAAAAGAGGTGGAGCGCGCGATCCAGGTCCTATGTCGTCGACGCAAGAACAATCCTCTTCTTGTCGGTGACCCCGGTGTCGGGAAAACCGCCATTGCCGAGGGATTGGCCCGCCGTATCGTTGATGAGCAGGTGCCGGAGGTGCTGGCCGAAGCGACGATCTTCTCCCTAGACATGGGGGCGCTGCTCGCGGGTACCCGTTATCGTGGCGATTTCGAAGAACGTCTGAAGGCGGTTCTCAAGGAGCTTGAGGCCACCCCTGGCGCGGTTCTCTTTATCGATGAGATCCATACGATCATCGGCGCCGGCGCGACGAGCGGCGGGGCGATGGATGCGTCCAACCTGCTCAAACCCGCCTTGCAGAACGGCAGCCTCAAATGCATGGGCTCGACCACTTTTAAGGAATACAAGCAACATTTCGAGAAGGACAGGGCGCTGTCCCGACGCTTTCAAAAAATCGACGTGGCGGAACCCTCGATCGCGGATACCATTGAAATTCTCCGTGGTCTGAAACCAGCTTTCGAGGAACATCACGGGCTGAACTATAATGACGAAGCGATCGTCAGCGCGGTGGAATTGGCCTCCAAATATATGACCGATCGTCGCTTGCCCGATAAAGCGATCGACGTCATCGACGAGGCTGGGGCGCGGCAGATGCTGTTTCCCGCCGCCGATCGCGTCACGGAAATCGGGGTGCCCCAGGTTGAGGAAGTCGTGGCGCAAATGGCGCGGATTCCCCCCAAGACTGTGTCGAAATCCGATACGGAGCGCCTCCGCAATATGGGCGGCGATCTCAAACGCGTGGTCTACGGACAGGATAAGGCGATTGATGCGCTGACGGCGGCAATCAAGCTGGCCCGCGCGGGCCTGCGTGAGCCTGATAAGCCGATCGGGTCCTATCTCTTTGCGGGCCCGACGGGGGTTGGGAAGACCGAAGTCGCCAAGCAGCTTGCGAAGATGATGGGCGTCGAACTGCTACGGTTCGACATGTCAGAATATATGGAGCGCCATACCGTCAGCCGTCTGATCGGGGCGCCGCCGGGCTATGTTGGGTTCGACCAGGGCGGCGGTTTACTGACCGATCAGGTCGACCAAAACCCGCATGCGGTCGTATTGCTCGACGAAATCGAAAAAGCGCATCCGGAGATCTTCAATATCCTGCTGCAAGTCATGGATAATGGTCAGTTGACCGACAGCCATGGGAAGAAGATCGATTTCCGCAATGTCATCATTATCATGACGACCAATGCGGGGGCGGCGGACGCCTCGAAAAATGAGATCGGCTTCGGTCGCGGTCGTGCCACCGATCAGCAACAGCAGGCGATTGAGAAATTGTTCACGCCGGAATTCCGCAATCGGCTCGACGCGATCATTTCCTTCGCGGGCCTTTCGAAGCCGATCGTCGACCGGATTGTGGCGAAATTCGTCCTCCAGCTCGAAGCGCAGCTGGCCGACCGGAATGTCACCTTCGAAGTTACCGAGGCGGCGACCCGCTGGCTCACGGAACGTGGGTTTGATGAGGATATGGGCGCGCGTCCATTGGCCAGGACGATTCAGGAACATATCAAAAAGCCGATTGCGGACGAAATCCTCTTCGGCTCCCTCAAGGAAGGCGGGATCGTCCGGGTCACGGTGAAGAAGACAGCGGACGATACTGAGGGGCTGAGCTTTGAGTTCCTGGCCGAAGGGCCGCGAAGGGAACCCGGCGCCGGGGGCCCCGGCGATGGCGAACGGGCCGAAGAGGAGCGCGTTCGCTAGTGGCCGTGCCGTGCGACGCCTAGGTTGCGTCGCATACGGAAAAGACGGGCGAGGCTTTCAGCCTCGTCCGCCGAACCAATCCGGCGTCACCCTCAGGGCCTCTCTCGTTTTCTCCGAGCGAAGGATTTGTCGAGCGGTCTCGAGGCGATCGCGAAATTCCTTGTGCCAAAATGCCGGGGGCGAGGACATCACCTCTTCGTGGAGATAGTGCAGGCGGCGCTCGACGGCGTCTCGGCGATGACCGGGAGGCAGGGCGTCGGCCGTTTCGGTCAGGATATCGATGGCATGGAGTGCGACATTTCGATCCTTAGCGACATAGGGACGGGTACGGTCGAAGGAGCGGCCGAGAAATTGCTCAAAGCTGATCGGGTGAGTGACTACCCGCCCATCTTCGAATTGATCCTTTGACGTCTCCTTTATCGCCAATCGCTGAGTCGCCTGACGCAGCCAGTGATAGCACTCGATGGCGGTATAGGGATCATTGACCCCAGGCGAGAGGGCACGGATTGCAATATCGGCGAGCTGGTCCACGAGGTAGAATAGACTTTGTTCCGGGCTTCGTTGACGACCCAAGGCATATTGCCCGGCCAGATCGTGCAGGAGGGCCTCATCCATGCGGCCTTTCGCCGACCAGACATCCAACAGGATGTCACCCTCGCAGACGAACTCGCCTGGCCGATATTGTAACCGGAGCCATAAATCATGCGTACACGCCTGATGATGAAGCGCCGCAAGGTCTATGGCCCGGATAAACCCCGCGTCGGGGGAGCGAACGAAATGGGGCTGAAGGCCGCCGACATCGCCGCGCCAGACGGCGGGAGCGTCCTTCTCCTCTTGAAAATCCTGTAGCCGGTCAGGATAGAGATGATCGAGATGCTTATCGATCGACATCCCGACGCGCGCCGCCAAATTTCCCACATTCAACGTGTCGGGGACGTGGTGAATGAAATAGATCAATACGCCGATAGAGGTCGCTGTCAGGCCTAGGGCCACGAGGACCGAGAAGGCGGGGATGAAGCTGTCGGTGGAGAGGCTGTCACCGTCGGGTCCGTCCCTCACCGAGCCGAGGATGAGGAGGCAATAGACGAAGGTCGCGATGAAGACGCCGAGCGTCGCCTGGTTGCCGCGGTCACGCATCAGACTTCCCACCAACCGGGGGCCGTAATTGCTGCTGGCGAAGGAAACGGCGACGATGGTCATCGAAAAGGTCACCCCGGCCACGCCCATCATCGACCCCGCGATTGTCGAAAGTAACGATCGTGCGCCCTCAACACCGGTCACCGACAAGAGCCCCCAACCGGCCAGGGCCTTGAGAGAGAGGTGGCTATCGAGCTTTAGGGTGACATAGGCCAGCAGCACCGCCGCCAGGGCCATGAGGCTGGGCAAAAACCAATAGCTGGCTCTCAGATCCTGCAGATATTTCGATAACGCGCTTCGCATTCGGTCTCCGTCCCCTTGGGTTTAGAGGATGTGGCGCCTCGCGCGCAGTCGTCACCTCGACAAAGGGGGCTCGGACCTGCGCGTGTCGCTAGACGTTGGGATCGGCACCCCATAGCCTGACGGGCGGAACCAGAGGGAGAAACCCTATGACATCGTTTGTTCGCCGCATGATCGCTGCCGGAATGGCGCTCGGCCTTGCCCTGGGCATGGCCGTCGCGTTCGAGGCGGCCCCGCAATCCCGCACGGTGCGGGAAGCGCCAACCGCGACGGTGAAGCCGATGACGGCACAGATCAGCCCCTCCATGATGAAGAAAGCCGAGCCCGTCTATAAAATCTTCGAGGCGGGCCCCAGTCAGCCCGTCGTCGCTGGAACCCAATTAATGCCGCGTCCGACGACACCGCCGAAATATACTTGCACCTCCACAAGCTGTAGCTGCGCGGGCTCCTATGATTGCGTGAAAATGATCGCCGCTGACGAGAAATGCGACGAATCGACGGTGGGGTGTAACGATAGCGGGTGCACCTGCTCCCCCGCCAATTAGCGCCTTTGCGCCTTAACGCCTTTGCGCCAAGGGCGGCTGGTCCAAGGGCGCCTGATCCAAAGTCCTATGGGCGACGGGTCGGTTCACCGGCCAGGGGAACGCGTCGGTGCCAACCGGAGGAGAGGGGGCCTTATCACGGCCCCCCTCTGCCGATATATGCCCTTGATGATAAAGACACCGCTCACTGACCTCACTGCCAGCCAGCTCGATCTGGGCCTGCCGAAAGGGGCCCGGATTGTGGTGGCGATGTCAGGGGGGGTCGACAGTTCCGTCACCGCGGCGCTGGTCCATCGGGCCGGCTATGACGTCGTGGGGATAACCCTTCAACTCTACGATCACGGTGTGGCGATCGCCAAGAAGGGGGCCTGCTGCGCGGGACAGGACATCGCCGATGCGCGGGCAGTGGCCGACCGGTTGGGGATCCCGCACTATGTCCTCGATTATGAGGACCGGTTTGGGGACAGCGTCATGCAGGATTTCGCTGATACCTATTTGGCCGGCGCCACGCCGATCCCATGCGTGCGGTGCAATCAGCGGGTGAAATTTCGCGATCTTCTCCACACCGCCCGGGACCTCGGCGCGGCGGCCATGGCCACCGGCCATTATATTCGCCGCACCGACGATGATCGGGGCCTGGCCCTGCGCCGTGCCGAAGATGCAGGGAAGGATCAAAGCTATTTCTTGTTCGCGACAACCCGTGAGCAGCTGTCGTTTTTGCGCTTCCCCTTGGGCGACTTGCCGAAGGAGACGACCCGACAAATTGCGGCCGAGCTTGGGCTTGGGGTCGCGGACAAGCCGGACAGCCAGGACATTTGTTTTGTTCCCGAGGGGCGCTATGCCAGTGTCGTAGAACGCTTGCGGCCCGGGGCGGCGACGCCGGGCGCGATCGTCGATCTGAATGGACAGGTCCTCGGTCAGCATCAAGGGATCATCCACTACACCGTTGGTCAACGCCGGGGGCTGGCTCTTGGGGGCCTGGTCGAGCCGCTATACGTGATCCGTCTCGATGCGGATCGGGCGGAGGTGGTTGTCGGGCCCAAGGCGGCGCTCGGCGTCAGGGCGATCCGGCTGGACGAGATGAACTGGCTCGGCACCGAGGAGGCCGCGACCCACCGGGTCGCAGTGAAGGTCCGGTCGACCAAACCGCCGGTTCTGGCCGTTCTGAAGCGCTCGGGCGCTGAGGCGGAGGTCATGTTCGACGAGCCGCAGGAAGGGGTCGCGCCGGGCCAGGCCGGCGTCTTCTATGCGCTTAAGGATGATCAGGTGCTCGGGGGCGGCTGGATAAGAAGCACAGTGCCGGTGGATGTGTCGGTCGTCACCGATATCCGCGAAGAAGGGGCGCCCAATGAAGAGGGCCGCCTCCTTCACAGGACGCGGCCCTTTTAGGCGATTGGTTGAAGGAAAGGGCCATTCGGGCCGGTCTCCCTCAAGAGACGGTCATAGGGCGCGTTAGGCCTTAGGACTTGGAGGCAGCGGGGCTGTCCGATGTCGATGATTTGGTCGCGCCGGTGCGGGGGGCGCTCCGGGGAGAGCTAGCCGCATTGCCGCTGCTGCGCGCCGCCGTCCGGCTTTCCGCCGCGTCCTGAAGATCGCTCTTAGGCGTATCGGTTTTGGCGGCGGCTTCCTCGAGTTTCTTGCTCGCGGCACTATCGATGGCGGCAGCGGTTTCCTGGCCCTCCGCGATAGCGGTATTGGCAGCCGATGTGGCCTGTTCCACGACCGCCGTTGCGGCGACGCGGCTCGTATTCACCAAGCTTTCGGCTTTCTGGGTCGCATCGACCGCTCGCTCGATATTTTCGAGATTTGCCTTGGTCATCGCGTCGACCATGCTGAGGGAGAGGACGCAGCTGGACTCGATCATCCGGCCAAGCATTTCCAGTCCATTCTCATACATCACAAACGGCATACGTGGTTGATCAGTGGACTGGTTTTTTGAGTCGGCCATCATTTTCCTCCATAAAATATATGCAACCCACTTGGGCATTGTGCGGGGTCTCGCTCCTGAACGCGAGCGGAAATATCAACTTAACTGCAATGATCGTGGAGAGGTTTTCAACAGGCGCTTGCCGCTGGACGCCACGACCGATCTCCGTCATGACGAGATGCGGCCGATAGGGAAAGGACCTTGAAGATGAACATTCATGAATATCAGGCAAAGGACCTTTTAAAGAGCTATGGGGCACCGGTTGCGGCGGGCGCCATCGTCCTCGATGCCGACGATGCCGCGACAGCCGCCCAAGGGCTGCCCGGACCTCTTTATGTGGTCAAAGCGCAGATCCATGCGGGTGGTCGGGGCAAGGGCCATTTCAAGGAGGCCGAGGCCGGTGAAAAGGGCGGCGTGCGCCTTGCCAAAACCGTTGATGATGCCGCCGCGCAGGTCAAAGCGATGTTGGGGCATACGCTGGTCACCAAGCAGACCGGCGATGAGGGCAAGGTCGTCGGGCGGGTCTACATCGAAGATGGCGCCGATATCGATCGCGAACTCTATCTTTCCCTGCTTGTCGACCGCGGCACCGGCAAGGTCGCGTTCATCGCCTCCACCGAGGGCGGGATGGATATCGAAGAAGTCGCCGCCAGCACGCCGGAGAAGATCCTGACGCTGCCCATCGACCCCGCCGGTATGACGGCGGAGGATGCGATCAAGCTTGTCGAGGCGCTGAAGCTTGAGGGCGCGGCGCGGGAGGATGGCCTGAAGCTGATGCCGATCCTCTACACAGCCTTTGTCGAGAAAGACATGTCGATGCTGGAGATCAACCCGCTGATCGTGATGACGGACGGTCACTTGCGGGTGCTGGACGCAAAAGTCGGCTTTGATCCCAACGCCTCGTTCCGTCACCCTGATATCGAGCAATTGCGGGACGAAAGCGAAGAAGACCCGCTGGAGCGTCGGGCGAGTGAGTTCGACCTGTCCTATATCAAACTCGACGGCAATATCGGCTGCATGGTCAACGGGGCGGGTCTCGCCATGGCCACCATGGATATCGTCAAGCACTATGGCGCTGAACCCGCGAACTTCCTCGATGTCGGCGGCGGCGCGACCAAGGAAAAAGTGACCGAAGCCTTCAAGATCATCACCTCGGATCCGGGGGTTGAGGGCATTCTTGTGAATATCTTCGGGGGCATCATGAAATGTGACGTCATCGCCGAAGGCGTAATTGCCGCGGTCAAGGAGACGGGCCTGAAAGTCCCGCTCGTGGTTCGCCTCGAAGGCACCAATGTCGATGCGGGCAAGAAGATCATCAATGAGAGTGGGCTTGACGTCATCGCCGCTGACGATTTGGACGACGCCGCGAAAAAGATCGTCGCCGCCGTCTCTAAATAGCCGTCTCGAAATAAGAGACCTCGCCTTAGCGGTTGCCGCCTTCCCGTCTTCGGGTCTATAGGCGCGCCCTCACTCACAGCTGCCCTCGTCGGACCATCAGGTCGTGCCGAGACGGAGGTTTTATGTTTTTGATTTCGTCTGCTGCCGCCCAAACCGCTGCGGCCGAGCCGCCTTCGCCGCTCCTCCAATTGATCCCCTTCGTGGTGATCCTGGTGATCTTCTATTTCCTCCTGATCCGTCCCCAACAACAGGCACGGAAGAAGCATGAGGAGATGGTCAACGCCGTCCGCCGCGGCGACGAAGTGGTGACCGCCGGCGGGCTCGTTGGGAAAGTGACCAAGGTGCCGGGCGGGGATGAGATCACTGTGCAGGTGGGCGACGGGGTCGAGGTCACGGTTGTCAAGGCCACCCTCAGTGCGGTGCGGTCACGGACCGAGCCCGATGAGAAGAAAAAGTAAGCCCAGCCAATGCTGCAATTCAACCGCTGGCAAATTGGCTCGGTCATCGCCCTCATCGTGCTGGGGGTCTATTTCTCCCTTCCCAATTTTTTTGCAGAGGACGAGCGTCCCGGTTTCCTGCCCGAGACCACGGTAACCCTCGGTCTCGATCTTCAAGGGGGGACCTATCTTCTCCTCGGGGTCGATACCGACGGCGTGCTTGTCGACCGGATTACCTCGATACAGTCAGATGTCGCCGGTCGCCTCCGCAATGCCCCGGGGGGGCGTATTCGGTTTGGCCGCATCAGCGTGGACCGCGAAAATCTCAGCCTGTCGGTTCCGATTACCGATCCGGCGGACGTGGATCGCGCAATGGACAGCTTACGCCGCCTCTCGGGCACGCTCGGCGGTGGGGTCGCGGGGATTGCCGGTGCCGGGCGCGAATTGCGGATCAGCCGGGGGGAGGGGACGGTGATCCTCGTCGCGCTGACCGACGAGGCCCAGTCTTTTTACGCCGACGAAGCCGTTTCCGACTCGATTGAGGTGATCCGGCGGCGGATCGACAGCTTGGGGACGACGGAACCGTCGATTCAGCGCCAGGGCGCTGACCGCTTGGTGGTTCAGGTGCCGGGCAATTCCGACAGCGAGGGTATTCGTCGCGTGCTCGATGCCCAAGGACAGCTCTCTTTCCATATGGTGGACGGGACCGCCGATCCCACGGCCCCGACGCCGCCCCGTCGGTTAACCCTGCCCCTGGCGGAGTTCCCGGGACAAAGCATTGTCATCTTCGAAAACCCCGATGTCACCGGCGATATGGTGACCAGTGCCAGCGCGTCGCCGAATGCCGATGGCCCGGGCTTCCAGGTCAATTTCGGTTTCGATAATCGCGGGGCCCGGCGCTTTGGCAATGTCACCCGAGAGAATATCGGCCGCCAATTCGCCATTGTGCTCGATGATACGGTGATTTCTGCGCCTCGGATCCAGTCGGCGATTACCGGGGGCTCGGGACGGATTACAGGAAGTTTCTCACCTGAAGAAGCGCAAGAGCTGGCGGTGCTGATCCGATCCGGCGCCCTCCCTGCCGAACTCACCACGATCGAGCAGCGAACCGTCGGGGCCGACCTCGGGGCGGATTCGGTTCGGGCGGGGACGATCGCCCTCATCCTGGGCTTCATAGGCGTCGTGATCTTCATCGTGCTCGTCTATTTGCGGATGGGAATCTACGCCGACATTGCATTGTTCGCGAACGTCCTTTTGATGGCCGGGGCGTTGTCCCTTCTGGGGGCGACCCTCACCTTGCCGGGCATTGCCGGGATCGTTCTGACCATCGGCATGGCGGTTGACGCGAATGTGCTGATCTTTGAGCGGATCAAAGAAGAAATCAGCAGTGGTAAGGGGGCTGTGGCCGCCGTTGAGGCGGGGTATCGTAATGCCTGGTCCGCGATCTTTGATGCGAATTTGACGACCCTCATCGCTGCCTTTTTGATGTTCATGCTGGGGGCGGGGCCGGTGCGGGGCTTTGCCGTCACGCTTGGGATCGGGGTGGTGACGTCCGTGTTCACGGCCTTTGTCCTGACACGCCTCTTCATCGGCGCCCATGTGCTCGGCCAGCGTCGCCGCAAAGGAAAGGCGAGCTCGACCAGATTTGGCGGCGGGCTGAAACTGATCCCCGACGATACCCACATCCATTTCGCCAGCATGAGGAACATCGCCGCGATTCTGTCGGCCGTCGCCATTGTCGTCTCGATCGGCGCTGTCATGACCAAGGGTCTCAATTTCGGTGTCGATTTCCGCGGCGGCGTGACGGTGGAGGTGGGGCCAGCGGAAGGGCAGACTTTTGCCAATGAGGATCTGACGCAGGTCAGGGCCGCCGTGGGGACCCTGGATCTTGGGGACGTGCAAGCCAAGACCATTGGCGGCGTCGCCGGGGCCCCCGACGGCATTGCCGTTACAGTGCCCCTGCAGGATGCCGAGACGGGGGGGGAGATCGATCCTGAGGCCGAAGCCAGACAGGTCGAGGTCGCCAACCAGCTTCGTCAAACCTTGACCGAGGTCTTAGGCGCGGAGATCAGTTTCCGCCGAACCGACATTGTCGGCCCGACCGTGTCGGGAGAATTGATCCAGCGAGGGGCGGGGGCGCTGCTGCTCGCGATCGGTCTGATGCTCGTCTATATTTGGTTCAGGTTCGAATGGCAGTTCTCCCTCGGTGCTATTATCGCCCTCGTTCATGACGTGATCCTGACCATCGGTATTTTCTCGATCACGCAGTTCGACTTCACCCTGTCGGTGATCGCGGCCTTGTTGACGATTATCGGCTATTCCATGAACGATACCGTCGTGGTGTTCGACCGGATCCGCGAAAATCTGCGCAAATTCAAATCGAAACCGCTGACGGAGGTGGTCGATCTGTCGATCAATCAAACCCTTTCGCGGACGATCATGACATCGGTCACGACATTGGTCGCCTTAGTCTCGCTCTTTCTTTTCGGCGGCGAGGTGCTGCGCGGGTTCAGCTTTGCGTTGATCTGGGGGATTCTTGTCGGCACCTATTCGTCGGTCTTCATCGCCTCGCCCACCTTGTTGCGGACAGGGGTCAAGCGTGACTGGTCCGCCAACGCGGCGGCGGAGGCCCCGTCCGCGCCGCCCGCCACGACCTAAAGGCGCTTAATGGCGATCGGATCCCGCCCAGCGTCGCCTGCCGGGGGACCGGGGGGGAGCGCGCTCTATGGCGATTATCGCCTTGCGCTCCCCTATTGGCCCGAGGCACGACGCGCCCAAGCGGCGGCATTCATCGATTTGGCCGAAGAGCTGTCGCTGATCCCGGTCAAGGCCAGTGATCCCATGGTGGCGCGCATCAGGCTGCAATGGTGGGTCGAGACGATCGAGGGGATGCACCACGGCACCCAACGGCCTGGCCAGCCGGTGCTCGACGCCCTGACCGCCAGTGCGGCCCCGTTATCGCCGCTGGTCAGCTTGGTGGACGAGGCGGTACGCCTGATGGAGGAAGACAGCCGTGCCGACCGTTGCCCCCTTTCTCTGAGTGCGGCATTGATCGAGGCGTTGATCGCCCTCACGCCGCAAGGACAGGCGGCGATCGGCGAACGCCGACAGGCCATGACGACCCTGGCGCGCCGCTATGATGCCTCAAGGCTCGCCGCTCCTCCCGCGGCGCCGGTCTTATCGGGACCTCACGCCTCATCCCCGCAGGAGGCATCGGCGTCGCTGGAGTCGGTCTCGACACGGGCACTCTGGTCCTGTTTGACTCCCGTGCCTCAGGATCTCGCGCCGGTGCTGGCACCTCTGGCGCTGACCGGACGCTATGGTCCGGGTGGACCGCCCTCGCTTTTTGTCCGGCGCACGCGACTTTTTTGGGTGATCCTGCGTGGCCGATAGGCGCAATCGCTCGTGAACAGGTTGACCTGCCGAGCGGAGGACCCTAATCCGCTCGACCTGGTCGGGCCCTTAGCTCAGTTGGTTAGAGCAACTGACTTTTAATCAGTAGGTCCTGAGTTCGAATCTCAGAGGGCTCACCATTTCCTCCCGCCTTTTTCCCTGTGGGAGGGGGAAGACGATCCTGGCGGGCGCTTGTCCACGGCGCCGGTGTCGGGCACATCAACTGGATGCAAGACCTTACCCCCACAGGTTCGGCGTCGGATCTTGGATTTGATCCCGATCGCCTCGACGCCATCCCCGCTTTTTTCGACGCCTATCTCTCGTCGGGACGGTTACCCAATCTGTCCTTGCTGATCGCACGGCACGGCGAAATTGCCCATTTCTCGGCCCAGGGCCACCAGGCCATGACGGACGGGTCTCCGCCGATCGACCAACGGACGATCTATCGCATCTATTCGATGACGAAGCCGGTGACCTCGGTGGCTGTGATGATGCTGGCGGAGGAGGGGCGGCTCCATCTGGGGGATCCGTTGTTCAAATATCTGCCGGCCTTCAAGAAGATGACGGTTTGGGACGAACAGGGCGATCACCAGCCGGCGAAGCGGCCCATCACGCTGCGCGATCTGATGACCCACCAGGCCGGCTTCACCTATTCCTTCCTGATGCAACATCGATTGGATGCGCTTTATCGAGAGCGGGATCTCGACCCGATTGCGGGACCGCTAGACCTTGAGACCTTTTGCGACCGGCTGGCGGAGTTGCCACTATTATTCTCGCCGGGGGAGAGATGGAATTATTCCGTCGCGACAGATGTTCTCGGCCGGGTCGTGGAGGTCGTCAGTGGACAGAGCCTTCCAAGCTTCTTTTCCGAGCGCATTTTCGGCCCTCTTGGGATGGTGGACACGGGCTTTCACGTGGCCGACTCCGAGCTCTCGCGGTTATCGGCGCTGTATCAACGGGACCCGGTCACAAAGGACATCTCGCTCTATGATGGGGGTGGGGCTGCCTCCGCCACAGCGGCGAAAGCGCCCAGCCTGCCTTCGGGCGGCGGGGGGCTTTATTCAACCATGGCGGATTATTACCGGTTCTGTCGGTTCCTGCTGGGCAAGGGATCCCTCGGCGGCATACGATTGCTCAGCCCCAAGACGATGGATTTCATGAGCCTCAATCATCTTCCCGGCGGGAAGACCATGGGGCAGATGGGCGACAAAACCTTCTCAGAAGCGCGGATGGAAGGGTCGGGCTTTGGCCTCGGATTCGCCGTCGTCACCGATATGGCCGCTCAGCAACAGCCGAGCAGCCTGGGGACGTTTTCCTGGGGGGGGCTCGCCTCGACATATTTTTGGATCGACCCGACCGAGGAGTTGATCGGTTTGATGATGACCCAATTGATCCCATCTTCCGCCTATCCGATCAGACCCCAGCTTCAGGCCCTGACCTATGCCGCGATAACCGGTCCTTGAGGTGACGGAGATCCGGACGATATATCAACCAAGGATCCTTGCCCTATGACCTATGTCGACTTTGCCACCCTCGACCGTTCGAAAAAGCGCGGAAACAGTTATCTCATCGCGCCCGAGGACATGCCCCTCGGCGCAACGAAGGACGCCGTCGCGCCGAAATTTCGGGGGACGGCCGAGGCGTTGTTTCACAACCTTGTCGCGCTGCTCAACTCCGATGACCAATTCGTCGAGGTGAAGGAGGACCCCGTTCATTCGCGGGTCTACGCCGTGGCGCAAACTAAATTGCTGAAATTCAAGGACGATATCGACATTCAGATCATCCCCACCGAAGCGGGGGGCTCGACCCTCGCCATTTACTCCCGCTCGCGCCTCGGGAAATCTGATTTCGGTGTGAACAAAAAGCGAATTGAAGCGCTATTATCAAAGCTCCACAAAGAAGATGTCGTCGCCGAAGGCGAAGGGGGGCTCACAATGAAGGCGCCGGGTCACAGCGCAGTCTAGGACTTCCTTAGAGGGCCGCGCGGCGGGGCGCCGAGGTCGGGCCTTGAACGGGGAACGGTTCTGGGCCTGTCGGCATGGTTCTTGCGTCTCATGCGTCGGGAGAAAACTATGAGCCGGTTTCACTATATTGGCTGCGGGGTTCTGACCCTCTTGGCAGCCTGTGCCACCGATCAGGGGTCGGCCACGCCGGCCGTCACAGAGGTGCGAGCGCCCAAGGCAATGGAGCCAGGCGAAGGGCAGCAGGATTCCCCTGCGGCAGAGGCAAAGGCGCCGACCGATAAGTCTCAGCCCACGGCAGCGGTCACCGGTCTTGCCCCAGACGACGGACACACTGACGATACCCAGACTGACGATACGCAGATTGACGATGCACAGACTGGCGACGAAGAGAGTGTCGTCTCGCCAGAGCGGGCAGCGGCCAACGCGGCCATTGCGGAGGTCAACCAATTGCGGGCGGCAACCGGCGCGCAGCCCCTGGTCTATGATCCTGATCTGACGGCCGTCGCTCGCCGCCATGTCGCCGATATGGCGGACCGGGAAGTTGTCACGACGGAGGATGCCGAGGGACGGGGCCTCGACGGCCGCCTGACCGCAGCGGATGCACCGCGCGCCTATTCGGCGAGCCTCGTCGCCGGGGGCTATACGACCATTACGGCCGCCCTGAAGGCGTGGCAAGACAATCCGGCCCAGATCACACGGCTGCTCGATCCGAAATTCGATCAAATCGGCTTTGCGGTGATCGAAGATCGGCAGTCACGTTATGGATTTTATATCGAAGCCATCGTCGCGTCGTCGGACTGAGCTTACGCGTCCAGCGCCGCCGCTCTGAACGCCGCCCCGCGCGCGACATAGTCTGCATAGGGCGGCTCCGACGCGGCCGACGGGGAAAACAGGATTGTGGCGCCCTTGGGCGCGCTGCTCGTGACCCAGGCAAGGGCGCTCTCAAAGGTCCCCAAGGGCGTGAAGGCGACCCCTGCCGCGCGAAGACGAGGGGCCAGACGGTCTGCGATGCCCCCAAATATCCCTGTCGTGACACAATCATAATCCGCGAGGCTTGTCGCCAAGGGCGCAAAATCCTGTCCCCGATCCTGTCCCCCGACCAACAGGACGACCCGCCCCAGCACAGCGAACCGATCGATCGCATGGACCGTCGCCTCGGGGATCGTGGCAAGGGCATCGTTGACCCATATCCGTCCATCGTGACTGGCGACGATTTCCTGCCGGGCCGGCAACCCGCGATAGCGGCGAACGGTGTCGATGAGAGCGTCGGTGAGGGGACGATCGGGCCATCGGCGTCGCGCCCATGCCGCCGCCGCCCTTAAGGCAAGGCGCAAGGGGTGGCTGGTAAAGGCCGAATTAATCTGTTGAGGGATCAAAAGCGCTTCTCCCCGCACGCTGAGCCCCTCTCCTTCCAGGGCGGCGTAGTGCTCAAAGGCGCCGACCGATAAGGGCAGGGCCGCTTCTTCGATAACAGCCTTTGGGGCCAGTCCTGGAATCGGCGGCCGGAGGCCGAAGGGGCGGAGCTTTGCTGCACGATAGGCGGCCTCGCTTCCGTGCCAGGGGGTGTGATCGCGAAACAGGGAGGTCACCATGTGAGTGTAGGGCCCCGCCGGGACATCGTGCAGCATATAGGAGCTGACCTCCACCACGGGATAATCGAGGGCGATGGCGGTCTCGCTCAGAACCGGGGTCCCAATATTGCCGAAGGCGCCAGCCTTTTCCCCCAAGGCGGTGAGGAGATCCGTCAAAAGGGCGGTGGTCGTACTTTTCCCTTTCGTCCCGGTGATCGTCACCGTGCCCTCGGGGGCTTCGCTTGCAAGCCAATAGCCGGTCGGCGTCGTGATCAATCGGTCCGCCGCCAAGCCGCGCTCCACCAGGGGATGGGTCGGGGGGACGCCCGGCGATCTGAGAATGAGGTCGGCCTTCTCCAGCCATTTGGCGGCCTCGCTCTCCCCGACCCAGTGGGCCTTGGGGGAATGGGCGATCTCGGCGGGTGGCGGGGTGCCCGGCGCGCGCTGGTCGACGACAACAATTTCACGCCCTTGACCAAGAAAGTGCCGCGCCGCCGCCTTCCCCTCGACGCCAAGCCCAATCAGCAGGACCGGACCGCTCACAACGCGCCTCCTTCGGCGGTGGGGCGATAGGTCCGCGGCAGGGTCGGGCTCGCAACGGGCCGAAGACACGCGTCGACCAGGGCGTCGAGCTCGGCGGGGTCTTGAAGACCGGTAAGGCGCGGCGCGAAGTGCTGCACCGCCATCGTCCGCGAGAGATCCTCCCGTCGCGCGGCCAGACCAAGGGCAGCACGACATTCGGCGATGGTCCCCACACATTCCCAAGGTTTATGGTCGCTCAGCCCAAGGAGCTGGGCGTAGAACGGCTGGAGGGCGTCAAGGTCGAGAAACTGGCGTCCAAAGGCGATCCGGTTTTCCGTTTCGGACAGAAAGGGGGCGAGAATGAGCGAGGTGAAGGCGCATTTCGGGCACGCTCCACACCAGCGCTGGGTGGCGTCCCCCGCCATGCGAAAATTGCGATTGCAACTTGTGAAGCGGGGAAACGCCTCGGTCTCGGCGGCAAAAGCGCGCCCGATCCAAAGCTCCGAATAGGGACGGAGGATCGAGAAGACCGCCGGCGCTGCGGCCCCGGCCTCCGCGATGGCTTCTTGCAAGATGAGTTCGAAGGCGGAGGATTTGGAATATTGGTGATTGGCGGTGATCCCGTCCTCAAGCACCATGGTTGGCTCATCCGCCGAGCGTTCATTGGCAAAGATGACTTCACGATTGCCGTCAAGCACGGCCTGGAGGGCAAGACAGAGGGCATTGATCGCGGTGATCGGAATATGCCCGTTAAACCCTAGGGGGGTTCGTGCCGAGAGACGCGGATCGAGCCGCCGCCAGATGAAGATGGGGGCCGTGGGGGCCGTGGCGATTAACACATCGCGTACCGCCGGGGACAGCACCACCGAGGCCAGTCGGCAGGGCACTCCATGCTTGGCCATCAGCCGCCGGGCAACATAGGAATCTTTTCCGCCACCAAAGGCGACCAGGGCGCTCGACCTTGCGCGCTGGTCTTTCGACGGGGCCGCTATCTGGGGAGGGCGGGGCCCTGTGTCCTCAACCAAGGTGAGGTCGTCGGGGAAGGGAAGCCCTGCCCTGACGCGGAACTCCGCCAATCCTTCACCATATAGCGCGGCGGCGAGGCGGGACGCCGCGGGGCCGCCGGGCGGGAGGCTCAATTGAGGACTGGCCGCGAGCTTATAATAGCTCGCCCCAAGGGCGATGGTGAGCAGGGTCAGGAGGGCAGGGGCCTCCGCCGCTGCGGCGGCGACAGGGCGGGTCGCTTCGGGAAACCGTACGCCCTCGGTAAAGTGTCCATGCCGGTCGCAATAAAAATCCGCCAGCACTTGTCGGTCGTCAGTGGGGTCGAGCCGCCACCCAAGGATATCAAATCGGGCGCCGCGCAGCGGGGATGAGGTCATGCCGCCGCTTAGCCCGAACTGTGCCGATGACAAACGGTCGGAGAGGATGGCTGTGCGCTCAGCCATTGGCGGCAAGGTTTAACTGGGGCGGCAGGGTTTAACTGGGATCAGACGCAAAGCGACGATCAGGCGTTCGGTGCCGCTGCCATATTGATAGGCATTGCCGCTAGGATCGCGCAGCTCTTGCCGAAGTTCGACAGCGCCGGGCCTGGATGAGCGGCAAGGGCGGGGACATCCCGTGACAATGACCCGATGCCATCAGTCGCGGTCGCCGTTGAACCAACGGACAGCATCAGCGTAATCGAACGCCAGCGAGAGGCTATTGGTCGCCGCAAGGACCCAAAGATATACGCCATAGGTCGTCGAAAGGTCCGGCGTCATCCACAGGATCAAAACCACCAATGGGGTCCAAAATGGCAAATGCGGTAGGGCCATTGTGCGACTGATCCGCCGCTCATACGCCATGACTGGCAGATTGAGCAGCATGGCAATGTTTGCGAGCAGAGCGACCCAAAGCCCATTTTCCTCCTGCCAAAACAGCAGGCTGGCTGCATTGATCGGGACCAGCCAGAACACCATCCAAAGCTGCACCCAAAGCGGGATGTTGCGAAATGAGGTCCAGACCTCAACGAACAGGTTTTTTTGAGCGGTGTCGTCCATCGGCTTTTCGCTCCGAGTCCGTACGATAGCCATGTGTCAGCCCGAACTTCCAGCTCGTGTCGTGGCTCTGATAGGGTACCTGACAATGGAACGGCCCTTTCATCCATGCAAGGGATTAAGCGCTCCATCTGGGGTCACTTTGGGGCCATTGGCGCTACTCGCCGTGGTCGGGAAAGGCAAAACACGGATCGGAGTGCCGCAAGGTCGACCAAGGAATGAGGCCGCGACTTGATCCTTCAATGATAAAGTCCCCTTGTGCCTAGCACGAAGGGTAGGTCTTCACGCCGAGCAGCGGCGATGTTCATGATGCGCATGCAGCAGGATTTACGCCGTTTGCGCCTGCAGCGAGTAGGTTGGCTTCGCAGAATGGGCTCTCCACGGACTTTCGTGGCGCTGTTCGAATGGCTGCTCCTCGTTTAGCGTGGAATTTCATACCCTCCGGCAAACGACCCCAGGGTGACGCTCATCAGGAGCGCCCCCAGGATGATGTCGTCTTTCATCGGGCGAGGGTGCAGCGTGAGCCCCTCAGGCCCGCTCACGACCAGCAGGTCCTCGCTTCTCCTCTCGTCCTCGGACCCCTTCTGCTTATCGGGATCGAGCGGGGGCGCCGGATCAATGACGAAGATATGCCGACCGGGGGGGACGATGCCGAGCGGCGCCTCCATGCCGATGAGGGCGACAAGGCCATCGGCCTCGCTTGAGACCGGCAGGAATTCGATGGGGTCAAATGTCGCCTCGAGATTGACGAGGCTCTGAAGGCCCGCCAGCGGCCGGGCATTATAGATGGGGACATGCCGTAAGGGGCGACGGAGATACGATGCCATCGGATGGTCGACCGAAACGCTGCCGCCCTCATCGCCGCCGGCGAGCCAGCCGACGGTAACCTCCAGGCGATCGGCAAGCTTGCCGAGCATGAAGGGGCGCGGCTGATGTATGTCCGCCTCCCAATTGGCGACGGTGGGCTGGCTGACCCCTAATTCCCGACCGAGATTTTCCTGGTTCAGCCGACATCTCTTTCGCGCCGCCTTGATCCGTTGGCCGATCGTGTCGATCGGCTCGTCGTCGAGGGGGGCGGCGAAGGGGAAGGAAGAGGCCATGAGGATCCGCGCGTTATAAGGTGATATTATATCATCTCAGGTGCAGTGAAGAGGAAGGGCTGGAAAGGGCGCATTCTGCGGCAATTTTCTTTCGGGTTTTTTAATATTTCAAAAGTCTATCCTATAGACAACTTCTAGGCGCAATGCTTAGCTCGACCCGCCACACGGAGGGTCTCATGTCTGATTTCTGTTCCAATGATGGTGCGTCCCGGCTTCAAGCGCTGATCCAGGATTACTGGCGGAAGAAGGGATATGACGTGCATGTCGAGCTCGTGCATCAGGGCTTCGTGTCGACGATGCGCTCCTCACGGTTCGATATTCGGAGCGACATGGTCAACGGTATGCCAAACCGGATCGACGGCGACAAACCCGCCGCCCCGTAGGCCCGCCGCCCCGTAGGCCCGCCGCCCCGTAAGTCGATTGCCCTAGGCCTCGCCCCTTACGAACGGGAAGGCGGCGAGAACGGCGGGCAGCGTGTCGAAATGATCGAAGGCGTCCTCCCTCGGCGTCTCAAGGGGAGGATCGGCTTCTCCGTATCCGAACAGGGCGAAGGCGAGATAGTGGTCGGCGCGACGGGCGGCCTCGCGGTCCGTCTCCGTATCACCGACCATGATGGCTCTTCGACATCCCATTTCAGCCTGGAGTGACAGCAGCGGCAGCGCGGAGGGCTTTGGTTCGGCATAGGTTTCGCGCGCGGCAATCCGGACAAAAAAGTCGGTGAGTCCGAAGGCCTCGATCACGCGTCCGGCAAAAGCCTCCGGCTTATTGGTGCAAACGGCCAATCGGGCGCCCTCGGCCTGCAACCGGGTCAGGCATGATGTGACACCCTCAAAGGGCTTTGATTGATCGGCGTAATGGCCATCGTAATAGGCGAGAAATCGCTGCTGGCGTTCAGCAATCTCAGCCTCATCCTCAAGAGGTCGGCCCCGCTCAGTGAAGCCGCGCTTTAACAGCGCCCGGGCGCCTTGCCCCACAAGGGAGCGGACCGATTGGGGATCGACCGGCGCCAACCCATCGGCCTTCAGGGTATGATTGAGGGCGGCCGCGAGATCGGGGGCGCTGTCCACGAGGGTGCCATCTAAATCGAATATGATCAGCGTATCGTCGAACTGTGCGGCCACCGGAAGCTCCTCTTCCGTTCCGTATCGGCCCGCTCTTTACGAATGACAACAAATCGTGTGTTTCCTCGACCGGCGGATCGGCAACAATGGTCCCATCGAGGAGGTCGGTATGGGCGCGCTTGCCTGCATTATTTTGGCCGCGGGCCACGGAACGCGGATGAAATCCGCCCGACCGAAGGTGCTGCATACTATCGGCCACCGGCCCATGCTTCACCATGTCATGGCCCTGGGGCAGGCCTTGGGGGCGGATCGCCAGACCGTTGTCGTCGGCAGTGGCGCCGAGGCCGTGGCCGATGCGGCACGGGCATTCGATAGTGAGGCCGCCATCGCCGTTCAGGATCCGCCGCAAGGCACCGGGCATGCCGTACAGATGGCCTTGCCGAGTCTTGAAGGCTTTGAGGGGACGGTGCTCGTGCTTTATGCGGATACCCCCCTTTTGACCCCTCAAACCCTGTCGAGGCTGATTGCCGAGATCGAGGGGGGGGCGGCGGTCAGTGTACTGGGGTTCGAGCCCGCCGATCCGGGCGCTTATGGCCGGTTGATCCGGCGACCCAATGGGGATCTCGACCGGATTGTCGAGTATAAGGACGCCACTGAGACGGAGCGGGCGAGCCGCCTCTGCAATGCCGGTCTGATGGCCGTGAACGCTGTAAGCCTCAGGCACCATCTCCCCTCGCTGTCGAACGATAATGCGCAGAAGGAGTATTATCTGACGGACCTTCCCCAGATGGCCGTGGCTGCGGGAGGGCGGGCCGCCATCGTGCTTGCCGCATCCGAGGAAACCCAAGGGGTGAATAACCGGGCGGAGCTTGCCGCCGCCGAGGCCACGTTTCAGCGGCGCCTTCGGCTGGAGATGATGCTGGCGGGCGTGACCCTTGAAGACCCGGACAGTACCTATTTCGCCTTCGACACGCAGATTGCCGAAGACGTCACGGTGGCGCCGCATGTTGTCTTCGGTCCCGGGGTGCGCATCGCCGCGAATGTACGGATCGAAGCGTTCAGCCATATCGAAGGGGCGGTGATCGAGGAGGGGGCGGTGGTCGGTCCCTTTGCGCGGTTGCGTCCGGGCACCTCGGTCGGCGCCGCAGCGCGGGTCGGCAATTTCGTCGAGACCAAGAACACAAGCCTCGGGCGCGGGGCCAAAGCAAGCCACCTGACCTATCTCGGCGATGCGGAGATTGGGGCGGGAAGCAATATCGGTGCGGGGACGATTACCTGTAATTACGATGGCTACGAAAAGCATCGTACTCTGATCGGCGAGAATTGCTTTGTGGGATCGAATTCTTCTTTGGTCGCGCCGGTGACGATTGGGGCGGGGGCCTATATCGGTTCCGGCTCCGTCATTACAAAGACGGTCGAGCCGGACAGTCTTGCCGTGGCGAGGGGGCGCCAGCTGAGCAAGGCAGGGTGGGCGGCCTCCTACAAAGGGCGCATGGAAACGAAAAAGCGAGAAAGCTGAGGCGATATGTGCGGGATTGTCGGCGTCATTGGGCTCGAAGATGCAGCAGGGGCCTTGCTTGAAGGATTGGCGCGTCTTGAATATCGCGGCTACGACTCGGCGGGGGTTGCTGTCCTCAATGACGACGGGATCATCCATCGGCGGCGCGCGACCGGCAAGCTTGCCGCCCTGCGGGAAAAGATGGCCGCAGGGCCATTGGAGGGCGATCGTGGGATCGGCCATACCCGATGGGCAACCCATGGACGCCCCTCAGAGGAGAATGCCCACCCCCATTTCGGCCAGGGCGTAGCAGTGGTGCATAATGGCATCATCGAGAATTTCGCGACTTTACGTCGTGAGCTGATCGAGAAGGGGGAGACATTCCAGTCCGATACCGACACCGAAGTGATCGCCAAATGGATTGGTCATGATATTGCCGCGGGAAAGGACCCCAAGACGAGCTTTGCCGATGCCGTCAGTCGTCTCCAGGGCGCCTATGCCCTGGCCGTGATGGTCGAGGCCGACCCCGACCACCTCTATTTTGCCCGGCGCGGCTCCCCCCTCGCCATAGGACGCACCGAAGAGGCGATGTTTATCGGCTCTGACTCGCAGGCATTGGCGCCGTTTACCCGCTATGTCACGTATCTCGCCGATGGTGATTGGGGATGGATCGACCGGGGACGGATGACCGTGTTCGGTGCCGATGGCGCTCCGGTTCAGCGGGAGGAGAAGATCTCCTCCGCAAGTGCCGCGATCGTCGAAAAGGGCGAATATCGGCATTTCATGGCGAAGGAGATCCATCAGCAGCCGGAAGTCGTCGGTCGGGCCCTTACAGGCTATATCGACGCCGTTGAAGGGCGGACGGTACCGATCGAAGACGAAATCGATTTTGCCGCCATCGACCGTCTCCTGATCTCTGCCTGCGGCACCGCCTATTATGCCGGCTTAGTGGCAAAATATTGGTTTGAGACCTATGCGCGCCTTCCGGTCGAGACCGACATCGCCTCGGAATTGCGCTATCGCGATGTGGTCTATCCTGAGAAGGGCGCCGCGCTGTTCATTTCCCAGTCGGGGGAAACGGCCGATACCCTCGCCGCCTTACGCGAAGCGAAAGCCAAAGGCTGCCATATCGGCGGGGTCGTCAATGTCCCGGAAAGCACCATCGCGCGGGAAGCCGATTGTCTTTATCCAATTCAGGCCGGGCCCGAGATTGGCGTTGCCTCCACCAAGGCCTTTACCTGCCAATTGGCCAGCCTCGCATCGATTGTCGTCCGGGCCGGGGTGGCACGCGGGGTGATCGCCCCTGACGAAGAGGTGCGCCTGTGCCGGGTGCTGCTCGAAGCGCCGCGTCAGCTCGCCGCGATTTTGACGCAAGAGGCGTCGATTGCGGCGGTGGCCGATCACGTCGCGGGGGCGCGGGATGTCCTCTATCTTGGCCGTGGCACCTCCTATCCCATCGCCTTGGAAGGAGCGTTAAAGTTGAAGGAAATCAGCTACATTCACGCGGAAGGCTATGCCGCGGGTGAGCTGAAACACGGTCCGATCGCGCTGATTGACGAGCGGGTGCCGGTGATCGTCATTGCGCCGGAGGATCGGCATTTCGAGAAGACCCTGTCCAATATGCAGGAGGTGTTGGCCCGGGGCGGGCGGTGCATCCTGTTATCGACGGCGGCGGGGGTCGCAAGGGCCCAGGAAGGGGGAGATCTGACCGCAGCCATCACCTTGCCGGCGATCGATCCACTGATCGCCCCGATCCTTTACGCCGTCCCCATTCAGCTCATGGCCTATCACGCCGCCGTGATCAAAGGCACCGATGTTGACCAACCCCGCAATCTCGCAAAGTCCGTTACTGTAGAATAGATCAATAATTTCAATAACATATAGCGTGGTTACAGGCCGTAACATAGCGTTATTTCAAGGTCTGGCGAGTCATCCCCATAACAATATCAAGATGGTTGTCGGCGATGGGCTTCGGCCTTTTCGCGCGAATTGTTTTGGCGGTGATGGCCGTTGGAAATCAGTGCCTGTGTCAAGGCACCCCTGCGGGGACGGGAGGCAGTGATGGCCAAGAATGGCGATTTTATCGGGATGGCGAGAACCCTGAAAGGGCGTCTCGTGCTCACTGGCATCGGGCTTCATTCCGGGCAGTCGGTGACCATGACCCTGTGGCCGGCCCCCCTCGCCACGGGGCTGCTGTTTCGCCGTCGTGATTTGATGGAAGGCGTCAGCGCCGAAAGCCAGGCGGCGACCCTCGACCGTGTCACGATCAAAGCGCATCCTGCATCGGTCAGTGCGACGACCCTTGGGACTGTGATTTCCAATCGCTTTGGGGTCAGTGTCTCAACGGTGGAGCATATTCTCGCAGCCCTTTCCGGTGCTGGCATCGATCACGCGCTCATCGATGTCGATGGCCCCGAAGTGCCGATCATGGATGGCAGCGCGGCGCCCTTTTCCCAGGCGATCGCCCAGACCGGGACGCGGTCTCTCGGCGCCGCTCGGGATTATTGGCGGCTCAATCGCCCCTTGATGGTCAAAAAGGGCGGTAGCCTGATTGCGGCGATGCCTCTCGATCCCGAAGAGACACCTCGCCTCGCGCTCGATGTGACGGTCGACTATGCCGATGCCGCGATCGGACGGCAGAGCCTCTCCCTCGATCCAGCTCACGGCTTGTTCAACGATGAACTCGCCAATGCACGGACCTTTTGTCATTTCAAGGATGTCGAAGCGATGCGCGCTCAGGGGTTGGCCCTTGGCGGCTCCCTCGATAATGCCATCGTGGTCGACAATGGCTCGATCCTGAATGAGGGGGGGGTGCGACGGGATCGGGAGTTCGTTCGCCATAAGGCGCTCGACCTCATCGGCGACTTGCACCTTCTCGGCGCGCCGCTGGCGGCGCGCTTGGTGGCGATGAAGCCGGGGCATGACATCAATACGCAATTCGCCAAGCAGGTGCTCGATGAGGGCGCTGTGACCTTGGCACAGGCCCACGACACCGCCGCGGTTTCGGCACGGGCGGTGGGCGCTTGAGGTCAGGGCAAAGCCTGCCGAATTGTAGGGTTCTTGACCCTCAAGGGATTTGACCGCCGGCTCGACCCTCACCTAAACACAGCGTCGGTCGAGAAAGGTTTCCGCATGTCCGGCAAAATTGCCCTTACCGCTCTGGGGTCCGTCCTATTGGCCCTTGGCGGCTGTTCGAATTTTGGCAATGCCCCGGATGACCGCCTCGCCTATGTCGAGGAGCCGGTGGAGATCCTCTATCGCAAGGCGGCGGATGCCCTCGAGCGGCGGCGCTATGAAGAAGCTGTCCTTCTGTTCGAAGAAGTGGAGCGTCAGCACCCCTATTCCAGTTGGGCTCGTCGCGCGATGTTGATGGTGGCGTATTCGGAATATCTCCAAAATAATTATGACGCCTCGATCGCCAGTATCGACCGCTTTCTCGCTGTCCATCCGGGCAACAAGGATGCGGCCTATGCCTATTATCTGCGGGCGATCAATTATTATGAGCGGATACGGGATGTGGGGCGGGATCAAGATATCACCGCCCAGGCGCTCTCGGCGCTTGAGGATGTCATTCGTCGATATCCGGATTCCGATTACGCCCGGGACGCTTCGTTAAAGCTTGACCTGACCCGCGATCACCTGGCGGGGAAAGAGATGGATATCGGGCGCTGGTATCTCAAGCGTAACGAACACATTGCGGCGATCAATCGCTTCAACGAAGTGCTGACGACCTATGAAACCACCAGCCATGTGCCGGAGGCGCTTCATCGATTGGTGGAGGCCTATCTGGAGATGGGGGTCGCTTTTGAGGCGCAGCGTCATGCCGCGATCCTGGCCCATAATTATCCGGACTCAAATTGGTATCGGGATTCCTATCGGATGCTGGATCGCCGGGGACTGACCGATACCACGGCGCTCAATAGCTGGGTTGCCCCAACGGCGGCTGAGCCCGCCCTGACGGCCACAGCTTCGAGTGCCTCCCCCCCCGACGGGCGACTCGGCGCCAGAACTGCGGCCAGCGAAGCGTTGCTCGGGGCGATTACCGAAGCTGATCAGTAGACGGCGCAAGCCGTAACCGACGAAGCACGCGATAGAGCCCTGCCTGCCACGGTCGGGGGCGATAGACTGTATCCCTTTGTCCAAGCAACGAGCGAAACGCCCGCGCATCGGCGGCGTCTTTGAGGGCCGGGGTCATCCAGGGCAATTCCAGCCGAAAGGTCGGTCCAGCGCCGTGTTTGGCCTTGAAGGCGGTTCCGGCGGGGAGGAAAACCCCACCATTGGCGGTGAGATCGAGGCTCACCTCTCCGTCCTCGCCCCTCACCAGACAATGGGCATCGCCCCGCAATTGGAGCAATAGCCGATGGGTAGGAAGCGGGTCGGCCGCTTCTTCCGTTGCCGGCCCAAACCCAGTGATCGTAACCTCGCCGAACTCGGCCGACCGACCAAGTCCACCGAGGAGAGGGCCGAGCATAGAGGTGAGCCCCCCGGTAATGGCGCAAAAGCGCGGCACATTCTCCAATTTCCGAAAGGTGATGGCGGATTGCGCCCCGGTGGCGAGGGATTGGACGGCGATCGCGCCGGGCAGCTTTTCGTCATCGGCGCCCACCACGGCATTTGCCGGTAATTCGCAGGCCAGAATCTGCAAACTCGCGGCGGACAAATCCGGATGACCACCGAGCCGATGGCTCAGTAGACAGACCTTGTCAGGATAGGCGCCGGCGAAGCCAGCGAGAGAGGCAAGATCGATCAACGGTGCGCCCTCCGGTCTAGTCAGGGATGAGGTCGATTCGATATCTCTCCATGACGGGATTCGCGAGGAGTTTCTCGCACATCGCCTCGGCCTGGTGACGGGCCTCTTCCTCGCTCTCGACGGCGAGGGACAGCTCGATCACCTTGCCCTGCCGTATCTCTGTGACCGCATCGAAGCCAAGCGCCCCCAATGCCCGCCCGACCGCCTTGGCTTCTGGATCGAGAACACCGGCCTTATAGAAAACTTCGATTCTCGCCTTCACGTCGTCGGCTCTCCGTTGGAGGCCACAAGAACCGGCCCACTTGTGTCCGATCGTTCAGTGTCATCGCGGATGATCCCGAGGCGCCGGGCCACTTCGCGGTATCCTTCGACGACCCCGCCAAGATCCTTACGGAAACGATCCTTGTCCATGGATTCCTTTGTCTGCACATCCCACAGCCGGCAGCTATCGGGACTGATCTCGTCGGCCAGGATGACACGCATCATGTCCCCTTCATATTGGCGGCCGAACTCAAGCTTGAAGTCGATCAGCCGGATGCCGACGGCGGCGAACAAGCCGGAGAGGAAATCGTTCACCCGCAGGGCATAGGCCATCATGTCGTCGATTTCCTGGGGTGAGGCCCAGTTGAAGGCGGTGATATGATCCTCCGCGACCAGAGGATCCCCCAGCGCATCGTCCTTGTAGTAGAACTCGACGATGGAGCGGGGGAGGGCATCCCCCTCACTGATGCCGAGGCGCTTGGCAATCGAGCCGGCGGCCACGTTTCGGACAACGACTTCCAGAGGAATGATCTCGACATGCCGAATCAATTGCTCGCGCATATTGAGACGCCGAATGAAATGCGTGGGAACGCCCACGCGCTCCAATTCCTGCATGACGAATTCGGAGATACGGTTATTGAGAACGCCTTTCCCCTCAAGGACGGCGTGCTTTTGATTATTGAAGGCGGTCGCATCATCCTTGAAAAACTGGATGAGCGTTCCGGGTTCCGGGCCCTCATAGAGGATCTTCGCTTTGCCTTCGTAGATAGGTTTTCCGCGAGCCATGAGTGTCCTTCGCGTGTAAGAGACGGTCCCGCCCTATCGCCCCTCGAAATGATCGAAACGCAAATCCTGTGGCGGGAGTTGGGGGTAGCACGCTGCACCCCGCGCGCAAAGACGTTTGCGTCGAGGCGTAAGCGGCCTAGAAGCGGCGGGAGTTGCCCATTCCGAGGAGATCCAAGACATGACCGGTTTCAATGATCGCGAGAAACGCTTTGAGTCCGAATTCGCTCACAATCAGGAACTGAAATTCAAGATCGAAGCCCGCCGCGACAAGCTTGTGGGCAAATGGGCTGCGGATCTGTTGGGGCTGTCGGGGGAAGATGCCGAAGCCTACGCCAAAGCCGTTGTGCGGGCGGATTTAGAGGAACCCGGCGACGATGACGTTTTTCGGAAATTGCGTGCCGACCTCGACGGCGCCAGCAAAAAGATCAGTGACGAAGAGATTCGGACCAAGATGGCCGAGTGCCTGGAAGCGGCAATCAATGAACTGAAATAGGGGCAGTGAACTGAACTAGGGGCAAGAAATTGAAGTTGGGGGGTCTTGGGGCGCCTCAAGCCTCAAGCCTCAAGCCTCAAGGGAAGCCAGAGGGCGGTGAGGGCGCAAACAATTTTTTACCACAACCTTAAATGAAACTTTTCCGATTACGCGAGTATCAAGAGTGCGTTCATCTCTGTTGCCCTCGCGTATAAGGAAGTCTGTCATGTTCAAGGATCGCGCCCGCCGTTTCGAAGCGGAGTACTCCTACCGGGAAGCGCTCAAATTTCGGATCGAGGCGATCCGAGATCGGCAATTCGGTCATTGGGCGGCGGCGCAGCTGGGCCTCACCAACCAGGCAGCCGATGCCTATGCCCAGACGATTATCCGTCACAATCTGGAATTTCCTCGCGCCGAAGCCGGATTGCGGAAAGTCATCCGTGATTTCGCCGCCGCAGGTCAAACGATGACAGAGGACGAGATTCGCGCAAAGATGATTGCCTATCACGAACAGGCAATTCATGACCTCTCAAAATCAGCCGCGGCTTGACGGCAAACGTGCACTCATCACCGGCGGGGCCCAGGGCCTTGGTTACGCCCTCGCAGAACGCTTTCTGAAAGAAGGGGCGCGGGTCGTCATCACCGATGTCCAAGGGGACAAGGTGTCAAAAGCGAGCCAGGATTTGGGCGCGGATGCGGGGCTTACCCACGATGTGTCCGATCCCGAGGCCTGGAAATCCGTTGTGGCGCGGGCCAATGCCACAATGAACGGGATCAACGTTCTCGTGCATAATGCCGGGGTCGCGTCCTTCGGCGACATCGAGCGAGAGAGCTTCGATACCTATCGTCGGGTCATGGCGATTGACTGTGACAGCATCTTTCTGGGGACCCAGGCGGCTCTCCCTTATCTGCGTGATAACGGGCCGTCATCCATCATCGTGATGTCGTCGGTGGCGGCGATGAAGGCCGACCGAAATCTCCTCGCCTATAATACCGCGAAGGCTGCCGCGACGATGATGACCAAATCCATCGCCCTCCATTGCGCAAAGTCAGGCTATGACATCACCTGCAATTCGGTGCATCCCGTCTTCATCAGAACACCAATCATCGAACCGATGATTGCGATGAAAGGGAATAGAGAAGAGGGGGAGAAGGCTCTCACTCGACAAATCCCGATGAAGCGTCTCGGTGAGCCCGATGAGGTGGCCTCGATGCTGGTCTATCTGGCGTCCGATGAAAGCCGATTTGTCACCGGCTCGGCATTCACTATCGACGGGGGGATCACCGCCACCTAAGACCCGTCCCGGGAAGAGGGGGCTTTTGCGATGTTTATCGGCCATTACGCCGTCGCGTTCGCGGCGAAAACAACGACACGATCCGTGCCGCTTTGGCATTTGATCGTGGCGACGCAGCTTGTCGATTTTGTGTGGTCAGTGCTTATCCTCGCGGGGATCGAGAAGGCGTCGATCGAGCCGGGGTTCATGGCCGCGTCGGACCTCAACCTTTATCACATGCCGTACACCCACGGATTGCTGGCGACGGTTCTCTGGACGGTGATTTCCGGCCTTCTCTACGGCCTCTTGATTGCACGATCCCATAAGATCGCGGCGGGCCTTCTCATCGGCGCCGCCGTCGGCTCCCATTGGGTGCTCGATTTGATCGTTCACGGCCCTGACCTGCCGCTGATTTCTGGCCCCCCGAAATTCGGCCTCGGCCTGTGGGACTATCTTTGGCCGTCCCAATTGCTTGAAACGGGCCTGTTGGTCGTCGCTGTGATCGCCTATTGGCGGGCGACGGCACCGCGCGGCAGGGTCGGGCGGGTCGCGCCCTTGGCGATGTTGAGCGTTCTTTTGGCGTCCCAGCTTGCCAACCTATTGCCGATGGTCCAGCCCGACCGAATAGAGCTCTTTGCCCTCATGGCGCTCGCCATCTACACCCTGCATGCCGCGGCCGCGGCAGTCGTCGATCGGGTGAGAACGGTGCGAGATGCAGACCACCGGGCGGGAGAGGGGGCGTCTGCCTCCGCCTGAAGGGTCGGGTACAGACGATCCGATCAATGCCGACCGAACACCCGGTCGAAAATCGTGTCGACATGCTTTGTGTGATAGCTGATATCGAACAGGGGCTCGAGAGCGTCACGGGACAGCGCCGCAGTCACCTGTGGATCCGTGCAAAGACAATCCAGAAGAGTGCCGCCGTCCTTCCAGACCTTCATGGCGTTACGCTGCACCATCTCATAGGCATCTTCGCGGCTGATTCCCGCCTGGGTAAGGGCGAGAAGGACGCGCTGCGAATGAACAAGCCCGCCAAGGCGCGCCAGATTGGCCGCCATGGCGTCGTCATAGACCACGAGGTTTTCAACGACGCCGGCGAGCCGATGCAACGCAAAATCAAGGTGAATGGTGGTATCGGGGGCAATCCCTCTCTCGACTGAGGAATGGCTGATATCCCGTTCATGCCAGAGTGCGACGTTTTCGAGAGCGGGGATCACCGCCATCCGAACCAATCGGGCCAGCCCCGTCAAATTTTCGGTCAGAACGGGGTTGCGTTTATGCGGCATCGCCGAGGAGCCTTTTTGACCGGCCGAGAAGAACTCCTCCGCCTCCCGCACCTCCGTCCGCTGAAGATGGCGAATCTCGGTGGCCAAGCGCTCGACCGAAGAGGCGATCACCGCAAGGGTGGCGAAATAGGCGGCATGACGATCGCGCGGAATGATCTGGGTCGAGACGGGTTCCGGTGCCAATCCCAGTTGCTCGGCGACATAGGCTTCGACCGAGGGGTCGACATTGGCAAAGGTCCCGACGGCACCGGACAGGGCGCAGACCGCAATTTCTTCCCTCGCCGCGGCAAGACGGTCTTTGGCGCGGCGAAACTCTGCAAAATAGCCGGCGAGTTTGATGCCAAAGGTCAGCGGCTCGGCGTGGATCCCGTGGCTACGCCCCACGGTTGGGGTCATTTTGTGCTCAAAGGCCCGCGCCTCGAGCGCGGTCAAGACCCGGTCGAGCCCTTTATCGAGGAGGTCCGTCGCCCGCACCAATTGGACGGATAAGGTCGTATCGAGAATATCGGAGGAGGTGAGTCCCTGATGGACAAATCGGGCTTCAGGGCCGATCAGCTCCGCCAGATGCGTCAGAAAGGCGATGACATCGTGCTTGGTGGTTCGCTCGATTTCGTCGATTCGGCGGGCGTCGAAGATGGCCCGGTCCCCTTCCTGCCGGATGGTCTTTGCCGCGTCTTCGGGCACGATTCCAAGCTTTGCCATGGCGGTGGCGGCGTGGGCTTCGATATCGAACCAGATTCTATACTTGGTATCCTGGCTCCAAATTTCCGCCATCTCGGCGCGGGCATATCGCGGGATCATACTATCTCTTGCCTTGCAAGTCTCACCGGACGCGGGCAAGACCGACCTTTCCTAGAAATCGAGAGGCCATGGCGGAAAAGACGAAGCCCCGCAAGCGCTATAATTGCCTTAAATGTCCGGCGTATTGCTGCTCCTACCAACACATCCCCGTCACCGACGACGATATTTCCCGCCTGGCAGAGCATTATAGTCTGACCTTTGAAGCGGCGCGGCGCAAATTCTCCAAACGTGGGGATGAGGACAGCCCAAGGGTGCTTCGTCACAAAGAGGATGAGCATTTCGGGTCGATCTGTCGGCTGATCGATACGGAAACCCGGAATTGTACGGTCTATGAGGCACGGCCCGCGATCTGTCGGGATTTCCCAAGTCAGAATCGTTGCGGCTATTATGATTTCTTGACCTTCGAGCGAGAAGTCCAGGAAGATGAGGAGTGGGTCGCGACCACCGGCAATTGGTGATCCGCCTCCGGATTAGCGCGTCGCCTTCCTCATCTGCGCCATTTCCGCCAGTCGTCGATACGCGCCCCGATCACATAGATGGCGGCAAGGACCGCAAGGATTCCGGCGGCGATGACGATCGCGTCGGTCAGATCGCTCTCGGTCACCGTATCGCTGAAGCTTGTCGTCGTTGTCTCTTCGGTGGCTTCCGTGGTGGCGTCCGCCGGGGGGGAGGCTGCCGGTGGGGGGCTCCCTTCGACATCTTCCCCGGCGGCGGTGCCGGTATCGTCGGACTGACCGGCCTCTTCTGCGGCGGGAGGGGCATCCTCGCCCCCCTGGTCAGCGGGCGCTGAGGCGGAACTGGCCTCATTGTCGTCCATTGGGTCGTCCATTGGCGCCGACGGCGTAGCGTCTTCGCTTTCGGTGGATGGCGGGGCAGGCGGCGTGGCCTCGTCGACGGGTTTTGTCGTGACGCCGTCGCCGGATGCCTTTTCCCGATCTTCGAGCAGCACTGTGCCTGCACCGGCGGCGCCGGCCGTGCCCGCGGCGGCGGCCCCCGCCGTCGTGCGGGTCGTGATGGGGTTGGAGCGCCGCGGGCTATTTTCCTCTATGGCTTCCTTGCCCGCAGAGCTTGTTACAGCACCGCCATCGAGCAATTCGTCGACATCGCGCAGATAAAGCGCCGCTTCGGCGCTGCGGCGGCGGACAAGGCCCGTGAGGACCTGGCCCCCCGCCTTGTTCCACCAGGTAATGGCCTCGGCGGCGCCTTCGAAATCGCGTTTATTGTGGCGCTTGACGGCGGTCGATTTCGAAAAGGCGCTGACGCCGATATTGAAGGCCAGGGAAACCAGGGCATCGAACATCGACTGGGTGGGGGTCACTTTGAGCGCCCGGTCGACCCCCGCGACGAAGACCTGAAGATCCTCCCGCAGCAGATCTTCGGCATAGGCCTCACTGATCGAAAAGGGACCAAGGTCGTCATAGGCCGCCGCGACACTGGAATAGCGTTTTCCGTCAACCTCGATCGCGCCGGTGTGCCCATAGCCGATCGTCCAGATTCCGACCCCATCGTCATAGACATCGAGGCGCAACCCCTCGAAGGCCTTGATGAGCTCAATGCCCTCGCCGCTGATGTGCATATGACCGTCCCCCGCCATTCCTTAACGATATACCACGAAAATGCGCTTGGGGAACCAATTCACCGCCCGCTCGCCGCGCTTGAGCATTAACAAGCGCAACTGGGACCCGGTTCGCGTGAAGACAATTCGATAAAACAAGCGCCTAGAGATGTTTCACGGCGCCGATACCCCTGAAACGGCCCTCACGGCGACAGGTCTTCGACACCCCCCGTTCACCTTGTCTTAAACGTCCCTTGTCCCCATCGCCGCACCCGGCTAGAGGCGGGGCGCAAGGGGGATGGGCGCTAGGCTCGGGGCTTCCGGACTGACGCGCCATTCGTTGGGAGATCGCGATGGAACAGGCGCTGGACGCTTATCGCCCGACTGATAACGAGCCGTTCATGAATGAGCGGCAGCAGGAATATTTTCGACAGAAATTGCTCGATTGGAAGGCGGAAATCCTCAATCAGAGCAAGGGAACGATCCAGCAGATGCAGACAGACAGTCTGCAGATGGCGGATCCCGCCGATCGTGCGTCAAGCGAGACGGACCATTCGCTGGAATTGCGGGCACGCGATCGGCAGCGAAAGTTGATTTCGAAAATCGATTCCGCGCTGCGTCGCCTCGACGATGGGTCCTACGGCTATTGTGAAGTGACGGGGGAGCCGATCTCTCTCAAGCGGCTTGAGGCGCGCCCCACCGCCACGATGAGCCTTGAGGCGCAGGAGATGCATGAGCGGCGCGAGAAAGTGCATCGCGACGACTGACACGGGGGCACGGGGGGAGGGCGATGGGCCGTCCCTTGAAGCGGGCTGCCCTCTCACAGTCCTTCGACCTATCCCACACTGTCCGCCGCCATTTTGGGCTGGCGATGCGACCATGCTGTGGCCACCCGCCGGTCCCTCTGGGCGGCGTGATCGAGATCGAGAAGATCCGTTGGGGTGGCGCCGAGCTTTTGGACTTCCATCAAAAAGTAGGTCAGCGTTTTGAGGAGGTTCCGTACCTCTTCTGGCGTGGCTGCATAATGGGTGGCGCCGGGAACCAGAGTGGAGAGGTGGAGAGTCGGCGTCAAAAGGCGATCTCCACCGGCCAGAAGCATGCGCGCCAAGCGCAGCATCGTGGCGATGTCATTGCCTTCAGGCGTGAGGCGCACCGGCGTGGTGATCGTGCGCGACAGGGCGGAGAAGGGGGCCTGACCGCCGCTGAAGATCTTGGGCAAGGGGACAGAGAGCTTGGGGAGCACCCGCGCGCCGGAAACGGGAATGACCCACTGGGTGTCTCTGCCGACACGGCGAAAGCGGGGTCCCGTGGGGAAATGGGCGTAATTCGGCCCCCCATCCCCGCGAAAATCGAACCCCGCCGAGGGGGAGAAATCGAGATAGATCCCCCGATCCATCAATTGGTCGAGAACCCAAGGGGCACAGCCATAACGGCCCGCACGATGGGCGATCGGTGGTTCGCCAAAGCGGAACTCAAAGGCTTCGATCAGCCGGTCCAGCTTGGCGCGGTGCTGATGGGGCGTCAGATTATGCTGATAGCTATGGAAATCGTCCGTAGGCCCCTGACCTGGCGGCGTCGCCCAACTGTGGAAGTGAATGCCGCAATAGGCACGACCTTCATGATGGAGACCGGCGAGGTAATGCCCGATGGCGTCATCCTCAAGCAGTGGGAATGTCACAAAGTAGAGCGGCTTGACCCCCGCCGTTTCGGCCGCCGCCTGAATAGCTTCCACCGCACTCACCGGCGGAAGGGTCCAGCTGCCGTAATCGCCATCCCAACTGAAACATTCCTCGGTATCGATGGTCAGGACGCATCTCGCTTTGCCGTCGACGAAGAGGGGGGAGGGAAGACCCCATCCCCCATGGCGGACCGCTCCCCTGGCTTCTTGCCACACCGTTTCGACGCGGCGCGCAACGCTGCGCCAGTCAAACCCCTCGGCGTAAAGGCGGGTTTCGCTCCTCGCGGGGCCCGAAGCCAGAACATCCGCGATGGCGTCGGCAAAGGCGTCGGGCGTCCGCTCCTTGACGATACGACCCGCGGCGGCACTGGCGATGACTTCGGCATTCCCCCCGACATCGCTCGCCACACAAGGGGCCCCACACGCCATCGCCTCGAGGAGAACATTCGGCCACCCCTCCCGGGTAGAGGCCAGAATCAACACATCCGCGCCGCGATAGAAAAGGGGGAGACGGCTGTGGGGCTGTTGCCCGCGGAAGAAAACACGGTGGGCCACCCCAAGACGGGCGGCGAGGTCCTTGAGGGCTTTTTCTTCGGGCCCAGTCCCGACGATCACGAGCACCGCTTGGGGCAGACGGGCGAGGGCCCCGATGGCGATGTCATGCCCTTTACGCGGGATGAGGTGACCAACGGAGAGGAGGACCGGCGCGGTCGTCCGATCTATCATTAAACCATCGGGTGAAAATCGCTCCAGGTCGACGCCGTTGCGGATCGGGTGAATGCTGGCGGGGGCCGCTCCGAGCCGTGTCAAATCCGTCCGCAAGGCTTCTGAGACGGTGATCGTCGCTGCCGCTTTGGTCGAGGCGTCGAGAATGGCGCGGCGCACTTTTTTATAGCGCGGCAACAAGGTCACATCGGAACCGCGGGCCGTGATAACGACGGGGATGTCCACTTTCTCCGCGGCGGCGGCGGCGGCCACCCCATCGGGAAAATAGTAATGCGCATCGATCAGGTCCGGCAGGAAACCGTCCGCAATCTGGTCGGCGATCGCCCGGCTGAACGCCATTTCGAGGGTCTTCGCCGCGAGGGTCATCCCGACCTTTGGCAGGATCAAATAGCGAGGATGGTGAATATCGATGCCAAAACGGCTTTCCCGGTCGGGGGCATCGGCATAGCGCGCCCAATCCCCAAACCCTCTCCAACGTGAAGGAAACCAAGGAATAGGGGCAATGACCCGAATATTATGGCCAAGAGCAGCAAGGGCCTTGATCCGATTTTCCACGAATACGCCATGATTGGGGCGCCCTGGATAAGGATAAAGGGTCGTGAGAACGAGAACGCGCATGGGCGGCGACTTAACACAACAGACTTAATAGCTAATGGCGAAGACGCGGATCAGAAAAAGTCAGTTCTTCCGATAGCCTTCGGGCATTTTTCTTGCGTATGTTCGACTATGATTGGGGACATCTTCAAGATGTGGCCCTTAATCGCGGCGCATTTCCCGTCTGTCGTTGCGGCGTTGGCGGTGCCGAGGGGGCCTTGGCGGCACGGGATGCCACAAAGAAGCGACTTTGTAACTTTGATCGGCTAAGGGGCCCAAGTCGCAAAGACAGTGGTTGGTGGGTGTGTGAGTAAAACGGGGACAAATCTGGGAGGCGCGCCGGATCTGGGCGGGCAAAGCTGTGCTACGGCCTGTCTACACACCGGAAGCGCCGATTCCATAGAACAGATGGGCACTGGCCTGAGCGGGGAATGGGCCAAGCGTGCCCTTGATCTCGCATGTAGTGCCGTTCTCATGGTCTTTACGCTGCCGCTTTGGGTGGCGGTCGCTGTGGCGATCAAATCAGGGGATGGCGGCCCTATCTTCTATCGTCAGACACGGCTTGGGCGCTACAGGCAGCCTTTCACGGTGCTCAAATTCCGCACCATGGTCGTCGATGCGGAGCGCGAGGGGGCGCAATTCGCCCAAACCGACGATCCTCGGATCACCGCGGTGGGGCGTTTCTTGCGGAAAACCCGGCTCGATGAATTGCCGCAGCTCATCCTGGTGCTGAGGGGAGAGATGAGCTTGGTCGGTCCGCGGCCTGAACGTCCCGAATTCGTTCCCAGTCTGGAGGCCGTTTTGACGACCTATGGGGAGCGGTTCGCCGTGAAGCCGGGCATTACGGGACTTGCGCAGATCAGCTGTCGGTATGCCGCCGAAATCGAAGAGCACCGAGAAAAGTTGAAATGGGACCTCGATTACATTGCGCATCGCAGCCTCGCTCTTGATATCATTATCCTCTTGAAAACATTTCGCATCGCGTTTTTCTCGGACCTTGCGCGCTGACGAATAAAGCGAAAGCGAGCGGCATGCGTTTTCTCTGGATCTTTCTTGTGGTTGGCCTTTCGGCGCCGACCCCAAGCCTTGCGGATATATCGGCCCCGCAGACGCGGCCTGCCGTCGAAACGCCGCGCGAGACCATGTTACGCTGGGAATTGACGGTTCGGGCCGAGCCGGACAATACCGATGCCCGGATCGAGCTGGCACGGGCCCATCTCGCCCTTGGTGATGCCGACCGGGCCGAAAAAATGGCGGCGGCGGTATTGCTGCGGGAGGATCGCCCGGCGGCGCGGTTGATACTCGCAGAAGCGCAATTTCGCCAAGGACGCAGCGAAGAAGCCCTGACAACGCTCGACGGTGGCCAACGCCTCTCCGGCGGATCGGCGGATCTTGCTCAGCCCTCCCTACGCACCGTGATCGAGGCGGAGAAGGCCGTCACGGACGGCAAGCCGCAATTGGCTTTGGAAAAGCTGGAAGCTCTTCCGCAGAAGGGCGCTTACGCCTCCATGGGCAAGATGATTGCCGCGCGGGCGCATTATGCCCTCGGTGATCTGTTGGCGGCCCGTAGCGCGATCGACACGATTATTGGCGGCGACGGGGAGAGCATGACCGCCCTTCTTTTCAAGGCCCAAATTGCGCTGAGATCGGGTGATTACGGGGCCGCGCTGCGCCTGGCGCGGGGGATCGACGCGATCGATCCCGGCAATGTCACGGCGGGGGTCATCGCCGTCGAAGCCCTCTTGCGGATTGGTGATGAGGCCACAGCCCAAACAACCATTACCGATCTTGCCGCAGCGAACCCGGACGATCCGCGTCCGACCTATCTCAAGGCTCTGCTGCTGGCGGAGCAGGGCCAAATGAAACAGGCCGCCGACACCGTATCGAGCATCGAGCCCTGGCTTGAGCGGAGAGAAGGGGGGGCGGTCTTTCTCGCGCGGCTGAAATTGGCGGAGCAACGTCCCGCCCAGGCCGAGCAATTGCTGCGGGCCCGCCTGCGGGAGCAGGCCACCGATATCGCGGCTCGCCAATTGCTTGTGTCTATACTGGATGAGCGCGGCGAAGAGGCAGAGGCGGCGCGCGTCCTGGAACGCGGTTTGGCCTTTGCCCCCCGACACCCTGTGCTCCTCCGCCTCAAAGCCGACCGGCTGATCGACGCCGGAGAGATCGATGCGGCCGCGGCGGTGCTTGCGCCGCTCGGGGGGGCGGCTAACCAATGGCTGGCGCTACTCGACCGGGACGGCGACCCCGACCTCTTCACTCAGGTGCTGACCGCTATCAGGGCGGGCGAGGACGAGGAAGTCCTTCGTCTGGCTGCTGAAAATACGGCGCAGATTCCGACAGATCCCGTGACCGGCAATCTGCTCGCGGGCGCATTGGCGCAGACCGGCGAGGTCGAGGCGGCCCGTCAGTTGCTCGATCGGATTATCGCCGCCCATCCGGACGAGCTGGTGCTGATCGCCAATCGGGCGCAGCTCGACCCTGACGCCGACGCCCTCGTGACAGCGCTGGAAAGGGCCGTTGAGGCGGGGGCGCGGGACCCCGATATTTATGAGGCTCTTGGCCGTGAGCGATACGTTCTCGGTGAGATCGACCAGGCGCTTGAAGCGGCGCAGCGTGCCGCCGAGGCCAAAGAGGCGCGATTGGCGCAGCGCACGCTGCCCGGTCGGCTTTTATTGGCGGCCGGTCGCGCGGACGCGGCGCAAAAGGCGTTGCGCGCCGTCGATCTGCGGGAGACGGATTCAGCGGCCGAGCGGGCAAGCCTTGCCAAGCTCCTCCTCGCCGACGCCCCCGATTCGGCCGCCATTGCCGCCGCGGACCTTGACGGGCCGGGGGCTGTCATCCTCCGGGCCCAGATCGAGAAGGCGCGAGGCAGGTCCGACAGCGCCCGTACGCTATTGGTCCAGGGGATGGCCACCTATCCCCTGGACGCCCCTCTTGCCGAAGCCGCGCTGATCGACCTTGCGACAACCGATCTCAGCGCTGCGATGACGGCTTTGGAGGAGACGCGCGCGATCCCCACATCCCTGAAAGAAAGCTTGGCGCTCAAATTGTTCTGGGAGGCGAAGGACCGCGTTGCCTTTGCCGAAGCTCTGGCGAGCGCGACCCCTAGCCTGCCGCTTTTCACCGTCCGCGCGCGCCTGGCCGAGGCGAATGATCGTCTCTCGCTCTTGGGCGATCTTGAGGCCTATGTCTTGGCCACCCCCAATGATCGCGGCGCGCGGCTTCTCCTGGGCGCCCTCGCATTGGAGATGGATCGGGACGGATTGGCGGAAAAGGCCCTGACCACCGCCCTTGCTGATACGCCGGGGGACCCCTTGCTCCTCAACAATCTCGCCCTCGCCCGTGCGGACCGGGCGCCTCAAGATGCGCTAAGGCTCGCAAAAGAAGCGTATATGGCAGCGCCGACATCGGCGGATATTGCCAGTACCTATGCACAAATGCTGACGGCGACCGGCGATGCGGCGCGGGCGGGCCGGGTCGCGCGGCGGGCGCTCATCCTGCATCCAGAGCGTCGCGACCTCGATGCGTATGCTGCACGGATTGGTGCCCCAGGGTCTGAGGCTATTGGGGCTGAGGAGGGCGATCAGCCATGATTTCATCATTCTTGCACCTGATTGTCCGAAGATACGGGCAGGTGGGCAAAAGGGAGACAAAGGCCATGACCGTTCGGACCGTCTGGTGCGGGTGCCGGTGGATGATACTGGGCGCTCTGTTTGCGCTTTCCGCTTGTGCCGGCACATCGCCCCAACCCCTGGGCGGGACCGGGACAGGGGCTGAGGACTTTGCCGCGACCCCGCAATATCTCATCGGCCCCTATGATGAGCTTGAGGTCTTTGTCTGGCGGGCGGAGGAATTGTCCACCGAAGTGACTGTCCGTCCCGATGGACGGATTTCGACCCCATTGGTCTCAGACATGCTCGCGGCGGGCAAAACCCCCAGCCAATTGTCGGACGATATTGCCAAGGTGCTGTCGAAATATGTGAAAACCCCCGAGGTGACGGTTATCGTGGCGCGGTTTTCCTCGACCTTCGATCAACAGATTAGGGTGATCGGTGAAGCCCAGACCCCTCGGGCCCTGCCCTATCAGGCGGGGATGACCGTGCTTGACGTGATGCTGAGTGTCGGGGGATTGACTGAATTTGCCGCCGGAAACCGCGCAAAACTGATCCGCGGCCGGGCTGAGCAGCAAAAGGCCTATCAAGTGCGACTCGATGATCTCCTTCGCCAGGGCGATGTCTCCGCGAATGTCCCGGTCCTGCCGGGGGACGTCCTTCTCATTCCCGTCTCGCGGTTCTGATCATGCCGGGCGCCGATCTCCTCTCCAGTCTGCCGCGGCCGATCATCACTATCGTGATTGGCCTGTGGCGTCGGCGGTGGCTCATTGCCGGGATTGCGTGGCTTGCGGCCCTTCTGGGCTGGTCGGCGGTCGCGTTGCTCCCCGATCTTTATGAGAGCCGTGCGCAGGTCTACATCAATACGGACACGGCCCTCGACGCCACGATCAGCGATGTGGCGGTGAGGCCGAACCGCGAAAAGGGCGTTCAGGTCATCAGGACCCAGCTTCTGTCGAGCGACAATCTCGAAAAGGTGATCTATGCCACCGGCCTCGATGCCGAGGTGGAAGGGCCCGTGGACCTCCAGCGAAAGGTGGCAAGCCTTGCTGAAGCGATCCGGATCGAACAAACCCAAGAGAACTATTTCACCTTCAAATATGCGGACAAAGATCCGCAGACCGCACAACGGGTCGTGGCAACGCTCGTGGATCTGTTCATCGAACAGAATTTGAGCAACGCGACCACCGATGTGGGCCGGGCTGTCCAGAATCTTGACCGCGAATTGGCGCTGAAAGAGAGTGAGCTCAAGGCCCTGGACGATGAGATCGCGGTCTTCAAAAGTGTGAATGCTGACATTCTGGCAGCTGAAGAACGCAAGGTACGCCGGCGGGACAGTCGTGAGGGCGAATTGGCCCGCGTTTCGGACCTTCTCTCCTTGGCCCGCGCACGGGAGAGCCGTCTGGCCACAGCCCTGCGCGAAACCCCCCGCTATGCCCCCGGGGATGACCTCGACGCCCTAAAATTGCGCCTTGCGACCCTACAAAGCCAGTTTACCGATAATTATCCCGACATCGTGCGGCTCAAGGCGCAGATTGCCGAGCTGGAGCGCAATTCCTCCGCGCTGCCGGAGAACCCTGTTTATGCCGAAACGGCGAGAAGTCTGGCGGCGATCCGGGACGAGATCGCCGGGTTGATGGCGCAACGTGACCGGATCGAGGAGGAAATCGTCCATCTGGGCCGACAAGCGGCTGAAACCCCCGAAGCGGAGGCGGAATTGCAGGCCCTGGTTCGGCGGCGGGAGCAATTGGCCCGAACCGTCGACAACCTCGCCGAACAGCAGTCGCGGATCAGGATTTCATCGAATGTCAGCCGCGGTGGCGGGGCGATCAATTATCAGCGTTTTGAGGCGCCGAAGGTCGCGGCGGAGCCGACCTGGCCGCCGCGCGGTCTTTTCGTTCTCGCGGTGTTTGTCCTGGCGTTGGGGGCGGGGGGCGCTGCTGCGTTTCTTCTGACCCAGATCGACCGCACCTACACCCATGTCGGGCAGATCGAGAAAGCCTTTGGGTTGCCGGTTCTCGGTGCGGTCAGCCCATCAATCCCGGACGGCAGCCGCACCAAGCGTCTCATTCTGCTGCGCCATACCGGGCTTGCCGGCGCTTTTGGCGCGCTGCTTATCGCCTGCGGCAGCCTCTTTTGGTGGTACGAAATCTATGCGCCAGCGGCGCCGGATCCCACCGCCTTGGCGACCAATGCCGAGCCAGGGAGACTGCGATAATGGCTTCCGCAACCGTTTATGAAATGCCCAATGATCCGGATAAGGATAACAATTCTTCCGGCGGGACGCTGACACCTGGCCAAGGTCGCATCGCGCTCGACTTTGATCGTCTGCGTCGTGAGGGATTTTATGCTCCTTCGGCGAGTGCGACCCGCCTTTCCCTCGAATTGCGGGCGATCAAGCGCCGCCTTTTGCGGCGGATCGGCTATCGGAAACGATCGACCGGCAAACTGGATGTCGAGCGTTGCCGCAATGTGATCCTGATGACCTCGACCCGCCCCGCTGAGGGAAAGACGTTCACCTCGGTCAATCTTGCCCTCAGCCTGGCAAACGAAGACGGGATCAAAACCCTCCTCATTGACGGCGATATTCCCCGACCAAGGGCTCTCGCATCGTTGGGCGTCTCCTACGATCGGCCCGGCTTTTCCGATTTGATCGCTGATTATCCCCGCCACCGAGCGGAGGAGATGATGATGGCTGTTGAGGGGCTGCCCCTGACCCTTATGGGCCAGGGAGGTTGGTCCGAGCGATCCGACTCCCTCTTTGCCGCGGAGGAAACCGAGGCGGTCATCCGTGATCTCTCGCGCCAATTCCCCGAGCATTTGATCATTATCGACGCGCCGCCCGTGCTGGCGATGCCCGATGCCGTCCTGCTCGCGCGGGCCTGTGACGAAGTCCTCTTCGTGATCGAAGCGAACGCGACCCCGGAAACCGCCGTCGCCTCCGCCCTCGAAGAGGTGCTGGAAGTGAACGAAAATGTCTCCGTCGTTCTCAATCGCTGCCTGCTGGCCGAGCGAACGATCGAATATGGCTCCTATGACGAATATTATCGCCGCAGCGACCGGAGGAAGGGCTGATGGGGGGGAGGGGCTCACTCATCGGGATCGGCTGCGCCGTCGCGGCCTTAGGGCTTGCTTTCGCCCAGACAGCGCCCGTTCCGGCCACGCCGCCGCAGTCCATTACAGCATACGATATGACGGCCGGTCTGACCTGGTCTGACAATTATCGTCGCTTGCCGGAAAGGCGGTTGCGGACCGATATCGACCCCACCGTGCCCAGCGTGGCCCAAGTCACGGCAGATATCGATCCACCGAGCAATACGATCGCGACGGTGACGCTTTCGGGGACAACACTGGTCCGCCGTCCGGGTATTGAGGGGTATCTTGGCGGTGATCTGCTGATTGGCGGATATCTTGAAGGAACGGATCTCGAAGCGGATCTCGTGGGAACATCTTCCCCGGCGGCGCCCTTTGGTGCCACCCCCGATGCCCAAGGGCGGGTGTCGAGCTTTGGCTTCGGCGATCCGGACGAGGTTTTTATCGAGCCCAATCTGGCCGGCGCGGCCACGCTACGGCTCAAGGATAATCGCCTCTACGTAGACGGATCGGTCCTTGCCACCCAACAGAGCCTTAATCAGAGCTCCCTTCTGGCCCAGGAGAGCATTGGCGGCACGGGGGATGAGGTCACGCTTCTCGGCGCGTCGATCAGCCCTTACCTCGTATGGCGCGGCGATCAGGATATTCGCGGTGAGTTTAGGGTGACCGGATCGAGCGTTGTCACCCTGGACGATCAACTCACCAGCGCTGAATTCGAGGGGGTCGATAAGTATACAAACGATAGCCATGCCATTGTCGTGACCAGCGCTATTGATAGTGGCAATCGCTTTGGCAAGCTCCGGGTCGGGGCGCAATCACGCTATCGGGCGATTGACGAGCAGGGGAGCGATGTCCTTGCCGAGGTCGAAACCCGGGAGTTCAGTACCGAGCTGAATTGGGCGATCCAATTCAGCCAAAAGGTCGAAGCGATCTTTGCGGTCGGGTACGATGACATCACTCTGACGGCTTCCGACACCGCGGGCGCGGCGGACCAAGCTGTCTTTGCGGATGAGGAGGATCGGCTGACCGGCGGCTTTTACCGGGCCGGATTTGCCTATCGTCCCAGCGAGCGTACGCGGGTTTCCTTTGCCATTGGGGAGCGATTTGGCGAAACCGATATCCGCAGCGAGTGGGAATGGCGCCCGACGGCGCGGATGACGCTGAGCGGGCGCGCCTCGCGGCAATTCGATACCGGCGCCCAGAATTCCGTTGGGGCGTTGAGCGGGATTGGGCTCACCAATGAAGCCACCCTCGCGCAAATCCGCAGCCTGCGGTCTGCCTTTGCGTCGAGCTTGATCGATCAGGCTATCGTGATCGGAGAGGCGGTCTCCTCCCTGTCCGATCGTTTCGCGACGGGCCCGTTTACGATTGACGAGGTTGTCTTCAATCTCAGCGGAGATTTTCGCCGTACCGACCTGCTCTTCGGCATGAGTTTTATTCGCCGCACCTTTGGAGAGGATGTGGAACAGGCGCTCAGTGCGCGATTTGAGGCCGAACGGGCCTTGTCCCGAAAGCTGACAATGTCGGCGGAGGCTGCTGTGACGCGGACAGAGGGCGGGGAGGTGGTGGTTCTTTCCGATCCGTTGACGGTGGCGGCACGAGAAGATGAATTGGCCCAATATTATCGTCTCGGGGTCAATTCCCGCTTGGGCCGATCCTTATCTGCTCAACTCGATGTCGCCCATACGGTGAACGATGTCGAAGGGGCACCTGTGACTGGCACATCTTTTGATTACCAAGAAACAGCCATCACTGCCGCGATGCGTTGGTCATTCTAAGCAAGACTGGAATTCGCGGACGATAGGAGGAAGCGTCGATGTCGTCGTTGCTGTTTTCTGGTCAACCGGGCGAAGTCGGTTTCATTCAAACCGAACCGCACCGCCGGGCCGTCGCGCATGTCCTACAAGGGATCCACCAGGGGGCGGGGGCCGTCCTGCTGACCGGTGAAAAACAGGTCGGGAAAAGCGCTGTCTTTGTCTCCGCCATGGCCCAGGCCCAGGCGGCCAATCCCTCAATCATTGCCATCATTCTGAGCGCCTATGACATTGAGCGGAAGGGCGTGATGCCGGTCGTTCGCACAGCGCTCGAAGGCCGAGGGGTGTCGATGTCCGATGGCCTTGAGGGCGCCCTTGCGTCGCTGCGCGCCTCCGGACGCCTCCTCCGGCTTCTCATCGATAATGCCGATGCGCTCAGCGAAGGGTCGCTCGAAGATCTCTACGACATGATGAAGGCGGAAGAGGGGGCCGTTGGCGCGGCCCTGCAAGTGACTTTCGCCGGATCGGCTTCCTTGCGCCGCTTGCTCTACAAGAATGAGTTCGAGCCGATGCGGCGGGTGATCTCGTCCTCCTTCCATATGTCACCGCTTACGGAAAAAGAGATGCTTCTCTGGCTGCAGGACAGCCTGGGCGAAGCGGGCCTCGGCACGATTGCGATCGAGCAAGAGGGGCTTGAGCGCTTGATGGCAACGACCCACGGCTTTCCCGGCGCTGCTATTCCGGCTTTCCGCCTGGCGGTCGCCAAGGTCAGGCGCGAAGACCGCTCGGTGATCATGGCCGACGATATGCCCGACCCCTTAGCGGAGGAGAGCGGCGCGGTTGTGACGGCGCAAGAGACCGCGGCTGAGCCCGAGGCTGAAATACAGGCCTTTGATTCGGCGGTGCCGGACGATACGCCCGCTGAAACGGTCGCCCCGGCGGCCCCTGATGCCGCGTTCCCCTCAGAGGGGGAAACCACCGAAGATGATGAGGAAACGACTTTTATGAGTCTCAATTCCCGCCTCGAACAGCTTTCCCAGCCGGGTGAAGAGGCGCAGCAGGCGGGGACCGATGAGGAGGCGACCGAGACGGAGACCCCTCTCGAAAAGGCGCAAGCGGCGAGCCCGGCGGTAGAGACCGCCGAACCGGCCGCGCTGGAGACGGAAGATACCACGCCCCTGCCTCTGCCTGAGACCGGTGCGCAGGAAACATCCATGCCTGAAACGGCCGCCCCCGTTCGTGATCGTGCCGCAGATATGGCCGCCATCGACGCCTATGTCACAGATGCGGTCGAGCGGATTGCCGCCCTTAAGACGTCCTTGACCCAATTGCGCGACAAAGCAGAACAACTCGAGGAGAAGCATTTTGCATCCCGCGAACGGTTCACGGCGCGGTTGAGGGGCCTTCATGACAAGATCGAGCAGGTCGCCAGCGGAGATTGATCGCCGTCCTCTCCACGCTCTCTCCGTGGATGTCGAAGATTGGTTCCAGGTCTGGGCGTTGAGCGGCGCTATTGACCGGGACACTTGGGACGAAAGAGACCTGCGGGTCGACGCCAATATCGACCGAATTCTGGCGCTGTTCGACCGCCACCAGGTCAAGGCCACCTTCTTTGTCCTGGGATGGATCGCTGAGCGCTGCCCCGACATGATAAGGCGCCTGGCCACCGAAGGGCACGAAGTGGCCAGCCATGGCTGGGATCACCAAAAGGTTTTCGATCAGACCGAAACGGCCTTCTACGAAGATATCCTCAAAACACGGATCGTTTTACAGGAGTTGAGCGGGCAATCCGTTGACGGTTTTCGGGCCGCCGGGTTTTCCATCGATCGCCGGACGCCTTTCGCCTATGACGCACTTGCCAAGGCGGGGTATGGGTATTCTTCTTCCTCCCATCCGATTGCGCACGATCATTATGGGGATCCGTCTGCGCCCATGGAGCCTTATCACGTTTCGTCGGGGCTGGTCGAAATACCTGTTGCGGTGACGACGTTACTGGGCCGTCGGCAGACCTGCGCCGGAGGGGGATGGTTCCGCGCTATGCCTTATCTGTTGACCCGGCGATTGTGGCGCGGTCTTGAGGACAAGGGGCGCAGCGGTGTTTTCTATTTTCATCCGTGGGAGGTCGACCCAGACCAGCCAAGCGTCCCGGGCCTCCCCCTGAAAGCCCGCTTGCGGCATCGGTTGAACCTCCATTCTACCGAGAAAAAGCTTGATCGCCTGTTGGGGGAGTTTAACTGGACACGGATCGATAAAGTCTTTGCGTCTTCCCTCGCCGACAATACTCAATCAGCCGCATGACGAATGGGCTGACTATTCGCCGGGCTGGGCCAGAGGATGCGCAGCGATGGGATGACTATGTCGCGACCTCGGGCAGTTTCTTTCACCGCTGGGGATGGGGGGCGGCGGCGCAGTCAGTCTATGGCCATGAAGCTGTTTATCTCCTCGCCGAGCGGGGCGGACGGATTGTGGGCGGCCTGCCTCTGATCGACAGGCGCTCCTGCCTCCTCGGACGGGCGCTGATTTCGGTGGGCTTTACCACCGGGGGCGGCGTCCTTGCGGAACGGCAGTCAGATGGCCTTGCGCTTCTCGAGGCGGCGGAGGGGGAGGCGCGGGATCGCGGCGCAGGCTATATCGAATTGCGATCCCCCTTCGGGACCGCCGATCTGTGGGCGGAGAAAACCGATATCTATGAGGGATTTGAGACGGCCATCATCAGCGACGAAGCCGATCGCCTCAAATCCATTCCCCGAAAAAAGCGCGCCGACATTCGCAAGGCGATCGCGGCCGCAAAGAATGGCGATCTGACGCTCTCTCACAATGAGGATCTAGGCCTGTTCTGGCAGCATTTTGCCATAGCGCAGCGCGATCTTGGGACCCCTGTGTTCCCCGCCAGGTGGCTGACAAGCTTGAAAGCCGCGTTCGGCGAAGACATGTCGTGTACGATTATTCGGTCCAATGACGCGCCGCTGGCGGGGGTTGTGACCTATCGACATCGGCGGACCTATCATCTCTATCACGCTTTTGTTTCCCCCGCGGCAAGGCGTACCCATGCGGGGGATTATCTTTATTGGTCCATGATGGGGAAGGCCGCGTCGGAGGGAATTGAGACATTTGACTTGGGCCGGTCGAAACGGGGGACAGGGTCCCATGCTTACAAGACCTATTGGGGGTTTGTCCCGCAGCCCCTGATTTATCAGTACAGGATGATGAACGGCGGCCCCCTGCCTAACGTCAATCCACATAATCCGAAATTTGCGTTGTTTGCGGCAGGCTGGAAGCATCTGCCTCTGCCCGTTGCCCGGCATTTGGGACCGGTTCTCGCCGGCCATCTGGCGTGACCGCCATGTCCGAGAAGCCGCGCCTCCTCTATTTAACGCCGCGTCTGCCCTTCCCCCCGGATAAGGGGGACAAGATCCGGTCGTTCCATGTATTGCGCCATCTGTGCACGAAATATCGCGTCAGCCTTGGGGCCTTTGTCGACGATAAGGAAGATTATCCGCTGTGCTCTCAGATCGCCGGCATGTGCGAGCGGTCGTTCTTTCGCCGCCGTCCCAAGGGGATACCCCCGCTCCAGGCGCTCAAGGGGGCGGCACGCGGTCAGGCCTTGTCTATCGCTTGGTACGAAGATCGGCAGATGCGGCGCTGGGTGGCCGCTCAGCGGGGGGAGGGCCTGGCGGCGGAGGTGATCTTTTCGAGTGCCCTTGTGCCCTATGCCGAGGGGGCCCGCGCCCCGGTGCTGATCGATCTCGTTGACGCCGATAGCGCCAAATGGGCGGCCTATGGCCGGGAGGGGGCGTGGTGGCGGCGGCCGATCTATTGGCACGAAGCGCACCGGGTCGCCGCCATGGAAGCGCGCTCTCTCTCCCTTGCGGCAAAGGTCTTCGCCATTTCCCCGAACGAAGCCGCGGTCATCACAGCGGGGGCGGGGCGACCGGAGGGGAGCGCTGATTGGTTCGGGAACGGGATAGATCCTGATGAATGGTCGGTCGAAGCCCTCGGCGCCGCGCCCTCGGCGCCCGCCGTCGAGTTGATCTTCACCGGGCGGATGAACTACCCCCCTAATGTCGAGGCCGTGACGCAGTTCGCGACCAAAGTCTGGCCCGATCTACGGCGGGCGCATCCTAATCTCACCTGGGGGATCGTCGGGGCGGATCCGGCCCCGGCCGTCACGGCCCTCGCAAGGATGCCGGGCATCACCGTGACGGGGCGCGTGGCCGATATGCGCCCCTATTTGGCCGCAGCAACGATCGCGATAGCGCCTCTCGCTATTGCGCGAGGGGTACAAAATAAGGTGCTGGAGGCGATGGCGATGGAGCGACCGGTCGTGGCAAGCTCTGGGGCTGCTGCGGGATTACCGGTGAGGGCAGGGCGGGACCTCTTGCTCGCCGACAGCCCCGATGAATGGGGGTCGGTGCTGTCGCGTCTCCTCCGCCATCCGGAAGAGCGCGCGAGTCTTGCGCAATCGGGACGGCGTTTCGTGGAGACGTCGGCAGGGTGGCCCGACCAACTGGCGCGGCTCGACCGGCGGCTGGAAGAGGTCATCAAATAGGCACAGCGCTTTCCTCTGCAGTGCAAAAAGTTTATGGTTAAAGGTGAGGGCATAGCGAGGGCTTTATCATGATCCGCATTCTTCTGGCGTTGGCGATTGCCGCGACCGCCTATCTTGGGCCTTGGGTCTGGGACCGTTCCGGGGCGCTTTTTGAGGGCGGGTTCTCTCAAGAAGCAGCTGTGTCCGGGGCGGTCTTCATTGCGGATACGGTGGAATGCGCTCGGCAAGGCACGTTCAGTGTCGCCGGGGCCTGTGCGCCCGAGCAGGAGATCTTCGGCAAACTGATCGTCGGGACGATTGCCCTGGCTCTTCTTTCGGCGGTGATCAGCCTTTTGGGTCTGCTGCCATTAGTGGGGCGGCTGACCAGTATCATCACCATATTCTCAGGACTGGTCGCGCTGATCACATTCGCCTTTTTCGGCAAAGAACTGATCGTCGCCGAGACGGCCTCGCTCGCCTATTTTGGGTGGGGTGCCTATGCCACCGCCGTTTTTGGATTTCTCACAATCCTTGCGGGCATTGCCGGTCTTGGCGGGGATGGGGACTGACCCCTCCCGCCTTCCGCCCCCTGGGGTATTGCCTCACGGCCACGCTGTCAGGGGCGGCAAGCTCGACAATATCGATTCCACATTGCCGCCGGTCTTCAATCCGAAGGTCGTCCCCCGGTCGTAGAGCAAGTTGAATTCGGCATAGCGTCCGCGCTGACGCAGCTGTAATTGTCGGTCTTCTTCGGACCAAGGGGTCTCCAGCCGCCGGTGGACAAGCGCGGGATAGCTGTCGAGAAAAGCCAGACCGACATCCTTGGTGAAGGCGAAATCATCCTCCCAATCCCCTGAATTGTGGTGATCGTAGAAGATCCCCCCTACGCCGCGCGGCTCCCCCCGATGGGGCAGGAAGAAATACGTGTCGCACGCTTCTTTGAACCGGGCGAAGTAATGTGGATCGCGACGGTCGCAGGCGCCTCGCATGGCGTCGAGGAAGAACCGCGCGTCCTCATGGTCCTCATCGCGATAGGCCGGATGCATGGGGTTCAGATCGCCGCCCCCCCCGAACCAGCATTTCGTGGTCACGATCATGCGGGTGTTCATGTGGGCCGCTGGGACATGGGGGTTGAGGGGATGGGCGATCAAGCTGATGCCCGACGCCCAGAACCGCGGATCCTCTTCGGCGCCGGGGATCTGACTGCGGAACTCAGGGGAAAATTCTCCGAAAACGGTCGATACATGGATGCCCGCTTTCTCAAAGACCCGACCATGCAGCATGCCCATGACACCGCCGCCTTGATCCTCCGTCCCGTCACCGCGGCGCCAAGGGGTAAGGGTGAAACGACCCGCCGGCTGATCGCCGTATAAGGCCTCGCTCCCTTTATCTTCGATGGCCTCGAAGGCAGCGACGATTTTATCGCGGAGGGTTTCGAACCAGGCTTTCGCCTTGGCTTGCCGTGGGGGCAGGTCGGGGTCGCTCATCGTTATTCCTTTGGGCCGGACGTAAGGTCCCTTTTAACGACACGTCTCTAAGGTGCGCAGAGGGGAAATTCATTGCGCACTATCAAGGTCCTCATTCTGGCGTCCATGGCCACTCTGTTCGCCGCCGCCGGCGACAATGCGGAGGCGCAATCGGCTGTGGCTGTCGTGCCCTCGGCCGCCGACGATCACCCAACGCCCCTTCCTGGGGTGCGCCGTCATCGGGGCCAGACCCGCGCCATGGTCGATTTCCAAGAGGGGCTGACGGATGATGCGGTGAATTTACTGACCGCCTATCAACGGGGAGGGCTGAGGCCGAACCGTCTCTATGTCGGCGGCTATTTGCGGGGCGGACTTTATAGCGAGCGCACGAACACCGCGGGCAAGTTTCCCATCCTTTCTCGTTTTCCCACGCAACATGATGCGGATAAGGACAACACGGACGCCATCACCCAGAATGCCGTCCTGACGGCGACAGCGAATTGGCAGCGTTGGCTGAGCGCATATGGCCAGGTTGAGTATTCGGAAGTCTTTTTCAATCCTGATCGAGACGACATTCAGCTTCGTGAAGCCTATGTCGTCGTTGGGGATCTCAACCGCTTTCCGGTCTATGCGGCGGTGGGGCGGAAGACGATCGATTTCGGCGAGTTCGATACGTTCACCCCTTTCACGCACTCAGTAAACCAACATTATTTCTGGGCGCTATCCGAGACCCCCGTTCTTGAACTCGGCTATGTTCACCGCGGCTTCCGAGCTTCTGCGTCCGTGTTTTCCGGTGAACGGCAGATCCGTGTGGCCTATGCCGCCGACGGCGATGATTTCGGGGACAATTTCGCGCTGAAAGCGTCTCAAATTCTCAGCCTTGAGCGGTTGAGGGGCACGGTCCAGCTCTCTGCGAGTTACCTTCACGATTCGATTTATAACAATAATTTCACGGCCCATACGCGTCAGGCCATTGCCCGCGGCGGGCCGCCCAATGCGCCCCTGTTCCCGACGATTTTCGAGCAGGAGCGCCTCGGCCTGGCGAGCCTTTCTTCAGTGTTCCGGGGGGAAATAATCGATTTCGGCGTGGAGTGGACCCGGGCGATGGGTACCTGGCCGGCAACCTCCTTCGATGCCCGCACCGGCGAGCAATATGAGGATGTCCCCCCCCTCCAGGCCATCACTGTCCAGAGCCGGGTTCGCTTCCCCCTTGCCGGTCGTGAAGCGCGCCTGGCGACTGTATTCAGCCAAGGCATCTTTGGCCCTGAAGAAACCGCGTTCGACCATGCCGAACAGCATTCCGCTGCCGCGGAATGGCAGGTGACGCCCTGGGCGCGCATGGGGGTCGAATATATCTACAATAATGGGTTTCAACCCTTTGTCGGCATTCAGGATGTCTCGGACACGAGCGTAGAAAGCCACACCGTGATCCTGGGCGGGAACGCAGTTTTCTAGCATTTCGGGGTCGCAAGGCCTGACACCGGGGGCGGCTTAAGGCTAAAAGCCTCGCATGACCCTTTCTTCGATGTCGACGAGCGGCGCGGCGCGGCTCAAATTTCTCGATGGTGATTTCGAGATCGTGGTGCCCGGCGCCTTCGTCCTTTGCGCCGTTACCCAAAAGCAGATCCCTCTCGATGATTTGAGATACTGGAGTGTCGATCGGCAGGAGGCCTATTTCGATGCCGCCGCTGCGAACCAAGCTTATCTTGAGGCTTTGGCAAAAGGAGAGCCGTTTTGATGCGTGTCGCCCTCGCTTTGTTCTTAACGCCCGTCGCCTGTGCCGCATCGTCGGCGCCCCCGGTGCCCAATCTGTCGCCGGAGAGGCGGGCAACGACCGACGAGGTGTCCGTCCCCACCGCCCTTGCGGCGCTGGCGGCGCCGACACAAACCGCCGATAGTTCCCCCCGCCCGACCTCTCTTCAACGCGATCAGAGTGAGACGGTCCTTGAGGGCAATCTCGTCCAGGGGGGGGTGATTTTCGGCCGTACACCGCAGGGCAGCCAGATCATTCTCGATGATCGCCCCATACCCGTTGATGAGAACGGCAATTTCGTCTTCGGGTTCGGCCGCGATCATGGCGACACGGCCGAATTGGTCCTGGTTCGGCCGGATGGGACTAAGGAGCCGCCGCGCACCCTTGAGATCGCTCCTCAACAATGGCTCGAAAGTTCGATTCAGGTCGCGGAGAATAAGGCCAATCCCTTCACTCAAGAAGATCTCAGCAAGATTGCGGCGGATCGCAGCCTTAAGGATGAGGCGCGCGCCCGCCTGGGGGAGACGGTCCATTGGACGTCTGGGTTCGTCTGGCCGGCCGAGGGGTGCATCTCAAGCCCGTTCGGCTATCGCCGGATCGTGAACGGGACGCCTCGGCGGTATCATTCGGGAACGGATGTGGCGGCCCCGGATGGGATGAGCCCCCTTGATTATGTGGGAGCGGAAATCATCGCGCCGGCGGATGGAACCGTCACTCTCGCTTCTGACGATATGTTTTTCGAAGGGGGCCTGGTTTTCATCGACCACGGACAAAAGCTGGAATCGGCGCTGATGCATATGTCGGAAGTCTTGGTTGAGACGGGTGATTTCGTGCGCCAGGGGGATATCATCGGTCGCGTGGGAAGCACGGGGCGGGTCACCGGACCCCATTTGCACTGGTCGCTCAAATGGCAGGAGCGGCTTCTCGATCCGGAACTCCTGGTCGAGGATCGTCCTCGCTGTACGCCGGGGTTGTGACGATGGCGCGCTTCGATCTTGTCCTCCGTGGAGGAACAATCGTCAATCATGATGGGCGTGCTGTCGGCGATGTGGGGATATCGGGGGGCAAAATCGCCCATATCGGCGAGGTCTCATCCGTCGAGGCGGCTGAGACCATAGATTGCCGCGGCCTCCATATCCTTCCGGGGGTGATCGATACGCAGGTTCATTTTCGGGAACCCGGTGCCACGCATAAGGAAGATTTGGCGGCGGGGTCGAAGGGGGCGGTTCTTGGTGGGGTGACGGCGGTCTTTGAGATGCCCAACACCAAGCCCCTGACGGTTACCAAAGCGGCGATCCAGGACAAATTGGACCGTGCCAAAGGCCGAATGTGGTGCGATCACGCCTTTTATGTCGGCGCGACGGCGGACAATGCCGAAGACTTGCCGACCCTCGAACGCCTGCCCGGTGTCTGCGGCGTCAAGATTTTCATGGGTGCCTCCACCGGCGATCTACTCGTGCCCGATGATGACGGCGTGAGGCGGGTCCTTCAGCACGGCATGCGACGGGTCGCGATCCATTCAGAAGACGAAGAGTTACTCCGGGCCAATAAGGATAAGGCGCGGGAAGGGGACTGGACATCCCATCCCGATGCGCGCAGCGCCGCCGCCGCCCTGCGGTGTACCGAGCGGTTGCTGAGAATCGCGCGGGAGACGGGCCGCCGCATCCACGTCTTGCATATTTCCACGGCCGAGGAGGTCCCGCTTCTCGCCGCTAACAAAGATATTGCGACGGCGGAGGTAACGCCGCAGCATTTAACGCTGGAGGCGCCTGGCGCCTACGAGACCTTACGGGGACGGGCGCAGATGAATCCGCCGATCCGTGATGCCCATCACCGTCGTGGGTTGTGGGCAGGCCTCGCCCAGGGTGTGTTCGATGTGGTGGGGTCGGACCATGCGCCCCATACCCTTGAAGAAAAAGCCAAGCCCTATCCGGCTTCCCCCTCGGGCATGCCGGGGGTCCAGACCCTATTGCCCATCATGCTCACCCATGTGGCCGAGGGGCGGCTGAGCCTTGAGCGGCTTGTCGATTTGACCTCCGCCGGCGCCAACCGGGTGTTCGGCATTGCGGGAAAGGGGCGGCTCGCCCTCGGCTACGATGCCGATGTGACCGTCATTGACCTCGGCGCAACCCGCACCCTCACCGATGACGAGATGGCCAATCTCTCAGGCTGGACCCCCTTTGCCGGGATGACGGTCAAAGGGGTGCCCGTCGGCACGATCATCCGGGGTCAGAAGGTCATGTGGGATGGCACGGTCTTGGGAACGCCGGTGGGGGAACCGGTACGGTTTCAGGAAACGCTGCCCAGGGCGCTCTCTTGAGCTGTGCCTTACTCCTGCCGCTGCCGCTGGAAAGGCCGGGCGAGACGGTCGACCACTGACAGGCTCTCCCGCGCCTCGCTTTCATAGGCGGCGGCGGCTTCGGCGCTACAGGAAAGATAGACCCGGCTCATATTGCGATAGCCGGTGTTGAATGCCTCCACCATATCGAGGCGGGTGGCCCCCATGGGCACCTCTAGGGGGACGATTTCTCGCATCCGCTTGCGGAATCGGTCGTCTTCGTAGCCTCTGCCGCAAAGCTGATCGAGGCGGTGGAGGGCGCCGAAATGCCCCGCCAGACGAACCAGCAGGTCCTGCCGCTCCATAAAAGCCTCCCGCGCTTCGATCTGCGCTGCCGCGGGGGGGGCGAGCCCACCGATAAGCCCGGCGGCGAGGAGCCAGAGAATCCCCGTCCGTCTCATGACATCTGCCGCCGAAAGGGAAGGGCGCCTTGAATGGCGAGGCGGGTCTTATCCCAGGAGAGCCGCGAAAGCGCCTCGTTCAAGGGGACAAACTCGGCGTCGGCGGCATCGTCGGCCGCCCGCACCGTCCCGCCAATGTAGCGGCAGGCATAATCGACCAGCAGAAAATGCCGGTCGCTCGCCTCTTCGGGAAGGGCCTCAAAGACATTGATGAGACCCAAGACCTGCACATCGACCCCAGTTTCCTCGGCGATTTCCCGTTTGAGGGCCGTCTCCATTGCTTCGCCATAGGCAATTTTGCCGCCGGGAATACTCCAATGGCCGACAAAGGGGGGCCGCGCCCGCTGGATCAGCAGGATATCATCGCCCTTGAAAACGACACCGCCCACCGCGGCAATGGGCCCTTGCTCCCTCGTCACGCGTCTTCACCCCTTCAGATTTCGGCTCCAATAGGCCCATTTCTGGCCCCTGGATATGGCAAGACCGTGACCGCCCCTCGCTTATTGCGCCTTGAGGATTGTTTCGCCGTCCAGGAAATCCCCGTGCAGATCCACGGTACTTCGCTTGCCGATAGCCTCTCCATGGGTATCGATCCAGGCGTCGGCCTCTTCGATCCCGCGTTGCTTGAGGTCGGTGAGGAAGGACCAAGCGGTATCGTATTTCGAGGCGAGGCTCATGTCGCGGAAGGTGGTCTCCGCCCGGATTGAATGCACGTGGATGTTCGACAATCGATCCTTGAAGTCATCTTTGAGCCAGTCATCCCGGAGCAGTTTCTGGACGAAGGCGATGGCCCGTAATTCCTTGAGGAGCGAGGAATTAAAGGAGATCTCATTCATACGGTTCGCGATCTCACCGCTCAGCTTCGGAATGTCTTTTCTGACGATTGGATTGAGATGAACGATCAATAGGTCCTGGACCTCGGTCTGATAGAACAGCGGCCAAAGGCTCGGATTGCCCATATAGCCACCGTCCCAATAGGCTTCGCCGTCGATTTCGACCGCTTGGTAGAGATTGGGCAGAGCCGCCGAGGCCATGATGTGCTCCGCACAGATTTCCTCGGTCCGAAAGACCCTGGCCGTCCCGCTGCGCACATTGGTGGCCGTGATGAACAGTTTTGTGGCCTCGCATTTCTTCAACTCTTCGAAATCGACCACATCGGTAAGAACATCCTTCAACGGATTATAATCGAAGGGATTGACCTGATAGGGTGACAGGCTGTGCTGGAGGGTTTGGAGAAAGAAATAGTTGAGGGTTTGAGAGGCTCGGCGAAAGCCGGGGATGGCCTCAAGCAAATTCGCCGGGGTCCAACCGAAATCGGCCCGCACTTCGCTGACCTTTTTCCAGAACTCCTCAAGCTTTTCCCGAGCCGCCTCATGGCCGCCCAGGTGAAGACCATAGGCGAGGACCGCCGCGTTCATCGCCCCCGCCGAGGTGGCGGTGACGGCGTTAATGGTGACCTCGTCCTTGGCTAAGAGGCGGTCGAGGACCCCCCACGCAAAGGCGCCATGGCTACCCCCGCCCTGGAGGGCGAGGTTTATCGGTTTGGGGTGCGCTTTCGCCATGGGTTATTTCGCGGTCCAGCCACCGTCGATTTGATACGCCGTGCCCGTACATCCCCCCCCGACATCGGAGCAGAGATAGGCGAGGAGTCCGTTTAACTGCTCATAGGTCACGAATTCTTTCGTCGGCTGCGCTTCGAGCATGACCTTCTTCTTGACTTCCTCCTCGGTCATGCCGCGCGCCTTGGCGGTATCGGCGATTTGATCCTCGACGAGGGGAGTTTTCACATAGCCCGGACAAATCGCATTGCAGGTGATGCCGTTCTCCGCGACCTCAAGGGCAACGGTCTTGGTGAGTCCCATAATGCCGTGCTTGGCGGCGACATAGGCCGCCTTGAAAGGACTGGCGACAAGGGCATGGGCGGACGCGGTGTTGACGATCCGGCCGAAATTCTGCGCCTTCATGATTGGGACGGTGTGCTTGATCGTGTGAAAGGCTGAGGACAGATTGATCGCGATGATCTGGTCCCATTTTTCATCCGGGAAATCTTCAATGGGGGAGACCTTTTGCACCCCGGCATTGTTGATCAGAATATCGATCCGTCCGAAGGCGTCCTTTGCCTCGGCGATCAACCCGGCGATTTCCTTGGGCTTGGTCATGTCCGCCCCATTATAGAGGCTCGTGACGCCATAGGTGTCGGCAATGTCCTTTCGGGTCTCTTCGATTTTCGCCTCGTCGCCGAAACCGTTGAGCATGACATTGACCCCCAGCGCGGCCAGCCCTTGGGCGTAGTGCAGGCCAATGCCGGAGGTGGAGCCAGTGATGACCGCATTGCGGCCCTTGAGATCGTCGAACATGATCGCCTCTTCGAAGTAGAATAGGATAATGATCAGATAAGCCGTGTTGGCCGAAAGACAGAGGGGCAGGTGCAGTATTGCCCCTTTCTAAGGTTGATTGAGGCCTATCGATAGGATTCGGGGAACGACCAATACCGGCCGAGGGCCGCATCCAGTTCGTCCCAGAGCGAGGACCGCGGGGCACGCCGACCGGTCTGCATCAGGTCGCTCATGTCGCGCAAGACGACAATGTCGCCGCCGTAATAATCATGCTCATCAAGGGGCAGGAATCCCCGATTGGGCAGATTGGAAACGTCGATCGTATCAAGGGCCGGTTCGGTCATGACGATGGGCCCCTGATCGGGGATATCCCCTGCCCGCGGCGGGCACCGATCGCCGTTTTCAAGGCGACAAAGCTGCCTCGCGATCTCCATCGAGACATCCCGGGAGGAGGCGTAGAGCGTGAGGCCCGTCCCGAGCCCATCGATCTGCTCGACAAGGTCGATAAACCGATCCCGGTCGACATCGGGGGCGGCGAAGACGATTTCACCGAAGGTCGGCGGCGCCTCGCTGCCCATCTCTTCCTCGATTTCCGCCCTGATGGCCGCCAGAACCTCCATCATCATGTAATTGCCCATGGAATGGGCCACGATATGAATTTTGCGCGCATCCGTTTCGGCACGGATCAAGTCCAGGAACTGGCGAAAATGCGGTCGCGCCGCCGCTGCCGCCTGGCGTGACTGGCGGTAGGGTTCCTGAGGGAAGGGGCCGGTCGTGTGCTGGGTGGGCCAGGAATAGATGATCGCCCGGCCATTGAATTTGCCGTCGACCTTTAACTGGGCGGCCCGCATGGCCGCGCTTTTGAAGGCGACGTTGAACCCGTGAATGAACACAAAGGCGGTGTCGTCATCGGCCAAGGCGGACGCAAACCCGTCCTCCGTCAGGGGTTGATAGTCGACAAAGACGAAATGCTTCTCAGGGTCGAGACGAAAGCCGATCCTCCGCCCCATGACTTCGCGGGGTCGGGTGATCGCCCCCGCCGCCCGCTGCTGGGGGACGGTCACGGTCAATTCGCCCAGCCAGAGATGGCCGGCATCCGTGGGTTTGAAGGGGGTTTGGGGCGTCGTGCCAAATCGGTTGAAGCTCTCGGTCGGCTTGTTCCAGGCCACATCACGATTGGTGCCGAAAAGGACATCGACGGCCACGCATGTCCCCGTGCTGAGACAGCCTTCTACAGCGGCCGCCGTCTCCGCGAAGGGCTCATCCGCCATGTCCATCATGTCCATGTCCATCATGTCCATGTCCGGCTCGGCCGGCATCTCGGCTTCGGGCATGGACAAGGCTTCTGTCCCCGTTCCTTCGGTGTCGTCGCCGGCGAAGAGGTCAGGAAAATCCGCCGCCCCAGTCGCCGCCCCAGTCCCCGCCTCCGCGTCATCCTCGGTCAATTCGGAGGGGGATTCCAAGACGTACTCATATTCGCTTGAGCGACGCTCCATTTGATACCCGTAGGGCGCGAGCTCTCCCAAGGCGTCATCTGAGGGGACACTATCCGGGAGGGGGGCTGTCGGCACCGACGGGGGCGGCGGTGGGGGAAGGGGCATCGTGCCTGTGGGCGCCACGATCACCGGCGCCGGGGCGGGGGCCGCCGCCTCTTCAACGGTCGCGCAGGCAGCGAGAACGCCTGAAAAGACGATAAGACCCGACACCGTCAAAGAGGACCGCATTCTGCGTGATCGCCCTCTGCGTGGCAGCATCAAGCGTGATCGTTTCATGGTGAGCTCCCCTCTCGGGAGAGAAAGTACCAGTCTGTCCAGGTTTGTCACGGCGGAAAAGCGGCTCTCAGTCCGCCCTTTCTTCCGGCGGCCGGTCTCTCTAAACGGCGGGAATGTCAAAGAAGCAAAAAGTCTTTCGGCCCAAGGCGCGAAAGCCGAAGGGGTTTCGGGATCGCGCCGGTCGCGAGCTCCTGTCGGAAACCAGGATGTTGGCGCGAATCTGCGAGGTCTATGCCGCCTACGGGTTCACGCCCCTTGAAACGCCGGCATTCGAATATACCGATGCCTTGGGCAAATTCCTGCCGGACACGGATCGCCCCAATCAGGGTGTCTTCAGCATCGAGGACGATGACAAACAATGGATGAGCCTGCGGTATGATCTCACCGCGCCGTTGGCTCGGCATGTCGCAGAATATTACGACCAATCGCCAAAACCGTTTCGCCGCTATCAGGTCGGGACAGTCTGGCGGAACGAAAAGCCCGGGCCCGGACGGTTTCGGGAGTTCACCCAATGCGATGCCGATACGGTGGGGGCGTCGGGACCGCATGCCGATGCCGAGGCGATCATGATGCTCACCGACGCGGTGTTGGCGGCTGGTATCGACGCGAAAGACTTCGTGGTGCGGGTCTCCTCTCGTCAGATCATGTCAGGGCTGTTGCGTCATATCGGCATTGATCCAGACGATGCCGAGCGGGCTGCGGGGGTTCTCCGGGCGATGGACAAATATGATCGTTTGGGGGCGGAGGGCGTGGCGCTCCTGCTCGGACCGGGGCGCAAGGACGCCAGCGGCGACTTTACCGAAGGGGCGCAGCTCGCCGGCGATCAAATCGAGGCGGTTCTGGCCTTCATGGCGTGCGGCCAGGTCGATACCCAAGCGACGCTCAAAGCAATGGCAAGCCTGATCGGGGATGACGAGACCGGGCGGGAAGGCTTGGCGGACCTCACCTCCATTGCCGACACATTGGCGGCATTGGGCTATGCGCCGCATGTTCGTATCGACCCTTCAGTGGTCAGAGGGCTCGATTATTACACCGGGCCTGTGTTCGAAGCCGAACTCACCTTTCCGGTGAAGAATGACAAAGGAGAGGTCGTACAGTTCGGCTCCGTCGGGTCGGGAGGGCGGTATGACGGCCTGGTCGAGCGGTTCAAAGGGGTCCGTGTGCCGGCGGTGGGATGCTCGATCGGCGTCTCACGGCTCCTCGCGGCCTTGACCGACCGGGGCGGGGAAGAGGACGAGGCCCCATTGGTCGTGGTGCTCGCCCTCGAGCCGACACAGATGATCGACTATCACCTGATGGCGCGGGAAATCAGGGCGCAGGGCATGCGGGCTGAGGTTTATCTCGGCGGGTCGGGCATGCGGGCCCAATTGAAATATGCCGATAAACGCGGTGCCGCCGCCGTGGTCATCCAGGGCGACGATGAGCGATCCGCCGGTCAGGTGACGGTGAAGGACCTCATTCTCGGCGCAAAACTCTCCGAAGAGATCGAGAGCAACGCAGAATGGCGGGCGGGACAGCCTGCCCAGGTCACCGTTCCCCGAACGGATCTCGTGACGGCTGTTCGCGGCACCTTGGCCTTTCGATCGTTGGTGTGAACTCCCTCGCAGATTAGGCGTTATGCCTCGATAGGAGGAAGCTTGCCGTGCGAACCGTTCTTGGATTGACCGTTATTCTGGCTCTTGCCATCGCCGTTTACGTGCTTGTGCGCGAGGCGCCGACCGCGACCGATATCGAAGGCGAGGCCTCCTCATCGGTGCGCATCGCTGAGCGCCACGAAGAAGCCATGGCGGCCTTGGAAACGGCTTTGGATCAAGCCCGCAGCCATGCGGCGCGCGCCGACAAATTGGAGGCGCAGCTGAACCAGGCGATCTCTTCGGTTCGGGTGAGTGCCGATAATCTTGCCGATCTTGCGCCGAATAACCAGGCGGCTTTAGCCTCGGCTGACGCGGCGATCGTGACGGTGGAGGAGGCGCAGCAGGCGGCCGATGCCCTCCGCCGCTATGCCGATACGGCGGCTCAGCAACTTCAGGCCATTGAAAAAGTCGCCGACGATGCAAACGACGTCGCCGCCGCCGTCACGGAGGTCGAGCGGAGCGAGGCCCGCGCCCAGGAGGCCCTTGCAGAGGCCGAGAATGCGCAAAGCGAATTATCCTCGATCCGGGAGTCGGTGGGCACGCCCACCACGACGACCAATCGTCCGTCCCCCCCTACAAGCACGGGCTCTGTAACCACGGGGTCTGTAACCACGAGAGGGGAGATGGGGCCTCAAGCCGTCAGTAAAGAGACGACCGCTCCAGTCGAGGGCGTCACCATTATCACGACGGACTGAGAAGGCAGGAGGAGAGGGGGGAGGGCGCTGCCCCTCACCCCGCCGATTTTGCGTGCCGTTTGCGCTCGTGAGGGTCAAGATAGCGCTTCCGCAGGCGAACGGATTGCGGCGTCACCTCCACCAGCTCGTCGTCCATAATATAGGAAATCGCCTGTTCGAGGCTCATTTTCCGGGGGGGCGTCAAGCGGACGGCGTCATCTTTCCCCGCCGCTCGGACATTGGTGAGCTGTTTGCCCTTGAGAGGATTGACTTCAAGGTCCTGCGGCTTGGCGTTCTCGCCGATGATCATCCCCTCATAAACCTTCGTTCCCGGATCGATGAACAAGGTCCCTCGATCTTCGAGGTTCCACAGGGCATAGGCCACCGCGTCACCGGACCCATTGGCGATCAGGGTGCCGGTCCGACGGCTCTCCAGCGCCCCGCGATGGGGACCATGTTCGAGATAGGACCGGTTGATGACCCCGGTTCCCCGTGTGTCCGTCAGGAATTGACCGTGATAGCCGATCAGGGCCCGGGCGGGACCGTGGAGAACCAGACGGGTTTTCCCCCCACCGGCGGGCTTCATTTCTCGAAGCTCACATTTCCGCTGGGTCAGCGTGTCGATGACCGCGCCTGAATATTCCTCATCCACATCGATGACGATCTCTTCGATCGGCTCCAGGACCTGGCCATCCTCCTCCCGCAACAGGACCCGAGGACGGGAAACGGAGAGCTCAAAGCCCTCCCGGCGCATGTTTTCGATCAGGACACCAAGTTGAAGCTCTCCGCGTCCGGCGACTTCGAAGGCATCCTTGTCGGCGGTCTCGGTAACGCGGATGGCGACATCGCCTTCGGCTTGGCGGAACAGGCGTTCACGGATGACCCTCGACTGGACCTTGTCCCCCTCCCGGCCGGCAAGGGGGGAGTCATTCGGCGCAAGGGTCACCGACAGCGTTGGGGGATCGATTGGTCGGGCGGGCAGGGGGGTCGAAATCTCCGGGGCACAGAGCGTATTTGACACCGATGCCTTTGAGAATCCGGCAATCGAAACGATGTCCCCCGGTTCGGCGGTATCGACGGGTTGGCGCTTGAGACCGCGAAAGGCCAGGACCTTGGAGATGCGGGCCTGCTCCACCAGGGTGCCCTCGATGTCGAGGGCCTTCATTTGCTGTCCGACCTCGGGGCGACCGCTGACGATCCGCCCCGTGAGGATGCGCCCCAGGAACGGGTCGGCTTCAAGGGTCGTGGCCAACATCCGGAATGGTTGGGTCGCGGCATCCTCGTCGAGGGCGGGGGCCGGCACCCGGTCGAGGATCGTTTCGAACAAGGCGGAGAGATCCTTTTTCGGTCCGTCGAGGGATAGATCGGCCCATCCCTCCTTACCCGATGCATAGAGGCTCGGAAAATCCAACTGCTCCTCATCGGCGCCGAGGGCAGCGAACAGATCAAAGGCCTCGTCAAGGACCCGGTCGGGATCCGCCGTCGGTCGATCCACCTTGTTGAGAACCACAATCGGCTGGAGCCCGAGCCCGAGCGCCTTGGACAGAACGAATTTGGTTTGCGGCATTGGGCCTTCATCGGCGTCCACCAACAGCACGCATCCATCGACCATGGATAGAATGCGTTCGACCTCGCCGCCGAAATCGGCGTGTCCCGGCGTATCGACAATATTGATACGCGTCTCGCCCCTTTTGGGGGAGGTCCACTCCACACTCGTCGCTTTGGCGAGAATCGTGATGCCGCGCTCCCGCTCGATATCGTTCGAATCCATGGCCCGTTCGGCCATTTCCGCATTGTCGCGGACGGCCCCCGATTGGCGCAGAAGAGCGTCGACGAGGGTGGTTTTCCCGTGGTCGACATGGGCGATGATGGCAATATTGCGAAGAACACTCATGCCGCGGCCCCTAGGGCCTTTGCGGCCCGGCGGATAGAGGGAAGTTGGTGTGCCCCGCGACCGGAGGCGACCGCTCCCCCTTTTCGGCCTCTCCTTGCCGCCAGCGGCCTATGGTCAGCCTTGTCTGGCAAAATGTTCCTGTTATGTTCGCATTGTCTGATGTTCACGACATCTGGTCGATGTGGGAGGCGATTTGGCGATGACGGGATCCTATCGGCCCGCCGACGGGCTGCGATATCTCTATATCGATTTCAATGCGTTCTTTGCGGCGGCGGCCCAGCATGATGAGCCGGCATTGGCGGGGCGTCCCGTCGTCATCACCCCGCACCGGTCGGAATATTCAAGCGCGATCGCCGTCAGTTACGAGGCGCGACCCTTTGGGATCCGCCGGGGGACGAAAATTCGGGAGGCGCGGCATCTCTGCCCGGCGGTGGCGGTGAGGCCTGCCCGACACGATCGGTATATTCGCCTCCACAAGGAATTAATCGGCGCCATTGAGACGGTCTTGCCGCTGGGAAAGGTCTATTCCATCGACGAGGCGACGTTCCGCCTCGATCGGACCCAAGCCTCCCCCGATCGCGCGCGGATTCAGGCGGAGGCGGTCAAATCGGTCATTGCCGACCGTATAGGTCCGTCGTTTCGGAATTCGATTGGCATTGCGCAAACGCCGCTCCTGGCAAAACTCGCCGCGGGACTGCAAAAACCTGACGGTCTTACAGTGCTGATGATGGAGGATCTTCCAGGGCGGTTGTCTTCATTGGCTTTAAGCGACCTTCCGGGGATCGGCCCTAATATGGCGCAGCGTCTTGAGCGCAGTGGCGTGACCAATATCGACGCTCTTTGGGCCCTGGCGCCAAAACAGGCGCGAGCGATTTGGCGATCCGTTCAGGGGGAGCGATTTTGGTATGCGTTTCACGGCTATGAGGTGCCTGAGCCTGCCACCAAGAAGGGCATGGTGGGCCATTCGCGCGTTCTGACCTCGGGCTTGAGGACGGCCAAGGGCGCCCGTCCGGTTGCCCGGGCCTTGCTTCTTAAAGCGGCGGCGCGGCTCAGAGCGATGGATCGGCTGGCGACGCGGTTGACCTTGACCTTGAAGGATGAGCAGGGCCGCAAAATCGCTTTCGAGGAGCGCTTTGATCTCAGTACCGACAGCACGACCTTCTTGCGGGCCCTCGACCGGCTGTGGGAGCGGGCCCTTGAACAGGTTCCTGAGCTGCGGCGGGGCGCGCGCTTGGGGAGTGTCAGCATTTTTCTGCACGGGCTGGTGGGGGAAGGGGATGCCGAAGCGCGCCAGGGGTCGCTGTTCGATGGGCCGATCGAAGCCGACCCCGAGGAGGCCGACCCCAAGAGGGCCCGCCTATGGGCAGCGATCGACCGCCTCAATGCCGATGAGGAAGGGCGCCTTGCGCGATGGGCTTTGCCGGACCGGCAACCGGACCGACCCGGCCAAACGCGTCCCCGGCATGTGATGTTGGCCGATCAACGCGACCTCGATCTTGACTATCTGGGGACGAAAATTGCGTTCTCCCGGGTGCCCGAGGAGCGAGAGTTTCACTATTGATATCAAGGGAATTAGAAGACGCGACCACCCGCCGCGCGGCGATTGCCGAGGAATGCGGCTTTGCGGCTGGACCTGAGCGGCGACGGGTGGCACATGGCTTTGATACATTCGTCCTGCGGTGAGCGGGACCTTTCAACGGAAGAGTTGATGAGTTCGACAGACAATACCGCCGAAGTAAGCGATACCCCCGATGAGGGGCGCCGCGATTTCATTCACCTGCTTGCCAGCGGGACAGCGGCGGCGGCCGTGGTGGGCATCGCCATCCCCGTCGTCCATCAGATGAACCCTGCCGCCGATGTGCGGGCCCTTGCGACGAAGGAAGTGTCCCTTGCCGGGGTCGAGATCGGCCAGGCCATCAAAGTGATGTGGCAGGGCAAGCCTGTCTTCATTCGCCGCCTGACCGACGCTGAGATTGCCCGCGCCGAAGCGCTGAGCGGCCAGCTCAAGGACGATGCAAGCCGGAACGACAATGTGCCGGATATGCCGGCCGATGCCGCCGGTCGCCTGGTCGGCCCCGATGGGCAGGCGCAGGATTTTGTGATGGTTCTTGGGGTCTGCACCCATTTGGGTTGCGTGCCCTTGGGGACCGAGCCGGGGGAGAATAAAGGCGATTATGGCGGCTGGTTCTGCCCGTGCCATGGCAGCCATTACGATCCCTTCGGCCGTATTATCAAAGGCCCCGCGCCGGAGAATTTGGCCGTGCCACCGCTGCAATTTGTGACCGAGACGACCGTCAGACTGGGATAACACCATCATGGCCCACGAAAGTACCTACGACCCCAAAACCGGCATCGAAAAGTGGATCGACAAGCGTCTTCCGGTGGTCCGGATGGGCTACGATTCCTTTGTCGATTTCCCGACACCGAAGAACTTGAATTATTGGTACACGTTTGGCGGTATCCTGGCTGTGTGCCTGATGGTGCAGATCGTCACCGGTGTCGTTCTTGCCATGCACTACACCGCCCATGTCGATTACGCCTTTGAATCCGTTGAGCATATTATGCGCGACGTGAATTACGGGTGGCTCTTGCGGTATGCGCACGCCAACGGCGCGTCGATGTTCTTCATCGCGGTCTATTTGCACATTGCCCGGGGGCTCTATTACGGCTCCTACAAGGAACCGCGCGAGATCCTCTGGGGCCTCGGCGTTGCCATCTTCCTGTTGATGATGGGCACGGCTTTCATGGGATATGTGCTGCCCTGGGGGCAAATGTCCTATTGGGGCGCAACGGTGATTACGTCTCTGGCGTCGGCGGTGCCGATTATCGGGGATCCGATCAAGACGCTGCTTTGGGGGGGATTCTCCGTCGATAATCCGACGCTCAATCGGTTCTATGCCCTCCATTACTTGATGCCGTTTTTGATTGCGGGGCTCGTGATCCTGCATATCTGGGCATTGCATGTTCCGGGGAACAATAACCCATCGGGAATTGATATTAAGGACGTCAAGAAAGACGCCGTGCCTTTCCATCCCTATTATACGGTGAAGGATGGCTTCGCGATCATTGTCTTCCTTATTCTCTTCGCCTCCTTTGTCTATTTTATGCCAAATAGTTTGGGGCACCCTGACAATTATATCGAGGCCAATCCCCTTGTGACTCCGGCGCATATTGTGCCTGAGTGGTACTTCCTCCCCTTCTACGCCATGTTGCGCGCGATCACCTTCGACGTCTTTTTCATTACGTCGAAACTGGGCGGGGTGTTGGTGATGTTGGGGTCAATCTTGATCCTCTTCGTCCTGCCCTGGCTTGATCGGTCGAAGGTTCGGTCGATGCGGTATCGGCCGATCGCCCGGTTGTGGTTCTTCATTTTCGTTTTGGATGTGTGCTTTCTGGGGTGGCTCGGCGCACAAGTGGCGGAGCAGCCCTTTATCCTGTTGAGCCAATTGGGGACGGCTTATTACTTCGCGTATTTCCTCATTATTCTGCCGGTCTTGTCGGTGACGGAAACGCCGAAGGAGATGCCCAAATCGATTGCGGAGGCGGTGATCAAGGACAAAAAGAAAAGTCCTGATATCGTTCCTGGCCCCACCGACATCCCCAACCCAGCGCCGGCGGAGTGATATTATGCGGTTCGGTTTCTTGAAATCTTCCTTTGTGGGTCTGATGGGAGCGCTGTCGCTTGGGGCCAACGCCATGGCGGCCGAAGGGGCGGTGAAGGAATATCTCCATCCCCATTGGCATTCCGATGGGATCTTCGGCTCCTATGACCAAGCGCAGCTCCAGCGCGGCTTTCAGGTCTATCAGCAAGTGTGCTCAAGCTGCCATTCAATGCGCCTCGTGGCGTTCCGGCATTTGGCGGAGAGGGGCGCACCTTATTATCTCGATCGCTGCCCGGAGGGGTTGGGGATCCCTGAGACCACCGATTGCTCTCTTCCGACCCAGAACCCTGTCGTGAAATCGTTGGCGGCGTCGTTCCAGGTGACGGATGGGCCGGACGATGCCGGGGACATGTTCCAACGAGCGGGGCTGGTGGCGGATTATCTGCCCTCGCCCTACGCCAATCGCCAGCAGGCGATGGCCGCCAATGGCGGTGCCTATCCGCCGGATATGAGCCTTCTGGTCAAAGCCCGGCACCATGGCGCCAGTTATATCTACAGCTTGTTGCAGGGATATGCGGAGCCGCCCGCGGCGATCGATGTGCCGGCAGGTCAGTATTACAATGTCTATTATGCGGGCGATACGACGGCATTGGTGCGGGATGAATATATCGATGATGAAGGGCATATCCTCAAGGATCGTCTGAAAGCTGACGTCGATGAATATTACCTCAGTGAAGATGGGGTGATTTATGGCGGCGTGTTCAAGATGGCCGCGCCGCTCTCCGAGGGGGTCGTGACCTATGAGGATGGCTCTCCCGAGACCGTTGAGCAGTATGCGAAGGATATTACGGCGTTTCTTACCTGGGCCTCGGAACCTAAGCTCGAACAGCGCAAGGCGCAGGGGCGCTTCGTGATCCTTTATTTGGTGATTTTCGCCACCATCGTTTATCTGAGTTATCGCCAAATTTGGCGTAACGTACACTGATGACGGCAAGCCACGGGGTCACTCTGGCCATTATCGGCGGCAGTGGCCTCTATCAAATTGATGGTTTTGAAGCGGTTTCAAGCCACAGGATCGAGACCCCTTGGGGGCGGCCCTCCGACGACATCGTTGAAGGGCAGCTCGAAGGGATTAAGGTGCTCTTCCTGCCGCGCCATGGGCGAGGGCACCACATCGCGCCTTCGGACATTAATTACCGCGCGAATATTGCCGCGCTCAAGATGCTCGGGGCGACCGACCTGGTTTCTCTTTCCGCGTGCGGATCTTTCCGGGAAGAGATGGCGCCTGGGCATTTCGTTCTTGTGGATCAATTTATTGATCGGACAAAGTCGCGGCCTTCGTCGTTTTTCGGCTCAGGTCTCGTGGCCCATGTCTCGATGGCCCATCCAGTTTGTGCCGGCCTTACGGGACGTGTTCGAGACGCCGCTGAGGAGGATGGCCTCACCGTTCATGCCCGCGGAACCTATCTGGCGATTGAGGGACCGCAATTCAGCTCCCTCGCGGAAAGCCAGCTCTATAGGTCTTGGGGCTGCGATGTGATCGGGATGACGGCGATGCCGGAGGCGCGACTCGCGCGGGAGGCGGAGCTCCCTTATGCGTTAGTGGGCATGGTCACTGACTATGATTGTTGGCATGCGGAAGAAGAGGCGGTGTCGGTGACGAACGTCCTTGAGGTCCTGTCCGGCAACGCCGAAAAGGCCCGTCATCTCGTTAAAACATTGGCGACGCGTCTTGCCGGGCCTCGCCATCCGTCTCCAGACGGTATCGAGACAGTGCTTGATTACGCCCTGGTGACGGCCGACGACAAGCGTGACCCGGCGATGGTCGAAAAATGCCGTGTGATTGCCCGTCGGGTGCTTGGCTGACGGGGCGGTTCCCCCATGGCTGGTGAGGTCAAACCGCGCAGGGCCCTTGAACGCTTCAGAAACTGTTGTCGCTTGATTGGAACCTTCCCTCTTAGCAGTCGTTGATTGGCTGAATTATGGGAGTTCTACAAATGGGTAAAGTTATTGCCGGCATTGTTGTGTTGGTCATCATTATTTTCGGTGGTCTCTATCTCTTCGACGTGGATCAAGAAGAAGAGGGAAGCCTGCCATCCGTTGAGGTCGACGTCGAAGGGGATGCGGGAAGCCTGCCTGAATACGAAGTGCGTGGGCCTGAGGTTGAAACGCGTGAAGTGACCGTTGAGGTCCCCGTGGTCGATGCCCCCGAAGATGACGCCGATGGCGAAGAGACCGAACTCGTCGATGACGAGGGGATCAATGCGGATGTAGATGCCGAGGTTGATGTCGACGAAAACAATAACCGCTAAACGCAGCTGATATTGCTTATTGGATGTGGCGCATGGCCATCATGTGCCACATCTTTCTCATATGTGCGAATTGTTCCTCGTCCGCCCAAGGCTGAGATCGATCTCACCCCGTAAGGGCGAATTTCGTCATGCGTTTGAGAGCAGTTTCTCGATCCGAAGGTTTGAGGGCGGCGCGGAGGATTAGATCCATGGCCCTCGCCTCCGAAATATCCCGCGCAATGCCGTTTAGCAATTCAAATCCATAGCCGAGTGTGTGGGTTCGCTTGACCCGCAAAGTCAGCCCGCCAATGGTCACAATCGATGTGGGGCTCAATACCGCCGGCATAGAGACGCCAAGTCCGCTGCGCGACACATCCGTCAACTGACCGGTGACCTCGTCCCCATTTTTTAGAAGAACCGTGACCTCTTTCGGTTCGATGCGCACCCGGTTCTCCACCGGTTCGTCACCGATGCGGTTGGCTACCCGTGGCGGCGCTGTCCCCTCATACAGGTCCATGCATTCGATCGCACGCGCCCGCTGTTGATCAGAGATGCTCAGTGTGGCGAAGTATTTTGCCGCTTGTCGAAGAATGCCGACAAATCGTTCGTTTGCGTTGAGATAGAGGACAGCTCGGGTGCCTTCATCTGGTTGACCTTGCACCCCCTGAATCAAGAACCCCTTTGCCGAGATCCGACGAACACGGCATTCCCATTCCTCGTCGGCGCCGATCAGGACCGTCGCGTGAAGATTGGTGTGAACGCTCTTGAAATCAATCATGCTTCTGTCCGGCTTACGCAGACCAAGCTCTCACTTTAATCTATCAAAGTGGATAAAATCTTGCGCGGATCGCGAACGCCTGTTCGGCGGAAAAAGGCGCTTGAACATACGCGTTCTAATCGGTATTGGACCTCTCCCCGGTGAAGAGATGGGCGTATAGCTCAGCGGTAGAGCACTACGTTGACATCGTAGGGGTCCCAAGTTCGAACCTTGGTACGCCCACCATCTCTCTTCAGGGATCGATCAATTTTCCTGCATAATCATAGCATTGGCCCGATTGATCGGGGCGGAGTCCATCCAGAACCTCAAGCAAATGGGCGGCGGAATAGCGGGGCGAGAAAAGCTTCTTCTCGGGCACTCTCGTTTGGAAAGGGGCCGAAAGTTCGGTGTCAACGGTCCCCGGATGCAAGCCCACCACGACCGCTTCGTCGTTACGACGCTGGGTCTCGATGGACATGGTTCTTAAGCCCATATTCAGCGCCGCCTTGGAGATCCGATAGCTATACCATCCGCCAAGGCGATTATCGCTAATGCTGCCAACACGGGCGGAGAGGGCACCGAACAGGGTTCGACCGTGCCGGGGCATCAGCGGTGCAACGGCTTGCCCGATCAGCATCGGCAGCAGCGTATTGGTGCGCATCACCCGCAGAAACCAAGCGTCGTCGATATCCTTAAGGGCTTTTTCCGGGCCGTTCTCCCCCTCATGGAGCACGCCGACGGTCACCACGCACAGACGCAGATTGTCGAAGGCGACCGCTTTGAGTTGGTCGGGTAGCGACCCTTGGGGATCATAGGCGTGGGTCTCGACGCCCTCAACGGGATGGGCGCTGCGCGAGAAGCCATGCACTTTCGAGATCATCGGGTCGGCCGCTAGTTCGGTCGCCATGGCGCGCCCGATGCCCCCCATGCCAAAGATCGCCGCCTCAATGGGCGCATGGTCGTGAAAACTGTCCATTGTCATGGCAGAAAGGTGGGTCATCCGGACCGAAGGGCGAGGGCGCTGCCGGTTATCGCGCCGATCGGTCGCGCTTTGCCGCATCGGCGCGGCATCGCGCGGAGCAATAAAGCACGTTTGACCAATCGCGCTCCCATTTCTTCCGCCAAGAGAAGGGCCGAGCACATTGCGCACAGATCTTGGTGGGCAAATCCCCCTTGGCGACGGTTTTCCCCTTTTGCTTCATCCCCATCCCTTAGAAAGCGCGGCCGATCCCGCCAAGCGGCTTGCTGTGTATCTTTGGCGTTGTTATGCGCCGCAGGCTTTTCCACTGAATTGAAGGAGTTCATCATGGCGCTCGAAAGAACGTTTTCGATTATTAAACCCGACGCGACCCGGCGGAATTTGACCGGCCAAATCATTGCCAAGCTCGAAGATGGCGGTCTGCGCGTGGTGGCGCAAAAGCGCATTCGCCTGTCCGAAGATCAGGCGAAGAGCTTCTATGCGGTCCACAAAGAGCGCCCCTTCTACAGCGACCTTGTCTCGTTCATGACGTCGGGCCCGGTGGTCGTTCAGGTTCTCGAAGGGGAAAACGCGATCAGCCGAAATCGTGAGATTATGGGCGCCACCAATCCTTCAGAGGCGGCACCGGGAACGATCCGGGCGGAATTCGCTGAGAATATCGAAGCCAATTCCGTCCACGGATCGGATGGCCCTGATACGGCGGCCGAGGAGATCAAATTCTTCTTCACGGATGATGAGATCGTCGGCTGATGTCGGCTCTCCATCGGGGTGCTGAGGCGCCGGATGGAACGGATGAAGAACACAAAAAGGCGCCATAAAGGGCGCCTTTTTCACGACAAGACCACATTCGGCCTAAGGGCGGCCACACAATGGGCGCAGGCGCCGCTCAGGGGAGGGGGGAAGCCAAAAGGAGCGTCCCCATGCACCCTCTTATCTCCGCCGGGCTTGCCGGTGTCTGCTTGTTGATCGGGGCGGCAACGACAGCGGCTCCATTGCGCAGCGGGTCCTTCGATGATCAAGCGAGGGAGGTGCCGATTTCATTGCCGGCGATCGCCGAGGAGGCACAAGGGCTGTTCCAGCGCATCGACCAGGATGGGTCGGGCATTCTCGATCGGGACGAGTTTGCCAGCCACTATCTGGTGATGTCGGAACTCATCCGACTTCGCGGAGAAGTCGATCTCCCCCTTATCGTCCCAATCACCGTCGCCCTCCCGCAAGGACCGCTTCCGCCCCTCTCAATCGCCGAGCGTGGGGCGATCGATCTCTCGGCACGGGAGGTGTTTTCGATTTTCGCCGAAGACAATGCGATGCGTCCCCAAGAGTTCGCCGCCTATCGCATCTCCGTCTATCGCTCGGCCGACAGCAATTTAGACGGCACTTTGAGCGAGGGGGAGTTGAGGCAATTAGGGGTGCGATTGGCGGGAGAGGCCGCCCTTGGCAGCTAAGGGGCCAATCGGATCATCCCTCCCGTCCGAGATGGTAGAGGGAGATCGCGGCGGCGGTCGCCACATTGAGGCTTTCAATCTGTGGATCGATAGGGATCGCCACAAGCTGATCGCAAACGGCGCGGACGCCTGGGCGCAGCCCCTTACCCTCTGCGCCGAGGACAAGGGCACAAGTCCGCGTTGGGGCGGTGTCCCGCAGAGACAGTGCGCCTTCGCCGGCAAGTCCGAATATGGGGATATGCTTTTCCCTGATCGCCTCCAGGGCACGACTGATATTCACGACCGGGATGAACGGCACACACTCCACCGCGCCCGTCGCGGCTTTTGCCAGGGGGCCGCCAAGGGGGGGTGTTCGGCGGTCCTGCGCGATCACCGCCTTGGCGCTAAAGGCGGCGGCCAAACGAAACAGCGCGCCGATATTTTGCGGGTCGGTGATCTGGTCAAGGACGAGAAGGGGACCGGTCTCACCGTTCTCCAGGATCTCCGCCAATGAGGGGGAGGGCAAGGGATTGGCCAGCATGGCCAGCCCCTGATGGACCGCCCCCGGCGGCAGGGCCTTGTCGATATCCTTCGGCGTCACGGGGTCGATGGTAATCGTCCGGCCCCGCTCTTTCAGCCACCCCAAGGCATTCCGTGTGGCGAGCAATTTCACCTGATGACGCTGGGGGTTGCCGAGGGCGGCCTCCACGGTATGGCGACCGTAAAGCCAAAGCGGCTCGATGGGGGGGGCACGGCGTTGGCTCACATCATCCTCCGTAAAGCTGGGTCGGCAGCCAGGTGGCAAGACCCGGGACCATCGCCAAAATCAGGAGTAACACCGCCTGGATGGCAATAAAGGGCAGGACCCCTCGGTAAATGTCGGCGGTCTTAAGGCTCGGCGGTGCCACGCCGCGAAGATAGAACAGGGCAAAGCCGAAGGGGGGCGTCAGGAAACTGGTCTGCAAATTGACCGCCAGCATCACCCCAAGCCAGATGGGATCAAGGCCCATGGTTAACAGAACCGGCGCCACCAGGGGAATGGCGACCAGGGTAATCTCGATAAAATCAAGGAAAAAGCCGAGAACGAACAAGACGATCATGACGGCGATCATGGCGCCAACGACACCGCCGGGGATCGCCCCGAGGGCATTGGCAATGGTTTCGTCACCGCCAAGCCCCTTGAAGACCAGACTGAACAGGGCCGCGCCGATCAGGATCATGAACACCATGCCGTTGGTGGTGGCTGTCGCGCGCAAAATCGGCCGCATCAGACCTGCGCGGCTGATGCCCCACAGCGCGGCGAGGAGGCCGGCGGCAAGGGCGAGGCAAGCGATCAGCGCAAGACCGATCCCCGTCATCTCAAAGGGAGAGATCGCCGCACGGCCCAGCCGAAGGTCGAGCGCTCCATCGAGCAAGAGTAAGCCAACGATTGCAATAACGCCGCCTGTGCTCAGCCGCCGACTGACAATGGTCCCCATATCTGGCCGTCCCCCGGCGATGAGCAATGCCCCGATGGCGCCGAGGGAGGCGGCCTCGGTGGCCGTGGCCTTGCCGGAGAGGATCGAGCCCAGGACGGCGCCGATCAACAAAAGCGGGGGGAGGAGGGCGTTGCCGATCCGGCTCAGGCTCGCCCGGCTGGCCTGCCGATCCGCCAGCGGCACGGCGGGCATGGCCTCCGCCCGAAACAGCGCGACAGCGCCGAGATAGAGCCCATAGAGAGAGACGAGGAGGAGGCTTGGCAGCAGCGCCCCGGCAAAGAGATCGCCGACCGAGACCGCCCGCGGGGCAAAGAGCCCCTGGGCCAGTTGGCTCTCTTGGTACGCATTCGAGATCACTTCGCCGAGTAGAATGAGAACAATCGACGGCGGGATGATCTGACCCAGCGTGCCTGAGGCCGCGATCGTTCCGGCGGCGAGGGAGGGGGAATAGCCTCTGCGCAACATGGTCGGCAGGCTGAGAAGACCCATTGTCACGACCGTGGCGCCGACGATGCCGGTACTGGCGGCCAGCACCGCGCCTACGGCGAGGACCGACAGACCAAGTCCGCCCCTCGCCCCGCCGAACAGGGCCGCCATGGTCTCAAGAAGGTCTTCGGCAATCTTGGCCCGCTCAAGGATGACCCCCATCAGGACGAACATCGGCACGGCGAGAAGGACGTTGTTATTGACGATCCCGAAAATGCGGATCGGGAATGGCGCGGCGATGAAACTGGCATCGAAGGCACCGATCATCAGGCCAAAGGCGCCAAAGGCAAGGGCCGTCCCCGCCAGGGTGAGGGCGGCGGGAAAGCCCAGCAGCAGGGCCGCGCACAACGTCACGACCATCGCGATGTCGAGCCAGGTCGCGCAGGCGCAGAGGCAGAGCACGATTTGATCGATCATATCGTCTCCCGCGCGGCGGTTGACCGCCCCTTCCCGGTCAGGAGGTCATGACTTCTGACCCCAACCGCCAGGGCGAGCAGGACGCCAAAGGTCGGCACGAGGGTCTTGAGCAGGAAGACGGCGGGAAGACCGCTTGGCTCTGGTGACCCCTCAAGCACTTGCCACGCTTTCAGCGCGTAGGGGGTGCCGCTGCTCACGATCAAGAGCGCCACCGGCAGAACGAAGAGGTGGAGTCCAACAAGGTCGATGATCCGTTTACGGCGCTCAGACCAATCGGTGTAGAAAATATCCACTCGCACATGACTATTGGCGACGATCATGGCCGCCGGTGCCAAGAGCACCATCAGCCCAAAGAAATAGACGGCACTTTCCTGCAGCCAGATGAAATTGATCCCGAATATGTTGCGGGTCACAACGGCGCCGAGTTGCGCCATGGCGATGAAGAGCGCCGCAGCGGCCGCAAGACCGAATCCGATCTTCAAGAGCCACCGGGAAAGGGTCATGGCCGTAGCGAGCCCAGGCAGGCGCAGTGAGACAAGAAGGGTCAGTGGGGCCAGGGCGACAAGGCCGAGGATCGCCGCAAGGGCAAATGTCATTCCATCGCCCCCAGAAGAAAGGGGAGGAGGATCGCCACGGTATTGTTGCCGGCGTGAAGAGCGCTTGTCACGCCGATTGCCGCGCCAAGACCTTTGGATCGCCAAGTAAGGAAGCACACGGAGAAGATAAAGAACGCCCAGGCGACGGTAAGTCCCCATCCGGCGATCGCGAGGGAATGAAGTCCCACCCAAAAGAGAACTTGGCCGAGGATCAGTCCGCGCTGTCCGGCGCCGAGACGGCCGAGGCCCCAAAAGACCATAGCCATGATCAGGGTTTCGACAATCGGGGCAATCACGATATAGGTCAGAAGGCTGAGGGAATAGACCCCCCAGCCCTGGTCGGGATCGAGCGCCCCGCTGATCGCTGACTGATCGGGAAGGCTCCCCCCCAAGAGCGGGATCAATAGGAAAAAAAGCCGCGCGATGATGAGCCCGGGGATCACAACCAAGGGCAAGACCTTCGCCAGATATAGGATCGCCCCCTGATCGGTGCGCGTGAGTGTTCGCCAGACCCAGTCCATCAGTCGCCCAATAATTCACGCCGAACGGCCAGATAGGCCGCGTCGGAAATCGCATTCCACCGCAAAGACTGGGTCAGGCTCTCGCGGAAACTGTCATAGATCCGGCGCTCCAACGGCCCCGCCGCAGCGATTTCCTCAAGCACATCGCGGGTGGCGGCGGCTAGCGCGGCGAGAACATCGTCCGGCATACGTCGGAGTTGGACGCCATGCTCTTTGACCAGGATGTCGAGAGCCTTGGCGTTGAGGGCCTGGAATTTACCGATGGAGAGGTTGTTCGCCGCCCGGGCAGCGTTCTGGATCAGGAGCTTTTCAGCGGCGGTCATATCCTCCCACACCTCAAGATTGAGCCCGATCGAGAGCTGCGCGCCGGGTTCGTGGAAACCGGGCCAGTAGTAATATTTCGCCTCCCGATAAAAGCCCGAGGCGAGGTCGTTCCAGGGGCCGACCCATTCGGCGGCATCGATCGCCCCGGATTGCAGGGATTGATAAAGTTCGCCGCCAGGGATCGTGACCGCCGTCGCCCCCGCTCGTCGCATCACTTCGCCGCCGATCCCCGGCATCCGGATCTTCAAGCCGATCAGATCGTCCAGCGTATTGACCTCGCGACGGAACCAGCCCCCCATTTGGTGGCCGGTATTGCCCGCGGGAAAGGGCTTGATCCCGAACCCTGCGGCAAGTTCGTCCCATAAATCTTGGCCGTCGGCCCCTTCGATCCAGGCCAGTTGCTCGGTGGCCGTCATCCCGAACGGAACGGCTGTGAAGAAAGGATAGGCGCGAGACTTCGCCGTCCAGTAATAATCAGCCCCGTGATAAAGATCGGCGCTTCCGCTCGATACCGCGTCGAAACTATCAAAAGCGCCGACCAATTCGCCGGCGGCATAGACATCGACGGTGATCGCGCCGCCCGACATCATCGAAATAAAAGAGGCGGTATCCTTTGCCGCTTGGCCAAGGCCGGGGAAATCCTTCGGCCAGGTGGTCACCATCTTCAACGCGCGAGAGCGGATACGCTCCTCGCCGCCGGGGATCGTCCCCGGGGCGGCGCATCGATCGGCGCAATCACAGCCGGCCAGGGCCGCAGTGCTGCCGAGGGCTCCAGTCGTCAAAAAGCGTCGACGGCTCCACATGCCGGTTTCCTCATTGGTTTCCCGGTCTCTCCGCCGGATTGGGATCTGCCTTTTGGCGACATTGGCGGTGGCGGTCTAGGTCGTGAGGGGCAGGTCCCGTGGGCTAGGAGCGGGGCGGCTTCGCGGACCGTCTGGGCCCCGCTTTTTTGGGGCGGCGCCTGATCTTGGGGCCGTTGTTCTCGGCATGATCGCCCGGGGAAGGGGCCTTGCCGGGCGATGGGGGACCGGCCGCTGGTTTTGTGGACTTGGTTGCTTTTCGGGGGGGGGTCGCTGGCGCTCTCTTGGCCGATGAGGCAGGCTTGTCCTGCGCGGCGGATTTGGGGGGACGGTCTTCGGCCCCCCGTTTTCCCCGTTTGGCCCCTCGCGGCTTTTGGCCGGGACGCCCCCGCGCGCCATCTGTTGCTCCCCGTTTTTTGGCGGCTTTCTCAGCTGACGAGGCGGCGGGCGCCGTCTCGACCGCTTCGGGCGAGGAGAGCATTTCGAAACGGAGCCCCCCCTGGAGCGGCGTGACCTCAAGTAAGCGGACCTCGACCCGCTGGCCGAGATGATAATGCCCCCCGCTCCGTTGCCCAATCAGCGCGTTTCGTTCCTCATCATGCTGATAATAGTCGGTGTGGAGGCTCCGCATCGGGATGAAGCCATCGGCGCCCGTTTCATCCAGCGTAACGAAAAGGCCGGCCCTGGTGACCCCAGAGATCCGTCCGTGGAAATCGTTCCCCTCCCGATCTTCGAGGAAGGAGGCGAGATAGCGGTCCTGGGTCGCCCGTTCGGCCGCCACCGCGCGCCGTTCGGTGACGGAGATATGCTCCGCGACATCGGCCAAATGGGCCTCATCCTCAGCTCTCATCCCGCCCGGACCGAGGCGCCGTGCCGAGACGAGGGCCCGGTGAATCGTCAAATCGGCATAGCGCCGGATCGGCGAGGTGAAATGCGCGTACCGACGCAGGCTCAAGCCGAAATGGCCAAGATTTTCCGTCGAGTAGATGGCTTGCATTTGGGTACGGAGGACAGCCAGGGCGACCAGATCGGTCTCGTCTTTGTCTCTTGCCGCGCGAAGGATGTGGTTGAACTTAGCGGGCTTCAGGACCTGCCCCTTGGGAAGGGAATAGCCCATCGAGGAGAGATAGACCCGCAAGCCGTCGATCCGTTCCTCGTCGGGGACATCGTGCACGCGATAAATCAAAGCGCGATTGGCGGATTCGAGGGTCTCCGCCGCACAGACATTGGCGGTGACCATATAGGCCTCGATCAGACGATGGGCATCGAGCCGCTGTTTACGGACGATCCGGTCGACGGCGCCGTCCTCCGCCAACAGAATTTGCCGTTCGGGCATATCGAGATCGAGGGAGGGCGATTTTCGTCGCGCGGTCTCAAGCGCCTGCCACGCGGCCCAGAGGGGATCGATGACGCTGTCCTTGAGATCACGGGTTCGGTCGGTCAGGCGTCCGTCGGCGGCGGCCTGGGCTTCTTCATAGGCGAGGCCGCGATGGCAATTGATCAAGGCCCGGAAAAACCGGTGACGTTTCCTGCCGCCATTGGGGCCGATAATCAGCTCGCAGCACAGGGCGGTGCGATCCTCCCCCGCCTTGAGGGAGCAAAGACCGTTGGAGAGGGCCTCGGGGAGCATCGGGACGACCCGATCGATCAGGTAGACGGAATTTCCCCGCCTCTTCGCCTCCTGGTCGAGGGGCGAGCCGGGGCGGACATATTGCGCCACATCGGCGATGGCCACCACGATGCGGAACCCCTCGTCGATGGGTTCGGCGAATACCGCATCGTCGTGGTCCTTCGCCTCCTTGGGGTCGATGGTGATGAGGGGGAGGGCCCGCAGATCCTCATAGGGGCTGAGGTCGCTCGGCAGCGTCAGCGCCTCTGCCGCCTCGACAACCTCCGGCGGGAAATGGATCGGAATATCCTGCTCGGCGAGGGCAATGAGCGACCAATTGGTCCGGTCGTCGACATGTCCCTCAATCGACACGATGCGCCCCTTGCGGGGGCCATAGCCGCGGGCATTCAACGGTTCGGCCCAGACCAGGTCGCCTTCTTCGGCATTGTTCGCATCGCGGCTGTCGATGTCGAGACTTTGCGCTTTTCGGCTCACGGGATCGACATGCCCGCCGCGTCGATGGGGACGATAGACCCCGAGCGTCCGGGTCGCGCCGCGACCGATCCGCTTGATCGGGGCCGCATGATAGTGAAAATCCTCAAGGGCGGTGAGACGACCTAGAAAGCGGTCGCCGGTCCCGATGGGCGGCTTGACCTTCCCCGCCTGTGTGGACGGCAAGACGACGCTGGTGCCGGCCGGCGCTTCGGCGCTGATCACCTCACAAATAAGGTCACCGTCGGAATCGGTGTCGATCACATCGAGCACGACGACAGGCGGGAGAGGCCCCCCCTTTAGCAAGATGCGGCGGTTCTCAACGGCGATACGCCCTTCATCGCGCAAATCGGCGAGAGTCGCGCGAAACTGGCGCCGCCCGGCATTCTTCACGGAGAAGACATCGGCAAGATCGCGCTGGGTGGGGGCTTCCTCTCCCTGTTCCTCCCGCTTTCGCAGATAGGAGAGGATATCGGAGTCGGAGGGATATTGAGTCATGTCTTGCTCTCTCACCACCAATTGCTTTTTTTGTCATGCGTGGTGATCCAGAATTCTCGAATTAGGACAATCTTAAGAGCAGCAGCGGATTCTTAATCAAAGTTGATCGACGCCGGAGAGTTCCATGCGCAACACATTGCTATCCCATACGGCCCTTGGCCTTGTCGTGACGGCCGCGGCGGTGATGCTGGGGGAGGCCCGGGCACAGATGGTCCCCGTGAAATATGGAACCGATCCCACATTGATGCCGAGCGCTGTCATGGGCACTCCAGCCGACGAAAATCTGAACCGGACCGTTCAGTACCGTCAGCCGGTCACAACACAATCGCCGATGCCGCAGCTCCAGCAAGTGTCGACGCAACAGCCATCGCCGCAAATGCAGCCCGTCGCGGCGCCGGTGCCGCAGCCTGTGCGTTATGCTCCTGTCCAATCGCAAATGCCGTCTGCCGCCGGGGGAACCGTCAGCGTGTCGGCGGGCGACACCGTTTACGCGCTTGCCCGTCGCTATAATGTGGCGCCGGGAGAGATCATCGCAGCCAATAATCTGACGCCGCCTTATCGTCTCGATATCGGCCAGCAATTAAGAGTGCCGGGCGCGCCGGTGCAGATGGCGCCCCCGCCCCAGCAGATGCAGGCAGCCGTCAGCGCGCCGCAGCCGCAGGCACCACAGGCGCCGCGCTATGTCACTGTCTCGGCGCCGACCGCGACGATGGCGCCTCAGGCGCTGCAATATGGCCAGCCCTCCTATCAATCCGCGCCCGTCGTCGAGCGTCTCGACACCGCCTATCGCGTACAGCAGGGCGATACGCTCTATAGTCTTTCGCAACGGTTTTCCGTTCCCGTCCAAACTTTGGCCAATGCGAACGGGTTGATGCCGCCATATCCGTTGTCGATCGATCAGCGATTGGTCATCCCCGGCACGGGGCCCATGCCGCAATCGCAAATGTCGGCGGCGCCGAGCTACGCGCCGCAAGCAGGGTATTCCGCCTCTTCGGATGCGCGCCTTGCCGCCAGAGAATTGGGGGTTCAGGCGGCGCCGACCCCCCTGCCAAGTCGCCAAGGGCAACAAATTCTCGTGAGCAAGACCGCCGAGTCCCGCTTTGCCTGGCCCCTGCAGGGCTCGGTCATCAAGACTTTTGGGACGAGTGCGGACGGTCTTCGGAATGACGGGATCAATATTGCCGCTCCGGTTGGTGCACCGATCCGTGCCGCCGCCGATGGTGAGGTGATCTATACCGGCTCAGAGCTGGAGGGCTATGGCAATCTGTTGTTGATCAGGCACGCCGATGGGTGGGTTTCGGCCTATGCCCATGCCGATTCGATCCTGGTCCAAAAGGGTGAGCAGGTCCGCCAGGGCGAAATCGTCGCGAAGGTCGGCAAGAGCGGCAGCGTCGGGCAACCCCAGCTGCATTTCGAGCTGCGGCACGAACTCCAGCCCCGCGATCCCCTTGCCGCCCTCGATGGTCGCGACATGAAGGCCGCTGCCCTGGTGCAATAGCATTTGCCGCACAAGGGATGGCGCATTGTCTTGCGCTGACGTTGCCTTATTGCAGGGTGCCGAGATTGATGGTTTTGCCGTCCGGCGACGTAATGGTGGGGTTCTCGCCTTCCAGCCAGGCTGTAAAGATCCCCTGCTTGCCTTTGATCATCACGGGGACATAGGCAAAGGTCGGTGTTCTGAACGGATCGGGCACATCGGCCAGATAGACCCATAGATCGCCATTGACGTCACCAAGATCCTTTTCCCGGTATCCGGCGATTTTCTCTTGATGGAGGCGGCACTTATAGGCTGATCCATTATAGAGATTATTGCCTCGGCGATTGAGGTTTTCCGTCCCCTCGTCCCGCATTTCGAGGGTAAAGAGGCGCCGACCATCGAACACGTCGATCTCCCGGTCGCATGGGGATTTCCCTTCCGGCACCGCGGTGAAACTGAGGCCGATAAGCGCCGACATTGGATCGACCGCGTCCGCTGCCTGTCCCTCTGAGACGGGCTCCCGGAAGGAATAGGTTGGACTTGTCCAAAGATGCATCCGCCGTTGACCATAGGGGCGATAGATCTCGACATATTGCTGGTCGTCTTCCGCCTCGTAATCGTGATTGAAGTAATAATGCTCGGTAATGCGATTTTGGTCGCCGAAATGGCCGCGGGCCCGGCTGGTCGCTTCGGCATCGGAGAACCAGCGCGCAATTCCATTCTGCCGCATCCGATAATCGACGGCGTAGCGCTCCGGCGAGGTCTCGATATCGAGATAGATCCGGCCAATATCGAAACCGGCGATTTCGCCCTTGAACTCAGCGGTGTAGCGAGTGGCCTCGGTTTTTTCCGGGGCGGGGGGCGCAAAGGCGAGGGCCTCGGGGGAGGGGTCGACCGCGAATAAATGGCGCCAGGCCGATGTCCCCTCCGGCGGGTAATCGCGATCCTCAACGGCATAGCCCGTCGCCATGATGAGGACAGCTATCGCGCTGAGCGATGCGGTCACCTTTTTACTCTTCACAGGGCACTCCTCCATCAAACGCCTATTTCTAACGTTATTCATCCCCAATGGCTCCTTACCGTCCCGCGAAGAAGGAAAATCCGGGCGATCTCCCACCGAGTGGGGGCGTTCGGCCTTGACGGAAAGAGCGGGGAGGTATAGCCGATCGCGCTTAAACAAGTTTGTCCGACTTCGTGTCAAACCGTTCATGCTCCGATATTGAGGCCTTATCATGTCGCGCGTCTGCGAATTTACAGGAAAACGTCCAATCACCGGACATAATGTTTCCCACGCGAACAACAAAACCAAACGTCGCTTCGAACCCAATCTGTGCAAGGTGACCCTTGAGAGTGAGCGGTTGTCGCGTCGGTTCAAGTTTCGCATTACCGCTCACGCCTTGCGCTCGGTGGATCACGTCGGGGGTCTCGACGCGTTTCTCCTGAAAGCGAAGGATGAGCGTCTTTCGGACCGGGCGCGCCGGCTGAAGCGCGAAATCGTCGCTGCCGCGTCAGCCTGATCTCAGTTCCATGACCGAGCGGCACGATCTGGATCGGCGCCGTCAATCTCACGCGGGCGCTCGCCTCGATGCGATTGAGGACCAATATTGGTCCGAGCGGCTGATGGGACCCGAGGTCGGGTCTATCCGCCGGGCCGGGGACTGGGTGGCCCGCAACCTTCTGCGCGGTGCCAGGGCCGGGGCCTGGGCTTTCGCCCTGTTCATCTTGATCAGCATGGCCTCGCTGAGCCCGGATCTGGCGTTCCGTGGTTTTGACGCCTTGGTCCCGGCGCCGAGTTTGAGGCCGAGCCAATGGCTATCAATTGGCGACCTCTATTTTGCCGGGGCCCTCTTCGTTGTGATGCTGTCGAGTCGACGCCAGGGGGCCGGGATGGCGATCCGGGCGTGGTGTTGGGCCTGGGGGATGACGGTCGTGTTGGCGGCGATCTTGGTCGCGGCGCTGTTGTCCGATATTGAACCCGGCGACTGGCCGAGCCTGCGCTTCGTCCTCGCCTATTTTGGCTCGTGGTTCATGGCGGGGGGGGTGGTCGCCGCCACCTATCACGCCCTCAGGGGCATGATGTGGTGGAAGCCGGCCTTCATAGGTCTGGCGATCGGTCTTAGCCTTCAGGCCATAATGTTCCACCTGATCCTGTTCACAGGGACCCGCGTGCCGTGGGGCTTGTGGATGCTGGCTCAGACCGGGCTCTGGCTGATGCTCTCCCTACTGGCGCTATTGCCCTATCTTTGGCTGCGCCCAAGGGTCATTCCCCTCAGCGGACTTGGCGGCCGCTAGTGCAGCGCGGCGTCGGCATTGTCCTCGGTATCAGGGGCGGTGAGACAGCCAGGGTCAATATGCAAGCCGACAATCACGGTTCGCTGCAAAGGGTTGAAATTGTGGTCCGACACTAGATGCACGCGCAACGTGCCATCTTCGAGTGGCTCCACGACAAGACCTTCCATATTGTCGACGCCATGAAGGATCGTCAGGCGCGCCAGTTCGAGCCCGTCAAGAATGGGAGGCGACGGCGGGGTTTCCTCCAGGCGAAGGGCCTCAGGCGACAGCTGCACCAAGCGGGCCCTTGGGCCGGACAGCGCGCTGAAGGCGCGCTCCAGGACATAGACGCTTCCATCGGCAGTAGTCGTCAGCCCCGTGGGCGAAAAGTCCCCCGCCGGACGATATCTCCAGCGCCCCAACACCTCGCCCCCGCGGGAGAGATAGGTCAGCGCTGCTGTCCCATCCGAAGGGCGCGTATGCTCCGTGATCGCCAGATATCCGTCAGCCCAGGCGGTGACGCCTTCAAACCCCGCATTATTGGGCAGGGCGTTCCGACCGACGGCGTAGAACGGGGGCTCTTCCTCGAGATAGAGATCACCGTCTTCGGTGAACCATGAGAGACGATGATCTCCCTCAATACCGATCAAAAGGCGCTGCCCTTCGATGACCAGACTTTCGGCATCGCCGCGACGCTTGCCGAGAAAACGCCCTTGAGCGTCGGCAAGGGGGTGGGGGGTAAGGGAGATCACCTCGGTAATATAGCCGTTCTGATCCCGGCCGACGGTTCCCGTCCATAAAAGACCCCGGTCCGACAGGAGAACGATCTCGTCCTTGGAGAGGTTGAGGGCGGAGAACCCGCCGAACCGGGCATCGGCGGCGGTCAGCGTGATGCCGGAGACCATCTGGGTCGCGCAATTGATGTGAATGGGACGATTGTTGAACCCTGGAAAGGGCTGCGACAGGGGAGTGACCTGCTGTGCCGCTGCGCTGGTCATCACCACGAGCAGCGCGCCCAATCCGCAAAGACCGTATCGCCCGCTCATCGGCTACGTCGCCGGGGGCGCCGGCGCCCATCGCTTTGATCGGCGAACAGGTCAGCCAATTGCTCCGTCATGGCCCCGCCAAGCTGATCGACATCCTGAATGGTCAGGGCACGGTCATAAAACCGCGTCACATCGTGACCGATACCGATGGCGATCAACTGGATCGGTGAGGCGTTTTCGATGAAGGCAATGGTCTCACGCAGATGCCGTTCGAGATATCCGCCGCCATTTACCGACGAGGTGGTATCGTCCACCGGCGCCCCGTCGGAAATCACCATCAGGATCCGCCGCGCCTCGGGCCGCTGGATCAGGCGATCATGCGCCCATTGCAGGGCCTCTCCATCGATATTTTCCTTCAGCAATCCCTCCTTGAGCATCAGGGCCAGATTGTCCTTGGCCCGACGCCAGGGCACGCTTGCGGGCTTGTAGATGATGTGACGGAGATCATTCAGCCGACCGGGGTTTTTCGGGCGATCCTCGGCCACCCATTTCTCCCGCGACTGCCCCCCCTTCCAGGCGCGTGTCGTGAACCCAAGGATCTCGACCTTCACCCCACAGCGCTCAAGAGTACGGGCGAGGATATCCCCGCAAAGGGCGGCGACCATAATGGGACGGCCGCGCATGGATCCTGAATTATCAATCAGCAGCGTGACCGCCGTATCGCGGAACGCTTGATCCTGTTCCTGCTTGAAGGACAGGGGTTGGGTCGGGTCGATCACCACCCGGGAAAGGCGCGACGCATCGAGAATACCCTCGTCGAGATCGAACCGCCAATCGCGATTTTGCTGGGCGAGTAGCTGACGGTGGAGCCGGTTTGCCAAGCGGGCCACCAATTGGTGCAGGCTTTCGAGTTGCCCGTCGAGGGTTTGCCGAAGTCGCGCCAGCTCGGCGGCGTCGACCAGATCGAGGGGGTGAACGACTTCGTCGAAGTCCTTGGTATAGATCCCATAGGAGGCATTACTGTCGGCCAGCGGTTCGTTACGACGCTGCATTTCGGCGTTCGCCTGGGCGTCGGCGTCATCGTCCGTAGGCTCCCAATCAAGGGGCTGCGTCTCAACCTCCGCTTCTCCGTCCCGAGCCTCGCCAAATTCCGGCATCGCCGGCTCTTTGGCGCTGTCTTCCTGACTTTCATCCTCGCCGTCTTCGCCTTCTGTGTCGGCGTCGTCCTCACCGCCTGTCTCGGTGTCTTTGGGCTGTTCGTCGTCGTCGCCCTCTGTCTCATCATCTTCGCTGTCTTCGTGATCTGTGGTCGGATCGCCGATATCCAGATCCCGGAGCAGAGAGTGCACCGCCTCGGAAAACGCGGTTTGGTCCCGAAAAAGGGTGCGATCGGCGAGCCGCTCTAGGCTATCCCCGGCCCGCTCTTCGATCTCGCGCCGCCATTGGTCGACCAAGGCCCGCGCTGCGTCCGGCGTCGGGCGTCCGGTGATGCGCTCGCGCGCCATGAGGCCGAGAATATCGGAGAGGGGGATATCCTGGCGATCCTCCATCCGGCGATACCCACGGTCCTCAAGCCGCTGACTGAGGGAGGCATGAAGATTGTCCCCGACCCCGTCCAGCGCCGTGGCCCCAAGGGCCTCGACACGCACGGTCTCAAGTGCCGTATGGGCCGCCGCCCCGTCAGCGTTTTGCGGGGCAAGGCGCGCATGGAGCGCGGGATCGTGGTGGGCAAGGCGCAAAGCCGCTTCATCGGCATGGCCGCGCGCCACGGCCAGCTGCGCTTCGTCCATTCGGCGGGGGGGAAGGGGCAGGCGCACATCCGTCCCGGCAACTTGAGGTTTATCGCCGACGAATTTCACCGTCACATCCGGCTCGGCCGCGAGGGCCTTGGTCGTCTGCGCGAGCAATTGCTTCAGCTGTTCTGCGGGCGAAGGGGATGAGGCCATAAATCATGATTTAGGCCCCAAGGGCCTCCGGGCCTAGGCGTTTTGGGGTCTCGGTCACCAAAAAAAGACGCAAAGGGTTTATGAAAGAAAAGGGCCTTTTCGATAAAGGGGTGGGGAGTGTTCGGGCAGCGAAGGGCCTTTTCGTGCAGCAGATTACGGTGCGTCTTTTCGATCTTGATGAGAGCCCCCAACCCAGTGGAGGTCCCGGGGAAAGGGGAACGAGACCTCAATGTCGGCAACGATCGGGCCGCGCCCTTCGGCAATATGAGCTGGCCTGCGCCTATGGCTGCCGGCCGGAGGCGGTCGAGCTGAAGGGCGGGCGTGCCCTGCTGCCGGGGGGAGGGTCCCCAGCGGTGAGCTACACCCGATCGGGCCGCTTTGCGCTGTTCGCCTTCGCCGATCACGGCCCCCTAGGAATCGACCTCGAAGCCTTCGATGGCGTACCGGATGAAGAGATTCCCTCTCTTGCGAGAGATCATCTCGCCCCCGCCGCGGCTGCCGAGATCGAGGCCGCCGGATCGCAGGGCGCCAAACGATCCTTTCTTTTCCATTGGACGGCGATGGAGGCTGTTGGAAAAGCGGCCCGTACAGGTCTGGCGATCGCCCATCGAAGCGGGGCGCTTTCGGCGACCGCCCGTGGTCTTGCGGTTTGGCATCGCGTGCCGCGTATCGGCTATATGGCGGCTCTTGCCGCCGCGCCGGGGGCAAGGGTCACTTGGAGAGGGGCGGCATCCTTGCCGGTGACGGTATGAGCCCCCTGACCGACCCCGTTTGGGACCGCCTCAATGCCACTGAGGTCAAATGGCCGCCCGGAGATGTGGTGGCGCTGTTCGATGCACAGGCCGCGGCCCATCCAACCCACACCGCTATTCGGTTCATGGGAACCGATGTCAGCTATGGCGAGGTGCAGCGCCGGAGTTGTCAAATCGCCCTTGAATTACAGCCCCGCCTCTCCCCCATGGAGGCTGACACGCCGCCGGTGGTGGGATTGGCGGGACCCCGCAATCCCGATTTGGTCGCCGCGCTGATCGGCATATGGCGGGCGGGGGCCGTGGCGTTGCCCATCGATCTCGATCATCCCGAGGCTCGGCGCGCTTATCTGGTGGAGAACAGCGGCGCTGCTTTCGTTGTTGGGCCCGCGGATCTTTCCCCGAAGGAATCGGACACCGCCGCATCTGTGGATGGCGGCCTGTCGTCACACAGGCCCGATTTTGCCTATTTGCAATATACGTCCGGCTCCACAGGTAAACCCAAAGGTGTGAAGGGCGGACATCCGCAATTAGCGAACTTCCTCCATGCCATGGCATCGCTTCTGTCATTCGGGGCGGACGATCGTCTCTTGGCGGTGACGACGCTCTCCTTCGACATTGCGCTGCTCGAATGGTTCCTGCCCCTGATCTGTGGCGGGTCGATCATTCTACCGAGCGATGATCAGGCGGCGGACGGGGAGGCGATGGTCACCTTGTTGCGTGAGGAGGCAGCATCGTTTTTTCAGGGCACCCCCGCAACTTGGCGGTTGTTACTTGATGCCGGTCTTGGCCCCCATAGTGGGCTCACCGCGCTTTGCGGGGGGGAGCCTTTGCCATCGGCGCTCGCCGCGACACTCCTGCCGAAGGTCGGATCGCTTTGGAACGTCTACGGACCGACGGAGACGACGGTGTGGTCGACGGCGGGGCGAATCGATACGCCTGAGGCGATCCATGTCGGTCGGCCCCTCGCCAATACCGTTCTCAGCATTCTCGATGAGCATGACCGGCGGGTGCCGCCGGATACGCCAGGCGAATTAATCATTGGCGGGGAGGGGGTGGCCCTCGGCTATCATGCGCGGCCTGAGGAGACCGCCGCCCGGTTTACCGAGGCGCCGCCGGACTCCGGCCTTGAGGGGAAAGTCTACCTCACCGGGGATCGGGCTGTGTTGACCTCGGACGGGGTCATCCGGCTATTGGGCCGGGCCGATGCCCAAGTCAAAATCAGGGGGTTTCGCATCGAACTCGGCGAAGTGGAAAACGCCCTCGGACAGGTCACGGCAGGGGGCGCCGCCGCCGCCACGGTGCACACGGATGGCGCCGGTGAGGCCATGCTGGTGGGGTATGTGAGTGCCGCTTCTGGCCGTCGCAAGCCCACAGCCAGCACCCTAAGGCGGGGTCTAAGGGCCCTTCTGCCGGACTATATGATCCCCCAACGCTTTGTGGTGCTCGACAGTCTTCCGCTGACGCCGAACGGCAAAATTGATCGCAAGGCGCTGCCCGCGCCGGGGCGCCAGATAAGCCAGAGCCGAGGGCGCCCGCCGCAAACAGCGGATGAGCAGGCCCTTGCCGCTGCCTTTCAGGCGGTTCTGGGGGTCGAAACCGTCTCGACGACGGACAATTTCGTCACCCTCGGCGGGCAATCGTTGCAAGCCGCACGGGTTGCCACACGCTTTCGCGAAGCCACGGGGAAGGTCATCACGCCGCGGGCGCTGTTATTTGAAACCCTCGAGCAGGCCGCCGCCGGGGCCACGACGCCGGGGCAGGGATGATGGCGCCCTTGTCCGAAAGGGCGGCCACGCCGCCGCCGGAGAGCCCCCCGATGGAGCCGATGATGTTCGGCACCAGTGAGGCCCCCCTTTACGGTGTCTATCACGATACAGCAGTGCCCGCGCGGCGAGCGGCGTTGCTCGTGCCCCCCTTCGGTGAGGAAACGATCCGTGCCCATCGCCCATTTCTCGCTCTCGCTACGGCGCTGAGCGCCGCCGGCGTCGCCGTCCTTCGCTATGATGCGTTCGGGACTGGAAATTCGGCAGGGGACGATCGCGACGTGACAAAACAGACCATGATCGACAGCCTCCTCGCCGCGGATGATGAATTGCGGGCGATGAGCCAAGCTCAAAAGATTGTCTGGATCGGCCTCCGATTTGGATCGCTGGTCGCCATGGCCGCCGCGGAGATGCGCCCGCCGACGAGGATCGTGGGGTGGGACGCGCCCGCCCATGCGGCGGACCATCTGGCCGATCTGATCCGCCGCGATCCCTCAGCGATGAGGGGCGATGGCGCCTATCCCGACGAGCTTCTCGGCCATCCCTTACCGCCGAGCCTTGCCGCGCAAATGACCGCGGACTGGCGGGGACCGAGCGATGAGACGGCGCGCGTGACCACCGCAGCTGAGGAGGATTGGAATGCAGACGGCGCGCTCTCGACGTTCCGTGTCCCTGTGCGAACGATTAGTCGGCTGACGGCGCTGATGGCCGCACGATGACCGAGGAGGAATTGATCTTCTTTGGACCGGAGGAGGGACTGGTCGGCACGTTGACCTCCCCCGGCGGCCCTTCCAAGGGGAGGATTGTCATTCCCAATGCCGGGATTGTCGGACGGGCCGGGCCCCATCGGCTCCATACCCGGCTTGCGAGATCCCTGGCGGATGAGGGCTATGACGTTCTGCGGATTGACCTGCACGGGCTTGGGGACAGTGCCCCACCGCCTGGCGATCTCGGTCACGAGGCCCAGGCTGTGGCGGATATCAAAGCTGCAATCGATGCCCTGGGCTCGGGGAGAGGGCGAATAATCCTGATGGGATTATGTTCGGGGGCGGATAATGCGCAAGCGACGGCGCTGATCGATGACCGGGTCACGGACCTTATATTACTCGATCCACACGCCTTCGCTCACCCGCGCCGGGTCGCCCTGACCCTCATGCAAAAGGCCGCCTCACCTGCGCGATGGGCAGCCCTGATCTCGAGAGCAGCTCAACGACAAGCGAATACTGCTTCCCCCGCCCCGTCCGACCGTCCGGTGCCTGACAGGCGAGATTTTGCCGACCAATGGCAGGCCCTGGCGCGCCGCGGTGTCGGCATCTATGCGCGCTATACAAATCATGTGAGCCATATCGTGGCCTCCGCCGAGGAGGCACGCCTTGGTCTCGGTCTACCAAAAGACAGGCAAGACCCCAGGCTCTGCATCGAAATGGATAAGGACGCCAATCATACTTATACGGACCTTAAAGCTCAAGGGCGCCTCGACTTGGCCATCAAGAGCTGGCTGAGAGCGTCAGGGGGAGCGGCGTGACGATGGAGCCACAAGCCGACGCGGTCCCAAGCCCGGCGATCTCAAGCAGGTCTTTGGGCGGACGGGTGGCCAAGGGCGCCGCTCTGTTGACGGGCGCCAACATGATTGCGCGCGGCATCGGCCTCATCAATACACTCATCCTCTCCCGCTTGCTGATTCCAGAGGATTTCGGGCTGATCGCCATCGGCATGACGGTCATGCAGCTTCTCCAGAATTTCTCCGATATCGGCGTTTCCCAGGCGGTGGTGAAATATCGCGATGCCGATCGGCGGTTTCTCGATACACTCTTCACGCTCTCGATCCTTCGGGGGGCGCTGGTGGGCGGGCTTCTCATGGCAGGGGCGCCCCTTGCCGCGACATTCTACGGCGATGATCGCATCCTCTTTGTCTTTTGCGCTTTTGGCGGGCTGGCTTTCATCAATGCGCTCATCAACCCTCAATTCTACGAATTTGAACGGAATCTGGATTTTCGCCGGGAAGTGCTGGTCAGTCTTTCGGTGAAGCTTGCCGCGGTGCTCATCTCGGTTCTGATTGCCTTGATCTATAAGAGCTATTGGGCCCTGATTTGCGGCTATGGGGCGGGGGTCCTGCTTGAGGTCGTGCTCTCTCATCTGCTGATCCGCGAGGGCCGCCGGCGCCTCGATCTGTCGGCGATGAAAGAATTACTTGGCTTCACCGGCTGGCTCACCGCCACAAGTGCCGTCGTTGCTGCGAATAATAAACTCGAACCCTTGATCCTTGGCCGGATCATCGGCTTTGGGGGGACAGGCCATTATTATCTCGGCGAACAATTTGCCTTCCTACCGGCTTATGAGCTTGCAACCCCGATTGCCCGCGCGCTCTATCCGGGGTTTTCCTCCGTTCAGAGTGATAAAAAAGAGGCGCGGCGGGTATTTCTCCGCGGTGTAGAGGCTCTTGCGGCGATCTCTCTACCGGCATCGGTGGGACTTGCCTTCTTGGCGCATGACTTTGTGATGACAGTATTGGGCGCAAAATGGGCGCCGGTGATTCCCGTTCTGCAAATCCTTGCGCCGGCTTTTGGCTTTACCACGATCTATTGGGCCACCGAAGGACTTGCGCTTGCCCTTGGCCGAGTAAAGCTGGTCTTTTGGCGGGCTCTTATCTATTTTATTATTCGTACCCCGCTATTCATCGCGGCGGCGATCAGCTTTGGATTGACCGGGGCCGTTGTTGCCGCCGCGTTGGCGAGCGTGATTTATGTCGGATTACAGGGCCAGCTCTATAGTCATGTGACCGGGGATCACCCTTTGCGTCCGCTGATGTCCGCGCGCCGAAGCCTTGGCGCCGTAGGCGGGATGAGCCTTTGGTTCCTCTGGGGCCAACCGGTATTCAGTGGGGCCCCGGTCCTTATCGATCTTGTCCTCGGGACTCTGATTGGGGGGCTCATCTATACAGGGTGCCATTTCGGGCTATGGGTGCTGAGCGGACGCTCCAACGGCATTGAGCGTGTAATCCTCAATTTCGGTCGACGCGTGGTGCAGCGGTGAAGCGAGTCCTCCACCTCATCCCCAGCTTTGAGCTCGGGGGCGTCCAGCGTCGTTTGGTGCAGTGCGTTCGGGGTCTGACCGGGTGGGAGCACATCATCATCAGTCTCAGCCCCCATCTTGAGGCAGAGCGGCTCCTCCCTGAGCGGACCAATGTGATGTCTCTTTGCCTTGCCCCCTCAAAAGGGCTTGGCATGGGGAATGTTCTGAGCCTCAGAAAGCAGATGAGGGCGATCGCCCCGCATCTTTATTGCACCTATAATTGGGGCAGCATGGAGGCGGTGGCGGCGATCCGCAGTCTCGGTCACGGCCCGTATCATCTGCACCATGAGGATGGATTTGGCGCGGAGGAGGCCGTTAAACGCTCGCCTGTCAGGAATGCCCTACGGCGTGGCCTCCTGGGATTTGGCCCAGCCCAGATGATCGTGCCGTCCCAGACCTTGCAAACAATTGCGGTACAGGAATGGGGGCTGCCCCGCGACCGCTGTCATTTTGTGGCGAACGGGATCGATATCGACCATTTTGCGCCGCCCCCTGACGAGGCATCGCGGGCGGGGGTGGGAATCGTGGCGGCCCTTCGGCCGGAAAAGAATATTGGCCGGTTCCTGCGTTTGGCAGCGGCTTTCCCCGACACGGCGTTCGACATTGTCGGGGCCGGTCCGCTGAAAACTGATCTCGAAAAAGCCGCTCCGGCCAATGTCCGTTTCCATGGCGCTGTCGCCAATCCGGCCGCTCACTATCGTCGATGGCGTTGTTTCGTTTTAACATCCTCTACGGAGCAAATGCCCCTCACCGTACTTGAAGCGATGGCCAGTGGCCTTCCCGTTGTTGCGACGGCGGTCGGTGACATTGCCCAAATGGTGGCGCCTCAAAATCGGCCCTTCATCGTTCCTTGTGAGGATGAAGAAGGATTGGACACAAAACTCAGAGAAATTCTCACCGATGGGAAGGCGGCCGATGCACTGGGCAATGCCAATCGGCAGCACACCGTTGAGCGGTATAGTCTCGACAATATGCTTGCCACCTACCAGGCGCTTTATGATCGCTTCGGACGTGCCGAGAGCCATATTGAGTTCTCTCGGAATCCAGAACGTCTGTAGGTCTTTGTTTCGGCAAATTTTATTGCGCGAACTTTTTCCTTTGTCGGCTGAAAAGGCTCTAGCGGCGGAGTTCGGCGATGGCCCGATCAAGACCGCCAAGGGTCAAAGGGTACATTCGCCCTTCGATGAGCTGTTGGGTAATTCCCACTGAGGGCGAGTAGGTCCATCGCGCTTCGGGGAGGGGGTTCAGCCAGGCCATTTTCGGGAAATGATCCGTCAATCGCTGCATCCAAAGCGCCCCTGGCTCCTCGTTGAAATACTCAACCGACCCCCCCGGCATTGTGATTTCATAAGGGCTCATCGTCGCGTCGCCGACGAACAAAGCCACATAATCCTTGCCATAGGTCCGAAGCACTTCGTCCGTTCGAACACGATCGGACCACCGACGGGAATTATCCTTCCACATGAAATCATATGTAAAATTGTGAAAGTAGAAATACTCAAGATGTTTGAACTCAGCCCGCGCGGCGGAGAATAATTCCTCACAAATACGGATATAAGGATCCATCGATCCACCGATATCAAAAAAGAGAAGGACACGGACGGTATTGCGCCGCTCGGGCCGCATTTGCACGTCGAGATATCCACTTCGAGCCGTGTGATCGATTGTTCCATCGAGATCGAATTCGTCCGCCGCCCCTTGCCGCGCGAATTTCCGCAGCTTGCGGAGGGCCACCTTGATGTTCCGTGTCCCCAATTGGACATCGTCCTGAAGATTTCGAAATTCCCGCTTTTCCCATACTTTCACGGCACGCTTGTGGCGCGATTGCCCCCCAATGCGGATGCCTTCCGGATGATAGCCGGAATGGCCGAAAGGGGAGGTGCCGCCGGTCCCGATCCATTTCGAGCCGCCTTCGTGGCGCTCGGTCTGCTCCTTGAGGCGCTCCTCAAGCTGCCGCATCAGTTCGTCCCACCCGCCCATTTTCTCGATCGCGGCTTTCTCTTCATCGGTCAGATATTTCTCGGTGACGGCACGCAGCCAATCCTCCGGGATTTCCTGCGGCGCCGGGCCGTCGATTGAGAGGCTCTCAATCCCTTTGAAGACCTCACCGAACACCCGGTCGAAACGATCGAGGTGCCGTTCATCCTTCACCAACACGGCGCGGCTGAAATAATAGAATTGCTCGACGGATCGTTCCGGCAATTCTGCCTGCATGCCTTCGAGCAAGGTGAGATATTCCCGAAGCGACACGGGAACCCCAGCCTGTTTGAGGTCAAAGAAGAATTGCACGAACATGAGGGGAGCTTAGGCGCTCATTGCCCGCTGCCAAGGGATAGGACGGCAAAAAAAGACGCCGTCGCTCAAGCCAAGATCACCTGGGGGCAATGCGTATTGATGCTGGCGGCGCTATTGAGCGGCTTTGAGGCCGCATCGAGCAGGGACGAAACGCCTTTAGGGGGGAACGCAACCACGGCTTGAGGCGGCAGCGAGAGTTCGGTCACGGTCCCTTCGTCAGTCTCCCGCACCGAGAGGCGGGCGCCCAAGGTGCTCGCCATACGGTCTGCAAGGGCGAGGGAGAGGCGCAAGCCCTCCGTCCGACGGGTGAGATAATTCTTATAGCCGGTGAAGGGGCGCAGCGCCCCGCGGCCCCGGCCACTATCGACGAACTGAAGCGTTAGCCCATTTGTGGATCGACGTTGCGCCCGCACAGTCACGGTCGTGCCGCGGTGGCTCTCGGCAATAGCAAGATGCAAGAGGGCCTCAAAAATTTGCTCCACCAACCCGCGATCAGCATGCAAACAAACGTCGAGATCACCTTGCAAACGGATAGGGCATCCCCGTTCAAGGGCTGTTCGTCGTAAGGTGGCAATGCGCCGCTGAACGACGGTTTTCAGCGGAAATGTCGTCCTGACGGTCTCGCCATTACCAAATTCTGCATCCGCGAATCGAAGAGAGGCATCAATGAGCCCCTGTAGCCGTTTGATCGATGTCATCATCTCGGCGACATAGCTGCGCGCCGTTTCCTGATCCGTCGGTTCTGACATCAAAAGGTCAGTGAACCCGGTCAGCGCGTGGAGGGGCGTCCTAAGCTCGTGACTGAGAAGGGCGATGAATTCGGTGCGATCTTTCTCGCACTGTCCCGTCACATGCTGGGTCACGGCAAGCTCTTCGTCGATATCCCGTTCCAATGTGGTCGTCATTTCCCGGGCAGTGATCAGTCGGACCGCATAATCCGCATAGGTGGTCAGCGCCTGAACCTCCTTGGGGCCAAACGTGCTGAGCGGTTGGTCGTGGAGGAGGAGCACCGCCCCGAGGACCTGTCCGTAGACGACGATCTTGGCCCCGGCCAGGAAGCGAAGCGGCCGGGCGATCAGCCCCCCCTCGCCAACGCTTTCGACGTCGTCGCTGGCCAGGGAGGCGGAGCCTGCCGTCATGACCTCTCGCACGAAACTCTTCGCCAAGGGATAGCGTTGCGCGATCACATCGCCAAAAGAGGCAATCGCGGACAAATTGTCGTCATCGGCAATGACGAGAAGGGCGTGCGAGACCCCAAATCGCGTGGCCGCGTGCTGGAGCAATCGAAGATCTTCCTCCCGCTCAACACCATTCAAAAGGCACGCCCGCCGCAGGATTTGATCACGATCAATCATGGGGGGCGAATGTGAATGGGCAGATGAGGAAATGACACCCATGCCAGCGGGTCCCTTATTATGAATATTCTATAAACTCGGAACTACGCTGCTTCGGGGGGCTGGCAAAGGGTTTCTTCTGCACAAAAGCGCTAATTCGCCTTCTGCTTCGTCTCCCCCGCAAAGGGGACATCGAGGCAAATCGTGGTCCCCGTCGCGCCCCGAACGACCGCCAATGTCGCGCCAAGCCCATCTGACAGGGTGCGAACTATTGATGCCCCCATCGTGTTGCTGTCAGGCCAGCTAATGTTATCCGGCATCCCATTGCCGTCATCCATCACTTCAAGACGCATGGCGCCACGGGAGAGGTGACGCAAAGAGACTTCAATGAGTCCCGGCCCCCCCGTAACAAAGGCATGTTGGAACGCATTGGTGATAATTTCTGATGCGATCAGGCCGATACGCGCCGCCGTATCAATGGAGACATCGAATGATTCCGTGCGGATATTAAGACGAATATTTTCTCGGGCCTCAAGATGGCCAATGGCCGAGGCGATTCGCGAAACATACGCTCCCATGGGAATGGTTTGCGTCTCATCGTCTACCGCCTCGACCTGGCCGAGCTCTTGATAGAGTAATTGCAAGGTTTCGACCCTGTGGGCGAGGGCACGGTAGTTCATTTCAGACTTCGAATCGGTTTGTTCCGATTGCAAACGAATCATCGACACGACCAGTTGAAGATGGTTTTTGACCCGATGCTGTATCTCTTTCAGCTGAACAGAGATGGCATCAGGAGAGGTCGTCGCGTCGGAGACCCGCTGTTGAAGGCCCAGAAAGCAGGATAATTGACCTGAATCGTCGAAAATCGGTTCGATCCGAAGATAATTGCGGAAAGGTTTGCCATCGGAACGATAGTTGAGAAGAACGGTTTCGACCGGCGCCGCGCGTTGAAGATGCTCTCGCATCTTTTTCACGGCCTCTTTGTCGGTGTCTGGTCCTTGTAAGAACCGGCAATTACGCCCGAGGGACACCTCAGCCGCATAGCCAGTGAGATTTTCGAACGCCCGGTTCACATAGACGATGGGATTGTCCTCCAACCCCGGATTGGTCAGGACAAAAGCGATCGGAAACCGTTCAAATGCCCGGAGCCGCAATTCGGTTTCGGGGATAGATCCGCTGCCGGTACCGACCAACTGCGCCGTCGCATTTTTGGAGGCATTATTTTCCTGGGTTGTCACAATTTAGCTCCCCGATCGATCGCTCTTAGACGAGCGCAGCCGTCCGGGTCTGAAGCCATCGCGCCGTTGCCTCGGGAAGATCGGGGCAGAGCGTGTCGCAGACTGTTTGATGATAGGTATCAACCCATGCGATCTCCTGCGGTGACAGCAGGGACACATCGATCAACTCACGTTCGAGCGGCGCCAGGGTAATGGTTTCAAACCCATGCATGGGACGATCCCCGCCTTCAATCGGGGTGGCCTCGGTTACGATAACCAGATTTTCGATCCGTATGCCGAATTCTCCCGAGCGATAATAGCCAGGCTCGTTCGAGCAAATCATCCCGGCAAGGAGAGGCTGCGCGATAGCGCGCTTTGAGATATTCTGTGGACCTTCATGCACGCCAAGATAACTCCCAACGCCGTGTCCTGTTCCGTGGTCGTAATCAAACCCTGCTTCCCATAGAGGCAAGCGGGCCAGGCTATCGAGTTGATGCCCTGTCGTGCCGGCGGGGAAGCGGGCCGTGGCCAAAGCGATATGGCCCTTCAACACCAGGGTATAACAGCGCCGCATGGCCTCACTGGGTGTCCCAACGGCCAGCGTGCGCGTGATATCCGTGGTGCCGTCCCGATATTGTCCCCCTGAGTCCACCAGGTAGAGGGAGCCTTGGGTTATCCGTGCATCACTGTCTCGATTGACACGGTAATGCGGCAGGGCGCCGTGGGCACCGGCACCTGAAATCGTGTCGAAGCTGATATCCAGAAGGGCCCCGGTCTCGACGCGAAAGCGCTCAAGCTTTGTCGCCGCCTCGATTTCCGTGAGGCCCCCTGAGGGGGCGGTTTCGGCAAACCAGTGGAGAAACCGTGTCACGGCCGCCCCGTCACGACGGTGGGCGGCGCGAGACCCTTCGAGCTCAGCCATTGTTTTCCGCGCCCGGGGAAGCGAACAGGGGTCGGGGGCTTCGATAATCCGTCCCCCCGCCGCGGTAATCGACTGCGTGAAAATCACCGGCGTGTGATCCGGATCGATGGCAATCGCTTTCCTCTCGCGCCCCATCGCCTCAAGATCGTCGATGAGCTGGGATTCATCGGCGAGGGTCACGGCGCCGCCGAGATGGTCGCGTACTTGTCCGGACATCTTGCGATGGTCGATATACAGGATCGCCCCTCCATTGGCGAAAACCAGGGCCCGTCCCAGGGCGAGGGGGCTCGCATGGACGTCGCCGCCCCGGATATTGAAGATCCAGGCCAGTGAAGGCGGGAACGACAATAGCGCCGCATCGGCGTTGACCGAAGAAATCGCCTCAGCCACGAGCTGTCGCTTCGTCTCATGGCTACGCCCACTGAACGCCTCGGGATGGATCACGACCGGGGCACAAGGGGCGGGGGGTTGGTCGCGCCAAGCCTGATCGATGGGGTTATGGTCCAGGGGACGAAGCTCAAACCCGCCCCGCTCGGCCGCAGCCAAGAAGGGGGCCAGGGTCTTTTTTGAGAAATGGTGGGGATCGTACCCGATCACCGCGCCTTGGGGGGTTGTGTCGACGAGCCAGTCTGCGGGGGAGGTCTCGCCTGAATTGTGCAGCTCAAAAAAGGCGGTATCGACCTGTTCTTTCAATTGGAGCGTGTATCGACCGTCCGAGAAGACAGCCCCCCGCTCTTTGAGGAGGATCGCAAAGCCCGCAGATCCCGAAAAGCCGCTGAGCCACATCAGTCGCTCAGCGTTATCCGGCAGATATTCATTGAAATAGCTGTCGTCGTGGGGAACGAGCAGCCCGTCGAGAGCCAGCTCTCCCATCGCCTCCCGCACTAACGGTACGTGAGCGGCGGCGAACCCCCGATCCGACGAGGGGTCGAAATTTTGAAACATGACGGCCTTTCACTCCACGAAGGGCTGTCCAGGGGGCGGGGGAACTTCCCCCGCCGGATATGCCCTATTTCGCCTCGACCTTTTCCTTACGGTCGAGGTGGATATGGATCTCGTCGATCGCCTTTTCGAGGGATTTTTTCCGCACAGCCGCAACTTCGCGTCCGAACCGCTCACGCGCTTGTTCGAACAATTGCCGCTCAGAATAGCTCTGCTCGGGTTGATCGTCGGCGCGGAACAGATCGCGTACCACCTCCGCAACGGAAACGAGGTCGCCTGAGTTGATCTTGGCTTCGTATTCCTGTGCCCGGCGGGACCACATGGTCCGCTTCACCCGCGCCCGGCCTTCGAGCAGTTCGAGCGCATCGTCGATCTGTTCGGTGGTGGAGAGATTCCGCATCCCCGAAGCCGCTGCTTTGGCCACCGGCACGCGAAGTTTCATTTTTTCGTGTTCGAAATCGATCACGAACAACTCGACCTCAAAATCACCGATCGTCTGCTTCTCCAGATCGACGATGTTACCGACCCCGTGGGCAGGGTAGATGATCTGCGTATTGACCTTGAATTTTTGATTTTTGTCGCGGCGCGCCTCTGCCCGTTTGGCAACCCGCAGAGCAGGACGCATCGGCGCCGGCGCAATCTTCGGCTTGTCGTCGTCATCCTTTGCCGTTTGTGCGTCGGTTTTACTTTTGGGAACGGGGACGTTGGCCGATGACTTCACAGATTTTTTCTCAGTTGCTCTCTTAGGTTTTGAGGACGATGCGGTCTTGGTCGCGGTTTTTTGAGCCGTCGTTTTCGGGGCCGCCGCTTTGGTCTTGGTGGTTTTCGTCGTCGCTTTTTTAGCCGCCGCTTTGCGTGACGCAGCCGGCGCGCGGCTACTTGTCGTGCCGGTGGACTTGTTCACACGAGAGGCTGTTTTCCGCCGCGACTTCGCCGCCGCGGTGTCACTTGACGCCGCATCAGACGATTGTGAGGAGGAGGTGGCTTTGCTCATCGCCAATCCTTTCTTTCGCGCGAAACGGGGTCGCTCCGGAATCCGATAAGCGCCGTTTCATCAAAAAAAGACCGCCCGGCCGGCGGTCTTCCAATTCCTGTTTCTATGGAATCTGCCACAGTAGCGGTAGATATAGCACATCCTGCTCGGAATTGCCACTAGGTCTATTGCGGTGCAAGATGACAAGGTCGAGAGCTTGGGACGCGCGAGGGGAGCGATCGGCAGGGAAGGGGCGATCAATCGCCTTCGCCTGGCTTTTCGCTGAAATGCGTTTCAAGCTTGTTCTCGACATCCGCCATCGCATCCGCCTCGGGCAGGGCCGGTTTTGCCTTTGTGATATTCGGCCATTGTTCGGCGTATTTGGCGTTCAGCTCCGTCCATTTTCCATCGGGGTCTTCGGTGTCGGGCTTGATGGCTTCGACGGGACATTCTGGCTCACACACGCCGCAATCGATGCACTCGTCCGGCTTGATCGCCAGGAAATTCTCGCCCTCGTAAAAGCAGTCCACCGGACACACCTCGACACAGTCGGTGTATTTGCAGGCGATGCATGCATCGGTGACGACATAGGTCATCGCGGATAACTCCTTAGATCTCAGCACGAAAGGCGAAGGCTGGTTATGGAGATCTCCTGACGTTGCCGCAAGCCAAGCCTTGGGGGATCCGCCGCGAAGGGGTGACGCGCCCCGCCTCTCTTTCAGGGGGGCCTTTGGCGGCTCCCCCCTTTCGCAGCGATGAGAGATCGGATTAGAACCCTTTCATGGAAGAGATCATGCCCCCCGAACGTCGCCGGCTTCTCTATCGAGCGCAGCACCGCGGCTTCAAAGAAGCTGACTTGGTCATCGGCACCTTCGCCAAGCAACAATTAGCGGCGATGACCGAGGCGGAGCTCGAGGAATTCCAGCGCCTTCTTGAAGTGCCGGACCAGGAACTCTACGCGTGGATCATCGGTCGAGAGACCGTGCCGACCAATTACGAGGGGCCGGTGATGCGTCAGCTACAGGCTTTTGACTTGGCCGCGATCCTGACCGGAGACGTCTCGCGTGCCTAAATTCGCGGCGGGGGTGGTCCGCTTTCAGCAGCACGTTTTTCCGGAAAAGCAGGAATTGTTTGAGCGCCTGTCAAAGGGGCAATCCCCGGAAGCCTTATTCATTACCTGCTCCGATAGTCGCATCGAAACGGCGATGATCACCCAAACCGACCCCGGCGAGCTATTCATTTGTCGTAATGCGGGCAATATCGTTCCGCCCCATACCGATAATACCGGGGGGATGACGGCCTCGATCGAATTCGCCGTCGCCGCGCTTCGAATCCCGCACATTGTGATATGCGGACATACCCAATGCGGGGCGATGACGGGCGCCATGGACCCCGGCGGCCTTGAGCATCTGCCCCATGTGCGAAAATGGCTCGGCTATGCCGAGGCGGCGGTGGCGATCGTCAAAGACCAGGGGGATACCCTCACCCCCGAAGCTCAAATGCGGATGCTATTAGAGCAAAATGTCATCTTGCAATTGCGCCATCTCGAAACCCATCCCTCCGTTGCAGTCCGTCTCGCCCGCGGAGATTTGCGACTTCACGGATGGGTTTATGACATCGAAAAAGGCACTGTCGATGCCTATGATGCCGCCAGCGGCGCCTTTCGCACTGTCACTGACATCTATGCTGCGGAAGTCGCCCAATACGCCACGACATGCGAGCACGGCGATCACCGTTAGCTGGCGCGCTTGACCTCGATATTCTGTTCCTGAACCTTTCGGTACAGGGTCGAGCGACCGATTCCGAGCCGTCGCGCCACTTCTGACATCTGACCTTTGTAAAGGTCGATGGCCATTTCGATCAGGTCCCGCTCGATATCGGCAAGAGGCCGGATATGCCCGTCGCCGTCGAGAAAGGGCAGCGGCACCGGCGCCGCATCATGATCGTGATCGTAATAGGCGAGGGCGGCGGTCTCCCCATCCACTGTATTTGCCGGGCCATCATGGTCCATCGCCGGGGGCGGCCCACTCGCGATGCCCGCTTCCTCAAAGGCATCCGCCAGGAGGGGGAAGTCGTCGGCGCAAAGCCATTTCCCCGCCGACAGCACCACAGCGCGGAAAATCGTGTTCTCAAGCTGGCGGACATTGCCCGGCCAGTCCTGGTCCACCAAGACCTCCAGCACTTCATGGCGGACACCGCGCACCTCGCGGTTTTCCTCCGCGTTATATTTGCTGATGAAGTGCTTGATCAGCTCTGGAATGTCAGCCTTGCGCTCTCTCAGGGGCGGCAGGTGGATCGGAAACACATTGAGGCGATAGAACAGATCTTCGCGGAAACTGCCCGACGCCACTTCTGTTTCGAGGTTTCGATTGGTGGCGGAGATCACGCGCACATCGACCTTTACCGGCCGTTTGGCGCCGACGGGATCGACCTCGCCCTCTTGCAACACGCGCAGCAATTTGACCTGGGCCTCGAGGGGCAGTTCGCCGACCTCGTCGAGGAAGATCGTACCGCCATGCGCTTCTTGAAACTTTCCGGCGTGCTTGGAGGTCGCGCCGGTAAAGGCCCCCTTTTCATGACCGAAGAGGATCGACTCGACGAGGTTTTCCGGCAGCGCACCGCAATTGACCGTGACGAAGGGTCCCCCGGACCGAGCCGAACAGCCCTGGATCGCCCGCGCGAACATTTCCTTGCCGACGCCGCTTTCGCCGGTGATCAAGATGGGGATCGTCGAACTGGCGGCCTTTTCGCCCATTTTCGCGCACGCGGCGAGGGAGGGGCTCGATTCAAGAAGGTCGTTAAAGGCAAGACCGCCGTCGTGACGGCGCTGCAATCGTTTTACCTCGCCGCGAAGGTGCTTCACATCGAGAACGTGCCGCAGCGAGACGACCACCCGTTCAGGGCTTGCCGGTTTAACGAAGAAGTCCGCCGCGCCCGCCTGCATCGCTTTCACGACCGTATCGACGCCGCCTTGTCCGGTTAGGACGATGACGGGGAGTTCGGGCCGGAACCGCTTGAGCTCCTCGAGCAATTCCATGCCCGAGAGATTGGGCATCAGGAGGTCGAGCATCACAACGCCGACGCGATCCCCATCGCTCGACCGCAGAAGATCGATGGCCAGTTGTCCATCCTGCATCGTGACAACGCAATAGCCCGCCCGTTCGCACACGCCCTGCATCAAACGGCATTGAACCGGGTCATCGTCAACGATGAGGACAGTATGCTGCATCTAGCGAAACCTTTAACTATACTTGAGTGCTTCCCCTTCGACTTAACCTTGTCCCGTAAACATCGGGTGAAGTCAGCGGCGAGTTGTCTCGTTTTGACGCTTCATCCCTGAGAAATCAGGCCAATGCGGCGTGGCGGGCCGGAAGGTCCTTGCGCTCCAGGCTGGGCCGACTATGACACTGTCACTTCACGTCGAATCTGAGGTCGAAGAGATGGCAAAAGACACACAGACCCTTCCCCCCGAAGATACAATCGTTCGTCACCGCAAATTCTATCAGGGCATGATGGATTTCGGCTTCACGGTCTTTCTGCCGGTCGGCGGCGCCGTCAGTCTGTTTGTGGCCCTCGTATTGATGGGGACGGGGGTCCTGACCGCGCTCATCCTCTCATTCTTTGGCTGGTTGGGCCTGCTGGGCATCGCCAAAAGCTTTTTCGTTCACTGACACCAGATCAGGCGGCGCCCGGTTTGGTGACCGCGGCGTCTCGTGTAAGGCGCGGGTCGCCCGTTCCAGTTCTCGATCCAAATGAGGAAGAGCTCATGAAAATTGCCGTCCTCGCTTCGTCACGCGACCCTCGGGTTGGCGCGTCTCCTGAAAGCGTAAAGAAATTGCTTGCCCTTGGGGCCGATGTGGCCATCGAATCCGGGGCGGGCGTCGCCGCGGGCTTTTCCGATGCGGTGTATCAAGAGGCCGGGGCCGAGACGGGCAGCGCCAAGGATGTGCTGAACGGCGCGGACGCCGTGTTCGTGACGGCGCCGCCGGAAAAAGCCCAGCTTAAGCAATTTGCCAGTGGGGCAAAGCTGATTGGTCTTCTCAATCCGTGGGACGAGCAGGAGAGCCTTAGCGATTACGCCACCGCAGGGATCGACGCCTTCGCGATGGAGCTCTTGCCGCGTATCACACGGGCGCAGTCCATGGACGTCTTGTCCAGCCAGGCGAACCTTGCCGGCTATAAAGCGGTGGTGGACGCCGCTGCCGCCTATGACCGCGCCTTTCCCATGATGATGACCGCTGCGGGCACCGTACCGCCGGCAAAAGTCTTCGTCATGGGCGCCGGGGTGGCGGGGCTGCAGGCGATTGCCACGGCCAAGCGATTGGGGGCCGTGGTGTCCGCGACCGATGTGCGCGCCGCCGCGAAGGAGCAGGTGGAGTCCCTTGGCGGTAGCTTCATCTTTGCCAAAGAGGCGATGGAAGAGGGGGAGGGGACCGGCGGCTACGCCAAGGAATTGACCCCCGAGCAACGCCAAAAGCAGCAAGAGCTCGTCGCCGAACACCTCAAGAAAATGGATATCGTGATCACGACAGCGCTGATCCCCGGCCGGCCGGCCCCCAAAACCCTGACGAGGGAGATGGTCGAGGCGATGAAAGCCGGCTCGGTTATCGTCGACCTTGCGGCCCCTCGCGGCGGTAATGTCGAGGGGGGAGAAGACGCCGAAACCTATACCCTTGGCCCCGCGACGGTGCTGGCGCCGAAGAACATTCTCGCAGGGTTGCCCGGTGAGGCGAGTAATCTTTACGCCCGCAACTTGTTTAATTTCGTCACGCTCCTCACCGACAAAGAAGAAAAACGTCTGGCGGTCGACTGGGACGACGATATCGTCAAAGGCGTGGCCCTGACCCGTGACGGGCAAATCATTCATGAACAATTCGGCGGCAACGCACTAGACGATACCCCCGCCGAGGTCGAAATCGTCGAGTCGGAGGAGTCCTGAGCATGGCAAGCGAGAACGCGGCGACAAGCGAACAAGTCGAAACCACCGTCGAAGAATTGCGGCAGGCGGCGGAGCAGGCGAATAACGCCGCCCAAGAGCTGGCGAAATCGGCCGATCAGGTCGAGGGGTTGATCTCCCCTCTGGAGACCTTGACCCAGGCCGCCCATGTTGCCGACTGGGTGTATTTGGGGGCGATTTTCGTCCTGGCGGTGTTCGTCGGCTATTATGTGGTGTGGTCGGTGACGCCGGCGCTGCACACCCCGCTGATGTCCGTGACCAATGCGGTGTCCTCAGTGGTGATCGTCGGGGCGTTGATCGCGGTGGGCGCCGATGTTGCCCAAAGTCCGTCGGGAGGGCTCAGCCGCTTTTTCGGCGTGCTCGGGGTGGCGCTCGCCAGCGTGAATATCTTCGGCGGGTTCCTCGTCACCCAACGCATGTTGGCCATGTACAAAAAGAAGGGGGCCTGAGAGCCCCGACGTATCGCCTGAAATTTTCGGCGAGGAAAAGAGAAGGGAGGATATCACATGACGATGACCGCGCTGACGTCCTTCTCCTTCGTCACGCCGCCGAAGATCGTGTTTGAGCCTGGCGGGAGTGCCAAGCTTGGCGATCTCATGGGCGACCTGTTGGGCGACCGTCCCCTCGTCATTACCGATCCGGGGCTCAGGCGTCTTGGATTGCCGGACCCGGCCCTCAAAAGCCTTGCTTCTTCTGGGTGCGAGGTGACGGTATTTGATTCGGTCGAAGCCGATCCCTCGCTTGCCACCCTCGAAGCGGCGATTGCCCTGGCGAAGGAAAAAGGGACCACTGGGATCCTGGGCTTTGGGGGCGGGTCGAGCCTCGATGTCGCCAAATTGGTCGCGTTGATCGCGGGGTCCGGCGAGGATCTGGAGGCGGCCTGGGGCGTCGCCCAGGCCAAGGGGCCGCGTCTCCCTCTGGCCCTCGTGCCGACCACGGCGGGAACGGGATCCGAAGTCACCCCGGTCTCGATCATCACCCTCCCAGGGGATGAAAAGCGGGGGGTTTCCTCGCCCATCATTGTGCCCGACATTGCGGTGCTCGACCCCGATCTGACCCTCGGTCTGCCGGCGGCCATCACGGCGGCGACCGGGATCGACGCCATGGTGCATGCCATTGAGGCCTATGCCTCAAAGAGTCCGAACAATAATCCGATTTCGCGGTCCCTCGCGCGGGAAGCCCTTTCCTTGCTGGGGGGGCATATCGAGCGGGCGGTGCAAACCCCTGATGACCGTGAGGCGCGCTCGGCCATGCTGATCGGCTCGATGCTGGCCGGACAGGCCTTCGCCAATTCACCGGTGGCGGCGGTGCATGCCCTCGCTTACCCCATCGGGGGGCGCTACCATGTGCCCCACGGCCTCTCCAACGCGTTGGTGCTGCCGCATACATTGCGGTTCAACGCCGCGGATGCGACCTCAAGGGCCTATGAGATTTATGCCGAGATCGCCCCTTTCGCCTTCCCCGATCTCGACCAAGGCGTCGGGACCCAGGCGCTCTCTGCACAGTTTATTGACCGTCTGGGCGCGCTGTCGAAAAAGCTTGGGCTTCAAACCCGGCTCCGAGAAATGGACATATCGGAGGACATGCTGCCGACCTTGGCGCAGGATGCGATGAAGCAGACCCGTCTCCTGGTGAATAATCCGCGCGAGGTCACCGAAGCCGATGCCCTTGCCATCTACAGAGCGGCTTACTGACGATGAGCCGCACCCCTCCGCAAACGCGCGACGCGTATCGTGCCTTCCGCACCCTGACCACACGCTGGGCGGATAACGATATTTATGGTCACATGAATAATGTCGTACATTATTCCCTCTTCGATACCGCGATCAACGGATTGCTGATCGACGAGGGGGTGCTGGACATCCGCGGCGGCGACCAGATTGGTCTCGTGGTGGAAACCGGCTGTCGCTATTTCGCCGAACTTGGCTATCCCGATCCGGTCACCGCAGGCATTCGCGTTGCCCATTTGGGGACGTCCTCAGTCAAATACGAAATCGGTCTTTTCCGTGGCGACGATGACAGTGCCGCCGCCGAAGGGCATTTCGTTCACGTCTATGTCGACGCCGACAGCCGTCGGCCCAAACCCCTTAACCCGCAATTACGGGCGGTCCTTGACCGTCTGTCCGTGTAAAGAAAGTTTCGAGGAGGCCGCTATGGGTAACGATCTCACCGCGATCTTATATATCGTCGCTGCCATTTTCTTCATCTTGGCCCTGAGAGGATTGTCCTCCCCGGAAACGGCGCGGCAGGGGAACAGAATGGGGATGATCGGGATGGCGCTTGCCGTCTTCGCCACCCTCTTCTCCGATCGCTTTTTATCGGGGGCCGGGTTCGGCGGCTGGTTCTGGGTGATCGTGGCCGTGGCGATCGGGGCCATCCCCGGCGCCATTATCGCGCGCCGCGTCGCCATGACCTCCATGCCGCAATTGGTGGCCTTCTTCCACGCTCTTGTCGGCCTGGCGGCGGTGTTTATCGCCTGGGCCGCCTTTCTCGCCCCGCGGGCTTACGGCATTGGCGAACCCGGCGCGATTGAGGGCAGGGCCATTGTGGAAATGGCGCTCGGCGTTTTCATCGGTGCCGTGACGTTCTCGGGGTCGATCATCGCCTTTGCAAAGCTTGATGGGCGGATGTCCGGAAAGCCGATTTTGCTGCCGGCCCGTCACGCGATCAATATTGCCCTAGCGGTGATCTCCCTGATCCTTTTGATCATTCTGTCCACCGGCGGTCAAAGCGCCACCCTGTTCCTGATCCTTACCCTGATCGCCATTGCGCTTGGCTTCTTGCTGATCGTTCCGATCGGCGGGGCGGACATGCCGGTCGTGGTGTCGATGCTGAACTCCTATTCAGGCTGGGCCGCGGCTGGGATCGGCTTCACCCTTGAAAATATGGCGCTGATCATCGTCGGGGCGCTTGTCGGCTCCTCCGGCGCGATCCTGAGCTACATCATGTGTAAGGCGATGAACCGGAGCTTCGTGTCGGTCATTCTCGGCGGGTTTGGCGGCGACGATGCCGCCGCGTCGGGGGGCGAGGTCGAGGAGCGGCCGGTCAAGCAAGGCTCGGCGGATGATGCGGCCTTTATCATGAAAAACGCCGGCAAAGTGCTGATCGTCCCCGGTTACGGCATGGCCGTCGCCCAAGCCCAGCACGCGCTGCGGGAGATGGCCGATATCCTGAAAGAGGCAGGTGTCGACGTGAAATACGCCATCCACCCCGTCGCAGGCCGGATGCCCGGCCATATGAACGTCCTGCTGGCCGAAGCCAATGTGCCCTATGACGAAGTGTTCGAACTTGAGGATATCAATTCGGAATTTTCGACCGCCGATGTGGCGTTCGTCATCGGCGCCAACGACGTGACAAACCCCGCGGCGAAAACGGACAAGACCTCGCCGATCTACGGCATGCCGATCCTCGATGTCGAAAATGCCGGCACGGTGCTTTTCGTCAAGCGCGGGATGTCCGCCGGCTATGCGGGCGTTCAGAACGAGCTGTTCTTCCGGGACAACACCATGATGCTGTTCGGGGACGCCAAGAAAATGTGCGAAGACATCGTCAAAGCAATTGGATGATTGGGCAGAGCCCGTTGATGCAGGGCCCGTGGATGCGGGGGGCGGCTACACACTGCGCTAATGAACGCTTGCGGTGCCATGCCCTCCGCCCCTGAAGGGGGGAGCCCCGACGGCTTTACGCTGTCGGGGGAGTGCCGAGATGACCGAACTGGACGACCTCAGACAAGGGTTTGCGTCCATTCGGGCTCTCCGCATCGCGTAGATCCTCGGGAAGGGTGGAGGGGTCACTTCGCTTGCCGATGGCGAAGGCACAAATGACCTTGTAGGCATTTCCATCGGCGCCAATGCGCTTGGCTGCCTGAGCCTGGTCAAAGCCGCCCATTCCATGCGTGTACCACCCAAGCGCGTTGGCCTGGAGGGTCATCGCCATCCAGGCCGCGCCGCTGTCGAATTCGGCCCAAGCATTTTTGGCTTCTTTCTCGGCAAAATGCCGCCGACAGACGACATAGCCGATAAGCGCCGCCTTCTTCGCCCATTTCTGGTTCTTCGGCGCCAGGGTCTCGAGAAAGTCCTGAAAATCAAGGCCAGTCCGCGGCGCGACGACGAACTGCCAGGGCTGGTCATTGAAACAAGAGGGCGACCACCGGGCGGCGCTGAAGATGATCTCAATCTCTTCGCGACTGATCTCCTGGGTAGGATCGAAAGCCCGTGGCGACCAGCGGTCGATGAATTGACGATCGACGCCGGGGCGCGCGTTTCTCTCTGTTCTGTCCAGGCTCATCGTGTACTCCTTCTCGATAGAGGAGATAGCGGCAATCAGGGCGGCGGAAAGAGCGTTGCCGGTCGCTTGCCTCACCGGCGGCAACTCTTTATCGACACAAGACAGATTGTTGGTTCGGAGACATTTATGCCGCGTATTTGCTTGGTGCGACACGGTCAAAGCCGCTGGAACCTCGAAAACCGCTTTACCGGATGGGTCGATGTCGACCTGACCGAGAAGGGGGAGGCGGAGGCCCGTCGGGCAGGGGAGTTGATGAAGGCGGAAACCTTCAAGCCCGTTCGTGCCTTTACGTCGGTTCAAACCAGGGCCATCCGAACCCTGAATATTGCATTGCATGCCCTCGACCGGCTTTGGGTGCCGGTGACCAAGGATTATCGCCTTAATGAGCGGCATTATGGCGGGCTGACCGGGCTCGACAAGGCCGAGACGGCGGTCAAACACGGCGAGGATCAGGTAAAAATCTGGCGTCGGAGCTATGATACCCCGCCGCCGCCCCTCGATGATCCTTCGCCCTTTCCGTCTCTGACGGATGAACGCTATGCCGGTATCGAGGTCCCCAAGACGGAGAGCCTGAAGCTCACCCTCGACCGCGTGGCTCCTTATTGGCAATCGACCATTGTGCCCGCCATTTCCGAGGGCGATTTGTTGATCGCCGCCCATGGCAATTCGCTCAGGGCGCTTGTCAAACTCCTTTTCGCCGTTGGCGACGATGAGATTACGTCGGTCGAGATTCCAACGGGCAATCCCCTCTTGGTGGAGTTGAACAACCAGATGCGGGCCTCCTCGGCAAAATATTTGGATGACTCGCGCGCTCAGGCGTTGCCGAAGATTTGAGAAGAGTCAGCCGACACCCCGATCTAGGGGCAGCTTCGTCTGCCCTGGGCAAAGTGGCCCGATGGTTGAGGTCGCTCTCACGCCAAATGAGGAACTGAAGACTGGCCCCGATATGATAAAAACCCGAAGAGATCGCCGGGAATATGCGGCTGGTTTCTGAGGCAGATAATAAGTATCTAATAGTACAATACGGCAGCCAGGCTTAAACAGTTCCCCTTGAGAGAAGATTAGACAAAATATTGCAATCGTAATTGACCTCTGAATATTTTGCCATTATCACAATGAAATCCATACTTCATTCCGGGGATAAAATTTGTTGTGAAGCCCACAGGACCATCGCCAATTATACGTCCGTCAAATTGAGCAATTATGGGATCGCTGCCTGTGTTTATGGGAACGATACTCTGCTGGAAAAGGATATTATCGATTCCTCCTAGCCTTTTGACACTTACACTTAGGGTACCCATATTCGTTGTTAGACAGCCAAAACGATTATGAACAGTGAAGTATTCCACTTCACGGTCATTGTTATCACTATAATTAAGTTCGTATACGAGCCCAGGTACAAATACGCCTGGCGCATTTTCGTGTGAGCTAATTCCCTCAGGTGATGACAAAATTGTTGCTTGAACTACGGTGTCCCCCCACTGGTGCTTTGCCACTTAGGGTGAATGCTAAATCCGAAGCGCACAAGCTATAATTGCATGGCGCATAATCATCGCTTGATTTTTCGGCGTGTGAGGATGGAGGCAGAGCCTACATCCATATCGAAGGGGCGTTCCAAGCCGTGTCCGTCATGGAAGAACGGCTATTGTGAGAGTTTCAACACTCGAGGCCCTTTTCGTGGGGGACATTATTGAGAGGCCAACTCACCGGGGAAGGGGAGGCCTTAATAGCACCGGAAGGTGCGATACTCCCACCCCGCGGCGGAGAGGGCCGGTTGCTGTGGCGCTGGCGTGGCTCTGACATACCCTTTGGCCCGGCACTGATTGGTCCCGGCCGCGTAGAGCTCAGACTGATTGTAATTATCAGGGTCATATTGCACGGTGACCACCGCATTCGGGTCGTAAGTATAAGGGGGGACAGATCCGCATGTCCCCAAGACGGTGACCGGAAGGAAAGCCAGCAAGCTCTTTTTATTCATGACCCCACGCCCGTACTGCTACCCGCAGCTGAGTGTGGTCGAGGGCGCGATCAGACGCAAGAGATCAAACGAGATCCCCCTTATCCGCCATAAGGATCAAGGGAAATTGGGGGGAAGAGATTTCCTCTTCCCCCCACAAACACCCCTATGAATGATTATGCGGCGTTCGAGGCGCTCAAGACGGCGGGCTGATCGCCACTGGTCTGACCGATCTCGATTTTACGCGGCTTTTTCGCTTCGGGAATTTCCAAGGCCAGAAGAACCGTCAGCAACCCATTTTCCAATTGGGCGCCGCGGACGGTCAGATGCTCAGCGAGCCGGAACCGGCGGTCAAAATTGCGGCCGGCAATGCCTTGGTGAAGATATTCCCGGTCTTCGTCCTGATCGGAATCGCGCCGACCACTCACGCGCAATTCACGGTCAACTACCTCGATTTCGAGATCATCCTGGGAGAACCCTGCTACTGCGAGCGTGATCTCGTAGTCCGTTTCTGAGGTGCGGACGATATTGTAAGGGGGGTATCCACCGCTTTCGAGCTTGGTGGCATTATCCACCAAGTCGTTGAACAGCTTGTCAAAACCGACGGTGGAACGGAGAAATGGTGTCAAATCGTAGCTTCTCATGTCATCCTCGTTGTGAGCAATAACCAACGATCTTCCCTCCCATGCGGCGAGGGGGATCGGTCAGACCATAATAGTCCTGACAGGGCGCATGTGTGGATAAGTCCTGGGATTTCAAGAGTGGCTGATCTCGGCTTCCGACGAAAACGCCTTCATTCACCGGCAGAGGCAAGCTAGGAAGGCAGGAGAGGAGAGTCCCCCATGCGATCATATCTATTGCCCAGTCTGTTACTACTCACAGTCGCTGCTTGCGGCGGTGAACCGGAAAATGTGGGGGGCACTGATCTTGGACCTTCTGAAGTCAATGAAAATCGGGCGGCGAGTGAAGACCGCACGACATCTAGCGGCCTGACCCTTACGGCGGCTATCGATCATCCGGCGCGGGACCCCGACGATCGCGCCAGAGACCGCTTCCGGCATCCGGTTGAGACCTTGGAATTCTTCACCGTTGTGCCCGACACGACGATCATGGAGATCTGGCCCGGGGGAGGGTGGTATAGCGACATTCTCGTCCCGTATATCAGTGAGAACGGGGGTACCTATATCGCGGCGCTCTCCGCCGCCGGTGATCGCGCCGAAAAGGCCGAGGCTTTTCGGAACGACTATCCTGACCATACGGTCGAGGTGACAGTCTTTGGCAAGGATACAGGCCCCCTGGCCACGGCCAGTTCGGTCGACCAGATCCTGACCTTTCGAAACGCCCATAACTGGGTCGATGGCGGCTATGCGGAGAAAGCCTTCGCAGACTTCTTCGACGCCCTGAAACCCGGCGGGACGTTGGGACTGGTGGATCATCGTCTGCCCAGCGAGGCGGATCCAGCACAGGAACAGGGGACTGGATATCTCAAAGAAGAGACCGTCATCGATTTGGCGGAGGCGGCCGGTTTCACGCTGATCGCGCGCTCGAACATCAACGCCAATCCTCTCGATACGGCGGACCATCCCTTCGGTGTCTGGACCTTGCCGCCGGTCAGCCGGACCGAGGCCAGGGACGGGAGTGTGCCTGAGGGGTTCGATCCCCAAATCTATCTGGCCATCGGTGAGAGTGACCGGATGACGATCCTGTTCGCAAAGCCGATTACGGCCGATGGACCGCTTCTCGAATAGTGGTCGACGAAGATATCATCGACGCCGCGCATACTTTTTTCATTAGCTCCTTCGAAGGCGTCATTCGGATCGAAGTTCTTGATGCGACCTTCGCCCTATGGATCGATGGTCGGGGGACAGGTATGCCGTTAATCTCGCGTGATCCGCCTGCCGATCTTCAGTCCCATTTCTGTTTATGGCGGGTTGATTATATCGACCTGATGCCGATCCTGCGGGAAGGCGCCCGGCGGCTGGAGGCGAGTTTCATTACCGGTCGCCTGGCGATCAGCGGCGATATGGGCGTTATGGCCCGGCTGGAGATCGGCGATGGGTGACGCCCCGCTGATCACGGTTCCTCACAATCCGCTGCCTGAGGGATTGTCGGCTTTTTTCGTGTCTTCCTATGATGGGGCCACCCTCCGTCTCGCCACGCTGAACGGGCCTTCCGGTCCGTCGGCGCCGGGACGGCGGGGGGCGATCCTGGTTCATCCGGGGTGGGCGGAATATATCGAAAAATATGGGGAGGTCGCGGAGGAATTGCACCACCGCGGGTTCGATGTGCTGCTTCTTGATCCCAGGGGACAAGGCCTGTCCCAACGAGTGAGCCCAGGGGACGACCGGGCTCTCATCGATAATTTCGATAAATTTACTGAGGATTTTTCCGTCGCGGTCGCGGAGATGACGGCGCGATATGCCCCGCCCTACCACGTCCTTGCCCATTCCATGGGGGGATTGATCACCCTTCTGAGTTTATTGAAGCCATCACCAATTGCCGTGGAGAAGGTCATACTCAGTGCGCCCCTGACGCGTCTGTTTTCCGGCGATCTTACGCGCGGTGTGACGCGTGGACTTGTCTCAACAATCTGTCGGCTCGGCTTTGGACGCCGGCCCCTTGCGGGGCGGTCTGATCAAGCCATGAATTTCGAGATCAATCGGTTGACCCATGACCCGATCCGCCACGAGCGATTCCGCCAACTCCTCCTGGCGCGCCCCGATACAGCCGCAGGTCCCCCCCGCTTTGCGTGGGTGAGAAGCGCGTTCCGTGCGATGGATACCCTGACACCGGCGGCGCTTAATCGGGCCCTCCGCCATCCCATCCTCGTGGCCTCGGCCGATGCCGATGTGACCGTCGATCCGCGCCATCATCGCGAATTGGCCGTGACGGTTCCCAATTGGCATCTCGTCCGTATTCCGCATTCCCGTCACGAAATCCTGATGGAGAAGGACGTCTTTCGAACACAGTTCTGGCGCGCCTTTGACGATTATCTTCCGCCGGTCCCGCCGATCGATAAGGCATAGGCGCCGCCCCCGACCTCTTCGATATGCCCATCGAGGAGAAGGTCGAGAAGACAGTCCGCCAGCGTTCCCGGCGCGAGGCCCGTTTCGCGAAGCAGAACATCGCGGCTGGTCGGTGTGACGCTCAACAGATTGCGGACCCGCTCCTTGAGGTCTTCTGTGATCTGAGGGGCTTCATAGGGGGAGGGAAGTTCTTGAAGCGTGATAGGCTGCGCCCGGTGCTCCTGTTCGAGAAGCTCCAACACATCCTCCGCATGACGAATAAGGGTAGCCCCGCTTCTTAACAGTCGATTGGTTCCTGCCGAACGCGGATCGAGGGGAGAGCCCGGCACGGCTCCAATCTCCCGCCCTTGTTCATTGCCCATCCGCGCGGTGATAAGGGTGCCGGAGCGTTCAGCGGCTTCGACCACGACGATCACCCGGCTGAGACCGGCAACGATCCGGTTACGGCGGGGGAAATCTTGGCCCTTTGCCCGACGGCCAATCGCATCCTCGGCGAGGATCAAGCCTTGCTTCCCTATAGCCCGATAGAGATCGGCATGATCAGGCGGATAGATCGAATCAATGCCGCCCGCAATGACAGCAATGGTCCCGGTCTTCAGGGCGCCCTTATGCGCAGCTCCATCGATCCCCCGCGCGAGACCAGAGACCACCACGCAGCCCGCCTCGCCCAGATCCGCCGCTAGTGTCTCAGCGAGGCGGAGACCGGCGGAGGACGCATTCCGTGCGCCGACGATGGCCACGGCGGGACGCGTGAGGAGATCCCCCCTTCCAAGCAAGGTCAGCACAGGGGGCGGATCTTCGATCGCCCGAAGAGCCGTTGGATAGGACGGATCCGTCAAAGAGAGGAGGGTGGCCCCATATCCATGGGCATCCGCCCATTCAGCCCGGGCCGCCGCCGCCGATGGGAGCGCCAGCGACCGCCCCTTGCGCGGGATTTCACCAGAGTCGAGGCCGCGAATCACGGCGATGGCTGAGCCGAACCGGTCAATGAGCCGACGAAAAGTGAGGGGGCCGAGCCCCACGGTTCGGGCAAGGCGAAGAGCGGCCAGCGTTTCGTCGCTGACCCCCTCGACACTCAAAGGGCGGCGGCGTCGGTTTCCCCGGTCCGGATCCGAACGGCCCGCTCCACTGTCGTCACGAAGATCTTACCGTCTCCGATGCGACCGGATTGAGCCGCCTCGGTGATCGCTCTTAGGACATCGTCGACAAGACTGTCCTCGATCACGATCTCGATTTTAAGTTTCGGCAGGAAATCAACGACATATTCGGCGCCGCGATAGAGCTCGGTATGGCCTTTCTGACGTCCAAAACCGCGCGCTTCTGACACCGTCATGCCCTTAAGGCCGAGGGCCTGCAGGGCCTCCTTAACATCGTCAAGCTTGAACGGCTTGATGAGGGCTTCGACCTTCTTCATCCGGGGTCTCCATGGCAATTCAATGACAGCGTACTTATCCACCGCATGATAGGCAAGAAACCTTCATAACGGCGATAGAAGAGCTTTCACCATGATTCCGCTGGTGTCACCCGATCAAATGCAGAATGTCGACCAGCGCACCATCGCCGCCGGTACCGACGGCTTTGTCTTGATGCGGCGGGCAGGGGCTGCAATTGCCGCTGTTCTACGCGGTCGATGGAGCGCAAGGCCGGTCCTTGTCCTCACCGGCCCTGGCCAGAATGGCGGGGATGGCTGGATCGTGGCGGATCTGTTGGCGCGGGCAGGATGGCCCGTCACCGTCGCAACGAACTGGGCCCCCTCCACCCTGAAAGGCGATGCGCACAGGGCCGCGGCGAGGGCGGGGCTCTCGCCGATTTCTCTCACCGAGGCGCTGTCCCGACCGCATACGCTTGTGGTCGATGCGCTGTTCGGAGCGGGGCTGAGCCGTCCGATTAAAGGGCCACCCGCGGCGATCATCAATGCGGTGAAAGAATGGGGAGCGGCCGTTATCGCCGCCGATCTGCCGTCTGGCCTTGATGGCCGCACCGGGCAAATCCATGGAGACGCGTTGACGGCCTCGGCCACGGTGACCTTCGGGGCGGCAAAACCCGGCCATTTTATCGGGGAGGGCCTCTCGCTTTGCGGTGATCTGCATATCGCCGATATCGGGCTCGACCTCCGCTCAGATGATGCGGCGGCGATCCTCAACCATCCAGAGGCGTGGCGCCAAGACCTGCCCTGGCCGCCCCGCGCCGCCCATAAATACGACCGGGGCGGCGTGCTTGTCCTCGCCGGCCCCCGTCACCAGACCGGCGCCGCCCGCTTATGCGCCGAGGCCGCCGCCCGGGCAGGGGCGGGGGCGGTGACTCTTGCGTGTCGGCCGTCGGCTGCGGATATCATCGCGGGACACGAGACCGCTGCCCTCCTTGCGATCTTGAGAGAAGATGACGACCTCGCCGCCCTCTGTCGCAGCAAGCGGGTGAAAGCGGTGGCGATCGGCCCGGGCCTTGGCATGGATGAGGCGGCGCGCAGCGCCCTCAGGACCATCCTTACCGCCCAGATTCCGGCGGTTCTCGATGCCGATGCCCTCACCTTGATAGCCCGCGACCGGTCCCTGCGGGAGCGGTTGGGCTGCCACCATGTGCTGACGCCTCATGAGGGGGAATTTTCTCGCCTGTTTCCCGATTGGGAGGGGGATGCCCTCTCCCGGTGTGCGAAAGCCGCCGATGAGCTCGGCACCACCCTCCTGCTGAAGGGGGCCGCTACCGTCATCGCAACCCCCGGCGCCCGCCCGGTGATCAATGCCCATGCAAGCCCAGTCCTCGCCACCGCCGGCTCGGGGGATGTCCTCACGGGGATCATTGCCGGGCTGATCGCGCAAGATATGCCGCCCCATAATGCCGCCTGTGCCGGGGCATGGCTGCATGGCGAGGGGGGATTGGCGGCGGACCCGGGGCTCACCGCGGAAGACCTACCGGCGGAGGTCGGGGCGGCAATGGCGGCGGCCTCTCAGGCGCGCCCACAGCGGGCGCGGCGGCTCGGTCAACGCTGAAGGGCCGCCATGTCGAGCCGCGCTGGGCAGGGAGCTACCAAGGCAAAGAGCCTCTTTCCCTCAGCGGCGGCGCCCGCTATGGGCCAGGGCTTCGCGGATGTGGCGGAACTGGTAGACGCGCTGGATTTAGGTTCCAGTGCCGCAAGGCGTGGAGGTTCGAGTCCTCTCATCCGCACCAAATTCCTTGCGCACCCGCCTCCGGCTGGTTGAACGTTCGGGCGGTTCGGGGCAGTCCTCTAGAGCGTTTTCCGACCGTCTGGAATCGTTCGGGGATTCACACGTCTGACGGATTGTGATTCACGCTTGGTGCTGGGCGGAGGCCAGCACCTATGGCGAAGGCTCTATCGGTTGATTTGCGATCTCGTGTCGTGCGGTCGGTGACCGAAGACGGACTGTCCTGCCACCGGGCAGCTGACCGGTTTGGTGTCTCAGTGTCGAGCGCGATCCGCTGGGTTCAGGCGTTCCGAGAGCGGGGCAACGTGGCGCCGAAGCCGCAGGGTGGCGACCAGCGGTCACGGCGGATCGAAGCGCTGGCGGATGAGATCCTCGCCTATCTGGAAGCCCACAAGGACGTGACGCTTGAAGACATGGCCGCCTGGATCGAGGCCGAGCATGGCGAGCGCTTCGCGGTCTCGACGGTGCATCGTTTCTTCCAGCGGCACGGGATCAGCTTCAAAAAAAACGGCACACGCCGCCGAACAGGACCGGCCGGACGTGAAGAAGCGGCGGCAGGCCTGGTTCGACGCCCAAGCTGATCTCGACCCGGAGCGTCTTGTCTTCATCGATGAAACCGGCGCGTCCACGAAGATGGCACGCCTCTATGGCCGGGCTCCACGGGGAGAGCGATGCAAATCACCGATCCCGCATGGCCACTGGAAGACCACGACCTTCACCGGCGCCTTGCGATTGTCCGGGCTCGGTGCACCTATGGTACTAGATGGCCCGATGCATGGCGAAGCTTTCCTCGCCTATGTCGAGCAGGTCCTGACGCCGACGCTCCAGCCTGGCGACATCGTCATCATGGACAATCTGCCGGCACACAAACCAGCCGCGGTCCGGCAAGCTATCGAGGCCGTAGGCGCCAGCCTCCAGTTCCTCCCGCCGTACTCGCCGGACCTCAACCCGATCGAGATGGCCTTCTCGAAGCTGAAGGCTATCCTGAAAAAGGCGACCGCCCGGACGATCGACGATCTGTGGCGGGTCATCGGAGAAAGCCTCGACGCCTTCACGCCGACTGAATGCAGAAACTTCTTCGCCGCAGCCGGATATGAACCGGAGTGATCGGAATCTGCTCTAGGTTCACCCTTTCTCCTCTGACGGCGCGGGGCGCCTTTGAGGGGGCGGGCGAGGGGAGGTCTCTTGACGTCGCTCTTTGCTGCGCTGTCGCCTCAGTGCATCCATTGATGCGGAGAACGAGGGATCTCGGCCGGGGCGTCTATCTTCTTAGGCTGAGTTGCAAAGAGAGGCGCCGTTCATTTTCGGACCAAAGGGTCGGATAAAGAAGATCGACGGTTTCCAGTCTCGAAGGGTCGAGAAGGTTCTCGCCAAGGATCGTCAGAGAAACCTGAGGCGTAAGGGCATGGGAGAGACGCAGATCAAGATCTGTGTAGTCCTCGGCAACCAGGCCACCGGTAGTCTCTCCGACCCAGCGAACCCATACGGAACCGTTGGTTTTCTCCGTAAACGAAAGATCTGTCTTAATCCCAATTTGAGCTTCTGGCCCTGCCCCCTGATTGTATTCTATCGAGCCGCTGCCCAACACCAAGGGGTCATAAGATTCGCTCCGTGAGAGATAGTTCCCGATCAAATTAACGGTCGCGCGGTCACTGGCCGTCCATTCTGCATGGAGTTCAACCCCTTTTGTCGTTTCGTCCCCGCCGGAGATGATATTGGTCGCGTTTAATGCCCGAACTGGAACCGGGCTCCCGCCCGGGCCGATGGGCGCGAAGACGAATGAAAATTCGCTCGTTTGGAACCCCATCAAATCGGAGTATTCATTCCAAAACCCCGTAACATCGATGGTCAGTCGATCGGTCACCTGACGGCGATAACCGAGTTCTATAGCGATTAATTCCTCAGCGGAAAGATCACCGCCGCCTGTCAGGGTAGAATCCACGGGCACGGGAATCGCCGGCGGGTTCGCCGCCGTCGTAAAGGAGTTCTCGATTCCCCGTTCAAATATGCCCGGTGTTCGGATCGCGCGAGACAGGGCCGCCCAATAGCTCGACCTATCGGTCGTATAGATAGAGCGGACGCTCGGCTGAACTTCCCAGCCGGTAAACTCGTTATGCTCGACCTTCGTTCCGAAGGAGACCCGCAATTTGCGATCGAACCCGAATACATCCCCCTGGATGAAGCCCGCATAAAGGGACCGGTTATTCGATGGCCCCTCGCTGACAACGCCGACAACCTGCGGATTGCTGTCAATATCATCGTTAATCTGACGATAGCTCATGCCCCAGATCGTCTCCCACCGGGCGTTCCAGGTAATGGAATGTGAAAAATCGAGATCGAAGGTGCGTGACTTCACAATCAAATTCGTCGCGTCTCTTTCAAGATCGGCGAAATACGACTGAAGGGTGATTTGGCCACCGCTCTCCGTCTTTCGACTCCACCTCGACAAGAAGTTGAACTCACGGTGTTCGGAATCGCTGATAGTCTCAATTTCACCAGGCGGCGCAATCAACGGATTATTGTACGTCGAGGACTGATCATACTCGGCAAAGACTCCATCGCCTTGGAGAGTAAACGAGTCCTCTTCGTTGGGTTCCCAATCGACGCGAAAGCCTAATTGTCCGCGAAGGGCGGCCTCGTTCACCGGTTCCTCCACGATGGAGGCAATCAACGGCGCCGATTTTTGTACGGTGGCCCACATCCTGGCGGCGGCATTTTCACTCAGACGCATGCCCTGACGCACATAGAGGCGCCCGAAATCCTCACCCGACTCGGTCAACCCGCCGCTCAACGTTGTGCTTTGCAAGAGGGTATCGACCGAATGTTTGCTGACAATATTGATCACGCCGTTGACGGCGTTGGCGCCGTAGAGCGTGGAACCCGGCCCCCTAATAACCTCGATCCGTTCGATATCTTCCACCGGCAATAATTGCGCGTCCCAAAAGACCCCGGACAGTGTCGGCTGATAAACCGCCCGACCGTCCACAAGGACGAGAAGTTTGTTTGCGTACCGCCAATTATACCCACGGATCGAAATCGCATAGGTTGAATCGTCGATCATCGCGACCTCAACCCCAGGGACGAGCCGCAGCACCTCAGGAATGGTCGTGGCCCCGCTTGTCCGGATGTCGTTTTCGGAAATCACGAAAATCGCAGCGGCGGTTCGGCTCACCGATTGGGGCTTCTTCGCCACCGAGGTCACCTCGACGGCCATCAGTTCATCGAGCGACATCTCCGATAGGTCATCATCGGCCGCATGGGCGGCCGAAACCGTAAACGCGGTCGACAATAAGAGGCTACGAAGGAAGGTTAGGTGCACCACTTCGGGTCACTCGCATTTTAGCTAATCGTTTTCGGGTTATGCCGCGTTGAGCTTAATACGCGGTGAAAGCCGACCAGATGTGAGCGGCCCGCCGTCGTTCCCGATACTAAGGCCCCAGGTCCGTTGCCTCACGCTAACGGCGAAAGGACATTGGCCCCAATGCGATGGGGGCGAGCAACCGACCTGTCGCTGGTTGGGGCCGCTACCTAGTTCGCGGAATATCCCCTCGCGTCCAATGAGGACAACGGCCGCAAGCCGGCATCGTTAGTCTATCCATGGCGAGAAGAGGGAGAGAAGGGGGAGAGGTGTTTCTTTCTTGTTTTGCCGCTTATCACTTTTGCCCCCTATCATTTTTGTCCCATGTCTTTGCCGTTAGGGGACACCCTGCCAAGTCTCGCAAGAGATGGCGCCGCTGATGTCTGGGCCCCGGCCAGAGAAAAGGATCGACGATGAAGGTTTTTGGATACGGAACCGAAGCAGCGGACAAGGACCTCGTTTCGGTCGTCTTTGAGCGCAAGGACCCGCGGGCGGGAGAAATTGCCTTCAAAGTGACCTATTGCGGTGTGTGTCACTCGGATCTTCACCAGGTCAGAAACGACTGGAGGAACACAACCTATCCCTGTGTCCCGGGCCATGAAGTGGTGGGTGAGGTCACAGCTGTCGGTGACGGTGTCACCCGGTTCGCCGTCGGCGACGTCATCGGCGTTGGCTGTATGGTAAATAGCTGCCTTGACTGCGAAAAATGCGACGCCGGGGTCGAGAATTACTGCCAGGGACCGAAGGGCTTCACCGCGACCTATAACGGTCCTGCCAAGGCGCGAGGGGAGAATACCTATGGCGGCTATACCAGCCATTTTGTGGTTCGTGAGGAATTCGCCATCACCGTGCCCAACGGCTATGACCCCCGTTATGTCGGCCCGGTCCTCTGCGCAGGGATCACCGTCTATTCGCCGATGAAACATTGGGGGCTTGAGGCAGGAAAGACCCTAGGTGTGGTCGGTGTCGGCGGCCTCGGCCATATGGCGATCAAACTGGGCAAGGCGCTCGGCGCCAGGGTCGTGGCCCTCACCCGCAGCGAAGGCAAAACGGATGAGATCCTGAAAATGGGCGCCGACGAGGTCGTGATCTCATCGGATAAAGAACAAATGAAGTCGGCCCGCCAAAGCCTTGACCTGATGATCAACACCATCCCCGTACCCCATGACATCAATCCCTATGTCGGCCTGATGAAGAGTGACTCGACCATTGTCATCGTCGGCAATTTGACAAATTTCGAAAACGTCGTTCCCGGGCCCCTCGTCTTCAATCGCATCGGCATTGCCGGCTCACTGATCGGCGGGATCAAGGAGACCCAAGAGGTGCTCGACCTGTGTGCAGAACACGATATTACGCCGTCGATCAAAATGGTGAAGATGCAGGACATCAACGATGTTTTGTCGACCCTTGAGGAAGGGAATGACGGCGATTTCCGCCATGTGATCGACATGCAATCCCTCCATGAGGCGACCGATCACCTTGAGCGTACGGCCGCGACGATCCCCGACCCCTATCGCGGTGATGTGGTGAACCGGAGGGCGAGCTGACGCGGGCCTCGTCCGGCTGCCTGCTCGGTACGGGCGCGAGCCATCGAGACCACAAGGGGGGCAGACCACGGGGGCCAGACCAGGGGGCCAGATAGCGGGGGGCCAGATAGCGGGGGGAGGCGTCCTTTGCCCGAAACCTGGACCAGCCCACAAAACCGGGGCTGTCGACAAAACAGGGCTTGCATCGCGCGCAATTTCGTCGCTTTTTGGGTCCCTCCTGCGGGTATAGCACAATGGTAGTGCAGCAGCCTTCCAAGCTGAGGATGCCGGTTCGATCCCGGCTACCCGCTCCAGTCGTTCGCCTTGTCTGACGCGAAGGGGTGCTGACACGGCGCTTTGCGGCGAAATCAGCTCACGCCGTCTCCACCACCTTGCGGCCCGTCGCGCCCACCCCCAAAAGCGGGGAGACCTATTCTGCCGAAGGAGACCCCATGGCCCTGCCTGATATCCTTGCCGACCGACTGCAATTGCCGGTGATTGGATCGCCGCTGTTCATCATTTCCAATCCCGATCTCGCCATCGCCCAATGCAAGGCGGGCATTGTCGGGGCGTTTCCCTCCCTCAATGCGCGTCCTTCGGGAACGCTTGAGGAATGGCTAAAGCGGATGAACGCCGAAGTGACCGAGGCGGATGCCCCTTACGCGGTCAACTTGATCGTCCACCGGTCGAATAACCGCCTCGAAGAAGACTTGGACCTTGTCGTCAAATATAAGGTCCCCATTGTGATCACCTCCCTCGGGGCTCGGCCGGAGGTCAACGAAGCGGTTCACAGCTATGGCGGGATTGTGTTTCACGACGTCATCAATACGACCTTTGCGAAAAAGGCGATTGAAAAGGGCGCGGACGGATTGATCGCTGTCGCCGCGGGGGCGGGCGGTCACGCCGGCACCGTCTCGCCCTTTGCCCTGGTCCAGGAGATCAGAACCTTTTTCGATGGCCCGCTTGCCCTGTCGGGCTCCATTGCGACGGGCAGCTCCATCCTTGCTGCGCTCGCGATGGGGGCGGATCTTGCCTATATCGGATCGGCCTTTATCGCGACCGAGGAAGCCAACGCCGTCGCCGCCTATAAGCAAATGATCGCCGACAGCACTGCCGATGATATTGTTTATTCAAACCTGTTTACCGGCGTACACGGCAATTACCTGAAGCCAAGCATTCGCGCGGCGGGGATGGATCCGGACGATCTGCCCGGGGCCGATCCCTCGAAAATGGATTTCGGGACCGGTGGCGACGAGGGCGGCTCCGATGCCAAGGCGTGGAAGGACATCTGGGGGGCAGGCCAGGGCATTGGGGCGATCGATAGTGTTCAACCCGCCGCGGCCTTTATCGACCGCCTCAAGCGCCAATATGCCGATGCCCGCATCCGGCTCAGCACCTGAGGAGGGACGGCAAGCGGTTTGACGGCGGGACGGCTCGCCCCTACCCCTGCCGCGATATATATCACGCATTCTTAGTAAGACGGAGCATCTCATGGCTGATAACCGGGTCGAACGGTCGGGCCTGTCGATTGAAGCGGGTCTCGCCGATTTTATCGAAAACGAAGTGTTGGCGCCGATGGGTCGCGATCAGGCGGCCTTTTGGGAGGGCGCGGCGAAGATCATCGCTGATTTCACGCCGAAAAATCGGGCATTGCTGGCAAAGCGCGCCGAACTCCAGGCTAAAATCGACGACTATCACCGGGAGACCAAGGCCCCGGTCGACCAAGCGAGCTATCAGGCGTTTCTCCGCGACATTGGCTATCTGGTCGACGACCCCGCCCCGTTTTCCGTTGATACTGAGAATGTTGATCCTGAACTTGCCACCCTGGCCGGCCCGCAGCTTGTCGTTCCCGTCCTGAACGCCCGGTATGCGCTCAACGCCGCCAATGCGCGGTGGGGCAGCCTCTATGACGCGTTTTACGGCACCGATGCGATCCCGTTCACGGGGTCGGAGCAAAAGGGATATGATCCCGAGCGGGGGAGCCGGGTCATCGCCCAGGCGAAGGCGTTTCTCGACAAAGCCGCCCCGCTTAATGACGGTATTCACAGCGAAGTGAAACGCTACTGCATTGAGGAGGGGAAACTTATCCCCACCCTGAGGGATCCCGGCCAGTTTGTCGGCTATACCGGCGAGCCCGAGGCGCCCCAGACCCTTCTCCTCCGCCACCATGGTTTGCATATTGAGATCCGGATCGATGCGGATCATCCGATCGGCAAAACCGACCCGGCGCATGTCGCGGATATCCATCTTGAATCGGCGCTCTCTTCGATCGTCGACCTCGAAGACTCCGTCGCGGCCGTCGATGGTGAGGATAAGACCCTTGCCTATCGGAACTGGCTGGGATTGATGCGCGGCGATCTCAAGGAGACCTTCGAGAAGGGGGGAGAAACCCGCACACGCGAACTGCAGGCGGACCGCGCCTACACCGCCGCTTCGGGGGAGGGAGAGGTGACCGTCAAGGGTCGTTCACTCCTCCTTGTACGGAATGTTGGACACTTGATGACCAATCCCGCCGTGCAGCTGGCTGACGGGACCGATGTCCCTGAGGGCATTCTCGACGCTATCGTGACGAGCCTGTGCTCGATCGTCGATGTCGAAGGAAAGGGCCGTTTCCGCAATTCCGAAAAGGGCTCGGTCTATATCGTCAAACCGAAGATGCACGGGCCCGAGGAATGTGCGTTCACGAACGAGCTGTTTGATGCCGTCGAGGATCTTCACCAATTGCCCCGACACACGTTGAAGGTCGGTGTGATGGACGAGGAACGTCGGACATCCGCGAACCTCGCCGCCTGTATCGAAGCTGTTCGTCATCGGATCGTCTTTATCAATACCGGGTTCCTCGATCGGACCGGGGACGAAATGCACACCTCCATGGAGGCCGGTCCGATGATTCGTAAGGCGGAGATGAAAGGCTCGTCCTGGATTGATGCGTATGAGAAGCGCAATGTCGCGATCGGCCTTGCCTGTGGCCTGTCGGGCAAAGCCCAGATCGGCAAAGGCATGTGGGCGGCGCCGGATCGCATGGCAGACATGCTCGAGCAAAAGATCGGCCACCCGAAGACCGGCGCCAATTGCGCCTGGGTTCCAAGTCCCACGGCGGCGACGCTCCACGCGCTCCACTATCACGAGGTGGATGTCTTTGCCCGTCAGGACGAGGTGAAGGCCGCCGGGATCCCCTCCCTTGACGATCTTCTGACAATTCCCGTGGCGCGGGAGACGAATTGGCCTGAGGAGGCGCTGCGCAACGAGATCGAAAACAACGTCCAGGGGATCCTTGGCTATGTTGTGCGCTGGATCGACCAAGGGGTTGGCTGTTCGAAGGTCCCCGACATCAACGATATCGGCCTGATGGAAGATCGAGCCACTTTGCGTATTTCCTCACAGCATGTGGCAAACTGGCTTCACCACGGCATCGTCTCGGCGGATATGGTCACCGCAGCGTTCGAGAAGATGGCGGAAAAGGTCGACGCGCAGAATGCCGGCGACCCGGCCTATGAACCGATGGCCCCGAATTTCGATGCGTCGATTGCGTATCAAGCGGCCAAGGCCCTGGTCTTTGAGGGGCGGGTCCAGCCGAGCGGCTATACCGAACCGCTGCTTCACCAATATCGGCTGAAGAAGAAATCTCAGTAAAAGACGGGCCGGTAAAAAACGGGCCAGTAAAAGACGGAGAGGGGGAGGAGGTTTGTTTCGACAACTGTCGACAGACCCCCTGCCTCCTCCATCGTCTCCCGTGAACGAAAGCTCAGCGATGTCGCGCAAGTCGATGTCACCTGCCGCGATGTCACCAGCCCCGGGGAAAGGGGGTTAGGGACTGGGCAGCGGCCCTTTTTTCGCAACCTGGCGAAGGGTAAAGCTCGACTCGATTGAGGCGATGTTTTCGGTCCTGAGAAGTCCCTCAGACAGAAACTGCTCATAAGCGCTGAGGCTCGGTAGAACGACCTTGATGAAATAGTCGTATTTTCCGGTGACCAGGACGCATTCCATCACTTCGGGCCGCTCGGCGATACTTTTCTCAAAGGCCCGCAATGAGGCGTCGTCTTCCTTATCGAGCTTGACCAAAATGATCACCGAGACCGGCAGACCCAGGACTTCGAGATCGAGGTCCGACCGATAGCCGGTGATCACTTTCTCTTTCTCTAGCCGTCGCAGTCGTCGCAGACAGGGGGTCGGTGACAGGCCGACTTTCTCCGCCAGCTCCGCATTCGTGATTCGCGCATTTTCCTGAAGATGGGAAAGGATACGTCTATCGATCTGATCGAGTTTCAAACCGGCCCTCGGGCGTTATTATGCATTATTGTTGTGTCCGTATTTCACAGGGACGGCAACGCGAAAAGGTGTTTTTCGGCTAAATGACCTTTCTTTCTGAGCAGGGGAGGCTCTTAATCGGCGATTTCCTGCATATCAGGGGTCGTTGAACGGGGATTGAGGGTCAATGCGGGTCGCCACACTTGATTTGGGCACCAATAATTGCCGCCTTGCCATCGCTGAGGGGTCGCCCCACGCGCCGGTCATACTCGAACAGTTCTCGCAAATAACACGCTTGGGGGAGAGCCTTGTCCCTGACGGCCCGCTGTCTCCTCACGCAAAGGCGCGAACGCGGGCTGCTTTGTTGGAATGCGCGGCAATCGTCGAAAAATGGAAGGTCGTGCAGGCCCGGTGCGTTGCCACCGCCGCCTGTCGGATTTCAGCGGATGGCCTTGAATTCATCCGGGATATGCGCGCCGAGACGGGGTTGCCCCTCGAAATCATTACCGCAGAAGAAGAAGCGCGGCTGGCGGCGGCGGGGGCCGTGGACTTGCTGGGCGAGGACGCTGAGGGGGGGATGATCGTCGATATCGGTGGCGGGTCGACCGAACTTGTCTTTGTCGACCCCCATGCCCCCCTCGCCATGACCTATTGGACGTCGGTGCCGGTCGGTGTTGTCAGCCTGGCGGACCAGTTCCCGCATGATGTTTTTGACGGCGAACAGTACGAAACCATGGTTGCGGCCATCACAGAGAAGGTGGCCCCCTTCCTCCAGCACGCCGATCTTGTGGCCCATGCCCAGCCGGCACAGTGCCATCTGATCGGCATGTCGGGCACAAGCACGGCGCTGGCCAGTGTTCATCTGGGGTTGGCCCATTACACCCGCGACGCGGTCGACGGCCGCTGGCTGTCTCGCAATGAGGTCACCCGCCTGATCACCAGGCTCAGGTCGCAGGATTTGGCGCAGCGGGCGCGACATCCCGGAATTGGGAAAGACCGTGCCGATCTCATCGTCCCGGGAGGCGCGATCCTCGATTCGATCTTTCGGTCCTGGCCCGTTCCTCGGATGCGGGTGGGGGATCGCGGATTACGTGAGGGCATGCTGCGTTTGCTGCTTCACGATCAATAACCTTGCGGCAGCGTGAATTTCCGCTATTCACCGCCATGGCCGAGCGTCCTAAAAAACCGTCCAAGTCGCCGAAAAAGCCGTCCGCTGCGTCGCGGGCGCGCGGGAAGGGCGGCCAGCGGCAGACGGCCATGGGGGAGCTACCGCCAAAGCGGACCCTGTCTAAGGAAACCCGCGCCGAGGCGGACCAACTCGCCGCCAGAGAGCTGACCGAAAAGGTGAAGACGGCCAGGGGCCGCAAGATTTCCTCAAAGCTCTGGCTCGAACGTCAATTGAACGATCCCTATGTGGCCCGTGCCCGGGCGGAAGGGTTTCGCAGCCGCGCGGCCTATAAACTCCTCGAACTCGACGAAAAATTCGGATTGTTGCGCCCCGGCGCGCGGGTCGTCGACCTTGGCGCCGCCCCCGGCGGGTGGTCGCAAGTGGCGGGGCGCGCTGTCCTGCCCGGCGGGCAGGTGGTCGGCATTGACTATCTCGATATGCCCCCCCTCGATGGGGTCACGCTGCTGAAGGCGGATTTTCTCGACGAAGACACCCCCGGACGTTTGCGCGCGGTTCTTGGGGGGCCGGCCCATCTTGTTTTATCGGATATGGCGGCCCCCACGACTGGCCACAAATCCACCGATCATTTAAGGATTGTGGCGCTGGCGGAAGCCGCGCTCGATTTTGCCGAAACAGTGCTGGCACCGGGCGGCGGTTATGTCGCGAAAGTGCTGCAAGGGGGGAGTGAGAAGTCGCTCCTTGACCGACTGAAGGCAGATTTCACCGACGTCGCCCACGCCAAACCCAGTGCAAGCCGAGCGGAGTCTGCGGAAATGTACGTCGTCGCGACAGGCTATCGCAGCGCCAAAGGAAAGCCGTCATGAGAATTCATGTGTGTTCGTTGGAGAAAGCGCCCCCTCTGAGTGAGGAGATCCGGCCGGGCTGTGCCGTCAGCCTTTTGTCGCCGGAAGATGCCTTCCCCACCCTCAGTGCACAGAACCATCACAGGGTCAGTATGCATGACATCAGCGAGGTGTTGCCCGACCATCAGCCGCCCATGCATCACCATGTTGAGAGGTTGGTGGCATTCCTTGAAGATTGGGATCCGTCAACACCGCTTCTGATCCACTGCTATGCTGGCATCAGCCGCTCCACCGCCTCGGCTTTTACGGCGGCCTGTCTGAAAAATCCCGATACCGAAGAGACGCACATCGCGGATCATCTCCGATCCGCCTCATCCACGGCCCACCCCAACCGCCGCATCGTTCAGTTTGCCGACGATGTGCTTGGCAGAGAAGGGCGCATGGTTGCAGCCATTCAGGGGATTGGCCGTGGAGTTGTGGCAGAAGTGGCCCAACCCTTTTCAATTCCCGCTCGATTTCCCGCTCGACCTTGAGGAGACCTCCCATGCGAATCCGTGATGCCCTGACCTTCGACGATGTATTGCTTGAGCCCCAGGCGTCGAGCGTTCTGCCAACTGAGGTCAATGTTCAAAGCAAGCTGACGTCACGTATCACGCTCAATATTCCGATCCTCTCCTCTGCGATGGATACGGTCACCGAGGCGGAGATGGCGATCGCCATGGCCCAGGAGGGGGGGATCGGCGTTCTGCATCGAAACATGTCTATCGAAGAACAGGCAGAACATGTCCGGCGGGTCAAGCGATATGAGAGCGGCATGGTCGTCGCCCCCTTCACCCTTTGCCCTGACTCCACACTTGGCGAAGCCAAGGCGATCATGGCTACCCGGAATATTTCCGGCTTTCCGGTGGTTGAAGATCCCGACGAAACGGGCCGAGGACGCCTTGTCGGGGTGCTGACCAATAGGGACATTCGGTTTGCCGACGATCTGGGACAGCCTGTACGGGAGATTATGACCTCCGAGAACCTCGCCACCGTCAAGCCGGGCGCCAGCCAGGAGGAGGTTCGGGAAATTGTGCACCGGCGGCGTATCGAGCGGGTGATCGTTGTGGACGATGAGTATCGCTGTATCGGGCTGATCACCGTCAAAGATATGATGAAGCTCGAACGGCACCCCCGATCGGTGAAGGACGAAGAAGGTCGATTGCGCGTCGCCGCGGCCTCGACGGTCGGCAATGAAGGGATTCTCCGCGCCGAAGCGCTGATCGATGCGGGCGTCGACGTTATCGTGATTGATACGGCGCACGGCCATTCCGCGGCGGTGGCAAAGGCCGTGGAGCAGGTCAAGAAGCTGTCCAACACCGTTCAAGTGATCGCGGGGAACGTCGCAACCTATGAAGCGGCCAAAGCCCTGGCAGGCGCTGGGGCCGACGCGATCAAGGTCGGGATCGGCCCAGGTTCGATATGCACAACGCGGATTGTTGCTGGCGTCGGGGTGCCGCAGCTCACCGCGATTGCCGATGCCGCGCGCGCCGGGGACGAAGAGGGGGTGCCGATCATCGCTGATGGCGGCATCAAATATTCAGGCGATATGGCGAAGGCGCTGGCCGCGGGGGCCTCGACCGCCATGATCGGCAGCCTTCTGGCGGGGACGGACGAGTCCCCCGGCGAAGTCTTTCTCTACCAGGGCCGGTCCTACAAATCCTATCGCGGGATGGGGTCGACGGGGGCGATGGCGCTCGGTTCGGCGGATCGCTATTTCCAGGCCGATGTGAAAGAGACCATGAAATTGGTCCCCGAGGGGATCGAAGGCCGCGTTCCCTATAAAGGGCCGATTGCGCCGATCCTGCACCAATTGGTGGGCGGGGTTCGGGCCAGTATGGGCTATGTCGGCGCGGAAAACCTTCAATCCCTGCGGGAGCGGGCGCGCTTTGTGCGGTTGACCAATGCCGGCCTTCGGGAAAGCCACGTCCACGACGTGTCTATCACCAGAGAAGCACCGAACTATCCGAGCCCGAATTGAGGACCAGGAGCCGCAGCGCACGAGGACGGAATAATGCGTGACGCCGGGCGCATCGCCGCCGCGCTCGACGTCTTGGCGCAGTTCGAGGCGCGCCGCGTGCCGATCAAAGTGTGTTTGGCCGACTGGGCCCGCGGGGCCCGCTATGCGGGGGCAAAGGACCGCGCCTTTATCGGGGGGGTCGTCCATGATGCCCTCCGCTACCGAAGAAGTCTTGAGCTCGACACGCGCCCGCGTATCGGGATCGGGCGTGTCCTGATGACGCTATGGGGCTGGCCCGAGGCCCGGCTGGTCGAGGCCTTTGCCGAGACGCCGCATGGTCCCGGGGCGTTAAGCGCCGAGGAAATCGACGCCATCGCCGAAGGGGCAACCCTGGCCGCCCGAGACGTTCGGCGGGACTGGCCTGAATTTGCCCTTCCCTTGCTCGAGCGGGTGAACGACAATCCGACGGCGGAGATTGAGGCCAATCGCGCCAGGGCGCCCGTGGATCTCAGAGTGAATACCTTAAGATCCGACCTGCCCCGCACGGAAAAGGCCCTGCGCGGTGAGGGGGCGGTGCCCGCCCCCCTTGCGGCCCTGGCCCTAAGATGCGCCGTCCCCGCCGCCGAGCGCCGGGGACCGGCGATCGAGATCACCCCTGCCTTTCAAAAAGGATGGGTCGAGATCCAGGACGAAGGCAGCCAGCTTGCCGCCCTCGCCATGGGCGACCTCGCCGGCGGTCAGATTCTCGATTTTTGCGCCGGGGCGGGCGGGAAAACCTTGGCCATGGCGGCTCACCTCGACAATCGCGGTCAGGTCTTTGCCTATGACATCGACGCGCGGCGCTTAGCGCCCCTCTATGACCGAGCGCGGCGGGCGGGGGTGCGCAATGTGCAGGTTCTGTCCCCGACAAGTGACGCGGCGCGCCTTGGGGATCTCACGGGTAAAATGGATGGCGTTTTCGTCGACGCGCCTTGTTCCGGTGCTGGGACATGGCGGCGGCGCCCGGACACGAAGTGGCGTCTGACGCCCGACCAATTGGCGACACGGCAAGAGGAACAGGATCGGGTTCTCGACCAGGCAGAAGCCTTTGTCAGGCCCGGTGGTATCCTTGTCTATGTCACCTGCTCGATCTTCGCCGAAGAGAATGAAGATCGGATCGCGGCCTTCCTCGATCGCCACCCGACCTATGATATCGAAGATCCAGGGGCGGCCATCACCGCCTCAGGGGGCGTCCATGCGGGCGCGGTATTGCCTCCCGCCGACGGGCGCGGTACGCTAAGGTTGAGCCCGGCAAAAACGGCCACGGACGGCTTTGCCATTACCCGCCTGCGACGGCGCGGCTAAATTCCGGGTTGGAAAAGCGTGAGAATGCCTCTAAGCCAGTGCTCATAGAGTTCGAACGGTGATGTTCGACTTTTTAAAATTCCTCATCTGATCTGATCATCGCCGCGACCGTGCTGCGGAAGAGCTTAGGCTGAGGATAGACGCCACCGAAGGGGGGCTCCCCGCTTCGATGGCGCAACTCCAGTACGGAGACCATGCAAGGCCCTGGCAGGATTGTTGTCATAAGGCCCCATGCGCAGTGAAGTGATGAAGAACGGAGTCCCATGGCGCAAAATTCCAAACGCGGTCGCAATAGCAATCGTCGCCGACAGGGTGGAAACAACCCGAACCGATCATTTGATTCGACTGGTCCAGAGGTCAAGATTCGGGGTACAGCAACTCAAATTTACGATAAATATCAAGCTCTTGCCAGAGATGCCGCGTCCTCCGGGGACCGCATTCGCGCCGAAAGTTTGCTGCAACATGCCGAGCATTATTTCCGCATGATGAAAGCGATGCAGACGGCCAGTGAAAAGGCGGAGGAGAACCGTCAAGCCAGCCAGGGCGATCGGAACGATCCCCAAGGCCATGACTCCCAGGGTCATGACGATTCTCAAACGGAAGACGAAGCGCCCACCGAGAAAAAGTCCCGCAGGAAAGAGAGCGATGAGACGTCCAATAAGGACGATCGCGATCAAGAGGGCGAGACTGCCGCTGAGTCCGATAGCGGAACGGACACCACCACCAATGGCGACCAAGAGGACCCAGCCCCGCGACGGCGGCGTCCCCGTCGTCGGCGCCAATCGGATGAGGCGAATGGCGACGAGACACCGCCAAAAGCCGATGAGACCCAGGACAACGACGAATCCGTTTCTGTCGCTTAAGCGCATGTCGCGCCGATGAGAGAAGAGGAGCGGGTCTTGCTCCCCAGCGCAGAAAGCGGCAGCTTCCGGCGCCATAAGGAGAAGAATTATGGTCGATCTTTCGGGAACGCTGTTTGATTTGACGGGCAAGACGGCAATCGTTACCGGCGCCTCTCGCGGTATTGGCGAGGCCATTGCGCGCCGCCTCGCTCAGCACGGCGCCAATGTAACGATCTCCAGTCGGAAGATTGAGTCATGTGAAACTGTTGCGAGCAGCATTAACGAAGCCGAAGGGCGACAAGCAGCGCACGCGGTGGCGTGCAACATTTCCGACGAGGCGGCGCTCGAAAACCTCGTGAAGGAAACGAATGATGTGTTCGGACCAGTGGACATTCTGGTTTGCAACGCGGCGGTCAATCCCGCCTTCGGCCCCTCAAAGGCCATTACCGATCAGCAGATCGATAAGATTTTTGATTGCAACATCAAAGCGAACCACAAATTGGCCCATCTCTGCCTGCCGCAGATGGAACAGCAGGGGGGCGGCGCCGTCGTCATCATCTCCTCCATCGCGGCGATGGTCGGCTCCTTGGGGATCGGGATGTATGGCGTCTCGAAGGCTGCCGACATGGCGATCGCCCGAAACCTCGCCGTTGAATACGGAAAGAAAAATATCCGTATCAATTGTATCAATCCGGGGATCGTGAAGACCTATTTCGCCGAAGCCCTCTGGAAAGACCCCAAGGTTGAGAAGGCGATGAGTGCAAGCATTCCCATGCGGCGCTTTGGGGAGCCCGATGAAATTGCCGGGGCCGCGGTATTCCTGGCCAGCGAAGCCGCCCAGTGGATGAACGGACAATCCATCGTCATCGATGGAGGAACGGTCATCGGCGTCGGCAGCATGTAAGCGCCTTGAATGCGCGTCGATCTGTTCGATTACGATCTGCCCGAGGAGCAAATTGCCTTGGTCCCGCCGCCGGAGCGCGATGGGGCAAGGCTGCTCATCGTACCCCCGAATGGCCCCTTTGGCCATGATCTGATCGCCCATCTCGCCGAGCACTTTGGGCCCTCCGATGTCCTGATCCTCAATGACACCAAGGTCATTCCCGCAACCCTTGCCGGCATGCGTCCTGCACGCGATGTGGGCGGCGGCGATCCCGCAGGGGTCGGCATCGACATCACGCTGCTCAAATGCCTTGAGGAGCGAGACGACGGGGTGAGGTGGCAAGCCTTTGTGCGGCCGGCCAAACGGGTGCGGGCGGGCGATGACATCGAGATCGGACCTGTGACGGCGCGCGTGAAGCGCCGCGAGGGCGCCGAAGCGGTTCTCCATATCCCCCTGACGCCCAGCGCCTTTCAGTCGTTCCTCTACGATCATGGCACCATGCCCTTGCCCCCCTATATCGCGCGGAAGCGCGCCGTGGAGGTGAGCGATCAGGACCGTTATCAGACGGTTTTCGGCAAGCGGCCGGGATCGGTGGCCGCCCCAACGGCGGGCCTTCATTTCACGGATCGATTGCTCTCGGCGATTGCCGAACGGGGAGCGACGATCCTCAGGGTGACCCTCCATGTGGGGGCGGGGACGTTCCTGCCGATCACGGCGGCGGACTGCACAGATCACCGTATGCATAGCGAATGGGGAGAAGTGTCTCCCCCGGTTGCAGAGCGCCTGCGCGCTGCGAAGGCAGGGGGAGAACGGATTACCTGCGTCGGCACGACAGCTTTGCGGATTGTGGAAACCGCCGCCCAATCGGGAGAGGTTCAAGCCTTTGCCGGGGAGACCGACATTTTCATCACCCCCGGCTTTTCGTTCCAATGTGCGGATCGGTTGCTCACCAATTTTCATCTGCCGCGATCGACCTTGCTGATGTTGGTCAGCGCTTTTTCCGGCCGGGAACGGATTCTCTCCGCCTATCGGGAGGCGATTAATGAGGGCTATCGCTTCTTCTCCTATGGCGATGCGTGCCTTCTCGAAAGGGTATCATGACGACGTTCGGGTATACGCTCCACGCGACCAGCGGGGCCGCTCGACGCGGCACGGTCACGACGCCGCGGGGACTTATTCAGACCCCGGCCTTTATGCCGGTGGGCACGGCGGCGACGGTCAAGGCGATGCAGGTGCGGGACGTCGCGGCAACTGGTGCCGAAATCATCCTCGGCAATACCTACCATCTGATGCTGCGGCCCAGTGCCGAGCGCATTGCCCGCCTTGGGGGACTGCATCGCTTTATGGGGTGGGAGGGACCGATCCTCACCGATTCAGGGGGCTTTCAGGTCATGTCATTGGCGAAACTACGTCGTCTGACCGAAAAGGCTGTGACGTTTCAAAGTCATATTGACGGCTCCCGCCATGAGCTATCCCCGGAGCGGTCCATCGAGATCCAAAACCTTCTTGGGTCTGATATTCAGATGCAACTTGATGAGTGCCCGCCCTTTCCCATCGCCGAGGACGCCTCCCTTGAGAGCCTTGAGCTGTCCCTCAGATGGGCAAAAAGGTCTAAGGCGGCGTTCGACCACCTCGCCGATGACGGTCGGGCCTTGTTCGGAATCGTTCAGGGGTCGGTCTATCCGGACCAGCGGAAACGATCGGCGGAGGGGCTGATGGAGATTGGCTTCCCCGGCTATTCGGTCGGCGGACTGGCGGTTGGGGAAGGGCAGGGCGCTATGTTTGAGACCCTGGAGGTGACGACACCCCTGCTGCCCAGGGACAAGCCCCGCTATCTGATGGGGGTCGGCAAGCCCGACGATCTGGTGGGGGCCGTGGCCCGCGGGATCGATATGTTCGACTGCGTATTGCCCACCCGGTCGGGCCGTCATGGCCAGGCCTTTACCTGGGACGGACCGATCAATATCAAAAATGCGACCTATCAAGACGATCCCACGCCCCTCGATCCTGAGAGTGACTGCCCCGCCTCACGGGACTATGCGAAGGCCTATCTCAACCACCTCTTCAGAGCGGGGGAATATCTCGCAGCCACCTTATTGTCGTGGCACAATCTGGCGTTCTACCAAGCCCTGATGCAGCGTATGCGAACGGCGATCGAGGACGACCGGTTCGAGGCATTCGCCGCGGATTTCCTCAATCGCTATCGGTCATCATCCTAGGGAAGCAATGCTTAGCTGCCGCAGGCCTGGGCTGGCGCTTTCGCCTATGTCCATCAGGGGGCGACGTCTCATCGCTGTGATCCCCGATCGAGGCATGGCCCAGAGGAAGCGTCATCAATCTTGCACAATAGAATAATAATGTAGAAAACTTGCCAGAGCACACGTTCGTTTTGGACCTCTCAGGGATGGGCGGAGACAATGACAAAAGCGATATTCTTATCAGTAGGCCTCTTGTTTCTTGCGGCTTGCGGCGGTCCGAAAACATCTACGGGCGTTTCTTATGAGAACAAATCGAGTTCAGATATTCGATCAGGCTGCGCCGATATGTTGGAAGGCTATTCAAAGGCTATTCCTAACGAGGCAAAACGAAAGGCCGAAGAACGGCAGATCCGGCCCTGTTGCCGGGAGCTGGCCCAAAGCGCCAAGAAGCTGAGTGCGGAACAACGCGCTTATGCGTGGTATGACTTTCTGGTCGCTCAGAGCGGATCGATTTCCCCCAATCAATACGAGGCGGCCCTCGCTAAACGCGATGCGATCGGGGACGACTTCACGTCCGAGGAACGGAGGCCCGCCTTTCGCATGCGCTATACTGGCCTGACATGCATGTCGTCTCGCGCAAGAAAGAACCAATAAACCACATCGGTCACTGAATAGGGCACTACTGGTCGAGGACCGACGTCAACATATGTTGAGCGTCGTCCTCCGATACCGCCCTCGCTGACCCAAAAAATCCCTGCGGCGCCTGTGTTACGCGCCCCTTGTCATTGTGTGCCTTCGCCCAAGACGATTGGGTGTGCCGCCGACATTTTTTGGCCCCTCGCTCGCAATGATGTCAGCGTGCCTCACAGCAAACATTTATCGATCGCCTGGGACCGTGCCTCACTACGTGTGCTCTTGGCAATTGCATTTGCGCGGTTGAAATCATCGACGGCATCCGCCGATCCCGAGTCGAGAAGGGCGAGATTGGCCTTGGCACTTTCAAGACCCGCCATTTCCGGCATGAAAGCGTTATAGCATTGACAGTCTGCCTTGCTTTCAAAGCCCTGATCGGCCCATCCGCCGACATCTCGCGAGCACGTATTCACATAGGCCTTCTTCAGCGCCGATGGGCTTGAATCCGACCCACAAGCGGAGACAAGCACCATGCAAATTGAAACGATCGCTGATCTATACATCTTGTACCTTCCTAAAGGGGGGAACACGGGGGTCTGACGATGATGCCCCCTCCGCCGCAAGGGCGCGATGACGCTCCGCCCGAAACTGTCGTAGCTTTTCGCGTAAATGCCGGGGGTCAGGGGCGAGAACAAATCCAAAGCTGACATTGCCGCCTTGCGTCGTCACCGCGTGGTGCAGCTTGTGCGCTTGCACCAACCGGCGGAGATAGCCGCGCTTGGGCATGAAGTGCCAGGGCCAGCGCTGATGGACCAAACCATCATGCACAAAGGCATAGAGAAGACCGTAGAGCGTAATCCCAGCGGCGACATACCAGACCGGCGGCCAATAGAGATAGCCGACAATAAACAGACCAAAGGCAAAGCTGCCGAACACAACGGCGAACAAGTCGTTCTTTTCAAACACCTTATCGTGGGGCTCGTGGTGATCGCGGTGCCAAGCCCACCCCCACCCATGCATGATGTAGCGGTGGGCCCACCAGGCAAACCCCTCCATCAAGGCCGCCGATCCGAGAACAAGCGTGATTTTCTGCCAGAGTGCCAAGGTCATGGCCCTGTCCTTTTTCTCCGGTCCCGTTCCCATCCCCCTCGCTGCGGCAGACGCCACCAGGGCTCATGGGGAAAGAGATGATGTTCGTGATGATAGCCCCCAAAATGATAACACGTCACCAGGGACAGCATATAGGGGGACCGGACCGACCGGGCGCGATGATGATCCGCAAACCCCTGGCGCTCATGGCGGTGAGGCAGGAACGTCCCGAAATAGAAGAGCTGCCCCGCCGAGAGGAGGGCGGGCACCCCATAGAACAAAACGATATTGACCGGGTTCGCCCCAAGCACCAGCCAATAGGTGAACACCACGGCATTGACGGTCAAAAAGGGTCGCCACCCGAAATATCGCCGAAAGAACGCGCCGAACCAGGGTAACGGCCGGTCTGGGCTGTCCACGGAAAAATCCGGGTCCGCCGCCGTTCCCGGCGAACGATGATGCCGATGATGCGCCGCGGCCATGCGATCAAAATCAAAGCCGGCATAAAGCGTCATGCACAAACGCCCCATGGCCCGATTGAACGCCGGACGGCCTGGCGCCAGCGACCCATGAATCGCATCGTGACTGATGATGAAGAGCCCTACGCTCAGCCAGCTTTGAAGAAGGATGATAACCGGCGCCAAGGCCAAGACGATCGGATCGAGCGGAGCGAAAAACACAAACCCGATATGCATAAAGACCCACGCCGCGATGATCGCCCCGGCAAGGCTCAAGCCCCAAAGGGCCTGGCGTACAGGGATTGTGGTCTGAGGGCGGGGGGAAGCCGTCACGTCGCCGGTCGGGTCCACAATTTCGGCCGCTCCGGTGGGGCGAGGAAGAACATCGATTTCGAGCCAGCCCCTTGGAGACATCCAAGGCCCGCCAGGGCCAATTTACGACGCCGACTGGTCCGGGCACGAACATCCCACGCCGCCCGGCCACGGGCGCGCACGACCCGCCCGATATCGCGGTAGACGCCGCGGGCCGCCGCCACCGCGAACCCTGCACGGATCGGCAAACGGCGAACGCCGGGCCCCGCAGAGCGATAATATTTATCGGCCTCGTCGAGCAGCGTTTGGGCCACTCGCCACACGCGCTCGCGATTGGCGGGATCGCGTACCACCGCAGGGGTCGGCACCAAGCCCTCACGCCACAAAAGGTCCGTTGGCAGATAAATTCGCTCTATATGCGCATCGTCGATGACGTCACGGCAGATATTGGTCAGCTGGAAGGCAATCCCAAGGTCGGAGGCGCGGTTGAGCGTATTGTCGTCCTCCGGATCGACGCCCATGATGATCGCCATCATCACGCCGACAACGCCAGCGACATGATAGCAATATTCGAGCAGCGCTTCGAGATCGTCATAGGCGCGCTGGTCGACATCCATCTCGAACCCTCGAAGCAGGGCGAGGGGGTGGACGGCCGGCATATCCGTCGCGGCCACCACTTCTCGCAAGGCTGCAAAGGGAAGGGCGGCAACATCCCGCCCTTCGATGGCGGCGAGGGTATTGCGGTGGAGATAGTCGAGGTCCTTTGCCCGCGGAATATGCGCCGCCGGATCATGGGGCGCGGCATCGAACCCGAGATTTTGGCCATCAATCACATCGTCGCAATAGCGGCACCAGCTATACAGCATCTGGGCATGACGCCTCATATTCGGGCGGAAGAGGAGCGACGCCAAGGCGAAGCTCTTCGATCCCTTGGAGATCGTCGCCTCGGCGTGCTCAGCTATGGTCTCAATATCGCTACTCACCGTTTATGCCGCCTTTGGTCCCCTGTTTGAGCGCGAGAGCCCCATATCCTCGATCATCAACCCGGCGGTGGCCTTTGCCGACCCCACCACACCGGGAATACCGGCACCGGGATGGGTCCCTGCCCCCACGAAATACAGATTTCCGATTTTATCGTCTCGATTATGAAGGCGGAAGTAGGCGGACTGCGTCAAAACCGGTTCGAGACTGAAGGCCGATCCGACATGGGCGTTCAACTTGTCTTTGAAATCCGCCGGGGTGAAGCGGTGGGTGACAGCGAGATTGTCGCGAAGGCCGGGCAAATAGCGCTCCTCAAGATAGGCAAGAATGCGCTCTTGATATTCCGGCCCGGTGACTGACCAATCGATCCCGGCCTTTTCGAGGTTGGGCACAGGCGAGAGGACATAGAACGCATCGCATCCCGGCGGCGCGAGACCCGGATCGGTCGCCGTGGGCCGATGCAGATAGAGCGAAAAATCGTTCGGTAATTGCGGCCCTGAAAAGATCTCGGCGATCAACTCACGATAACGTGGTCCGAACAGGATCGAGTGGTGGGCAATGTCGGGATACTGCTTTTTGGTCCCAAAATAGGTAACGAACAGGGAATTCGAAAACCGCTTTTGTTTCAGCCCCTTTGCCGCCTGCGGGCCGCGTTTTGAGCCGCCGAGCAGATTGTCATAGGTATGAACGATATCGGCATTCGAGGCGACGGCGTCGAATTGATGGGACCAGCCGCTTTCGGTCGTGACCTGAGTGATTCGGTCGTTTTGAACTTTGAGATCCGTCACCGGATCCTCAAGCCTCAGCGTCCCGCCAAGATCGGTGAACAGACGTCCAAGCCCCTCGATCAAGGCGCCGGTGCCGCCGCGCGGGAACCAGACCCCCCATTTGCGCTCAAGCGCGTGGATCAACGCATAGATCGACGAGGTTTTGTGCGGATCTCCCCCCACCAAAAGCGTGTGGAAGCTAAAAGCCTGGCGGAGTTGCTCGTCCTCGATGAAATCCGCCACCCGGCCATAGACCGACCGAAAGGCCTGGAGCGTCGTCAATTGGGGGGCTGCCTTGACCATCGACCAGAAATTCAAGAACGGCACGGCCCCGAGCTTTTCGTAGCCCTCTTTGAACACCGCTTCGGAATAGCGGTAGAATTTACGATAGCCCTCAACGTCCTTGGGATTTTTCGCGCGGATTTGGGAGAGGAGATGCTCCTCATCCTTCGCATAATCGAAACTGTACCCATCCTCCCAATGGAGACGATAGAGGGGGTCAACATTGAGCAATTCGACATAATCGGAGAGGCGCCGCCCCGCCATCGCAAAGATTTCTTCGAGGGCGGAGGGGTCCGTCACCACGGTGGGGCCCGCATCGAACGTATAGCCCTCAAGGGAGTAGACATAGGCCCGGCCGCCGAGTTTATCCCGCCCCTCAATAAGGGTGGTGGCGAGCCCGGCGGCTTGGAGACGACACGCCAGCGCCAAGCCCCCAAATCCACCGCCGATGACACACGCCTCTTTCTGTCCGGCCTCTTTCTGTCCGGTCATCCCAAAATCCCTTCTCTCATCCCGGCGCTATGGCCAAGCGGCTGGGGGCGCAAGGCGGAGATCGCCCTCATCAGGGGGACAGGCGGCTTGCCCGCCAGCACCCTCAACTTGTCGCCCGTATTTGTCTCTCCCGCATAAAATCGCTCGATCAGGGGAATGGGCAACCGATAGAAGCGCTCTAAGACAATATACCGCTGGTCCGGCGCGGCGGCGCGGAACAACAGTCGATTGAGCAGGCGGTAGAAGCCGTGGGCGCTCCAGCGATCCCTGGCATAGTCCTCGACTATGGGTCTCACACGATCCGAGGTGAGGGGGGTGTCCCGGCCCAGGCGGTCGGCGAGGGTGGCCGCATCGGGAACGGAATAGCCGGTGACGGGATGGAACAGGCCGGCGGCAAGTCCAATGGGGACCGCCCCTGTCCGGCGCTCCGCCCAGAAAGCCTCGAAATCCCCTTCGAGCACAATCGGAAGAACGCCTTGCTCCCGCCGAGAGATCGTCGCGATCGTCCATCCCTTGCGCGCGGCATAATGGATAATTTCCGCCTCTAAATGCGATTCTGAGAGGTCAAAGCCGTCGGCGTAATAGGTGTCCTCGATCAACAGCTCGGTTTCGCTGAAGGGCAGGACATAGACAAAGCGGTAGCCGTCGGTCTGCGGTACGGTCGCATCCATGATGATCGGTTGGTTAAGGCCGTGGGGGGCAGCCAAGGTCACCTCAAGACCGAGGAATTTCTGGAACCCAAGACGCATATGCCGCACCCGTCCGGGTCCACGCCCATCAAAGACGCATGGCGCCGACAGCTCTCGACCGTCGGCGAGGATGAGACGATCCGCCGTCGCCTTTGTGACCTGTGCGCCGGTGATCACGTCAATCGAGGGGACCCCGGACAAAACGGCCGCCAAGCGCTGGGAGGTCATGGCGCAATAGGGGGTGGGAAGGTCGCGGTCATGACCGGGGAACCGCACGGATTGTCCCGGCCATCGTTTCAGGATGAAGGGCTTGAGGCCCTCAAGGATCGCGGGCGCGATATCGGTTTCGTGGAAGCACCATGTATGGTTGCCGCCCACAGCGGCGCCTTGCTCGACCATACCGATATGGAGGGATGGGGTGCGTCGCGCCAACCGGTAGGCGGTCAGGCTGCTGGCAAGGCCCGCCCCGGCGAACAGCACGTCATAGGAAGTCATAAGAGGGGTATGGGCCCAATTGCCGTCTTTCGCCAGAGAGCGAAACCAAGGGCCGAAACGCTGGACACGCGGGGCGAGCCCGACGATAAGTCCGTTATGCTGAGCTTCATCAAACGCCTCTTCATCTGGTGGCACGGTGCCACGTTCGGGACGTCCCTCCAAATCGCCAAATCGGGCGGGAAGCTGATCGGCAAGGACGATCAGGGAAACCGCTATTTCGAAGAAACCGGGGCGCCGTCCCATCCCGATGGGGGGGGGCGCCGCCGACGCTGGGTTGTTTATCACGGCGTGGCCGAGGCCAGCCGGGTGCCGCCGGACTGGTTTGGATGGCTCAACCACATTGTTGCCGAGCCCCCGACAATCGCCCCCTTGCCGGTGAAGAAGTTCGAGCAGCCCTATCTCCCCAATATGACCGGCACCCCTCTCGCCTATCGCCCCAAAGGCTCGCTGGCACGGGCGGGGGACCCGGTGGACGTGGACGATACTTATGAAGCGTGGTCGCCGGAAAACGCCTAAATCATCCGTCTGGGCGGAGGAGAAAGATCGATGGGCATGAGGCGTGACGCCAGGGAAGGGGCTAAGGGACGGTCCATTGGGGGGAAGGTCACGGGATCGATGATCGGCCTCCTTTTCGGTGCCGCCTCGGCCCAATCCGTTCCCGATACGCCAACCATTCCCCTCAGTGCCGAAGAAGCGGCGGAAGGCGAGTATCAGCTCGGATGGGACGTGGTGCTGCCGCCGCCCTCGGACGACAACCAGGACGAGATCTCAGAACTCGATCGCCTGATGCGCTCCTCTTCCGGGGCGGGCTTTGGGGCCCTCACCTATAATGCCAAGACCGACAATCCGCTGGAGCCGGTCGCGGTAACCTTGCGGGCGCTCGACAAGATCACCGCCACCTTTACCGATATCACCATTCCCTTGGGGGAAACCGCCGCCTTCGGCCCCCTCACCCTGCTGCCGCGCACCTGCGATCGGCGCCCCCCCGAAGAACCGCCTGAGACCACGGTCTTCCTCGAAGTCTATGCAGGGGACGGCGATGTGCAGGGACAGCGGGCCCGGGATGCGCGGGCCGAGCGGGAGGCGATGCAAGTCGAGGCGCCTCGGTCGACACTCCAACTCCCCGGCACGCAAATGTCCTCGGGGGCTGAGGCAGACACGCCGCCATCCGCCCTCGCCCAGGAGAATGTGATCGACACAGAAGCCTTGGGAGAGGACGTATTCAAAGGGTGGATGTTCGCCTCCTCGCCGTCGCTCAACGCGATGGAGCACCCGGTCTACGATGTCTGGGTGATCGATTGTAAGATGGTCGACCCGCGGATTTGAGCGGGCAGGGCGGTCATGTCGCCCTTCACGGCCAGCGCCTCGTTCAGCATATGCTGATATTCCTTTGCGACGATTTCCTGCGCGCCGAATTGGGTCAGATGATCGTTCTGAAACTGCGCATCGAGGAGCCGGAACCCGCCCGCGAGGAGGCGCCCGACGAGATGCACCAGCGCCACCTTGCTGGCATCGGTCTCGGTCGAGAACATACTTTCACCGAAAAACGCTCCCCCAATGGAGACCCCATAGAGGCCACCGACCAGTTGCCCGTCTCGCCAGCTTTCGATGGAGTGCGCATTCCCCTGAAGGTGGAGGCGATCATAGACGTCGAGGATCTGCCCATTGATCCAGGTCTGCTCCCGGTTTGTGCGGGGCGCGGCGCATCCGCGCATCACCTCGCGAAAGGCTGTATTCAGTCGTACCTCAAATCGGTCCTGCCGAACGACCTTGCGCAGGGATTTGGGGAGGTGAAATCCCTTTAGCGGAATCACCCCGCGAATATCCGGCCTGACCCAAAAAACCTCCTTTGCAAATCGATCTTCCGCCATCGGAAAATACCCGATGCGATAGGCCTGAAGGAGAAGATCTGTCGTCAGACGGCTGGGGGGTTGGGGTTTCGACATTGATCGAGTTTGCGCTGTTTTTCACCGAACGTCACGACGCTTTCACATGATTTTCAAGCGAAGGGGGCACCGATTGGCGTGAAGAAAATGCGATAAAACAAAGGTCTAGTGGCGTTTCGCGGGGCCACTTGATCAATAAGGCCCTAGGCAGTCATCAATTGCCTGAGGCGCGGTCCGTCGATCTCGCCGCTGGCCAGGCGGGCCAGTAATAACGCGGATAATCTCGCCCGTTCGACAAAGCTGTCCGCTTCGACGAACTCTTCATGGGAATGAATGCGGCCGCCGCGCACCCCGAGCGTATCGATATTGGGCACCCCCGCCGCAAACAAATTGTTTCCCTCACAGACCCCGCCTGAATCGATGAAACTGAGGGAGAGACCAAGAGCCCGACCCGTGCGATCCACAGCCTCGATCAGGGCGTCCTGCGCCGCATTCCGCGGCTTGGGGGGACGATAAAAACCGCCATGGAGGTGAGCGGAGATCCCGTCACGCTGATTGACCGTGTGGACGAGACGATCAATTTCCCCCTGGCACCAGGCGGCGGCCGCCCCGTCGGGGGCACGGCATCCGACCCGCAAGATAGCCAGGTCGGGCACGATATTCACCGGTGCGCCCCCTTCGATCGCCCCGACATTGACGGTCACGCCGTCATATCGTGCGTTCAGCGCCTCAAGCTCACAGGTTAGCCATGCCGCCGCTTCGAGGGCAGAGCGGCCCTCCGCCTTGGCGCGCCCGGCGTGAACGGCACGACCGCGTACCACGATGTCGATCACCGCCGACCCCTTTCGGGCCGCCGCAAGGGCGCCGCCTTCCAGCGCCGGCTCATAGGTCATGCCGAGATGCACCCCGCTCTGGGCGGCGGCGATTAAGGCATTGGCGCTGGCGAAGTTACCGATCTCCTCATCGGGGGTGATGACGATCTCATAGCCCAGACGATCCCGCAGCGGGCTCGCCTCGAAAGCAAGGAGCGCTTCGCGCATCAGCACGAGCCCCCCCTTCATGTCGGCAAGGCCAGGCCCGTTATAGACGCCGCCCCCAAGATCGGTGATCTCCGTGAAGGTCCCCGGGGGAAAGACGGTGTCATAATGCCCTGTGAAGACAACCCGCACCGGCGCATCGGTCCGCGCGGATACCCGCAATATCGGGCCAGTCTCGGTCGCCTCCGGCTCCCCATTGGCACCGATCAAATGGAACGGATCGCCCGCGTCAAGCCGCACCTCCCCTTCGAGGGCGCTGAAGACATCCGCCAAAATCGGCGCAAAGCGCTCAAGGCCGTCGACATTGGTGCTGCCCGTATTGTGGCGGGCCCAGTCAATGGTCGTGGCCAGCATGGCCTCGCCTCGGTCATCCAGTTGAGCGAGAAGGTCGCGCTCCTCGGCCGTCAGAAGATCCACTTCGGTCATTCTTTCCTTCTGCCCCTTTCCCTTTCCGGAGGCGAGCACCTACCTTCGATCTATGGCCCTTTCCAATAGACCGGCGACCGATCGTCATTCGCTGTTTCAGGCGAATGTTCTCGCCCTGCGTTTCACTCAATTGCCCAACGCCCTGTGGCACCCGCAAGAGGCGGAGAGGGTGGGCCTCGACCCCCAGCTCATCCATCTCAATCACGCGGCGCTGCCGGCGGTGGGACTGATGGCCGCGGCGGACCGCACGGCGCTGACCCGCCTTCTGGCCGGTCATGAGGCGTCCGCCCAGACTGACGCGCCCAGATCCTTTGCGACGGTCTATGCGGGCCATCAATTCGGCCATTTCGTCCCCCAGCTTGGCGATGGACGGGCGATCACCATCGCCGAAGGCGTGGGGCGCGACGGCCCCTTTGAGCTGCAATTGAAAGGGGCGGGGCGGACGCCCTTTTCCCGGTTCGGGGACGGCCGGGCGGTCCTGCGATCGGTCATTCGGGAGTATCTCGCATCCGAACATATGGCGGCCCTCGGCGTGCCGACGACCCGCGCGCTCTCTATCGTGGCCAGTCATGAGGGAGTCCAGCGAGAGACCCTTGAGCCGGGCGCCGTGATGGCGCGCTTTGCCCCGACCCATGTGCGCTTTGGCCATTTTGAGTACTTCCATCACCGGGGAGAGACTGCCCATGTCAAAGCCCTTGCGGATTGGGTCATTGGGGAATTCGACACCGACCTTGCGGATAGCGCCGACCCTTACGGCCAGTTCTTCGATCGGGTTGTTGAGCGGACCGCGCATCTATGCGCAAAATGGCAGGCGGTCGGCTTCGCCCATGGCGTGCTCAACACCGATAATATGTCGATCCTGGGGCTGACTATAGATTACGGTCCCTATGGTTTTCTCGACCGCTACGACCCGAACTTTATCTGCAATCACTCCGACCACCAGGGGCGATATGCCTTTGGGCGTCAGCCGGAGATCGTGTTCTGGAATCTCCGCGCGCTGGCTGTGGCCCTCTCCTCCCTGGTCCCGGTCGAGCGCCTGGTCCAAGGGCTCGAGCGCTTCGGTCCTCAATTCGACGAGGGATGGCGGGCGGCCTATGGCCCGAAATTCGGGATGGAGACAGCGCAGCCCGAGGATGGGCCGCTCCTGGTGGATTTCCTCACCGGATTGCGGACCCTTGGCGCGGATTATCCCACTAGTTTCCAGGCGCTGACCCGCTGGATTGAGGGCGAAGGGGAGCTGCCGCCCTTTGACGGCGCAGGGGAGTGGGGCGAGCGATGGCGGGAGAGGGGCCTCGACCCCGCACAGGCAGCAAAGGTCGCTGAGCGCGCCAACCCCGCGATTACCTTACGCAATTGGGTCGCCGAAACCGCGATTCGCGCTGTGGAGAGAGATCAAGACCTTGTCTTTTTCGATCGTCTTTTTAATGCGCTCACAGCACCTTTTGAGGAATTACCTGAAGTTCTTGCGCCTCTCGCCGGCCCACCGCCCCCCGAACTTGCCGGCCTCGCAGTGTCCTGCTCCTCATAAGAAAGGCCCAGCGCATTGAGGACGCCGGGCCTTTCTCATGAGTAAAGGAGTGTTACACGGTGCCGATGCAAACGGCATACCGGCCCTTGGGGGGATCGCCGCCGCGCAAGGGGGGGAGGGGCTTATCCAGAAGGTGGAGGGACAGACAGTCCCAGCCCCTCAGGCAACCCCAGCGAAACGTTCAAGTTCTGGACGGCTTGGCTCGCCGCCCCCTTGAGGAGATTGTCGAGGGCACAAGAGAGCACGATGCGGTCGCCCTCGGCCGCGCAGACGGGAAGCGAGAGGTCCGCGCGAAGAGACCCTGCCACCGCGGCGGGCTCGGCCGGCGCCGCAATCAAGCGGATGAACGGCTCCTTCTCATAGGCCTCTTCGATCAGCTTACCCGGGTCCGCATGACCGACGATCCGTCCCGATACAAGCGCCACCAGCCCCCGGAAGAAGGGCATAACGACCGGCGTAAAATGCACAGCCGTCTTCGCCCCGTGGGCGATCTCGGCTTCGTGTCCATGGTCCACCAGACCATAGGGTATGGCATTGTCCCGCAGGGCCTCAGGGTCGTTCTTCCGCGACGGCGTGGTCCCCGCCCCTGACCAGCCCGAAAGGCCGGTCACCGTCACCGGCCCCTGCCAGAGGGAGGCGAGGGGCGCGATCGCTAATTGCGCAGCGGTGGCATAGCAGCCGGGATTGGCGATCCGCTTTGCCCCGACAATCGCTGTTCGCCCGAGTTCGGGAAGGCCATAGGCCCATGCTGGGTCCGCCCGATAATCGGCAGAGAGATCAATCAAGCAGGTCTGCGGTGACGTTTCCTCGATTGCCGCAACGAACGGAGCCGCCTTTCCATTGGGGAGCCCGAGAAAGGCGACATCGACCGGACGCGCCGCCATCTCCTCAGGTCCCAGCGCTTCGCACACCAGGTCACTGATCGGCGTCGCCGCAAATTCAGTATAGACCTTGCCCAGCGCTTGGCCCGCCCATTCCCTTGAGCTTGCATAGACGACCTCAACCTCGGGGTGCCCCGCAAGAAGGCGCAAGAGCTCCCGCCCGACATAGCCCCGGGCCCCAATAATCCCGACCGATACCGTCATGAGGAGGCCTCGAACGCTTCGGGCCGACCGGCGATGGCGGCGACGGCGGGGGCAACGGTGTTAAGGTCAATCTCGCCTTGCCAGAAGACTTGCCACATGCCGCGGCGGACGCACCCATCGGCACGCTCACTGTAGAAGGCGTTGAAGCCATTCTGCGCTCTTGACCGCCAGAAGAGGAGGGGGAAATCCTCGCTCATCCGCCGCCACAGCGCATGGCTCAACCCCTCGCCCCTGGCCCCCCGGGACACGGCGAATTTGTCGAGAACAGCCATGCCCTCGACCTCAATGACCACGGCCGCGGCGCGCATATCCGCCGAGGCGTAGATCTTTGCGACCTGCAAATTATCGAGATAGCCGGGCTTGAGGGAACGGCCGAAGGCATCCTCGATCAGCGTTGAGAGCTTGGTGATGTCGAGGGTCTCAAAATGGGTATGCGCCGTGATGATCTCCCCCCGCCGGACCAAGGTCCCATCGCCCCCATGGGTGAACAGTTCACGGACGAGACCGCGGGGCGAGGTGATCGAGACCGACGTCGACCGGGGCAGCGGGTCGAGCAGCTTTTGGATTTCCTCGAGTTTCAGCTTCATGCCGGAATGCACGGTGCCATCCTTGACCAGACCGTCGAGCTCCGCATCGAGATTGATGGCGGGGATCCGCCGACCCTCTTGGTCGAGAAGGCCCCCGGTGCCGGTCACAAAGACGATCTTCAACGGTTCGAAATCGATCGCGAGGGCCCGCGCCACGGAATCTGCATTGATATTCAGTAGACGTCCTGTCCGGTCAATGCCCAGACTGCCAAGAATGGGGATCGCGCCCGAGGCAACGACGTCCTCAATCAGCGATTTGGCGATGCCCGTCGGCTCGCCCACCCGGCCATAGGTCGCTTCGTCGATGGGATCGGCGGCGAGGGCCATGGGCGGGAGGGGCACGGCGCGCCCCCCGGCACGCCCAATGGCAGCCGCAAGGGCCGTCGAAATCTCCATCACCGTCGTGCCCGCCAGCTCGGCAATCCGGTCATCGGTGACCCTCAGGCCATCGACCTTGCCGCGGTCGAGGCCCCGCGCCTTGACCTCCCGATCGAGTTGCGGGCCGGCGCCGTGGACGACGATCGGCGTCAGGCCCACTGTGTTGATCAGGGAAAGCGCGGCCGCCAGCTCCTCATAGCCATATTCGAGGACAGCCCCGCCGAGCTTGAAAATCGCAAAGCGGGTCTTCGCCGCCTCACCGAAGCGGTCGAGATAGGCCCGTACCTCTTTGCCGTTTTGCACATGACCGAGCAGCTCGGTCAGGGCCGATCTCAAGGAAGGTTCAGCCATCGGTCAGGATCTTCAGATAGGCGTTATACGCCGTGGTCAGATGATCGTAGAGCACGAATTCATCGGCGGTGTGCGCCTGGGCGATGTCCCCTGGCCCAAGAACGGCCACGGGCAGCCCTGCTTTGGAAAATAAGGCTGCCTCGGTCCAGAAATCCACCGGACTGCCAACTTCGATGTCGAGCCCATAGAAATATTCGTTGAGCTCCACCTGACGGAACCGGGCCTCGGGATCCGCGGGGGGCAAGGCAGGCCCCCAAAAGCGCGTTGTATCCGTCTCAAGAGCCGCGCCGGCAAGCACCCGCAGCCGTTCGACCCGCGGATCCGGGTTCTCCCCCGGCATACACCGCAGGCCGAACTGTATCTCGCAGGACGGCGCGATCATATTCGGTTTGATGCCGCCTTCGATGCGCCCAAAATTCAACCTGTCATCCTTGGCCCAGCTTTCGGTCAGGGCCTGGGTGATAAAGCGCGCCGCCTCGTGAACCGCCGACAATCCCCCTTGGGACGCATGACCCGCCTCACCAGCGAGGGTGAGGGTGCCAGCGTAAATCCCCCGGTGACGGGTCACCGCAATCGACTGGGTGGGTTCCCCGACAATGACCCTTTCATAGCGAGGGGAGGTCTCCAGGAAGCGCCGCACCGCGACACTCGACCCCGCTTCCTCATCGGTGGTAAAGAGAAACGCCGCCGGTGCATCGGTCTCTGCGGCGGCGGCGAGAAGGCACGCGGCCGCGCCTTTGATATCGCACGCCCCAAGGCCGATGGCGCGATCATTTCCCCGCTCAAGGGTGAAGGGGTCCTTTGTCCAGGCATCGGTGGCCGGCACCGTATCGATATGGACGTTGAACAAGGTGTCGGTGGTTCCCCTTGTGGCAAGAAACCCAAGGCACCCTTCGCCCCCATCGTCGATCGATGTCTCAAAGCCCGGCAACGCCTCTCGCAGCGTCGCAAACAAAGACGACTCCGGGTTCAAATTGCGCGGCGGGTTCTGCGTGTCATGGGCCACCAACTGCTCAAGATGGCCGAGAATTGATTGAAGAGGAGCCGTCATGAGGTCACCTTTCTGCCGACCTCCGACCAGAGGGCGGAGGACTGGCCGGAGAGCTTTGTGAAGCCCTGGGCTTCCTCACCGCTCCACCCGGCCCGTTGCGCGTAAACCGCCGTATCGCTTTTGAGGATCATCGGCGAGTCGACCTCGACGGCATCGACCCGGCCGCCATGGGTTTCAACGGTCACCGCCCCGTGCACCCGCGCCTGGGTGGCGCTGATAAAGGCTTCGATTTCCGCGCGCAGGGGATCAAAATACCCGCCATCATAGACAAGATCGGCCCATTTCGCCGCCGCCACGGGCTTGAAGGCGTTCTGTTCGGCGGTCAGCACCGCGTGTTCCAGGGCCCGGTGCGCCGCCTCAAGGACGACAAGACCCGGCGCCTCGAAAGCAATACGCCCCTTAAGGCCCGGCAGCGTATCGCCGGTATAGGTCCCAAAGCCGACACCATAGGCGCCGAAATCATGATTGAGGCGGCTGAGCAATTCAGGGCCGCTGAGAACCTGCCCATTGAGGCTGATCGCCTTGCCCTGATCGAAGGCAATCACCGCGCTATGGGCGCTTCTGGGCCAGTCCGCAGGGGCGGCCGTCAGCGAGCGAGCAGCCTCGTCCGGCTTCTTCCACTCGTCGATTTCCCCACCGGAAAACGTCGTGCCCAGAAGGTTCTGGTTGATCGTATAGCGTTTCTGCGACGCCGGAACCGCGAACCCTGCGTCCTCGAGGACCCCCCGCTCATAATCACGGACATTCCCCACCGAGGCGGGGATATCGCGAATAGGGGCCAAGACCTCAAGGTCGCTGAGGGCTCTTGCAGAGCGGTCGAACCGCACCTGATCATTCCCCATACCGGTGCAGCCATGGGCGATGGCCCCGGCCCCCACCGATTTGGCGAGTTCGATCCCCGCTTCAACGATCAAATAACGATCAGCACAAAGAAGAGGATAACGGCCCTGCCGCCACTCCCCCGCTTGGATGAGCGGCACGACAATGCCGTCCCACAAGCGCTGCGACGCCTCGATGTTATGGTGATCCACCGCCCCAAGCTCCTTGGCGCGGGCGGCCACTTCTTCGGGGCTCGCCTCGGCACTGCCGGGCCCTGCCGTGTCGACGAAATAGGTAATCACTTCGTACCCAGCCTTTTTCAAGGCCAACACGCAATAGCTGGTATCAAGACCGCCCGAAAAGGCGAGGACAACTTTCTGGCTCATCGTCAATTTCCCTTCAGCAAGCGCTGCAATACGGCTTTTTGGACCGGCAGGCGGTTGGCGGCTTCCTCGATGATCATGGATTGAGGGCTGTCTGCAACAGCATCGGTGACCTTCACATTCCGGCGAAGGGGCAGGCAGTGGCTGAACAGGGCATTGTTGGTGAGGGCCATTTTGTCCTCATCAACCCTGAAATGGCGATGCGCGTCTCGGATCGGCTTTTCTTCCTCCCAACGCCCGAAATAGGGCAAGGCGCCCCAGCTCTTGGCATATACCACATCGGCATCGCGATAGGCGGTTTGCGGATCGTGACTGATCGTCAAGGACCCACCGGACCGCTTCACATTCTCCTCGGACGCCGACATGAAACGGGGGTCGAGGAGATATTCCTCTGTCGGACAAAGCAATGTCACGTCCATGCCGAACTTGGTGGCGATGAGGAGGCTTGAATTGGCGACGGCGGTGTTCAGCGGTTTGGGGTGATAGGTCCAGGTCAGGACGTATTTCTTCCCATCGGGGGCCCCAAGCCGATCCTTGACTGCCAGCATATGGGCCAGTTCCTGACACGGATGAACGATCGTTTCCATATTGACGATGGGCACGGTGGCGTATTCGGCGAAGGCATGGAGAAGGCGATCCTGCCGATCCACCGACCAGTCCTGAAACTTCGGAAAGCATCTGATGCAGATGACATCGACATAGGTGGAGAGCACCCGCGCCGCTTCCTTGACGTGCTCCTCCGCCCCTTGATCCATCATCGCCCCTGGCTCGACCTCAAGGGACCAGGTGCCGGCGGTATCGAGAACGAGAGCGTTCCCCCCCATTTCGATCATCGCCACCTGAAAAGAGGCACGGGTCCGAAGCGAGGGATTGAAGAAGATCAGCGCGGCAGTCTTGCCTTTCAGCGACTGGTCCTTGAGGCCGCGCAGACGGTCAGCATCGACCAGGAGCTGTTCGAGATCCTCACGGGGCCAGTCTTCTGTCGTCAGAAAATGTTTCATCTTAATGTCCTGGGACGGGGAGGGCGCGGTCATCCGTCGACCGGCGCCGGAAAAGGGGGACGAGGGGCGACGCTCAGCGCACTCAACGCTCAGCGTCGCGGGAGTCGTCGCCGCAGGCGCGTCGGAAACAGTCTATGCCGAGCAGTGGTCACCTGCACAAAAGCGATCCTTGACAGAAAGCGTCTCTCTACACACGGGGAAAGGCCCAGCGTCAAGAGACCCCTTAGCCTTGGAGAGCGCGATCATGGCCAGTGACCCAAAGACCCCCACCAACACCATGTGGGGCGGGCGCTTTTCGGTTCCCCCCGCCGAGATCATGGAAAAATTCAACGCCTCGATCGGTTTCGATCAAAAACTGGCGCGTCAGGACATCGAGGGGAGCAGGGCCCACGCCCGTATGCTCGCCCGCCAAGGGATTCTGTCAGAAGCGGACCGCGAGGCGATTCTGTCGGGCCTCGATCAGGTCGAAACGGAGATCGCCGAGGGACGCTTCGTCTTTTCTACTGCCCTCGAAGATATCCATATGAATGTCGAGGGTCGACTAAAAGAACTGATCGGGGAGGCGGCCGGGCGGCTCCACACCGGCCGCTCCCGCAATGACCAGGTCGCCACGGATATTCGGCTTTGGGTGCGCGAGAGCCTTGAGGCCATCGCCTCGGCCCTCCTCGGCTGGCAGGGGGCCCTTGTCGACTTGGCGGAGGCCCATGTCGACACGGTGATGCCGGGCTTCACCCACCTTCAGCCCGCCACCCCCGTCACCTTCGCCCATCACCTTCTCGCCTATGTCGAAATGGCGGATCGTGACCGGGGCCGCATTCTCGACGCCAAGGCCCGCGCCAATGAATGCCCTCTAGGCGCGGCGGCGCTCGCGGGCACTTCTCACCCCATCGACCGTGACCAGACCGCCAAGGCCCTCGGATTCGATCGCCCCATGGGCAATTCCATCGACGCGGTCTCGGCACGGGACTTTGCCCTTGAGGCCATGAACGCCGCCGCCCTGGCCGCGATCACGATGAGCCGTTTCGCCGAGGAGGTCGTGATCTGGTCGACCCCGCAATTCGGCTTTGTCCGCTCCGCCGAAGCGTTCTCCACCGGATCCTCGATCATGCCGCAAAAGCGTAATCCCGATGCCGCCGAATTGCTGCGTGGCAAGACGGGCCGCGTCATCGGCGCTTGGACCAGCCTCGCGATCACCATGAAGGGACTGCCGCTCGCCTATTCCAAGGACATGCAAGAGGATAAGGAGCCGCTGTTCGACGCCCTCGATACAGTGCGCGATTGCCTCGCCATCGCCGCGGGGCTGACCGAAAGCCTGGAGGTCTTCCCGGACGCCATGGCCCAGGCGGCGAGCCTCGGCCATACGACGGCGGTCGACCTTGCCGACTGGCTCGTCCGACACCTCAACCTTCCCTTCAGAGAGGCCCATCACGTCGTCGGTGCCCTCGTGTCTGTGGCGGACCGTGAGGGCGTCCAGCTCCATGAATTGAGCGATGAGACCCTGATGGCGGCCCATCCACGTCTCGACGGCTCGGTCAGGGCGCATCTCTCCCCCACAGCATCGGTGGCGGCGCGGGATCATTTCGGCGGCCCCGCCCCAGCGCAAAGCCGCGCCCGGATTGCCACCTGGAAGGAGCGACTGGCCTCGCCTCGTTAAGAGCGGCCCGCGCCTTTAGCGGATAATGGTCTCCAGGCGGTCAGGGTAGTCAAGGACTCCCATCGCGGCGTAGAGATCAAACAGCACCGTGTAATAATCATAGACGGCATTCACTTTGAACGCGGCGATCTCGGCATAAATTTCCGTGACGCGGACAAGATCGGTCAGGGTCTTGGTCCCCAGATTATATTCTCGCTCCGTCAGCGCCAATTGCCGCCGCACTTCTTCCTCAGCCCGCTGAAGTTCACGCACGGCCCGCCGCTGGGCCGTGGCCCGGCCAAGACTTGAGCGAACCGCATCCTCAAGGCTCCACCGCTCAAGGCGTGCCTCGGATTGCGCCTGTTTGAGCCGGGCAATCGCGCTTTGTTGCTGCGCCTTGAGCCGGCCGCCGGTGTAAAGGTCCTGGGTCAGGGAAAACCCGAGCCGGACATCCTCTTCGGCGGTGTCCGTGGTTTCCCCGAAGAAATCGACTTCGACGTCGCTGAAATGGACCGCAAAACCGTTGAGAGACAGGGTCGGCAGGGCGGCCCGCTTTGCCGCCTTCACCTCCGCTCTGGCGGCCTCAATGGCCGTTTCGGCCGACTGAAGATTAGGCGACCGGGAGGTGGCGAGCGAAACCGCCTCGTCCGCCGAAAGATCCAACACATCGTCGATCCCGGGAAGCACGAAGTCGGGCACCGTCTGCGGATCAATACAGTCGATCGGCTGGTCGATCAGGACCGACAAGCGGGCGCGATTGGCCTCGGAGCGCGATTCGGCGGTCACCAATTCGGACAATTGCCGGGCAAAGCGGGCGCGAATTTCACTTGCCGCGGTGATGGTGATCGCCCGCCGACGCAGGCGAAGGTCAGCGGCCTCCACGTCCTGGGAGATGATCCCTTCGGCGCTTTTGGAGATGGATTGAAGCGCCTGGGCGCGCGCAAATTCGATATAGGCCCGCGCCGCCCCCAGCGCGATGTCATTCATGGTGCCATCGACACCGATCGCCGCCGCTTCGGCTTTCAGGCGGGCCGCGTCGCTGGCGGCTCGACGGGCGCCGAAGCTGTAGAGTTCCTGATTGAGCTGGATCCCAATCTGATCGTCCCGCCGCCGATCGAGGGGCGGCGTGTCCCCCAAGCCGGTGGTCCCGAAGGCGGAAATCTGCGGGTAGTAGCGAGAGCGGGCGGCCTTCATTTCAGCCTCGGCAAAAAGCCGGTTCGCTTCGGCCCGATCGATCCGGGGATCGGCACTGACGGCGAGGGCAATCGCACTCGATACGCCGAGACAATTGGCATTGAGCGGGGAGGGGGCCGATCCGATAGACGTCCGGGCATTGTCGTCGAAGCTGTCGGACACTGATTCGCCCGCCGCAACATTGACGGCAAATCCGGCGGCCGTTACCGCGAGGAGAGAAACCACAAAACGCCTAGGCATATCAACTCATCCGTGTACCGCGCTGGAAGGTGGAGAAGATCGGTTCCAGAACGTAGTCGAGGAAAGTTCTCGACGTTCCGGAGGCGATAAAAGTTTCGACCGGCATACCGGGGAGCAGATCAAAACGGGTTTTCGCTTCGACGTCGGAGGCGTCCAGCCGCACCTCCGCTTCATAGTAAACCGCCCCAGTCGCCTCATCCTGTTTGAGGTCGGCGCTTACTTTCATCACTTCGCCCGCAAGATCAGGGACCAAGAACGATTTGTAGGCGGTCAGCTTGGCACGAACCTCCTGGCCAGGCTCCACCGCATCCCGGTCCGTCGGCATCACTCTGACGGAGGCGACAAGGTTATCCGTCACTGGAACGATTTCCATCAGCATACCGCCAGGGGACAGGACCCCGCCCACCGTGGAATATTCCAGGTTGAGAACGATACCGGACTCAGGGGCCCGCACCACGGTCCGAGCCAGACGGTCATCAAGCGCAGAGAGCCGCTCGCGCGCCGCCAGATATAGGCCCTGGGCCTCGACGAGTTGACCGCCGATCCCCTCCTGAAAATCGGCCTCCGTCTGGGCCTTTTCCCTGGCGACGGTTTGAATACTTTCCCGCGCCTCACTCTGTTCACCGCGCAATCGTGAGTAGTCAGCCTCAAGCCGCGCCACTTCACGACGTATTGCTGACACATTACCGGCGGTCTCAAGGCGCTCCTCAAGTAATTGCTGGCGAAGGACCAGATCCTCCCGCGCCGCCTCAAGCGCCCGGCGGGTCGCAGCGAGTTGATTGGACAGCTCCCGCACCCGGCCCGAAAGGGTCGCTTCTTGCTGTGTCAGCAGATCGAGGCGCGCCTGTTGGGCGGCCCTTTGCTGGTTGAAGAGGGCAAGCTGACTGGCGACAATTTCGGTACGGACGGACTGACCGATCGCGAGATTATCGATGCGGCTGAAATTCGGGGTCGCCTCGCCGGTTTTCAACGCGGTGAGCCGGAGAACCGCCGCCAGATTGGCCGCCATTTCCTGAGCGATTTCGTCTCGGGCCGTTTCGGATTGCAGCGGTTCGAGGACCACGAGCACATCGCCCTCAACAACGGTTTCGCCCTCTCGGACATGCAGCTCACGGATGATACCGCCTTCGAGATGCTGAACCTGTTTCCGGTCCGACTGCACGACCAACACACCGCTCGCCGTGACGCCCTCATCGAGTTTCGCAAGGGCGCTCCAAAGGAAGAAGCCGCCAAAGCCAACGGCACAGACAATGGCCGAGATGCGGATTGACCGATCGGAGAGGGGGGAGGGGGAGAGGGAAGAGGCGCTCATTGACCAAGATCCTCTGACGGGCTGGCGGACAGACGCGCGGGGGCCGTGCCGGTCGTGCCGCCGACGGCGTCTTTCGGCGCCGCATGCTCTCGACGGAGATCTGAGACCCGCCGCAAATATTGCTCGCGCGGCATGACGGCGACTTGTCGGTTCTGGATGATCATGACCTTGTCGGCGGCATTGATCAGCCTGACATCATGGGTCGCGATAATCGCCGTGAGGGGACGATCGGTCTTGGGGTGCCGCGCCTGCTGGGCAAACCGTGCCATGAGATTGGCGGCCAATTGGGCATCGAGATGCGCCGTCGGCTCATCCAAGAGCAATAAGGCCGGATCGCCGAACATCGCCCGCGCCAGCCCGACCGCCTGGCGTTGACCCGCGGACAGGTGAATACCCCCTTCGCCGATCATCGTGTCATAGCCCTCGGCCAGGGTCAGGATCATATCATGGGCGCCTACGGTCTTGGCGGCGCTGTAAACTTTGTCGACATCGCAGGGCGCGAACCGGGAAATGTTTTCAAAGACCGTCCCGCTCAACAGCTCGACATGCTGCGGAAGATAGCCGATGAATCGCCCGCGATCGCGCGGATCCCAGGTGGCGATGTCGCGGCCGCCAAGCCGGGCGGTGCCGTGATGCGCCGGCCAGGCACCGGCGAGGGATTGCAACAGCGAGGTTTTGCCGGAGCCCGACGGCCCAAGAAGGGCGATGATTTCGCCGCGATCGAAATCGACGGAAACCTGCGGCAGGAGCGGTTGTTTCGCCCCCGGGATACCGACCGCGAACTCTTCAAGGGTCAGTTTCGGCGTCGGCCGCGGCATGGCCGTGACCTCGTCGCGCTCGAAACTCGCCGGCAGATCATGACTGTTATCGATCCAGGATTTGAGCTCCTGCCACGACTTGCGACCGAGCAGGACCTGCCGCCAGAGGGCGACGGTCTGATCGATCGGGGCAAGAGCCCGCCCCATAATGATCGACCCTGCAATGATCGTCCCTGGGGTTTCGACCCCACCGACCGCAAGGGCGGCCCCGGCGCCGAGAATGGCGATCTGAAGGATCTGCCGCAAAGAGCGGGTGGAGGAGGCGAGGTAGGTCGCCGCCCCGGTGGACTCAACATTGCCGTCCACCGCCGAGCGGCGCAGGGTTTGCCAACGACCGATCGCCCGATCGCTCATCCCCATGGAAACAATGGCCGCACGTTGACGGACGAGGTGAGAGAGATGGTTCTGCGCGCGCTGATCACGCTTTTGCGCATCCTCGACGGATTTGCGGCTGATCCGGTCTGACACCAGCGCCAGAACCAGCAGAAGAACCGCCCCCCCAAGCCCAATCGACCCAAGGATGGGATTGATCGCAAAGAGGATCGCCAGAAACAACAGCGTGAAGGGCAGATCGAGAATCGGGGCGAGGGTGCTTTGCAACAACAGCCCTTGAATTTTCGCCAAATGGCCAACGGCCGTCAGGGTCTCTGAATTGGTCGCTTGCGCGTTTGTCAGCCCTCGTCTGAGCGTCAAGCCATCGACTTTTTCCCCCAGGAGCTGGCCGGCCCGGGTGAAGGTGCGGCGACGCCCGCCATCGGCGGCAATATAGATGAGAAGAAGAAAGACGGCGATCGCCGACAGGACGATCAGGGTCTCGATCGAGCCAGAGGTCAGCACCCGGTCATAGACCTGGAGCATGTAGAGCGGGCTCACCAAGAACAACAAATTCACGATGGTCGTGAACACCAGCGCTGTTGTCAGATAGGGACGCAAGGCGCGGACGATTTGCTCACTGGGCTTGAGATCGTCGGAGGGGTCGGAGGGGGCGGCCGCTGCTTTGGCAGGGGCCGCCTTCTTCTCGTCATCCGCAGGCCGGTCCGTGGCGCCCGCCACTTGCGGGGCCTCGGAAGGGGCCTCGCGCTCAGCCGATGACGGCGCCGAAGCGGCATCTAGCCCGCTCTCGGTTGATCTTTTTGGCGAAGCAGCAGACCGTGATTGCGGAATTTTGTTGTCGTCGGCCTCAGCCATTCACCACGCCCCAAATCTACAGCTGTAGTTTACCCTGTTTCAGAACAAGATTTCGTTACGATAGCCCTTGGGGGCTTCTCACGGCTCGAAGTCCGCATTGCAAGCCAAGGACCCACACCCGTCATTCGATTTTCTTGCCCGGCAAGGGAGAGGGAGCGCCTCAGAACCGTTTTCTGAGGGTGATCCCATAGGTTCGCGGCTCATTCGGATAGGCCGAAAAGGCGCCAGGCTGGAATGTTGTCGGGAAAGCTGATGTGTAGAATTCATCCTCGAACAAATTCTTGCCCCACAGAAGAGCTTCGAATCCATTGTCGGCGATCACCCCGATCCCGGCATCGAGAACACTGACCTCCCGCGAAGCGACGTCCTCGGGGACGTTCGAGATCACCTGAACTTCACTTTCGTAGCGCCAGCCGGTCCGGGCGAAGACCTCGCCCCAGCCGGTGGGCACACCATAGCGCACCCCGAGATAGGAGGAGAATTCCGGCACACCCGGCACCCGTTCCCCCGACAGATCCCCAACCCCATCGGGGGTTTCAGGGGTCACCGGCACCGGCGCATTCTCGAACTGATCGAACTTCGCATCGAGATAGGTCCCCGCCCAATTGATGGTGAGCCCTTCGAAGGGTTCGATGACGCTTTCGAGCTCGACCCCGAAGGTCGATTGCGACCCCGCATTGGTCAGGACAAAGCCCGCCCCTTGGAAGGTTTGCGACTGAAAGCCTTCGACGTCCTGATCGAAAATCGCGACATTGAGGCTGCCCCATCCCCAACGGGTCTTGAGCCCCGCCTCGAAGGTTTTGGTCTCTTCCGGCCCGGCAAACCGCGTCCCAGCATACTGACCGCGGGCAACGCGGGTGGTGGAGGGCAACAGCCCGGCGGCATCGAGAGCGGCAATATCGGTGGAGAAGGGGCGGCTGTCAGGTGTCAGGTTCCAAGAACTCGCCTTAAAGCCCGTGGCAAAGGACGCATAGACGCTGGTCCGGTTTGACAGATCGTAGGAGGCCCGGATGGTGTAGGGGACGTCATCGTCCTCGGTCTTATTGTTCTCAATGTCGTTCGGCAGATTGACGAAGGGGGCGATGGTCCCGGCCTGCAGCGTCGTCAACTGGAGGAGGGGATTGACCGCCGCCAGGCCCACCGAGGCCGGCACCAGGGAATTGACCAGGGCAAAGCCAAGGGGGTTGGCGGTTTGGAACGCGGCGACCTCCGCCGGGCTTGCGACCCGCGGATTTCCATTGCCATCGACAAGGCCCTGAAGGCCCGCCACCAGCGCCCGCAAGGTGACGTCGCTGGCAATGGCGGGGTCGGTAAAGTCGAGGGCCCCGAAGGGATTATCCGAAACCCCCTGCAGGCTGACCTCTTTCTCATCGTTGTAGTAGCTGGCCCCCAGGGTCAGCGTAAGGCGATCGGTGACCGCAATGTCCGCCTGCGCGAAGAAAGAATATTGCGTATTGTCCTGCTCCGCCCGGAACCGAATACCGTCCCCCGCGGCAAGCAGCGTGCCCTGATCGAACCCCGCAGCCGTCTCGACCTGATCGATAAAACTGGGGCCACCGGGCACGGAGGTATCCGCCGCGACCACATCGGCAAAGGCCCGCGTATCGTCCCCGAGGGTAATTAGCGTGTCCTCGGTCAGATCCTCGTTGAAATAGAAACCGCCCACAAGCCAATCGACAATGCCGTGGCTGCCTTCGAACCGCAGCTCTTGGGTGAAGGTTTCGGTAGAGAGGTCGCGGGTATTGTCCCGAAGTATTTCCGCGGAGGTGAAATCGCCCTCAAAGCTGATGAACTGATCGCTGGTGCGGAAAGCGGAGATCGATGTGAGGGTAACAGCCGGCGTGACCTCGACCTCGGTGATGGCGGCGACCCCGCCATTCTTGATGTCGTTGACGGAGTCGGTGTCGTAATAGACATCGTAGTCGAACGCCCCCGGCTCCTGCTTTTCGCCGCCGATCGCGCGGATCACATCTCCTGAAGTGATCGTCGTGCCGCCGATGAGAGGCGTTTCTCCCGCATTGAAGACCGTACAGCAAATCTCGTCGAGGGCGTCGTAATCGCCCTGCAAGCGGATTTCGACGCGGTCTGTCGGTTCAAAGAGCAATTCGCCGCGGAGGCCAAAGCGGTCGCGGTCATTGATATCCGCGCCACCGGCCAAATTATCCGTATAGCCCTCACGCTGATTGACATTCCCCGCAAGGGAGAAGGCCATATTGTCGGTAATCGGGCCGGAGATATAGGCCTTGGCGATCCGAGAGCCGAAATTCCCGACCGTGACCTCTCCGACGCCCTCTGGCTCAAAGCTCGGCTTTTTCGTCACAAAGCTGACGACACCCGCCGTCGCGTTTTTCCCAAACAGGGTGGATTGCGGACCACGGAGCACTTCGACGCGTTCAAGATTGAGGAAATCCCCGAGGGAGGAACCGGCGCGAGACCGGAACACGCCATCGACATAAACGGCGACGGAGGGCTCAATCCCGGCATTGTTCCCGCCATTGCCGAAACCGCGAATGATGAAGGTCACATTGTTCGAGCGTTCAAGCTGGGACACCCGCAGCGAGGGGACGATGTCTTCGAGGTCGGTAATATCCTCGACCTGGGTCTGTTGCAGAAAATCCTCTTGCACCACAGACACCGCGACCGGCACTTCTTGCAGCGTTTGCTCACGCTTGGTGGCGGTGACAACCACCACATCCTCCTCCTGCGCGGCGGCAAAGGCCGCGGTCAGGGCCACAACACCGGCGGTCGCCAAGAGACTCGATTTTCCCATCATGCTCCCCACACACGTCTCAAAAGGACGCTTTCGCTACTCTACAATGCCGTAATGTTACGGAGCCTTTGAGGTGACCACAAGCGAAAACACTTACTTAACCATGTTATTCACCGCTATTGATGGTTAAGGACGATAGCTCTATCGACTTGCCAAGTAATTGCCGTGCTGCACTGCGAAATAATGTCCTAGAATAGATCGCTTCTCGGCAGAATTTAGCTCAATCTTTTCAGCAAACGGCGGCGGCGCGTCGCCCGTGTTCGATGCGGCTCAGTCCGCACCGGTCCTCACGGGCGGGGCGGCACAATTTGATGGGGGGACAGCGGGGACCGGGGAGCACCCGGAGCGGCGAATGGCGGACGTCACCGCCTTCGAGTGCCGTCACTCTTCCTGTCGCACAATATATATTGTCGCAAATTGTCTATCTGTGTCGGTGAGGGGTCAGGCTTAGGCGTATCGCCTCAGGGCCAGCGCTATCCGGTGCCCGGCCCAGAGCTCAGTCTCCCTGTTGCGGGACCTCAATGCACAAGCCGTCATAAGCCGGCACGACATTCTCCGGCAGCTCGGCGGCCAGCTCCTCATAATCGAGATCGATATGAAGGTTCGTCAGGACACCGCGGCTCGCATCGGCGCGGACGAGCCATTCAAGCGCCATGGCAAGATGGGCGTGGCTGGGGTGCGGTTCGCGCCGCAAGGCATCGACGACCCACACATCGACACCGGTGAAAAGCGCCATTGCCGTGTCCGGCACCCCATTGGTGTCCGGTGAATAGGCAATCCCGCCCTGGGCCTGCTCCGGCACCGATAGTTTATAGCCGAAGGCGGGCACCCGGCCATGGTCCAATAGAGCGGCTTCGACAACGATATCGCCACTCGGCCCCGAGACAGTCACGGGGGCGCCCGGCGCGATTCTGTGACTGTCCAGAATAGCGGGATAGCCGGTTTTGGCGCTCGATTGAAAACAATAGGCAAATCGCTGCATCAGGTTCGGCGCGGTTTGATCGCTGAAATGGACCGGAACGCGCTTGCCGTTCCGATACACAAGACCGCGCAGATCATCGATTCCGTGGGTCTGGTCCGCGTGGTCATGGGTGATGAACACCCCATCCAGATGATTGACGGCCGCGCCCAGTAATTGCTCCCGCAAATCAGGGCTCGTATCAATCAGAACCGTGGTGAGCTCCCCTTCCCAGCCATTCGTGTCATGGGCGCGCTGCACCAGCAAGGAGCATCGCCGCCGGCGGTTCTTTGGGTTCGACGGGTCGCACACCCCCCAATCGCCGCGGCCATCCGCCCCCCCCACCCGGGGTACCCCGCCGGAGGACCCGCATCCGAGGATCGTCGCCCGCACTCTCACGACGGCCGCTGGGCTTTGGAAAACAGCCGAAAGAAATTGTCGGTCGTGGCCTCGCCCAGGATCTCCGGTTCGATGCCCTTCACCTCGGCCAGCTTCGCGGCCACCAGCGGCAGATAGGCGGGCTCGTTCCGGCGACCACGATGAGGGACGGGCGCGAGAAAGGGACAATCGGTTTCGATCAGCAGGCGATCCATCGGGATCATTTTCGCGACCTCCCTCACCTCATCAGCCTTCTTAAAGGTCACGATACCCGAAAAAGCGACATATCCCCCCATGGCGAGGGCCCGGCGGGCGAGGTCTTCGCCGCCGGTATAACAATGCAGCAGAATCGGAAAGGGGCGCTCCGCATAGGCCGCCTCGAGGGTCGCCGCCATCTCGTCATCCGCCTCCCGAGAATGAATGATCAGGGGGAGACCGGTTTCCTGCGCCGCGACGATATGGGCATGAAAGACCGCCTGCTGACGGTCGCGGTCGGAATATTCATAGTGAAAATCGAGGCCGCATTCTCCGATGCCGATCACATCCGTCTCCGTCGCGAGGGATATCAGCCGCTCGGCGGTCAGATCCGCATAGTCCTTGGCATGGTGCGGATGCACACCGATGCTCCGCCACAGCCAGGGCCGGGGGGCGACAATGGTCTTAAGCGCAGGGGTTGCGGCCAAGTGATCGGAAATGACCAACATACCCCGGACATCGGCCTCCCGCGCCCGGTCGAGCACCCCTTCGAGATCCTCCTCATAGCGGTCGCCATGGAGATTGACGTGACTATCGATGAACATGGCCCCCCCGTAGCGCATCCCTTAACGTCATGGCCATCGCCAAAGCGGTCTGCCCACGATCCGCATTGAGCGCTTCCCCTTGCGAGGTCAGGGTCACGAGACGGTCATAGCTTTCGAGCGCCCTTTGCGGATCGCTCAACCGATCGAAGGGCGGGTCAGGTCTCTCCCCCACGGCCAAGCGCCGCGTCGCGCCGGCAAGACGATCAAGAACAAGCAACTCGGCATCTCGGCGAATTTCGGCGGCGTCCCGTGCGGCGAACTGTCCCGCCGTCGCCGTCAGATCGCGCCCTGTGGCGGCAGCGGCGATCAGCGAGTCGGCAAGTCCCCTCACTTCGCGCCCCTCGCCGCTGGCCCAATGAAGGGCCCGGCCGGGGCGGCCATCGCTGAGGGCGGCGGCAGCGCGCGCCTCGTCCGCGGGAATGGCGTGATGGGTCTCGAGCCATTGCGCGATCTCGCCTAAGGGGCTCGGTCCGAGATCCAAACGGCGGCACCGTGACCTGATCGTCGGCAAGAGCCGGCCTGGCGCCGACGCCAGGAGCAGCAGCGTCGCGCCCTGCGGCGGCTCTTCGAGGCTTTTGAGCAGCGCATTGGCGGCACTGGCATTCATCTCATCGGCCGCATCGATGACCACGACGCGACGTCCACTGACCGATGTCTGGTAAAACCGGGCGATCATTTCCCGGATGTCATTGACGAGAATCGTGCGGGGAAGTTTGCCGGTTTTTTCGTCCGGCCGTCGGGTCACGAGGAAGTAGTCAGGATGCGCCTCCTCGGCGATCTGACCGACAATCGCCGGATCGGCGGCGTCGATCGCCTTTGCGCCGGACAAAAGGGCGGCGGCGAGCCGATCGGCAAGGAGACGTTTGCCGATTTGCGGCGGCCCCGTCAGCAACCAGCCCCCAATCATCGCGCCCCGGCCAAGGGCCGTATCGACCGTCTCGATCAGCGCCGGCCGCACCAAAAGAGCTGAACTCGCGCTCATGGGAGGGCCGCCCAATCGGGATAATGCGCCCGCATCACCTCAAGAATGGCTGCGCTGACATCGTCTTGGGGCTGCGCTGCGTCGATACAATGCATGTTGGGGTCCTTGGCCGCGAGTTCGAGAAATCGGGCTCGCACCCCCTCATGGTAATCGAGGCGCCGCCCCTCGAACCGATCGGCCGTCGATCTCGCCTTCGCGCGCGCAAGACCTTCGGCCACAGGCAGGTCGAGAAGCAGAACGAGGTCTGGACGCCGGACGACGACGGCCGCTTCGAGCGCGGCAAGGGTCTCCGGCGCCACCCCGTCCCCCTGATAGGCCAGGGTCGAGGCCGCAAACCGGTCACATAGGACGGTCTCCCCTCGCTGGAGGGCGGGCAGGATGAGCGTCTGCATATGCGCATCCCGCGCCGCATTCATCAACAAGGCTTCGGCCAGAGGGGACCACGTCGCCGCCGGGTTGAGCAACACGTCTCGCAAGGCTTCCCCCCCCGGGGTGCCCCCTGGCTCACGGGTCATCGTCACCGCCTCTCCGGCCGACCGTAACCGCTCGGCCAGAAGCGCGATCTGCGTTGACTTGCCGGCCCCCTCGGGCCCCTCAAAAGTGATGAAGCGACCGGGGAGAGTCATGGCTGCGCCTCCGCGTCGGGCGGCGTGAACAAGGTGCGCAGGCCGATAGCCATTTTCGAGGCCATGCCCCGCTCCCGCACCCGCTCGGCCGCAAAAATCGGATAGTCCTGCGGCGGCTCGCCGGGCAGCGCGATTTGCAGAACACCGAGGCGGTCCCCCTCCTCGACCGGGGCCAGTACCGGCGATTCATAAAGCAATTTGGCGCTCGCCCCCCTTATGGCGCTGACATGCCGGGTCATCCGGATTGCCGTGCTCACCTCCAGGGGAACGGTCTCGCTCAGCCCGCCGAACACCTCAGCTTCGCCCACGCGATCGCCGTCGGTGAAAAAGGTCACCGTGCTGTAGTCATTGAAGGCGGTATCGAGCAGGCGCCGCGCGGTGCTGGCCCGCGCCTCACTCGTCGGCAACCCCGCCACAACGATATATCGGCGGACCCCGTCACGGCTGGCGCTTCCCACCACACCGAACCCGGCTTCTTCCGTATGCCCCGTCTTCATCCCGTCCGCCCCTTCGAGACCAAGGAGGGGATTACGGTTTCGTTGCGTGATATCAGACCACGTCATTTCCGGCAGGGAGAATAGATATCGATAGTCGGGATAGCTGTCCCAAATATGGCGGGCGAGCTTGGCGATATCGAGCGCCGTCATCCGCTGTTCGGGATCGGGGATGCCATGGGGATTGGCAAAATGAGACCCGGTCAGGCCCCACCGCGCCGCTTTCCGGTTCATGATATCGGCGAAGGCCGCATCACTGCCGGCAATGTTCTCGGCGACGACGATCGCCGCGTCATTCCCCGACACAGTGATGATCCCCTTGAGCAGCTCTTTGAGGGGAATCTCGGTGCCCACCAGGACGAACATTTTCGAGCCCCCGGTTCGCCAAGCGCGCTCCGAAACGCTGAAGGGCGTGTCGGCACTGAGCTCCCCGGTAGCGATCATGTCGAGGGCGACCGCGACCGTCATCAATTTCGACATCGAGGCGGGGGGGATCGGCGTTCGTGCGTTCTTCTCGAACAGGACGTCGCCGGTCTCGCCATCCATGATCAGCGCGGTCGGTGCATCGGTCGTTACCGATTGGGCCGAGACGGTCCCATGGGTCAGACCGACGACGACCGATGCCAGGCAGAGAAGTCGCAAAATAGAAAGGAACAGGTCGCTCACATGGGGGGCTTAATCGACCTTAAGAGCCTCGACAATGTGGGCATCGTGGAAACCATGCGCTTTCGCTTCGGCGAGGGCGGCCTCGGCGGCAAAGGCATAATCATAGGGCCCCAACCGTAATTTATGGAGATCATCGTCGGCGGAGAGGCTGATCGGGATGATCGACTGAAAGGCGGCGGAGGCCCGGGCCGCATTTTCCGCGTCCGCATAGACCCCGACCTGCACGTAATAGGCTGGGGTGGCGGCGACGTCGATCCCGACAGCTTCGGCCCCCACGGCTTCGGCTCCCACGGCTTCGGCTCCCACGGCTTCGACATCGAGCGCTGTGTGTGCGCGCGCTGCTGCCGCCATCGACACTCCTTGGTCGGTCGGGGCAGCCTCCGCTGCCCTTGCCGGCATGGCGTCTGCTGAGGAAAGGGCCGACGGTGGCGTCAGTCGCTCTCCTGAATGGACGATGGCGATGGGCTCAAATGCCGGGAGAGGCCGATGCCGAGCACTGACCTCCATCGGCGCGGGGCTGATGGCTTCAGACGAGGCCAGCTCGTCTCCCCCATCGGCAAGACCTCTGCGCGGGGCCGCAACCGCCCTCACCGGCGCCGACCCAAATCGGGGCGCGGGGGTCATTTCCGGGGCTTTTTCTGCCGCCAAAGCTTCTCTGTTGAGGGCTTCGGCGCTGGACTCCTCGCCTGTAGCCGCGATGGGCAATAGGCTGGCAAGGCGCCCCACCGGCCCGCGGGGCGGCCGCAAGGCGGCGTAATTCTCTCGCTCGCCCAAGCGCACAATGGCATCGTCGAGACTGGCGGGACCGAGATACTCAACTCGCACGCGCGCCAAGCCCTTCTCCCGCGTACCAAGAACCTCGGCGGTCTTCTTCGACAGATCGATGATCCGATCGTCGGCATAGGGGCCCCGGTCGTTCAAGCGCACCACCACGGACCGGCGATTTTCGAGATTGGTGATTTTCACCAGGGAAGGCAGCGGCAAGGTCTTGTGAGCCGCCGTCAGCCGATCTTGATCGAACAACTCGCCATTGGCGGTCAATTTCCCGTGGAAATTCGGTCCGTACCAAGAGGCGATACCGGTACGGTCATAGGTCGGATCGACCTTGGGCACATACCGGACACCTTTGATGAAGTAGGGATTGCCCACTTTGGCGTGAGGGTTGGGGACAACCGTTTTCCCCACGCTCTGACCGCCCCCTCCCCCGGGGCCGGTGGCGCAAGCGGCCATAGCCAGGAGCGAGAGCAAGGTGAACGCGGTTCTGAGGGTAATCCGACGCCCCATAAGAATTTTCACTTCCCAACGTCCCTTCTTTACCCCCCCTTCTCAAGGTTTCAGCTTAAAGGCCCGTAAATCCCTTGCCATTTCGGCGACTCACGCGTCCAGCTTTTGGGTAATGGGCGCCCGCTTCCCGCAAGCCCAGGGCGTGAAGCGCAAACTCAGGGCGTGAAACGGGAGGCTGGCCGCCTCTCCCCTCAAGGCCCCCTCGACAGCGGTGGGGCCACGATATGCGGCATCCAGCTTGATCGCGGCCGAGGCGCGTCTATTGAGAGGGCGCTCGGCCCGCCTTCGACCGGGCCTGCGGTCAGTTTCCCAGGGGCCGTTGCCCAAAGTGCGAGGCTTAGTGTAGCCCCCATGGGCAAGACGCGATCGCCCAACGGCGGCGACGCCCGATCCTAGGCGGAGAAAGGGACATCATGGACAAGATCAAGGTCGATAAACCAGTCGTTGAGCTCGACGGCGACGAGATGACCCGGATCATTTGGCAGTTCATCAAGGACAAATTGATTCATCCCTATCTCGATATTGATCTGCATTATTACGATCTTGGCATCGAAGAGCGCGATCGAACCGAAGACCAAGTGACCGTCGATGCGGCAAATGCGATCAAGGAGCACGGCGTCGGGGTCAAATGCGCCACAATCACGCCGGACGAGGCGCGGGTTGAGGAATTCGGTCTTAAGGAGATGTGGCGAAGCCCGAACGGCACGATCCGCAATATCCTTGGCGGCGTTGTCTTCCGTGAGCCAATCATCATCTCGAACGTGCCCCGTCTCGTCCCCGGCTGGACCAAGCCCATCATTATCGGCCGTCACGCCTTCGGCGACCAATATCGGGCCACCGACATGCTGTTCCCCGGCAAGGGGAAACTGACCATGAAATGGGAAGGCGAAACCGGCGAAGTTCTCGAATATGACGTCTACGATGCGCCGGGATCGGGCATCTATATGGGGATGTATAACCTCGACGACTCGATCAGGGACTTTGCCCGCGCCTGTTTCAATTACGGGCTTCAGCGTCAGTATCCTGTCTATCTATCGACGAAGAACACGATCCTGAAAAAGTACGATGGACGGTTCAAGGATATCTTCGCCGAAGTCTTCGAAACCGAGTTCAAGGACAAGTTTGCGGCTTTCAACGGCACCTACGAACACCGCCTCATCGACGACATGGTCGCTTCGTGCCTGAAATGGTCTGGCGGCTATGTTTGGGCCTGTAAGAATTATGACGGGGACGTGCAATCCGATACCGTGGCGCAGGGCTTTGGCTCCTTGGGGTTGATGACCTCGGTCCTTCTGACCCCTGACGGCAAAACCTGCGAGTCCGAAGCCGCCCACGGCACGGTGACCCGCCATTTCCGCGCCCATCAGCGTGGAGAGGACACCTCGACGAACTCTATCGCATCGATCTACGCCTGGACCCGTGGCCTCGCACACCGGGCGAAACTCGACGATAACAAGAAGCTCGCCGACTTTGCGGCGACCTTAGAGAAAACCGTCGTCAAAACCGTCGAGAGCGGTCATATGACAAAGGATCTGGCATTGTTGATCGGGGCCCAGCAGGGCTGGCTGACCACCACCGGGTTCCTCGATAAGGTCGACGAGAACTTCCAAAAAGCCATGAGCTGAAGAAAACCTGGATCCGAACTTCTCCGGTTTTCTCGTTCGCTAACACCCGGTAGACCCTGCCCGTCGGCAGGGTCTTTGCGTAGGGATCGTGGCGTTGTTCCTTCATTCATGGCGATAGACCGGACCTAGATGACCGAAGCCCCTGTTTATCCGATCGAATTGCAGGCGGTGACAAAGCAATATGGCCGTCACATCGCGGTGGAAGAGCTGAGCTTCTGCGTCAAACCCGGCGAAATCTTCGGCTTTTTGGGACAGAACGGCGCCGGCAAGACGACCACCTTACGCATGATTATGGACATCATTGCCCCGAGTGCAGGCAAGGTCATGGTCATGGGGAACGACCGGCCCCGCTTGGTCCGCAACCAGGTGGGCTATCTTCCCGAGGAGCGGGGGCTTTATCGGAAGATGAAGGCGCTCGATACAATCGCTTATTTTGCCCGTCTCAAAGGCGTCCCCCGGGGCGTGGCGCGGCGGCGCGCGGCGCAATTGCTTGACGACTATGGCCTCGGCGCTCAGGCCAAGTCGAAAATCGAAACCTTGTCGAAGGGAATGGCCCAGAAGATCCAGGTCCTTTCGACGATTGCGCATGACCCGGACATTCTCGTCTTCGATGAACCTTTTTCTGGGCTCGACCCCGTCAACCAGCAAGTTCTCGAGGATTTGATCACGACATTACGGGATCGAGGAAAAACGATCATTTTCTCTACCCATATTATGGAACACGCCGAACGGCTTTGCGACCGTTTTCTTATGCTCCGTAAGGGAAGAAAGGTGTTCGAAGGGACTCTCGACGAAGCGCGCGCCCTTGAACCCTCAACGCTGATTTTACAGACGCCGGACGACCCCCTTCCCTTGCTCGATGTCCCGGGGGTTGAGGACATCGTCGCGCGGGATCGTGGCCGTTACCGATTGGTGGTGCGTGAGGATACCGACAGACAGGCGATCCTCCGACGAGCCCTTGACCTCTCGATCCGCATTGAGTCCTTTGGTGAGGAAGAATTCTCGTTACACGATTTGTTTTTCCGGCTGGCCGCCGCACCGACGGCGGTAAGTGAGGAGCCTCGCCCATGAGTGCCGTGTTTCAGATCATCGTCCACGAATATCGAAAATACGTCCTTACCCGCGGCTTTTTACTATTCTTGCTGATTATTCCGTTGGCGGGCCTCTTCGGTCTGTTCGCCGCCGAGGTGAACGAACGCGGTGGTCCGACCCGGTATTTCGCTGTGATTGACGAAACCGGCGGCGCCGTCCTCGACCAAATCGATGACGCTCTTGAGAGAAATAATCGAACAAGAGAGCTTGCCGCCTTTGATCAATGGGCGGCAACGACCTTTCCCGATCCCGCGCAAAGGGCCGCATTACCCGCCCCCTATGCCCCTGATGGATCCAACGGCAGAGCGCAGGCGTTTTTTGAGGAGGGCGGGATCGCCGCGGCGAAAGAAGCGCTTGCTTCCTATCTGCCTCAAGGCGCATCGCCCCTACCGGACCCTCGGCCGCGATTTGTCCGCGTCCCCCTGCCCCAGGACGCTCGCGCGCACTCCTCTCAATCCGCGCAGATCACGACCCTCTTGCCCTATCTCAATGAGAAGCGGACGCTTCCGAGTGGCGACCCCCTCTTTGCCGTTCTTGTGGTGCCCTCGGATTATCCGACGCGACGACAGGCCACCTACTGGACGAACAATATTCTCGCCTCGGATTTACGCACCTTCCTGACGGCGGAACTGACCCTTGCCGAGCAACGACAAGCCTATCTGGCCGAAGGCGTTGCACAGGAACGCCTTTTTACCATCGAAGACATCTCCGTGACCGTGGACGAGATCATTGCCGAGGTCGATGGCGGGGCGGAGAACGCCGCCGCCAGGCTGCGGCGCGTCGTGCCGCTCTTCCTCGCCTATATTCTCTTCCTGCTGATCAGCAGCATTGGCGGCATGTTGTTGACCAATACCGTGGAGGAAAAATCGAACAAGATTATCGAGGTCCTCTTGTCATCGGTCAGTGCCACCGAGTTGATGATCGGCAAGCTTGTCGGGCTCGCCCTCGTCGGCATGACCATCCCTCTTTTAATGGTGGGCCTGGGGGTGCTTGCAACCTTTCTTGGCGGGGCCGGCGCGGAGGGCAGTCTTGCCCTTTTGCTGCGTGAGGGGGTGTTCACCTCACCGGTTATCGGTCTCTTTTTCCTTTATTTCCTGCTCGGCTATTTGTTTTACGCCTCGATCTATCTTGCGGTCGGCGCGATGAGCGAGTCGATCCATGACGCCCAAAGTTTTGTGGTGCCCCTCACCCTTGCGCTGCTTCTGCCATTGCCGTTCTTAGGGATCATTTTACAGGAGCCGAATGGCGTCGTCGCTCGCCTTCTGACCTTTATTCCGATCTATACGCCCTATGCGGTGATGCTGCGGGTGACGGGGGATCCCCCCCTTTGGGAATTGGTCCTTGCCACCCTCTTGCTCTTCCTGACGGTGAGTTATGTGCTGATCGTCATGGGCCGGATCTATCGCGGCAGCGTGCTTGCCTCCGGCGGTCCGCCCAGCTTCAGGCGCCTAAGAAGAGCCGCCGGAAACAGCTGAGCCAGAGGCGCCTCGCTGATTATTCTTCGAGCTCGGCATCCCAATAGAGATAATCGTGCCAGGTATGGTGCAAATAGTTCGGCGGAAAGGCCCGGCCCTTTTCATTCAGCTCGAACATATTGGGCTGGTAAGGGGGCTGGAAGGGCTCCATCCGCGCATCCCGCGGCAGCTTATTGCCCTTTTTCAGATTGCACGGGCTGCAGGCCGTCACAATGTTCTGCCAGGTCGTCTTCCCGCCGCGAGAGCGGGGGATCAGATGGTCGAAGGTCAGATTGTCGCGATCCTGCGTGCCGCAATACTGACAGGTAAACACGTCACGTAGAAACACGTTGAAGCGCGTAAAGGCCGGCTTTCGAGAGTGATTGACGTAGGTTTTGAGCGCGACAACGGAGGGAAGCCGCATGGTGACGGTGGGGCTGTTCACGGCCGTGTCGTATTCTGCGATGACATCGACCCGATCGAGAAACACGGCTTTTAACGTGTCCTGCCATGACCACAGGGAGAGGGGGAAGTAACTCAACGGCCGAAAATCGGCATTCAATACAAGAGCTGGACACCCGTCAGGAGCATGGCGAAGGGTCTGCACCGTTACATTCCTCTCTCGCAGAAAGCGGAGCCGAAATGTCGATGCTGACGGCCTATTCGGCTCGTCGCATGGTGGCGGACCAAAGGGTCGCCCAACTTATGCTGGCTCATTTGCGTGAACCCAGCGGCTCCTTCATCAAAGGCAGCACACCGGTATCGGCGCGCTGCCTTATTCCTACCTGATTCTCCATGACAGTTTCTTGTCATGGATCCCCCTCATCGCCAAGAGATCCCCTCGGCCGGGCTTTCATCGAGACCGGTGATCTCTCAATTGTTTCATGGTAAGAGGAACAATGACCACACCGCAACCTGTTGCCCGCGCTAAGCCGCTCGCAGTCTTTGGGGCCGAGCAGTGGGAGGGCCTGCGCCGCATTTCCTCCTGGAAAGGCCTCGCCCTTGTCGCCCATTGCTGGGGCGTGATCGCACTCAGCCTCACGGCCGTGGCGCTCTGGCCCCACCCCCTCATGGTGATCTTGGCGGTGATGATCATCGGCACGCGACAATTGGGGCTGGCGATCCTGATGCACGAGGCCGCCCATGGTCTGCTGCACCCCGATCAGCGTGTGAATGATCGGGTGGGCGAATGGCTCTGCGCCGCCCCGGTGGGGGCGACCTTAAAGGGATACCGCGATTATCACCTCGCCCATCACCGATATACGCAGACCGATCATGATCCGGATAAGGATCTCTCCGCCCCGTTCCCCGTCACGGGGGCCAGCCTGCGACGGAAAATCATTCGTGATCTGACGGGCCAAACCTTCTTCAAGCAGCGGGTTGGACTTGTCCGCATGAAGTGGCGTCAACGGGATAGGGGCGATGGATTGATTGCTGCGGCGACGACAAAGTTATGGCCCTTCGCCCTGACGAATATGGCGCTGTTGGTTGGCCTGTCGGTTATCGGCCAAGGGTGGCTCTTTGCGGTATGGGTCCTCGCCATGGCGACCTGGTTCCCCTTGGCGACGCGGCTACGCAACATTGCCGAGCATGCCTGCGTGCGCTCCTGTGCCGACCCCTTCACCCATGCGCGGACGACAAAGGCCAATCTTCTCGAACGTGCCTTGATCGCGCCTTATTGGGTCAATTTCCACGCCGAACATCACCTCTTCATGTATCTGCCGTGTTACCGTCTGCCCAAAGCGCATCGGATACTGATGAAGAGGGACGAGGCGCGCCGCATGATCGTTTCTCCCGGCTATCTTGCCACCTTGCGGGCCTGTCTCCTCCCCGCCAATAAAACAGCGGTTTCCTAAAAGCGGCCAAGGACCTTCGGGGTCGTTTAGAACGCGTATTTATCGAACAGGGCGGTAAAATCACCGCCGGCAGCATCGACATCGTGCAGAAGAGTGCACGCAAAGCTCTTTCCCGTCTCGGCAATCTCGACGAGGGGATCGAGAAAGGTGCGCTCGTCACGGCCACTACTGCCTCGACACGCGCGCCGCTGGAGACCCGCCGCCGATAGGGCGAGCACCTCCCGTGCCAGGTCCGTGACGGGACGGCCATCGACTGTCGCCGCCATCGCCTCCTTTGCCGCATCGTGACGGAACGCAGCCCGCGTTTCCTGCGACCAATGGCGGACCAGGTCCCACGCGGCATTGAGAGACTGATCGTCGTAGAGAAGGCCCACCCAAAAGGCAGGGAGCGCACAAATACGGCCCCAGCTGCCTGAATCCGCGCCGCGCATCTCAAGAAAAGTCTTGAGACGGACCTCGGGAAAGGCCGTAGACAAATGGTCTTTCCAATCTTCGAGCGTTGGCAATTGTCCCGGCGCGCCGGGCAATTCTCCGGCCAGGAGGTCCCGAAAGCTTTGCCCCGCCACGTCGACATAGTCCCCGTCCCGCCACAGAAAATACATCGGAACGTCCAACATGTATTCTGTGTACCGCTCGAACCCAAAGCCGTCCTCGAAAACGAAATCGAGCATCCCCGTCCGGTCGGGATCGGTATCGGTCCAGATATGGGCCCTGAACGACCGGTAGCCGGAGAAAGCGGCGTCGATGAATGGCGAGTTCGCGAACAGCGCCGTGGCGAGGGGTTGCAGGGCCAGGGCGGTCCTGAATTTCATCACCATGTCCGCTTCGCTGGCGAAATCGAGATTGACCTGCACGGTCGCGGTCCGGTGCATCATGTCGAGGCCGAGGGAGCCGACCTTCGGCATGTAATTGCGCATGATCGTATAGCGCCCCTTGGGCACTTTCGGCATGTCATCCCGCGACCAGGACGGCGCCGCCCCAAGGCCGATAAAGCCGATCCCCAAGGGCTCAGCCACCGCTTTGACCTCGGCCAGATGGGTGTGCACCTCGTTACAGGTCTCATGCAGGCTCACCAAAGGGGCGCCCGACAATTCAAACTGGCCCCCGGGTTCAAGGGTGATCGAGGCGCCCTCTTTCTTGAGCGCCACAAGGGCATCCCCTTCGTGCAGCGGGGTCCAGCCATATTGCGCCGAGAGCCGATGCAACACCGCCTCAATGGATCGCTCCCCCGAAAAGGGAAGCGGGGCATAGCTATCGGTCAGAAACCCGAATTTCTCGTGCTCTGTCCCAATGCGCCATTCGGCGACGGGTTTACAGCCACTCGCGAGATAAGCGCTCAATGCCGCGACATCTTCGATGGGGGGCAGGTCCTCGCGGGCGCTCGCATCCAATTGGGTCATAGGCCAGTCCTTCGTCCAGCCGCTTCCGTGATCCCCGGGGCGGCAAACCGCAAGACCGGAGTGCCAATTTGACGGCTAGATGTCGCCGAGAACCGCCTGCCAGAGACTGATTGCCACCAGGGCCGCCGTTTCCGCGCGCAAAACTCTTGGCCCCAAACTGACCGCAAGGGTGCCCGGAAGCGCTCTTAGGGTCTGTCGTTCTGTCGGCGTAAAACCGCCTTCGGGCCCGATCAGGAGGGCGCCCGGCGACCCTGCCAAGCTCTCCTGTCGTGTAAGTAGCGCCGCGGCGGCGCCTTCCCCGTGTCCCGACGGTCCCCCCCATCGCGCCGAAGGATCGTCCCCCGCTTCGTCGCAATAGACGAGACAGGATGGCGGGGCGGCGATGAGGTCTTGAAGCGAGATCAGCGGATGGATCGTGGGCGTATCCAGCCGCTCGCATTGCTCAGCCGCCTCGACAGCGATCGATGCGAGGCGATCGTCCTTGAGCCCCGCCTTGGGCACAATGGTTCGGTCCGTTCTGACCGGGCGAAAGTCGGTTATCCCCAGCTCGGTCCCCTTTTGGATGATCAGCTCTGTTGGATCTTTCTTGAGCGGCGCGAAATAGAGCGTCAGCGGTGAGGGCGGCGTCATCGGGCGTGTCTGCCGCTCGACCGTCAGCACCCCATGCTTTTTCGAGGCGATCGTGATGGCCGCGGCCCATTCCCCCGAGCGGCCGTCGAACAGGAGGACCGGCGCGTTTTGATCGAGCCGAAGCACGTGGTGCAGATAGTGCCATTGAGCGCCCTCGATGGGGATCACCCGGTCGGGCGCCAGCGTCAGCGCGGCATCCCCTCCCACGAAAAGCCGAGGCGGTGGTTTTGCCATCATCCCTCTCCCACAGCGGGGGCAAAGCGCCAGGGTCGATTGAGAAGCGTTTCTCCCCGCATGTGGGAGACCCCTAGCCGATTGCCGACCGGGTCGCGACCCCGGCTCGTCTGCGGCCCCTCCTCACGGAGAGGCCGGGTCTTCTCGCAAGCGGGGCGCAATGCGCCTTTCCCCTGGAACGCCCCTCCCCTCAGGCAACGGAGTAGACACGCAGGGGATTAGAACGGAATGTCGTCGTCGAGGTCGAAATTTTGTCCGCCGCCGGATCCGCCGCGATCGGCCCCGCCGCCGGAAATTTGCTGGCCATAGCCCCCGCCCATCTGGTCGCCGCCGCGACTGTCGAGCATCGTCAGCTCGGAGCGATAGGGGCGTAGGACGACTTCGGTGGAGTACCGATCATTGCCGTCCTTGTCTTGCCATTTGCGAGTCTCAAGCTGGCCCTCAATATACACTTTCGAGCCCTTTTTGAGATAGTTCTGCGCGACCCGAACAAGGGGCTCGGAAAAAATGGCGACGCTATGCCATTCGGTCTTTTCCCGACGTTCCCCACTGTTCTTGTCTTTCCAATTTTCCGATGTCGCAATCCGAAGATTGCACACCTGGCCGCCATTATTGAACTGCCGAACTTCTGGGTCCTGACCGAGATTTCCGATCAAAATGACTTTATTGACGCTGCCCGCCATGGCGCTTCTCCGTCTCGGTAATGGGCCAGCACCATAGGGAGGCGGGCCCAATCCCTCCAATCGAGTTTTTCCCCAATGCGGCGTACATCTTTTGTTCTCGTGTGCCAAGGTGAAACAGCACGGCCCCAGCCCCATCAAGGAAATCATTGGAGGCAGGATGAAGAGCGTGATAAAGTTACGGGGTGCGGCAGTGGTATCCTCTCTTCATCGCTCTCTTGACCTTTCTGGGAGCGCAGATCGCGGCATCGGCGCACGCGGTCGAGTTTGGCGATCCCGCCCATACCCATGACGGTGAGGCCTGCGACCTCAGCCAGTTTGGTCTCCGGGTGGGAGATCTCCCCGCGCCGCCGACGATCACCCTGCCCGGCGAGGCGTTCATCGCCGCCCCGTTGGCCTTCGCCCGCCGGTTGCTTGCCGCGTCGACACTGCACGACCATCCACCGCAACGTGCTCCGCCTTTTCCGATCACCCAGTGAGCCACACCCTATCCGCGCCTCCTTCGGGGCGCGGCCGTCTCTATTTGTGTTGATCAGGAAATATCATGAAATCCCTATCCCTCGGCCTGCCGGCCGTTCTCCTTTCCGTGAGCGGCATTGCCCTCGCCCAATCCGGTGAGACAGATGATCGGATCATCGTCACCGGCTCCCCCCTCGCCCATGAGCTTGATGAGGTGCATGTGGGCACATCAGTGCTCACCGATGAGGAGCTGCGCCGACGTCAGGCGCAAAGCCTCGGCGAGACCTTGAGATCACTCCCCGGGGTCAGTGCGACCGCCTTCGGTCCCGGCGCCTCCCGCCCCATCATCAGAGGCCAGGGCGGCAGTCGTGTCCGGGTCTTGGAGAACGGGGTGGCCACAATTGATGCGGCCAGTCTCAGCCCTGACCACGCCGTTCCGCTCAACCCGGCCCTCGCCGACCGGATCGAAGTGGTCCGCGGCACAACGCTCCTGCGCTATGGCAGCAATGCATCGGGTGGGGTTGTGCTCGTCGACGATGGCCGCCTGCCCAGTGAGGTGCCGACCGACGGCCTTGAAGGGGCGTTTCGACTTGGCGGCAGCACCGTCGATAACGGCGTCGAAGCCGCCGGCGGTATCACCGGCACTCTCGGCACGATCGGTCCCGTCACGCTGGTGGGCCATTTGAGCGGTGCCATCCTCGATACGGAGGATTATGACATTCCCGGCTTCGCCGAATCCGCAAGGCTGCGCGCCCTTGAGGAGGAAGAGGAAGGCGAGGACCATGATGATGACCACGATGACGATCATGATCATGAGCATGAGGACGAAGGGCGCGATGTCCTGGCCAATTCAGATGTCCTGTCGGAGACCGCAGCCATCGGCTTCTCGGCCATCGGCGACAATGGCTTCCTGGCGGTTTCCGCGAAGAGCTTTTCCAGCACCTATGGCATTCCCGCCGGGCACGCTCACGACCATGAGCACGAAGAAGAGCACGGCGACGAGGAAGAAGAGGAGCACGATCACGAGGAAGAAGAGGCAGGCGTCTTTATCGAGCTCGAGCAACAGCGGGTGGATCTGAGGGGAAGTCTGTCCCTTACCGGCCCCTTCGAGCAGGTCGATCTCTTTGCTGGTTATACCGATTACGAACATATCGAGTTTGAAGGCCCCGGTGAGCCCGGAACGGTGTTTGCGACCACCGGCTCCGACCTCCGGCTCGAAGTCCTCCAGCGGGAACGGAACGGCTGGCGCGGCGCCATCGGCTTGAATGTCGATCAGCGCCAGGAGTCCGCCGTCGGCGAGGAAGCGTTCTTCCCTGAAGCCGACACCCTGCAATGGGGTCTCTATACGGTCCAGGAATGGATCAGGGGGGCCTCAACGGTCGAAGCGGGGCTCAGAGTTGAACAGACCGACATTGACGCCGATGGTGGGGAAAGTCGGGATTTCGACACCGTCAGCGTCTCGGGCAGCTATGGATATCAGTTTACCGACCAACTCTCCGCAGGGCTGACAGCCTTCCGCACCGAGCGCGCGCCTGCCGCCGAAGAGCTGTTTTCCGATGGGCCGCATCTGGCCACCGGCGCGTATGAGCTCGGCAATCCGCTCCTCGATATCGAAGTCGCCGCCGGGCTCGAGGCTGTCCTGCGCTATGCCACGGACCGCTTCACCCTCACGGCGTCGAGCTTCTTCACCGACTATCAGGACTTCATCTACGAACGCTCCACGGGGGAGAATGCGGAGACCTTGCTCCTGGCCCGGGGCGTCGAGGCTGAAGAAGCCGAAGAGTTCGGCGACTTGCCGGTGCTTGCGTTCACCGGTGCCGATGCGCGCTTCTCAGGGGGCGAACTCGCCATTGATCTGGGCCTCGGTACGCTAGGCGGGCTCGATCTCAGCGCGAGTTTGGTCGGACAAATTGTGGAAGCCGAGCTTGCCAATGGCGATCCCCTCCCCCGTATCCCACCGGCGCAGGTCCTTTTCGGCCTCGAAGCGGCACGCGAAGGGCTGTCTCTGCGCGCTGAACTCGACCATGCCGCCGAGCAGGACGAAACCGCCGAGGGAGAATTGCCGACGGATAGCTATACGGTGCTCAACGCCTTTGCGGATTGGACGCCGTTCAGCGGCAATGAGGCCCTGACGGTCAGCGCTGCGATGTTGAACCTCACCGATGAGGAGGTTCGCTTGCATACCTCCTATCTGAAGGACGAAGTGCCGATGCCGGGCCGAAACCTGCGGTTGTCGGTGCGCTATGTCTTCTGATCGGTCCGACCTGCCCTATCGGACGGCACTGACCTGACGCTGAGGCCCCTGCCGGAGGAAATCTCCGGCAGGTTTCTTGCACAGCGCAAGGAACGAAGGCGCTTTATCTTCTGTTGCCTGCGTAGCACTTATGATAATCTCATAATAAGCCAGAAGTGTATAAGACGTGCGTATCTTGGGGGAAGTATTGAAGAATTTGTCAGTAGCCATCGCGGCCGCGACGATTTTCTTCGCCTTGGTCCCTTCACCCGTTGATGCGCAAAACGTCAATACACAAGACCCCGTTGAGCAGGACGTCAATACACAGAAGACCAGCGAGATTAGCGATCAGTCATTCCTTGAAAAAGGTCGCTTCCAGAGCGTTCTGGATCGCATGCACATACGGGCGGGGATCACCAGTATTCGCTTCAGAGAAGGATTGGACGTTAAGGCCGACGGCAATATCGCCCAGACGATCGACCTGTTCACGGATCTCGAAGTCTCCTTCGATGAGATTTTCGAGTTGGAGAACGTCAACACCTTCGTGCTGGAAGTCGGATATCGGGCCTCCCAATATCTCTCTTTCGCCGCCAGTGTCCCCACCCCGCCCGAGGAGGAGGAGCCCGAGGGGGGGGAGCCCACCGAGTTCGGCAAGATCATTCGCGGGATCGAATATTGGCCGATAGTGGTTGAAGCCCGTTTTCATCCCTCATTTGTCGATTGGATCGACCCCTATGTGGGGGCGGGCGTCACGTTCCTAAGGGTCAGAGCGACGGATCCCGGCCCCTTGGAAGAGGTGTCGGCCAACAACACGATTGGCTTTGGGGTGTCCGCCGGATTTGAGATTCCCATCGCGCGGAAATTCGGGCTGTTCGGCGATTTCAAATATTATGACCTCGACACCGATGGAACGTTCACGGCGATTACGGCCGACCTCGGCGACCGCGGAGACCTCGTTGTCGATGGCACCGGCGTGGTGCGGTTCGACCCCACCGTCTTCACCTTCGGATTGAGCTATCACTTCTAAAAGCGGGAATTGCCCCCGAGACGTGCGGCCCCCCTCCCCTAAGCCCCGACGATGACCTACATCCCCTGCTTAGGCTGGAGGTGCGTTTGTCACAGAAATACATCACCGTTGCCGGGGCGCGGGAACACAATCTGAAAGACGTCCATGTCCGCATCCCCCGCGATGCCCTGACGGTCGTCACCGGATTGTCCGGCTCAGGCAAGTCGTCCCTCGCCTTCGACACGATCTATGCCGAAGGGCAGCGGCGCTATGTCGAGAGCCTGTCCGCCTATGCGCGGCAGTTTCTCGAACTGATGCAAAAACCGGATGTCGACCAGATCGACGGGCTGTCACCGGCCATCTCCATCGAACAGAAGACCACCTCGAAGAACCCTCGCTCCACCGTCGCGACCGTGACGGAAATCTACGACTATATGCGGCTCCTGTGGGCGCGGGTGGGGATCCCCTATTCTCCCGCTACCGGCGAGCCCATCACCTCCCAGACCGTGTCGGAGATGGTCGACCGGCTGATGGCGCAACCTGAGGGGGCGCGATATTATATCCTTGCCCCGATGATCCGAGGGCGGAAGGGAGAATATCGTAAAGAGCTGGCCGAGCTCATGAAAAAGGGCTTCCAGCGGGTACGCATCGACGGTGAGTTTCACGATATCGCTGATGCGCCCTCCCTCGACAAAAAGCTGAAACACGATATCGAAATTGTGGTCGATCGAGTGGTGTTAAAAGCCGGCCTTGAAAGTCGGCTGGCGGAAAGCTTTGAGACTGCCCTTGACCTCGCCGATGGGATCGTCCTCGCGGAAAGCGCCGATGGCGGCACCAAGGGCGAAGCGGAAAAGCTGACCTTTTCGGCAAAATTTGCGTGCCCCGTATCCGGGTTTACCATCGAGGAAATCGAGCCGCGGCTGTTTTCCTTCAATTCGCCGCAAGGGGCATGCGCGGTTTGCGATGGGCTCGGAACGATGATGGAATTCGATCCCGACCTGGTCGTGCCCGATCCCCAAAAGAAACTCCGCGATGGGGCGATCGCGGCGTGGTCGAAAACCCAAAGCCCTTATTACACTCAAACCCTCGAAGCCCTCGGCGCCAAATACGGGTTCACCGTGGAGGCGGAGTGGCGCTCCCTCACCGCCAAGCAGAAGAACAAGATCCTGTACGGTACGAAAAACGAAAAGGTCCAGTTCGTCTATGATGACGGGCTCAGGCGCTTTGACACGACCAAAGCTTTCGAAGGGGTGATCCCCAATCTCGACCGCCGCTGGCGCGAGACCGACAGCGCCTGGGTCCGGGAGGAGATGGAGAAATATCAGTCCATCACCCCTTGCGAGGCCTGCGGCGGTCAGCGTCTCAAGCCCGAAGCGCTGGCGGTACGGATCGACGGGGCCCCGATTGCGGCGATCGCCGCCAAATCGATTCGCGATGCCTATGAGTGGTTCGCGGCGGTGGACGCCCATCTCACCGATACCCAAAAGCAAATCGCCGTCCGTATTCTGAAGGAAATTCGGGATCGTCTGCATTTTCTGAATGCCGTCGGCCTTGGCTATCTGGGCCTCGATCGTGCATCGGGTACTCTTTCTGGGGGGGAGAGCCAGCGTATTCGCCTTGCCAGCCAGATCGGCTCGGGGCTGACGGGCGTTCTCTATGTCCTCGACGAGCCATCGATTGGCCTTCACCAGCGGGACAATGACCGGCTGCTCGAAACCCTCAGACGCCTGAAGGATCTCGGCAATACCGTCCTGGTGGTCGAACATGACGAAGACGCGATCCGAACCGCCGACTATGTCATTGATATCGGCCCGGGCGCTGGCGTCCATGGCGGCAAGGTGGTCGCCGCCGGGACCCCAGACGAGATCATGGCCGATCCCGTCTCCCTCACCGGTGATTATTTGGCGGGGCGCAAGGAAGTGCCGGTGCCGGAGCGGCGCCGTCCCATCGATCAAAAGAAGATGATCAAAGTGATCGGCGCCGCCGCCAACAATCTGAAGACCGTCACCGCCGAATTTCCCGTCGGGGTTTTGACCTGCGTCACCGGTGTTTCAGGCGGGGGTAAGTCGACCCTGACCAATCAGACCCTCTACAAGGCGGCCGCTCGGCGGCTCATGAATGCCAAGGCGGTCCCAGGGGTGCATGAGGCGATCGAAGGTCTTGAGCATCTCGATAAGGTGATCGACATTGACCAGTCCCCTATCGGGCGCACGCCGCGGTCGAACCCCGCGACCTATACCGGCGCCTTTGGGCCGATACGGGATTGGTACGCCGAACTGCCCGAATCGAAAGCGCGGGGATACAAGCCGGGTCGCTTCTCTTTCAATGTCAAAGGGGGGCGGTGCGAGGCATGCCAGGGCGATGGCGTCACCAAGATCGAAATGCACTTTTTGCCGGACGTCTTCGTCACCTGCGATGTCTGCAAGGGCAAACGGTATAATCGGGAGACCCTGGAAGTCGAATTCAAGGGCAAGTCGATCGCCGATGTGCTCGACATGACCGTCGAGGAAGGGGCGGCGTTTTTCTCCGCCGTCCCGAGTATACGGAACAAGCTGACGACCCTTGATCGCGTCGGTCTTGGCTATATCAAGGTCGGTCAACAGGCGACGACCCTCTCGGGCGGCGAGGCCCAGCGGGTCAAACTCGCCAAGGAATTGTCCAAGGTCGCCACCGGCCAGACCCTCTATGTCCTCGATGAGCCGACCACGGGGCTTCATTTCGACGATGTCCGTAAGCTGATGGATGTGCTTCAGGAATTGGTGGATGCCGGTAACACCGTGGTCATCATCGAGCACAATCTCGATGTCATCAAACAGGCTGATTGGATCATCGACCTTGGCCCCGAAGGGGGGGATGGCGGCGGTGAAATCGTGGCGGTGGGATCCCCCGAGGAGGTCGCCGCAAACAAGGCCTCGGTGACGGGACATTTTCTTGCCCCCATTCTCGCGCGGTCGACCAGCGCCGCGAAGTCGACGGGCAAGACTGCCGCAAAAAAGCCCCCCCGGAAGCGCACCCGAAAGACCAAAGCGGCCTGACAGCGGGGGCGTGACCGGGCGTGTCCTTTGCACCTCGGCCCTTGCATCATGAAATGGCCCTGAAGAGGGAAGAGTTCAGCCCCCCCTCTCACGGGTCGATACTTGCCCCCCGGCGCCCCTCCCCCCTAGAGGTTAGACATGAAACCATTGACGATTATCGGGGCGGGCCTTGCCGGCTCAGAGGCCGCTTGGCAGGCCGCCGAGGCTGGCCTTTCTGTTACGCTCATCGAGATGCGGCCGACGCGCATGACCGAGGCCCACCGGACCGAGGGCTGCGCGGAATTGGTCTGCTCCAATTCCTTCCGGTCAGACGATGCCGAAACCAATGCGGTCGGCCTGCTGCACGAGGAAATGCGTCGTTGCGGTTCCTTGATACTCAACGCGGCCGACACCCATCAGGTCCCCGCCGGGGGGGCGCTAGCGGTGGACCGGGACGGGTTTTCCGACGCGGTGACCGCCGCCTTGACCGCCCATCCGCGGATCACACTGGAACGGCGGGAGGTGACAGCCCTCCCCGCCCCCGGGACCCTCGCCATTATCGCCACGGGGCCTTTGACCAGCGGCCCCCTCGCCGAGGCGATGACCGAGGTGGTGGGCGAAGACGATCTTGCCTTCTTCGATGCCATCGCCCCGATCATCCACAAAGACTCGATCGATTTCTCCAAGGCCTGGTTCCAGTCGCGCTATGACAAGCCCGGCCCGGGAGGATCGGGAAAAGACTACCTCAACCTGGCGATGACCGAAGCGGAATATGATCGCTTCCTCTCGGCTCTGCTTGAGGGAGAAACCACCGAGTTCAAGGAATGGGAGACATCGACCCCCTATTTCGAAGGCTGTTTGCCCATCGAAGTCATGGCGGCACGGGGGCGAGAAACCTTGCGATTTGGGCCGATGAAACCCGTCGGGCTGACCAATCCCCACAAGGATGAAAAGCCCTTTGCGGTGGTTCAACTACGCCAGGACAATGCGCTTGGGACCCTCTTCAACATGGTGGGGTTTCAGACCAAGCTGAAATACGGCGCCCAAGGGGATGTTTTTCGCTTGATCCCAGGGCTTGAGAACGCGCGCTTTGCCCGGTTGGGCGGGATCCATCGCAATACCTTTATCAATTCCCCCAAGGTTCTGACCGATGATCTGTCGGCAAAGGCCCAGCCCGGCTTACGATTTGCCGGCCAGATGACGGGGGTCGAGGGGTATCTTGAGAGTGCCGCGATCGGTCTCTTGGCGGGCCGGTTCGCCGCCGCCGAGGCGCGGGGCGAGGCCCCGGCGCTGCCGCCGCGAACCACCGCCCTCGGCGCCTTGCATCACCATATCACCCAAGGACATGTGCCGGGCGAGAAAGGCAGCTTTCAGCCGATGAACGTCAATTTCGGCCTGTTCCCCCCGATGGAGGCACCGCGCCAGGACGAGGAGGGGCGGCGTCTGCGCGGGAAAGAGAAGGGGCGCGCGAAAAAGCGCCTGATGAGTGCTCGGGCCTTGGCCGACCTTGAGAGCTGGATCGGTGCGGTGGATGCCGCCGCCTAGTCCAAAAGTTGCTCTTTTGTTCTTGCATGTTCCGGTTTTGTGCCTTATTAAGAGGGCATGCAGACGTCCCTTGATTTCGACCGCGATAGCGCCCTTCCCCGTATGGCGGAGATTTTGGTGCTCACCTTCGGCAAAGCCCGGCGCCACACGGATGACGCCCTGCGGCAACTCATCTTCATGACCTTGGCGGAGGGCGAGGCGCGATCGGTGGGCCTTGCGGTTTTCGAGCAGATGAGGCGGCGATACCCCAATTGGCGAGCGCTGTCTGACGCGTCGGCTGATGATTTAACGGGATTGTTTGTGGGCCTGGCCCATCGTCGGCGGAAGGCGGAAGCCATTCCTGGATTGCTCAAAGCGATAGAAGCGGAAAGCGGCGGCTTTGACCTTAGTTTCCTTGCGCGGGTCTCCACCGATGCGGCGCGGCGGTGGCTCGAGAAATTACCCGGGGTGAGCCATACAATGGCCTCGGCCGTCCTGGCTTTCTCCTCCCTCAACCGGGCAGCGTTGCCGGTGGATCGTGCCAGTGCCCGACCGATCCGGCGGCTGGGCCTGTGTGCTGAGGGGGCGCCCCTATCAGCGCTTGGTCGTCAGGTCCTCGAACGGGCACCGGCGAGTTGGGACGCGGAGATTGTGGCGGATTTCAGCTATGGTCTGTCACGTCTCGCCGCGGGCTATTGTGGCCCTGCCCGGCCCGATTGCGAGGGGTGCCCGCTTTCGACGCTCTGTCCCCAGGCGGCGCGGCCGGACAGTCAGGTCATTGCCTTCCCTGGAGGTCAGCACCAGCGCCGCCGCCCGGCTCCCGCTCAAGGACCGACCTCCGGTCATGGCGTTAAAGCGAGCTGACCGCTGCTGTCATCGCGGGGGACGCCTTTGACAGAACCGACTGAAAATGACCTTCGATCAGGGTGAGATAGGCGGACAGCCGGGATGTTTCCGGCAGGGCGGCGCGCGCCTCGTCCAGATGATGCCGCGCCGTCTCCACTGCTTTGGACACGGTATCCTCACTCTCGCCGCCCTCCGACAGGGCGGTGCGTTTGCCGTCATCGCGCCCTGTCGATTTGAGGGCGGAGACGGAATCGATCAGGTCGAGAAGATCGTCGAGCGCCTGGTAGGCGCGGCCGAGGGCGGTCGCGAAGGCCGCAAGGGCCACGCTTTTCTCTGAAACCCATCCGGCGGTCTGCTCTCCCGCAAGAACGGCGGCCTCGAACAGGACGCCGGTCTTGCCGTCCTGGATCGTCTCGAGGGAGGTGGTGCCCGGATTGAGATCGAGCGCCTGGCCCTGGACCAATCCCCGCCACCCCACCGCCGATGAGAGAATTGAGGCGATCTTGGTTTTCTCCGCCGCGCTCAGAGGTTCTGCGGCCATCACGACACCATAGGCCCCGTTAAGGAGGCCAATGGCCGCGAGGATCGCGGTACTTTCGCCAAAAGCACGATGACAGGTCGGGCGGCCGCGGCGCAGATCCGCATCGTCCATGGCGGGCAGATCATCGATCACCAGACTTGCCGTGTGGATCATTTCAACGGCGCATGCCGTATCCAACGCCCGTTCGAGGGAACCGCCGCATTCCCGTGCAGCCAATAAAGTGAGAACGGCGCGGATCCGCTTTCCCGGCGCCAACAAACTGTGACGAGCCGCCTCAGCAGGAGGACCCACCGCGGGGATCAGGTCGGCAAGTCGCGACTCGACCACCCCTTTCAGGCGAAGGGCCTCCGCCTCGATTGTCTCTGCCGCCTCGGCAAGGTGGTCCTGTCGATCAGAAGACTGGTGCCCAACCACAATCGCCCTTTCGCTCCCCTCGCCCGTCGATCCTACAGATATTGGCCCAACGCGCCTATGGTAAAGAGACGGCAGCAAGGCTTGCCCCCTTTCAAGGGGACCCCATCAGCTTCGAGATAGCCTTCGCGCCGGTTCTGCCTAAACTCTTTGGCATGGACGAGGGCCCTTCAGATATCGTCTCCCGCAAACGGGATCACCTGGCAGTGGTCCTTGAGCGTGATGTCGGCTTTGGCGGTCTGACCACCGGGCTCGAAAAGATCCGCTTTATGCCGAATGCCCTGCCCGAGATCGACTACCGCGCCGTGGATCTTAGCACCACGCTGCTCGGCATCCCCCTCGCCGCGCCCCTCATTATCAATTCCATGACAGGGGGGCCGGAGAAAGCGGCAACCATCAATCTTCATCTGACCGAGGCGGCCGCCCATCTGGGAATCGCCATGGCCGTCGGCTCTCAACGGGTGGCGCTTGAGGATAAAGGCCAGTCCGGGTTCAGCCCTGCCCTCCGCCGTGCCGCGCCGAATATTCCGTTGTTCGCCAATCTCGGTGCTGCGCAGATACGCGGGCCCAAGGGGGTCGATCGGGCCCGCGCGGCCCTCGACATGATTGCCGCGGATGGCCTCTTCATCCACCTCAACCCAGTGCAGGAGGCCATTCAGAATGGGGGCGATACCGATTGGACAGGGGTCATTTCAGGCCTTGAACGTCTTGTCAGCGCAGGGATCCCCATTGCCGTCAAGGAAGTAGGGTTCGGTCTGTCGCCGAATGTCGTTCGCCGCCTCGTTGAGATCGGGGTACGGATCATCGACGTCGCGGGCGCGGGCGGCACCAATTGGGCACGGGTCGAAGGATTTCGCGAAGGACATCTCGCCCAGCGCGCCGCCCTTTTCACCGAATGGGGACTGCCAACGGCAAGCGCCATTCGGCACGCCCGCGCGATTGCCCCCTCCACCATGCTCATCGGGTCGGGGGGGATCAAAACCGCTCACGATGTCGCCGCCGCCCTTCGCCTTGGCGCCGATCTTGTCGGCCAGGCCGCAGCAAGCCTCAGCGCCGCGCTTGAAAGCACCGAAGCGGTGGTCGCCCATTTCCAGGAGATCATAGAGGGTCTACGGACGATTTGTTTCGCCACAGGCTCGGCGGATATTGCCAGCCTCAAATCGGCGCCGCTCATCGAGGATGCCTAAAGCCTTTTCAAGCGAAGGGGGAAAGCGGGGGCCTTGGCGCGTCACGCCCCTTGCGGCCCGCGCCTCAGCTTTGTCGCAGACGACGGACTTCGTTAATCGTGGCTCTGACCACATCGCGCAATCTATTAAGGGCGTCGGCCCTATCATCAAGGGAGGCTTCGGGACCGATCATGCCCTCCGCCTCTTCGCAGATCTGACCGATTTCCCACGCGCCGACACCACGGCTCGCGCCTTTCAGAGCGTGAGCGGCGTCGCGCCATGCCGTGTCATTGGCCATCGGGTTTAAGACCTCGGCCCATGTTTCGACCTGTTGTTCGTAGATCGCCAGAATTTCATCCCGCAGGGCACGATCGCCAGCGACATATTGGTTGAGATGATGAACGTCGATTAACGCCATTGGTCTGTGCCCAGCCACTATTCTTGTTCTGTATATTCTGGCTGAGGAACCTTAAGAACACCTTTCCCGCCGTCTGGCTCAGGGTAATCGCGTTACGTCCCGATAATACTTCGGACAAATTGGCTGAGCCCTGTCTGGCGCTGACGTTTCAACCGTTCGGCCATGAGGATCGCTTTCAACTCCGACGAGGCACGATTGATATCGTCATTAAGAATGACATAATCATATTCAGCATAATGAGAAATTTCCGAATCCGCTTTTTTCATGCGGTCCATGACCACGGCTTCTGAATCCTGGTTGCGGCTACGGAGACGGTCCTCCAATGATTGGCGCGATGGCGGCAGAATAAACACGGTGACAAGATCCTGCGGCATCACCTCGGCGAGCTGCTGGGCTCCTTGCCAATCGATATCAAAGAGGACGTCACGTCCGGCCTCCACCGCCTTCACAACCTCAGTCCGCGGCGTACCGTAATAATTGCCGAAGACGAGGGCGGATTCGAGGAAATCGCCCCGCTCCCGCTGCTCAACGAACGTCGCTTCATCGACGAAGAAATAATCCTTACCGTGAATTTCATTGGAGCGCTTGGGGCGGGTGGTTGCAGACACGGACAGATGGATCGCAGGATCGTCCGCCAGCAGGCGGCGGCTGAGAGTCGTTTTCCCGGCCCCGGAGGGGCTGGAGACGATTAACATCAATCCGCGACGATCAATCGGAGCCATGCGCATTATTCGACATTTTGTACTTGCTCCCGAAGGCGGTCGATCACCACCTTGAGGTCAAGGCCGATTTGCTTGAGAGGTAAACTTACCCCCTTCGTTGTGAGGGTATTCGCCTCCCGCGCCAATTCCTGGGTGAGAAAATCGAACCGGCGCCCCACAGGCGCCTTAAGATTGAGCCATGAACTCGCCGTCTCAAGATGGGCATCGAGGCGGTCGAGTTCTTCGGTGACATCGGCCTTCATCGCCAGATGCGCCGCTTCCTCCGACAGGCGCTCTGCGCCCAGCGCCGTCTCGGCGGCAAGGGCGGTGAGCCGGAATTTGAGGGCCTCAAAATGGGCCGGTAAAGCCGTCTCAGCCTCCGTCCGCGCCTGGGCGGCGAGGGCGGTGAGGGTCTCGATTTGTCCGGCCATGACCGTTCGCAATTGGGCGCCCTCCTCCGCGCGCGATTGAGTGAGCATACTGATCGCCCGGCCAAGGCCCGCCAGAAGTGCCTCCCGGTCAGGGGCGGATAGTCCAGCCTCCCTCCGCCCGGCGGCCATGCTGCCGACAAGGCTCAGAACTTCAGCCGCGCTCGGCGGGGTGGCGCCGGTCACGTTCATGATCCGCGACAGCAGCGGGCTTAAACTGTCCAGGGTCGCGTCGCTGACATCAGGCAGGTCCAGTCCCCCGGCGCGGTCAAGATGCAGGCTGACCTGGAGATTGCCCCGGCCGATTGCCGCTTTGAGCGCGGCCCGCACCGCCGGCTCCAATGTCTCGGCCTCGGTCGGTAGACGGAGCCGCATATCGAGGGTCTTGCCGTTCACGGCTTTCAGCTCCCAGCGAAAGGGGCGGACGCCCTCCCCCACCTCATCGGCGAGAACACCGTCAGCACCGCCATAGCCGGTCATGCTGTTGAGGGTCACTGGCCAGCCTTCCGGCGCGCGGCTTCGATCTTTCGCCATTCGCGCACATTGCGGCTGTGCTCGGCGAGGGTTTTGGCAAAAACGTGCCCCCCTGTGCCATCGGCCACGAAATAAAGATCGTCAGTTGAGAGGGGATTGAGCACAGCGCGCAATGAAGCCTCCCCTGGATTGGCGATCGGGGTCGGCGGCAGGCCGTCGATGACATAGGTGTTGTAAGGGGTCTCCCGCTGGACTTCCGACCGATAAAGCCCTCGCCCCAGGGGCTCCCCCTGGGTCAGCCCGTAGATGATCGTCGGATCCGATTGCAGCCGCATCCCGCGATTGAGGCGATTGACGAAGACCGCCGCCACCCGGGGACGCTCTGCCGCCACCCCGGTTTCCTTTTCCACGATCGAGGCGAGAATCACCGCTTCCTCCGGGGTGTCGAGGGGAAGCTGAGGATCTCGGTCCGGCCATAAAGACGAGAGCAGTCGATCATGGGCGGCCTGCATGCGCGCCACCACCGCATTGCGGTCATCCCCCCGTTGATAGGAATAGGTCTCTGGCAGCAAGCTGCCCTCGGCGGGGAGCGGATCGACAGTACCGGTGAGCATCGGCGCGGCGTCGATGATTGCGGCGGCTTGTCGAGAGGTCATCCCTTCAGGCACGGTGACAAAGCGCAAGAGCGGATCGCCGTCCTTTAAGATGGCGATGATGTCGCGAATACTTGATCCGGCCGGAATCACGAACTCGCCGGCGCGCAAGGCGGGGGTCAGCTTCTCAAGCCGCGCGGCCACCTTCAGCAGAACGGGACGCTCAAGGGCTCCAAGGGACGTCAAGGAACGGGTGACGTTGTCGACCCCGTCCCCGCGCTTGATCCACAGCACCTGATCGGCCTCCAGGGGCCCCGGTCGCGTAACCCGCCGCTCGAACTCGATCGCGACCCCAAGGGCCGCGACACTCGCGACAATGGCAAGGATCAAGACGACCCTGATGGCGCCGACCACCGCCCCCCCTCGTCCACGGGTTCTCATACGCGGGTTATCACAAGGGAGGCATTGGTACCGCCAAAGCCGAAGCTGTTTGAAAGAACGGCATTGATGGGCTTTTCGACCGCACTATTGGCCGCAAGGTTGATCTTGGTCTCCACCGAGGGGGCGTCGAGATTGATCGTTGGCGGGCAGATCCCCTCTTGCAGCGCCATCAGGCTGAACACTGCCTCGACCGCTCCCGCCGCGCCGAGCAGATGACCGGTGGCCGATTTCGTCGAGGACATCACAAGCCCCCTTGCGTCATCGCCCCAGAGCCGCTCCACGGCCTTCAGTTCGATCTCGTCCCCGAGGGGGGTCGAAGTGCCATGGGCATTGATGTAGTCGATATCGGCCGGCGCGAGCCCGGCCCGCGCCAACGCCGCCTTCATCGCGCGATACCCCCCATCCCCCTCAGGGTCAGGGGCCGTGACGTGATAGGCGTCCCCCGACAGACCATAGCCGGCGATTTCGCCATAGATCGTGGCGCCGCGCGCTTTGGCCCGCTCATATTCTTCAAGCACGACAATGCCGGCCCCCTCGCCCATCAAAAACCCGTCGCGATCCTTGTCATAGGGGCGACTGGCGGCGGTGGGACGATCGTTAAACCCGGTGGACAATGCCTTGCAGGCGACGAAACCGGCGACCCCGATATCGCAGATCGACGCCTCCGTCCCGCCAGCCACCATGGCGTCCGCGTCGCCGAGGGCGACAAGCCGGGCCGCATCGCCGATCGCATGCACGCCCGTGGCGCAGGCGGTGACGATCGAGGAATTCGGGCCCCGAAGGCCGTATTTGATCGAGACCTGGCCGGCCGACAAATTGATGAGCGCTGAGGGAATAAAGAACGGGGAGACCCGGCCCGGCCCCTTGGCATCGAGCAGCCGCGTTGTATCGGCGATCCCCCCGAGCCCGCCAATGCCGGAGCCGATCATCACGCCGGTCGCGTTCTTCTCCGCGTCGCTTTCCAGGGGAAGCCCTGCGTTTCGGATTGCCATATCCGCCGCGGCCAGCGCGTACAGGATGAAATCTTCGTTACGGCGAATCAGCTTGGGCTCCACCCATTCTTCGGCGGCGAAGGCCAGCGGATCGTCAGGATGATCTTTGCGAAGGGGGACTTCTGCGGCAATCCGTACGGGCAGGTTGGAGGCGTCAAATCGGGTGATGGGGCCGGCGCCTGATTGACCTTCGATCAACCGCTTCCAGACCGGTTTCACCGGGTCGTCCACCGTGCCGCACCCAAGGGGTGTGACAAGCCCCATGCCCGTGACCACAACTCGTCTCAGCATCGGCGTGTCCTCCTTTTCCAGTGAGATAGCAAAAACCCGCCGCTTTCGGAAAGCGGCGGGCCGAATTCAGATCATTGAATTGCTGAAGGGGTCAGCCCGCATTCTTCTCTTCGATGAACTTGATGGCGTCGCCGACCGTCTGAATGGTCTCGGCTGCATCGTCGGGAATCTCGATCCCGAACTCCTCTTCGAACGCCATCACCAGCTCGACGATGTCGAGGCTGTCCGCGCCGAGATCGTCGATGAAGCTGGCACTTGGTTCGACCTTGGACGCATCTACATCGAGATGTTCCGTCGTAATCTTTTTCACGCGCTCGGCGATGTCTGCCATCTTGGCCTCCTTACAGGATTCTTGCCGGGGGAGGCAGGCGACGCTTGCTCCCCAGCGATGTTCTCAAGGCCGTGCGTCTAGGGGAGGTCCCCGATGGGCGCAAGTTGACAAGGTCATATTCCCGCACCCTTCAATAAGATAGCCCTCTCCACGCTCGGCCCCGCTCTCCCCCAATGGGGAAGTTGTTAACGCCTACATCATGGCCATCCCGCCATTCACATGCAGGGTCTGCCCGGTCACATAGCCTGCCTCATCGGAGCTGAGATAGACACAGGCGGCGGCGATATCCTCAGGCTGCCCCATACGGTTCATGGGGATGCGATCGGTCGTCGCTTTTTTCTGATCGTCCGTCAGCTCATCGGTCATCGCGGTTTCGATAAAGCCAGGTGCGATACAATTGGCCGTGATCCCGCGGGTCGCCACCTCATAGGCGATCGATTTGGTGGTGCCGATCATGCCGGCTTTGGAGGCCGCATAATTGGTTTGACCGGGATTGCCAGTTGCTCCCACTACGGAAGAAATGCCGATGATCCGACCGAACCGTGCTTTCATCATTCCCCGGATCGAGGCTTTTGCAAGAATCCAATAGGATTTGAGGTTGATATCAATAACCTTCTCAAAGTCCTCAAGACTCATCCGCATAAAGAGATTATCGCGAGTAATGCCGGCATTTGCCACAAGAATATTGAGGCTCCCCATGGCTTCCTGCGCCCGACCGGGCAGTTTTTCGACGGCGTCGACATCGGACAAATTGGCGGGCAGGATGTGAACCCGATCGCCCAATTTATCGGCAACTTCCTTCAGACGTTCCTCACGCGTGCCGGAGAGCGCCACTTCCGCGCCCGCCGCATGGAGGGCGGTCGCCATCGCGCTGCCCAAGCCGCCCGTCGCCCCGGTTACCAAGGCCGTCTTGCCAGTTAAATCGAACATCTTCCGTCTCCTCGATGATTCTAATGTCCCAGACGATCTCTCAGGGTCTCGATGTCGTCAGGCTCCCCAAAGGAAAGCGCGGTTGCCGATTTGGCGATGCGCTTGACCAGCCCAGACAACACTTTTCCCGGTCCGACCTCAATGAAGGTTTCCGTCCCATCTTCGGCCATCTGCGAGATGGTTTCCACCCAGCGCACGCGACCGGTCACCTGATCGACGAGAGAGCGCTTGATCGCCTCCTCCCCCGCGGGCGGCGTGGTCAATACATTCGAATAGACCGGCACCTTCGGGGGCTGAAAAAACGTCTTGGCCAGGGCTTCGGCCATCCGCTCAGCGGCGGGTGCCATCAGGCTCGAATGAAACGGCGCCGAGACCGCCAGGAGCATGGCCCGCTTGGCCCCGGCCTCCTTCGCCCTGGCGCAAACGGCGTCGATGGCCGCCGCCCGACCGGAAAGAACGATTTGTGAGGGAGCATTGTCATTGGCAATTTCAACGCCGGCCTCGGCGGCCAGCGCCGCGGCGGTCTCGATATCAAGACCCAGCACCGCCGCCATCTTGCCCTCCCCCACCGGCACAGCCGCCTGCATCGCTTCCCCCCGAAGCCGCACCAGGCGGACAGCATCGGCAAGCTCGATCGCCCCGGCGGCGCAATAGGCGGTATATTCCCCCAGTGAATGGCCCGCCATCGACCGCACCGCCCCGAGGCCGAAGCCTTCCGCCTCAAGGGCCCGCAGCGCGGCAATGGACACGACCAGCAACGCAGGTTGGGCATTCTCCGTCAGGGTCAGCTCCTCCGACGGCCCCTCAAACATCAGCCGGGATAAATTCCTGCCCAAGGCCTCGTCGGCCTCCTCGAACACAGTGGCCGCCGCCGGGAAATGATCACGCAATGCGACCCCCATCCCTACGCTTTGGCTTCCCTGGCCGGGAAAGATATAACTGATCGGCGAGGCGCTCTTCGTCATCACATTCCTCCAGCGAAAGCTCTAGGGATCGCAGCCGGGATCGTCCACCGGGGGCAGACCGTTTCGGAGCCGAAGCTCTTCACCCCTTGCCCGCACCCATCGCAGCGTCATGAGATCTTCACTGGCCTCTCTGCCTTGCGGTCCCTAGGGTGGTCGGCTGCCCCGAGCCCGAAGAGTTTCCTATGCCGTTCCGTTATTTTGAAAATATGGTCGATCCGTTTGCCGACCATCCTGTCGAGGCGCCGCCGCGCCAATTGGCGGCTTTTATCTGGCACTATGCGCGTCCCTTCAAATGGGTCTTCCTTGCAAGCCTCATTCTTGCCGTCATGGTCGCGGCGATCGAAGTCGTCGCGTTCAGCCTTATCGGTCAGATCGTCGACTGGGCGGCGGCGAGCAGTCCCGACCGGTTTTGGGCGGACCACGGGGTCAAGATTCTTCTCGTCTGTACCCTGATTGGTATAATCTGGCCCCTGATCGGTTTTGTCGAGGAATTGCTGCAACTTCAGGGCATCCTCGGTAATATGGCGATGCAGATCAGGTGGCGGGGTCACCGCTATCTCCTACGTCAGTCGACGACCTTTTTCGCGGACGACTTTGCCGGGCGGATCTCGACCAAACTGATGCAGAGTGCCATCGGCGTCAGGGATGTCTGCCTCAAAGTGGGCAATCTCTTCGTCTATATGGGGGTCTATCTCTTAACGACGCTCGCGCTGTTCATCGGCAATGATTGGCGGCTGGCCATCCCACTGGTCCTATGGGTCGTGACCTTCGGAATGACCTTGCGACTCTTCCTGCCGCGCCTCAAAACCTGGTCGGAACGCCAGGCCGATGCCCGATCGACGCTGACCGGCCGTATCGTCGATTCCTATACGAATATTCATACCGTCAAGAGTTTCGGGTCGTTAAAAGCCGAAGAGCGCTATGCCCAAGAGGGCATGGCCTCAATGCTGAGCGATGTTTACGGATCCCTCCGCGTGTCGACCACCATGTCGAGCGCCCTACAGGCGATCAACGACCTCTTCATTGCCGCCACCCTTCTGACCGGCATTTTCCTATGGACCGGGGGGCAGGTCAGCATCGGGGCGGTGGCTTTTTCGAGCGCCATTGCGCTGCGCATGAAAGGGCAAGCCACCTATTTCCTCTGGGAGGCGGCGTTTCTCTTCGAACATCTTGGGGCCGCGTCGGACGGGATGAAAACCCTCGCCAACGGGATCGCCGTGACGGACCACACTGACGCCGTCCCGCTGCAGCGGGCGGAGGGCGATGTTGTTTTCGATCATGTGCAGTTTTCCTACGGAAAGGGCGGCGGCCGCGGTCCTGTGATTCATGATCTCTCCCTCACCGTTCGTCAGGGGGAGCGGATTGGCCTTGTCGGTCGATCAGGGGCGGGAAAGACGACCATCGTCAATCTCTTGCTTCGTCTCTATGATGTCGAGGCCGGACGCATCACCATTGGCGGCCAAAATATCGCCGAGGTCGAGCAGGAAAGCTTGCGCCAACATATTGGCGTGGTCAGCCAGGACACCTCCCTCCTCCACCGCTCCATTAGGGACAATATCCGTTATGGGCGCCCGGAGGCGGACGACGACGCGATCATCGCCGCCGCGCAACGCGCCCAAGCGTGGGACTTTATCCAGGGTCTTGTCGATAAAAAGGGGCGGCGTGGGCTCGACGCCCATGTGGGCGAGCGGGGGGTTAAATTGTCCGGCGGCCAGCGCCAGCGGATCGCCATTGCACGGGTACTCCTGAAGGATGCGCCTATTCTCGTGCTCGACGAAGCGACGTCGGCCCTCGACTCCGAGGTTGAAGCGGTGATCCAAGATCGTCTCGACAGCCTGATGGCCGGGAAAACGGTGATCGCCATCGCCCACCGGCTTTCAACGATCGCCGCCATGGACAGGCTGATTGTGCTCGATAAAGGCCGCATCGTCGAGCAGGGTACCCATGCTGAGCTGGTCGCCACCGACGGTCTTTACGCGTCTCTTTGGTCACGTCAGTCGGGCGGCTTCCTCGCCGAGGGGGGGGAGACCCCTCAAGAGGAAGCGGCGATCAGCGACGATCGGCAATCAACTGAGATGTGAGGGGGGCTGCCGCCTGCAACATTTATCGGCGCATGAATGGCGGCAGCAGAGACGTGAGAAAGCCCGATCAGGCAGCGTGGATCAGGGCGTCGGTTTGTGGTTGCCAAACCGGCGGGAGTTTTCTAATCCGCTCCCCTCGCCGATCGGCGCGGGGCTATAGCTCAGTTGGTAGAGCGCTTGAATGGCATTCAAGAGGTCGGCGGTTCGATTCCGCCTAGCTCCACCATTTCTATTTGCGCTACCGCTTCGCTGCTTGAGCGCGGTTGCGGGCTCCCCATCGCGTGGTGAGACGCCGAGTAGCCGCGCAAGTTTTCTGTCAAAACAAGGACGATTGCGGCAGGCCGTTAATGTCGCTGAGGGCAATCGTGCCCTGGCGCCGCCCCACGCGCGGCAGGGGAATGACGGCGCAAGCCCGGGTCTTCACCGGAGGACAGCGTTAGGTCATAAGGATCGCCCAGGGATGTAGGAGAGCGGAAATGCTGTCACCGAAGCGGCTCGCCACGAAGATACTCGATCGGACAAAATTGAATATGTGGGCGAAGCTTCATCACGGACCGCATTTGCGCGTCGATATGAGCAACACAGTGGGCCGCTCGATCTATCTGCGGCACCGCTATGAGCCCTCGATCGAGCAGGTAGTACGGGAGATGCTCACCCTTGGGGATACGTTCCTCGATATTGGGGCCAATGTGGGCTATTTTTCGGCCGTAGCGGCCGGGTGCGTCGGGCCCACCGGGCGCGTGATCGCGGTGGAGCCGAACATTGCTCTGTGCAAGAACATTCGTGACAGCATATCGAGGAATGGGTGGTCGAATATCGAAGTTCTGCCGATGGGGGTCGGCGCCAATGCCTCTTTCGACGTCCTCAGGGTCCAACCCAGTTCCGGCGTGAGCTATGTCGGCACTGTTGAAGAAGCCGAGGACCAGGCCATTTCCGTTGAATTGATTGTGGTGGAGACAATCGATTCCATCTTGGCAAAGCTCGCCCTGGATCGTCCGCCAAAGCTCATCAAAATCGATGTCGAAGGCCGGGAGCGCGATGCCCTCCAAGGGGCGACCGCTCTCCTTGGTCAGCGTTCAACGTCGTTCATCGTCGAGCATGCCGCCCGCAATCAGGCGCGGTTCGGTGTCGGCGAACACGAGGTGGCGGAGATCTTTCGACAGTTTGGCTATGAGCCGACGGCGATCGGCCAGTCGGCCATCGATTGGTCACGCTCCGACGTCCTGTGGCAGCCCGCTGCTCACTGACGCCCCTCCCCCTCTCGCGGGCGCAAATATCGTCACAATAAAGGGGACGGCCCCAATGGTCCGTCCCCTATAAATGATGGAGATAACCTGTCGAATGCGACCACGATCTCCCGTGGGACCGATCGGCCGTTAAGCGACGTCCACCACCGCTTCCGGCGTAGGCTCAATGACCGTCCCGAAAAGCGGAATGCTGATTTGCGCCTCTGCCAAGCCTTCGAGCGCGAGCGGCTCTTCCTCAAGGTCGATTACCGTTTCTCCATCGGGAGACACGAAGAACCCATCCGCATTCAGATCGTAGAGAAGGTCGAGATCGAAGACCAATGCGCCGGAGAACGCGCTCTCCCCCGCATCGGTATCGCCGCGACTGATCTCAATCGCAGCTTCGAGAAAGGCCTCGAGGCCAACCGAGAGGTTGATATCGAAATCCGGGATCCCAAGCGTCATTCTTGCCTGTTCAAGGGCGAACTCGGCGGCTTCCACCCCAAGCCCAGCGGTCACCACCGCCGCGTCGAGCGCTAGCACCTCCGCTTCGGCCAAGCCCAATTCGGCCAACACCGCCGCTACCGTGGCAGGCGTCACCTCCCCACTGAAAAGGCCTGAATCGTCGGCGGCCTCCTGGGCGTCCGCTTCGTCGAGTTGGGCTTGAGTGAGCGCCGCCTGCGCGGGCCGTACCTCTTCGAGGATGATCCGATCGACCTCGGCCTGGAACTGCCCGACCTCCCGCTCCGCCGCGGCAAGCGCGGCGACCGCCGTGTCAAACTCGGCTTCCCTGATCTCCACATCCTGCACCGCCTCGGCAGCCGCGGCAGCGGCGGCGGCAAAATCCGCCTCCGCTGCGTCGAGCGCCTGTTCGGCACTGGCAAGAGCGTTGGCAGCCTGGGCCTCAGCCTGCTCGGCGAGGTTCAGATTCTGGAGCGAGTCGATTTCATCCTGCACAGCTTCCTGGGCATCCCGGGCCTCCTGGTAAGCCGCATTGGCCCCATTATAGGCCAATTGCGCCGTGTCCCGAGCAACCTGCGCCGCAGCCAGCACCCCCTGGGCCCCCAGCAGGAGAGGTCCCCAATACGCCTTCTCATAGAAGGGCGCATTATCGTACTGGTCTTGATAGTAATCGACGCTGTCCCGCGCGTCGTCGACGGCGTTCTGCGCCGCGTTGAGCGCCGAGAGGGCCGTATTGCGCGTCGCCGCCGCAGCGGAGACGACGCCATCGATCACGGTACGAATGGCATCACCGAAAATTCCGGCGAAGAAATCGACGGTCGCCGCCGCCCCGACATAAATATCGAGAGCGACATCCGCCGCATCCGCCGCGAGGTTAAAAGCAACCTCCGCCGCGGCCACGGCGGCCTCCGCCGCCAGCACGGCCCCCTCATCCACCGCGTCGAGTAAAATATTCGCGAGATCGATGGCCTCGTTCAGCGCATCTTCTGCAAAGTCGACGGCCTCCTGCGCCGCAGCGAGAGCGAGGATCCCGCCATCAAGGGCCAGCTCCGCCGCCGCCTGCGCCGCCTCGGCCCCAAAAAGGACCCCCTCATAGAAGAGGACTTCCGCTTGCGCGGCCACCACATCCTCGGCCAGAGACAGTTTAAGCAAAAGATCATCGCGGGTTGCCACCGCCGCATCCCGTTCTGAGATGGCCGCCCTCTCCACCGATTCTGCAAGGTCAAGCGCATCGGTGAAGGGGCCAAGGGCGTCCGCGAACAGGGCATCGTCAGTCAAATTGATCGGCCCGGCATTCACATTGAAAAGCGAAAATCCTTCGCCCAAGGGGAAGCGCGAGATCGGCGTCGCGCTCGACATTGCCGCCGCGATGGGAGCCGTGGCCTCTTGATCGAATTGATGTTGCCGATAGCGCAACAGCGCTTTGAATGGCTGAATGTCCATGGTGCTCTCTCCCCCTTCAAGGCCTTGGCCGATATTTCGCCGCCCCTTCATTGGTATTGGATGGCTTTCATCATTGCAATCATTGACATCGGCGCCACCAACAAAGATTGCCGTTTATCTCTGCAGTGCACAATAATCGGAGCCGTCAGAGCGACAGGGGCCGAGTCTTTCCCTGCTGACAGCCGCAGGTTTCACGGGCAAAGAAAGGCTCGTTGTCTTATTACTGACAAATACGCTCAACCATCAGTCGGTAGGCCTCGGCGACAACGGCCGGATGGTAACGGCTCAAGAACAGCTCCCTTCCCTTCTGGGCCCTGCGCATCCGATCGCTGCGATTGGTGCCAAGAAGTCTGAGGCTTTCCGCAATGGCCTTGGGATCGGGACCGACGGGGAATCCAACCTCCCCTTCTGCACTCAGCTCACGCTGTTGGGGGCCGGCCGCCAGGATTGGGACAGCGCCGCTCGCCATCGCCTCGACATACACAAGGCCAAAGGTCTCCCGAAGGCTGGGCACCGCGAGCACATGGGCACGGGAAAATAACGAGAGAACCTCGTCGCGGGGAAGCTGTTCGTGATAGGAAATACGATCGGATTGGGGCAGTGAAACCGGTCCATCGAGCATTTTCGAGACAATCGTCAATTCCCACGGAATCTCCGATACGTGCGGGGCTTGCAGCGCCTCCAACAAGGCGGGCAACCCCTTGCGCCGGGCTTGGTGTCCGACAAAGGCAATCCTGAGGCACCGATCATCTTGATGCTTGGCCTCGACCGCCGTCTCGCTGAGCGTGCTGACTTGCGGCAGAAAGAAGGGAACAACAAATATTTTCGCCTCTGGAATACCGATCCGGGCGAATAGTCGCTTTTGCGTTTCGGTCGCCACCTGAATACCGGCGCAATGGCGCGCATAGGCGCGCTTTGCTTCGACATCCTGCATGAATTTGGCGGGGGCGTCGATTTCATCGGGCTCGTGAATATAATCGAAGCGAATGACTGGCCCCAAAACGTCGGACGCCGGTAAGCGGCCATTGGTGTAGAACACCTCCCACGGCGTGTGCCGTCTGATCCGCTGCAAAGCCGCGAGTTCGGCAGACGAAAAAAAACTTGTCGGATAGCGCCCCCGTCCCAGCCGGCGACCGATCGCCCCTGACAAAATCCTCGCGTTTTCAGTGACATCGATCACGGTCGAGGCGGCGGTTTGAACATCCAACGCCGTAAATGACGAAAGAGCGGACAACGATCTCATATAGGAAATGTCCGTGTTCGCCCGCTGGAATACGGGCCGATAGCCATAGGCGAAAACCCGTCTCACGGCCGTAATACCCGCCCCTGCCAGGCGATAGGGCCTGCGGCCGCCAAGCGAGCGTCAACAGCGTCGACATCACGAATGAAGAGCGCGTTTGACGCGTTCAAGCCGACTATAGGCTGCTCGGCCAATCGCTTTGCCCACGGATCGTAATAGCGTTCAACGAACCCGGCCCCTTCGAGCAGGGAGACCACATCAGGGTCGGCCGTCTCCGCCTCGACGGCCAACAGGGTCTTTGAGGCCAAGACGGTCGAGGCGCCCTTTAGAACCGGTGCCTCAAAGCCCTCGACATCGAGTTTCGCCACGACCGCCGATGCGGCCCCCTCAATATCGTCCAATCGCTTGACCGGGACGGACTGGACCGCCCGATCGGACGCTGTGGCAACCCGGTTCATCGCGTCTTGCCCAGTGGTAAAGGACAAGGTGCCAGCGCAATCCCCCAAGGCGCAGTTTTCGATCCGAACCAAGCTCTCCGCCCCATTCGCCACGACATTTTCTTCAAGGTGGCGGACCGTCACCGGGTCAGGCTCGAACGAGATCGCGCGCGCCTGACGGGCGCCCGCCGCTAAGATGGTGTAGGAGCCGACATTCGCGCCAATATCAAGAAACAGGTCCTCCGGCGTCAGCATGTCGAGGATGAAGGCCATATCCGCGAATTCGTGCAATCCGCAATAGATGTTGCCCGTTGCCCCCACCATCCCCTTCGACACCATGAGGCACGCGCCGTCGATCCATTCAACCCGCGCTTTTTCCCGCAAAAAGGGGCTTTTCGCCTGCCACCGGGCAAAATTCCAATAGCCGATCCATGGAGTCCGCCGATTAAGGGGATGGGTGTTCAGAAATCTGACGGTTCGGCGCATCAAGGAACTCGATCGGACAGGGGGCAGCAGCCCTTCTTTGGGCGCTCCTATAGCATTCTGAATGGTGGGGCCAAGCTGAGACTGGACAAGGAAATGGCCCTTGGGCGATATGTCAGGATTGCGTAAGTTGAGGCACCCCGCAATGCCGCGCCTGGCCGTCATCACCTCTCACCCGGTTCAATACTACGCCCCCCTCTTCCGAACGCTCGCCAAACAGATCGATCTGATGGTTTATTACGCCTACGAACCATCAGCGACGACCCAGGGCAAAGGCTTCGGCGTTACCTTTACCTGGGATCAGGATCTGACCACAGGATACCCGCACCGCTTTTTGACCAATACCGCCCCTTCACCCGGCGCTGGCGGGTTTTCCAGTAGCGATACGCCGGATATTCACGACCGTTTGAGAGCGGATGATGTTGACGCCGCATTGGTTCTGGGCTGGCATCTGAAATCCCAACTCCAGGGGATTGTCGCCGCAAAGAGGCTTGGCATCCCGGTGATCGTCAGAGGCGACAGCCAAGCGGGACTTCAGACGAGTAGGGTGAAGAACGCTGCCAAAACAATCCTTTATCCCTGGCTCCTGCGCCGCTTCACGGCCGCCTGTTATGTCGGAGAACGGAATAAAGCCTATTACACTCAGTATGGGTATCCCGAGCAGCGCCTTTATCATTCGCCCCATGCGGTGGACACGTCTTTTTTTACACGTCAGGCCGATAAGGGAAAAGGCACGCAATGGCGCCGCGAGACCCTCACCTCCCCTCAGGATAGGGTGGTCTTATTTGCCGGGAAACTCCTTCCCTTCAAACGGCCGCTGGATGTTGTCGAGGCCGTCGCTGCGCTGCCGAGCCGTCATGGAAAAGTCCATCTTCTGGTGGCAGGTAGCGGAGAGCTTGAGACACAGATGTCGGAACTCGCGACGGCCAGGGGCGTCTCATACCATCCCTTAGGATTTGTGAACCAATCGGATATGCCCTCCGTTTACGGCGCCGCGGATGTGCTGGTCCTGCCCTCGACGGGACGGGAAACCTGGGGCCTTGTCGCAAATGAGGCGCTCGCGAGTGGGACGCCGGTGATCTTGTCCAATGCCTGTGGGTCGGCGCCGGACCTCACCCATCATGGGGGCGGGGCCGCCCGCTCCTTCCCCTTGGGAAATATCGCCGCGCTGACAGCGGCGCTGGAGGCGGTTCTCACGCATCCTCCCTCTGAGGCGGCGATCGCGAAGGTCTCGGCCGCTCATTCGCTGGACGCAGCGGCGGCGGGTATTTTGAAAGCGGTCACGGCGACTGCCGGATCGCCTACATGACCGCTCCCCCGTCGTCACCCGGTGAGCCCTCAAGCGGCCGATATGCCCTTTCGGCAGCGATGTCCCGCGTGCTCGGTAGCGGGATCGGCATGCTGCTGGTCCGCTTTGGGAATATGGGCCTCGGCCTCCTGGTCGTCGTGATCCTTGCGCGTGGGTTGGGGACCGAAACCTACGGCGCTTATGCATTCGCCTTTGCGGTGGCGCAGCTGCTTGCCTTGCCGGCGACCATGGGGATGCCGACCCTGGTGCTCCGGGAAACGGCGCGGGCCAGCACCGATGCGCGCCTCCCTACAGGCCTCATCGGGTGGGCATTCATTTTGACGCTGATGATCGGGACCTTTCTGGTGCTGATTTGTTATGCGCTATCCCAGCTCTTCGGTATCGATATCGGCGGCGAGACCCTTCTGCTTCCCGCTGCGGCACTGGTCGCCACATTGATGGGCCTCCTTGCCCTCGGCAATGCGGTGATCAATGGCGTCCGGCGGCCCCTTTATGCCTCACTGTCCGATGCTTTAGTGCGGCCAGCCCTGTTCCTGGCCTTCATTCCCCTTGCGCTGGCCGCTTCCCCGCCGACCGCCCAAGCGGCCATGGCGGCCCATATCGCCGCGTTACTTCTTGCCGCCATCGCAACCTATGTCGGCGCCGGCCTATTCCTCCGTTATTTGAGGAAAAAAGGACATCAGCTCGACAGGTCACGCACTGTGGGGTCGTGGCTGAGGAGCCTTCTTCCCCTTTCTCTCAGTACGGGAATAAGCGTGCTCAATCGACGGTTGGATATTCTCATGGTCGGTCTTTTCGTCGGCCCCGGCCCTGTTGCCTTATACGCAGTGGCCAATCAGATCGCCTCCCTCGCCGTCGTGGGGCAAACCATCGTCAATAGTCAGCTCTCCCCCCGGCTCGCCGGTGCCCTCGCCAGAAAGGACAAGGCGGCCAGTCAACGCCTTGTCGCTTTCGCAGCCTTGGCGAGTACAGGCCTGTCGCTTGGTGCTTTGGGGGGAATTGTCGTTCTCGGCGGGTGGGCGATTAATGTCCTTTTCGGTCCGGACTATAGTGATGCTCTTCCTATTTTGCTCATTCTCGCCGCATCGCAGCTCGTAACAAGTACCCTAGGACCGACGGCGCTTTGTCTGAATATGGGCGGCCTTGAAAGGTTGACGTTGCGCGCCAGCATCATCGGCACCCTTCTCAATATTGTGATCAATCTCCCTCTAGTGCTTACCCTTGGTCCCGCGGGAGCGGCCCTTGGCACCCTCATCGCCCAATCAGTCATGCAGTTATTGATGATGAGATCGGTACGGGACCATTTGTCCCTCGACACAACGATCAGAACGGTGGGCCTTTTGGTCACCCCCCGGACCAAGAAAGGCTAATCGCTGCCCTCCCGACGGCGACGGCTTTCCGAGGAGAGATCAGCAGCACATTGGCGGTAAGTATCGAGAATATGCGCCACCCGATGATCCACCGAATAGGCGGCGTCAACCACCTTTTGTCGCCCTGCGGTGGCAATAGCTTCACGCGTTGCTTCGGCATCGATGAGCCCTGAAACCTTGGCGACCAGATCGTCCCGGTCATCGAAAAAGACGGCTTCGACGTTCTCATTAAAGAGATCGGCCACCACAGAAGTTCGCTCGTGAAGCATGACCCCGCCGGCCGCGGGAATTTCGAAAGTCCGTGCCGTGACATTATCGGGGGCCGGAGCGCCTGGATCCCCTTCGTAAAGAAGCGCCAGTGCGACCTTGCCGCCGCGTAGCGCCTTTGCATATTCTGCGCCCCACAATATGCCGCCAAAATCCACGCGGGCGCCGGGCGGGATGGGAAAGGACCAACGACACCCTCCCCAGATACGGTAGTGCAGGTCGGGGCGGTGCGCGATGAGGTGGGCTAGATCCCCCTCCTTTTTCGGTGTGCGCGACCCGACGAAAACGACATCGCATCCGTACCGCCTCTCCTCTTCGGGGGAGAGGACATGGGGGCGATGGACCTCCGGATCGAACCCGTGATCGATATAGGATGACCTCGGCATCCCATAATTCTCTCGCAAATCGTCGACGCCGAAACTCTTGGTGGTGAACACCCAATCATAGCGGGCGATCGCGTCGGGCAGATAACGGCCATGATTTCGAAAGCCGGTATCGGGATAGAAATTGATCGTGACGATCCCCATCCCCCGTAATTTGTCGAGGGTCTCCGCACGAACCCACTGCCCCTTGAATACGAAAAGGAGATGCGGACGCGTATTCTCTGCCGCGGCAAGAATGGCCCGGTTGAAGGTCTCCACCATCGTTTGTTCCAGAACCCGGCGGACAGCCCGTAAGACAAGGCTGTTCCAGCCACCGGGGATATATTCCGCTGGATTGACGGTCTCGACGGAATGACCGGCGCGGCGAAAAGCCCTGACAAACGCATAATCGTTCGCCCCCGAATGGGTTCGACTGACAGCGAGAATGCGTAAGGGTGACATATCCTCTTGATCGGGGCTCATGGTTCTAGCGCGTCTCCCTCCGCCCCTAGGCGCCGGACCGGATGACCATAAATTTCTTCCGCCAACAGAAGATCATCTTCGAAGGCTTGCATCATGAATTGGCGGAAATCGCGGGAAACCGCGGGGCGGGACGACAGGGGCTTTGTGTTAAGACGCTGGAAACGCCGAAGCAGGCCAAGGGATTGGCCACCGCGCGCCTGCCGGATAGGGGCTAATACCGGATGTAGCTGGTTTTGCAATGTGACCGCCAACCGATTGAGCGTGGGGTGCCGGATATCCACCCGCTCATTCGCCATCGCGAAAACTTCCCTGCCGTCATCGGCGACACCCAAATGGTCGAGTATTCGCCTATAGGCGGCGACGAGACTAGAATTCAGCTCATCGAGATGCATAAGGAGCAATCGGCCCCCCGCCGCGGCCCGCCACCGGGTGAGCGGGGCGCCGAAGCGTCCCCAATAGGGGTAATTTATTCGGCCCTTCCACCACGGCGCGTCCGAAAGCGCCCGCCCCGTCTCACCGTCCACGCAGCGCCGCCATGCACGCTCGAAATCGGCTTCGGTCTCCTGCCCCTCACGCAGTTTTTGCGCATGGTAGGAAAAGACAAGATCGACCGGATCGCGCAGCACGGCGATCAGCTTTGCGTCCGGCCGATGGGCGGCCAGGATAGAAATCGCTTCGGCGGAATAGAGGGTGCGCGGTGTCGCCTCCCCCGCCAAGGCCCCCGCCGGTGTGGCCGTAAAAAGCTGCCGATAGGCGGCGAGGTCCGGGACATGTTCGCGATAGCGTTCGGTATTCTCGACATCCTGGCTGAGAAAACCCGGCTCCTTACGCGGAAAATGGAGAGACGGATGCCCGTTCAAGACCTCATACAGGGTCGTGGTGCCACATTTCGGCGCGCCCAAAATCAGGAAGTCCGGGAACCGGCCCGGAGAGGCATCATCACTCGCCACCGACGTCACGCCTATCTTGCTCCTGCCCTGTTTCCCGTCATTACGGCGTCTTATGAGGGTTTGGCGATCCCCGTTTTCTGAGGACAAGGACGACCACGGCGTCGAGGGGGTGATCGACGCAGTAAATGAACTGGTATGTCGCCTCGATGATCCGCCGCAGGAGCTGCCGAACGCTGCGCACGGCCTTGTGCAGGAGCGATCCGCCGCCGACAATCGCCTGTCCCCGATAGGCCACGATCTCCCACCCATGGGTCATCAGGAGCGGTCGCAATTTCGCCAGGGATAGCGGCACAAGGTGGGTCGGATCCCCATGCTGCTGGGTCAGCCCGATCGGGCTTTGCCCGTTCGGAAAGCGCAGCAGGAGATGCCCCCCTGGACGAAGCATAGTGTGGCAGGCATCGAGACGTGGGCCGAGATCTGAGAGGGGGAAATGCTCGAACACATCGAAGGAGACGATGGTGTCGAAGGCCCCAGCGAACGCGTCCGCACAGGTCTCGATAGCCGGCGCCAGAAGGCGAATGCCCGCTGCCTCAGCCGCCTCGGCAAGGGCTGGCTGAAGTTCGGTACCGCTGACCCGCGCGCCCTGGTGCCGCGCCCATGCCAGGAAATGACCCGCCCCGAAGCCGATTTCGAGGAGGTCCGCATCGGCCACGCTAATCCCTGCGGTCTCGATACGGAAATAGCGGTTCTCGACATCTGAGAAACTGAAGAGATTGTCCCAGCTCTTCCATTCTACATACTGATCATAATGGCCGTCCGCCAATGCCGCGCTGGGTGTGGTCATTGGGCCGATGGTCCGCAGGCCAAGGGATGCCAATTCGATTTGATCGGCATACGTGGCTCATATCCCGGCAAGACCGCCACGAGGTTTGAGAAAACAAAATCGTCGAGCGTGTAATTATAGGTCGACATCTCCAGGAGAGCGGAGGGCGTCAATCTGAAGAGCCTGAACCCATGGGGCTTGAGGAGATCGAACAGCTTCTCGATCGAGGACCCAGATCGCAGCCAGGTTTGATTATATTCCATCTGAATACGTTTAATGCGACCGGCGGCCAGCGCCTCCGTCGCCCCGCGGAGGGCGGGTAATTCGCTGCCCTCAATATCCATTTTCATGAAATCGACCGAGGTCACCGCCTTGTCGGCGAGGATCGTATCAAGGGTTGTGATCTCGACATCGAGTTCGATGCCCCCCGACCGCTCGAGATAATAATGTTTGAACAGCGAGCTGTCCCCCGGCACGCCCGACGCATCTCCGATGAAAAAGGTCGCCCGCCCGGCGGCGTCCGATACCCCCGCCTGAACGAACTCGATGGTCTCCCGCTCACCAAGGCGACGGGTGGCCGCGTCGATCGCGGCGGGGTTCGCATCAACGCCGATGAAACGCGCGCCGGCCCCGGCGGCGAAGCCATAGGCCTCTTGCAGCCATTCCCCTTTATTCATGCCGATATCGACGACACACGCCCCCGGGGAAAGCGCCGCTTCGAGCAGCGCAAATTCGCCATTGGTCCGCATATCGCCATTCGATTTCCCGTTCAGGCGATGGGCGATATGCTCCGCGTAATAGCGGTAATAGTTGAAAAAACGACCGATCTTCATGCGCGCCCTCACGTCTCCGCTAGAGAGCTATCGGGTTACAGGTTCACGAAAAGGGCCGTCCATGAGCATGGCACGCCCCAATGATCCCTCCCCCTATCGAACGGCGCGATCGCAAGCAAGTCAGGGCACGCGACTGAGAGGCCCTAGGCGCTGACGAGGCGGGCCTTGGCCTCTGCGATCGAGGCGGGCAGCGAGTAATAACGGATATTGGGACGTGCCAAGCCCGCCCCCGTCGCGCCGAGATCCCCGGTGATCGTCCAATCCCCGCCAAGGGGGTCGGCAATTTGCAAGGCCCCTTGGACCGACCCTTCATCCTGTCCAGTCGCGCTCTGCCAGGTGGCAAGATCACCGTCCAAGGCGACGGTCACACCGTCGCGATACCATCGTCCGGTTCCGCCATAGGCGTTATCCGCCGCGACGAAATCATCGTCGGTGACAAGGCGGAGATAGCCTTCGTCGGATATCAGAACCGATCGCTCGACACGCAGATCGACCCCGCCCGGCAGAGGGGCCGTGGTCAGGGCGAACGTATTGCCCATAGCGGTGCCCTGGCCCTCGACAATGAGTATACTGCCGGTAATGGTCGACCTTGTGGCGGTCTGGATCAGCGTAATGCCCTCAGGCACCTGGGACCGCAGACCATCGATGATAAAATCGAAGGGATCTTCCAGATATTGGGTTGAGATCGCATAGGGCGATATAGCCGGTGTCCGGGTAAAGACGATCTCGGAATCGATCAACTCGACCTTTGCCGCCGCGCCATGAGCGGATGCGTTAATGCCCCCATTTTGAAGGCGTAACCGTTCAAACCGGATATAGGACGTGTCCGTACAAGCGACCGAGCATTCGAACAACGCGGAATCTTCGATGATCCATGAATCATAGAGGATCACCCCGTTCGAGTGCCCCCCAAAGCCAATGGGATTGGTCACGTCACGGACTTCTGGGGTACACACCGCCAGGGTCCGGGTCCATCGGCACTTCTCCCCCGAAACATCGCCGGTGGCGGAATGCTCGATGAGAATCGCCCCCCGGCGGTGGTCGACGTGATTATGGAAAGCGGTGCAGTCACGGAACTCTCCCGAGCCCATGAGCATCTGGTGGGAGACCCCGTCAAAGGCGAGGCATCGATCGAACAGGCATCGACGGTTTCCATGGAGCGACCCCGCATGGTCACCGGCCCGATAGGCAACGACCTTTCGGATCACCGAATCGTTTCCAACATAAACGCCGACCTGGCGCGTAATGCCGTGATAGCTTTTCCCATCCGTCCGCGGATCGGTGCTGTCAAACGGATGGAGATACACCGTGACCTGTCGGGCGACACCGGTAACATTGAACTCAAGGGCAGGATCGGCCCCCAATTCGGCGGCATCGACGAAAAAGGTACCCGGCGTTGCGGCGCAATCGGCAAGGCTCGGGGCCCATTTCAGGTTCCGCACGCCGGGGGCGTCCGGATCGTCATCCGCTGTTGGATGCTCCCAAAAGGCGAGCCAATGCGTCGTCGGCGCCTCCCCCTCCCATGCGAAGGGTTGGGAATAGATGGTCGCATGCCCATCCCCCCGATCAGCGCTAGTGCTCCAAGGACCGGTAAGGGGATCGTCGCCGCGGATCTCCGGCAAGCCAAGGGTGGAGGTGTCACCATGGGCGGCAACGATCACGTTATTCATGCCTGAGAGATCGAGGGAGTCCCGCCAAAAGCTGCCCGCCCCCAGGGCCAAGCGCACCCCATCCCCCAGTAACAACGCCGCTTGTCGGGCGGCCGTCAGCGTTTTCAGCGGCGTTGTGGCCGTCCGTCCGTCATTGTCGTCATCGCCGCTCTCGCTATCCACATAGATATCGGCGTCGAAGCGGCCGAGTTGATCGGGCGTATTGGGAAACCGAACGGCGCCGGTATAACGGTCGATGACGATCGCATCTCTCCATAAACTGCCATCGGGAGACGCACGCAGCCTGAGATCGTCGTCGCCGGCGAGACCGATCTCCCCGCGACTGACAAAGTCATTCTGTAGGAGGATCGACGCGACATCCTCCCGTCCACGCTTATTCAAAAAGAGCCGCTGGTCACCCGTGCCCGGTGTGACATCGTCATGGGAGAACAAGATCGCATTGGATTTGACCGCAAGTTTATTGGTGGTATCCGCATCGGTATTGATGCCGATCTGCTCAGCCGTAGACAGATCGAATTCACTGAACGGCACCATGGGGGCCCAGACCCCGGCCCGATAGGCAAACAGCCCGTCCTCGTCAACGATATAGGCAACCCATCCTTCGATGGGGGTGTGGAACACCCAAATCCCATCCTGCCACAAAGCCACCTTTTGCCCATGCCCCGCCCATGCGCCTTCAGCCTCCTCAGGAACGATATACCGCTCGCCGATGACGGGGGGCGCAGGGGGGCTTGTCCGTTCGCGGGAGCGGACGGCCAGGTGGACCACCGCATCAAGAGTGCGCAGTGCCTCGTTATGGGTGACGTGCTTCATCGCCTGGGCTTCGGCCAAATAGGGAAGTTCGAGATTATCGGTTTTGCTCATGGTCCCCTCGATGCCCTTGCCCTGCTCATGCGGGCAAAGGTAAGGCAGAGGCAGAGGATGGGGATAAGATATGGGGAGCGATGGCCCCTTGGCGCCGAGTGCCACCCTGGGCGCCGCCATGGATAACCAACGATCCACCGGGGCCGCCGCCGATGCCCGTCCGTCACGGTCGCCTCGCTTGCATGTGCTCCAGGTGATTTCGGATCTGACGAACCCCGCCGCGGGCCCGACCTATTCGGCCACCCGGCTCGCCGAAAGCATCGCCGCCGCCGGGGCGGACAGTTCTCTCTATTGCACTGGCCCCGTGCCGGCCCCCCCCGACCCATCGGTTCACCTCCATCAATTCCCAACGCCGTTTCAGTCAGTTCCCGTCGCCGGTGCTCTGCGGCATGCCCCCGCCCTCGCCCAAGCGCTCATCGCCGATGCCGCGTTGCCGGGAACGGTGTTGCACAGTCACGGCCTATGGCTGATGCCGAATATCTATCCCGCCGATGCCGCCGCCCGGACCGGCGCGCCCTTGGTTCTGTCCCCGCGGGGAATGCTCTCCCCCGGGGCACTCCAGTTTTCGAAGGCAAAAAAGCAGATTTTCGGCGCCCTCTTTCAGCGCCGGGCGCTTCACAGGGTCGCCTGTTTTCATGCCACCGCAGCGGTCGAGCTTGAGGATATTCGGCGCGCCGGCCTCAAAGCCCCTGTGGCGATCATTCCGAACGGGATCGATATTCCCCCCCTTTCGCCATCCCGTCCACGGCGCCGAACGGTACTCTATCTTGGGCGGGTGCATCCGAAGAAAGGGATCGATCGACTGCTGACCGCTTGGCGCCAGGTCGAAACGCACCACCCGGAGGTGACCTTGCGCGTTGTCGGCCCGTCGGAGGGCGGCCATATCGGCACGTTGAAGGCCCTCAAAGCCCAGCTTGGCTTGACCTCGGTCACCTTCGAGGAGGGGCTGTACGGCGCCGAGAAACAAAGGGCGTTCGAGGATGCCACATTGTTCGTCCTGCCCACCCTGAGCGAGAATTTCGGGATGGTCGTGGCCGAGGCCCTTGCCGCCGCCTGTCCCGTGATTTGTACCAAGGGCGCCCCCTGGCAGGGGTTGGACACCCATGAGTGCGGGTGGTGGATCGACCACGGCCCCGACGCCATGGCGGCGGCACTTCGAAATGCGCTGTCACTCTCTGCCGATGACCTTGCCCAAAAGGGCCTTTCCGGACGGGCCTGGATGCAAAAAGACTTTTCGTGGACGAAGATTGGCGAAGACATGGTGTCAGTCTATGAATGGCTCCTCAATCGGCGGGAGCGCCCCACCTGCGTCTCCCTGCCGTCAATGGAGGCGTGACGATGGGCGTTGAACCGCTGAAGCGCGAAAGAGAAGAAGTGCCGGTCACACCGACCACGGTCCGACCCACGCTGACGCCGCCCCCCAGTATCGGGAACAAGCTGCGTCGGCTGGCCTTTCAACTCGCCTGGGCTGTATTTGCCCGGTGGACGCCGGCCCCCCTGCACGCCTGGCGATGCCGGATCCTCCGTCTGTTCGGCGCGCAGATCGCAGGTGGGGCGGCGGTATATCCCGATGTGACCATCTGGGCGCCGTGGAATCTCCAACTCGCCGCGGGCGCCTGTCTCGGACCGGGGGTGGATTGCTACAACGTCGCCCAGGTGTCGATCGGTCGTGACACGACGGTCAGCCAACGGACCTATATCTGTACAGCAAGTCATGACCACCGCGACCCCGCCTTTCCGCTGGTCACTGCCCCCGTGCAGATCGGGGCCAAGGGGTGGCTCGCGGCGGAGGCCTTTGTCGGTCCGGGGGTGGAGATTGGTGAGGGGGTGGTGGCCGCCGCCCGGTCGGTCATCGTGCGATCCGTTCCCGCGTGGACTGTCGTTGCAGGCAACCCCGCCCATAGTGTCGCAACGCGCCCCCCCTTCTAATGGCAAAGGGCGACATTCACGCCCTCATTTTGGCGTATAATGAAGAGAAGCATCTTGGCCGGTGCATCGATAGCGTCAAAGATCAGTGTGCGTCCGTAACAGTGATCGACAGTGGGTCGTCCGACCGCACAGTAGAGATTGCCGCAGAAAAGGGGGCCGAGGTCGCCACCTTTCCGTGGGTCAATCATGCCCTCCAAGTCAATCGGGGGATTGATCTCCTGGCCCACCGCGAGGGCTGGATTTTGCGGATCGATGCCGACGAAATCCTCGATCCAAGCTCTCAGGAGAGCCTGCGTGACGCCACTGAACGGGCCGCCCCGGCGACCAGCGGGCTGCTGATTGACCGCGTTATCCATTTTATGGGCCATGGCCTTCGGTTCGGCGGGATGCGGCCGAGTTGGCAGCTTCGGCTGTGGCGGATCGGTCAGGGGCAGTGCGAACAGCGCTGGATGGACGAGCACGTTGTCGTCAGCGGCGAGGTCGAACGATCCAAAATCGTCCTTGCCGATATCAATCTCAATTCCCTGACCTGGTGGACGGCCAAGCATAACGACTATGCCTCCCGTGAGGCCCTGGAGGTCCTGAACGACCGCTATCATTTCCTCCCGCGCGACGCCTTCGGCACCGCCAAGGCCAGCTTCCAGGCGCGGGTGAAGCGGGCGATAAAAGAAACGCTCTATCACCGATTGCCGGGAGGGGGCAGGAGCGTCCTTTATTTCCTGATACGGTATATTTTTCTGCTCGGCTTCCTCGATGGCAAAGCGGGGGCCTATTGGCACCTCCTCCAGGGGCTTTGGTATCGCACTCTTGTCGATGCCAAGGTCGCGGAGGTCGAACGCGCGATGGCGGATCATGGCCTGACGGCCGAGGCGGCGATCAAGCGCCAGCTTGGTCTCGATCCCCGAAAGGCCGAAGGTCAAAGCGTCGCGGCGCCGTCGGCTTTCCCCAAGGCCCCGCCTGCCAAGGCGCCTCCCCCGCCCCGTAAATCCGTCTCCTGACGCCCATCGGGCCATGCTATAAGGACTTCACTATTATGGGCACGACTTTCCTTGCCGCAGTGACAGATGCCTTCGGTGCCTATGGCGGGATCGCCCAGTATAATCGTGACTTTCTGACGGCAGCCGCGACCCATCCGGCGATTGACCGGGTTGAGATCTTTCCCCGTCTGGCCCCCGAGCCCCCAGTGACAATCCCCCAAGGCCTGACCGTCCATCGGCCCTCTCACAATAAGCTGATCTACGGCCTCAGAACCGCTGTCGCAGCGGCCATCGGACGTCCGGGCCTCGTTTATAATGGGCACATCTATCACGGCCCGCTGTCTGCCAAGCTGGAGCAACTGAGCGGTGGACGGATGATCAGCCAGCTCCATGGAACGGAGGTCTGGCAGCCCCTCGCCCCCCCCGTGCTGTCGGCGCTGGATCGCTCGGCCCTTGTCCTCTGCGTGAGTGAGGACACCAGACGGCGATACCGGGCGCAATCCCAACGTCGCGATGACAATACCCACATCGTGCCCAATACGGTGGGACCGCATTTTTCCCCCGCCCCCCGCGAGGGAGCCCGCGAGAAGTTCGGTCTCGGCGATCGGACGACCTTGTTGACGGTCGCGCGGCTCGATCCGAGGGAAGAAGGCTATAAAGGGCATGGCCGGGTCTTACGCGCCCTGCCGGGGCTCTTGGACGCCGACCCCTCCACCCTCTATCTGATCGCCGGGGTTGGCCCCGACCGGGCCCGCCTTGAAACCCTGGTGAGCGAGATGGGGCTGACCCCTCACGTTCGGTTCCTCGGCAAGGTGCCCTTCGGCGATCTTGCCGATCTTTACAGAGCGGCGGATCTTTTCGTCATGCCCTCCACCGGTGAGGGCTTTGGTATTGTTTTCCTCGAGGCGATGGCCGCCGGCACCCCTGCCCTCGGCCTTGCGGTGGGCGGCGCCCCTGACGCGCTTGACGGGCTGGGCGAGGCGGTGAGCGAAGACGCCTTCGCCGGCCATCTCCCCAAGGCCGTGGCGACGGCACGGGGGATGTCGACGGACGCCCGAAAGGATCTCGCCAAGCGAACGCAGGAGCGGTTCGGCTTTGCGGCTTTTTCGGCCCGCGTGCATGAGGCGCTCGACCGCGTTCTTTGAGGCCCTCATCTGAGGCTCCTCCTCGCCGCGTTCGCCCGGGGGGATGAACCTTTGCGCAGCGACTCCCCTATGGTATCGAGAGCAATTGCGGAGCGGCATCGAGTCGTTCCTCTTTTAGGCCCCTTAAGGGCGCCGACGCTCTGCCGAGCACTCAACCGTCGAAGGATCAGAATGCAGGCCGCATCGACTGGCTTTTCTCCCTCTCCACGACAACGACCTCGTCGCCGTGGACCGATGCGGAAGAGTGACCAAACGCGGCTGAGCGAGATCTACGCATCAACCATCGTCCTTCTGCTGCCGCCGTTACTGATCTTTTTCGTGACGGCGAGCACGACGCCGGACCAGAGCCTTTACGATGAGTGGTGGATCAGAGCGGTCAATCGTTACGTCCCGATCTATTCCCTCGGCGTGCTGGCCTCCACCTGCTATCGAATCATTCGCCAAGTCCCCGAAGCGCTCTGGACTCCGTTCGTCTGGTTTCCCTTTCAGTCGGCCATTTTCTTTGTGTTCGGCACGATGGTGGGGGTGTGGGGAAGTGCCGAGACCCTGCAAAGCCGGATGTTCCACCCCCTCACCATCGATATGGTGCAACTCCTGAACGTCAATCTTCTGCTTGGGGTGGGGATTCCCCTCGTCCTCGCCGGGATGTATGGGAGCCTTGCCTGGCTTCCCGATTTGAAGACGGAAAAGGCGAAGGGCCAAGCCAGCAAATTTCTGGCAATGCCTGACAAGATCGTGCCGATCGCCCTACTGACCATCTTTGCGGGCGGGCTTTTTCGCTACGGCCTGATGAAGCCGATGCAATGGGGGATGATCGACGGCACCCTGTCCGGTGTTTTCAGTTCGATGGGGTTTGTGATCGACCTTGGCTTTGCGATGCTCGCCTATTGCGTCGGATTGAAAGGGGGCCGCAGCTACGCGTTTCTCCTCGCCCTCCTCCTGCCGATTCACCTCATCCTGTCGCTATTCTCCTTTGCTAAGTTGGAGATTGTCGTGGCGCTCATGCTGCCCGTCCTAGGGCTGCATCTGGCGCGGCGGCGCATGCACGAGCTGGCCATCGGCACGGTCGTCGTCGTCGTCGCCTATATTCTCGCCGGTCCCATCGTGACCCATGGACGGACCCAATTGACGATCCTCACCGGGGATCTCAATCAGGGGACCTATTCAGACCGGGCCGGGGCCGTTGCGAGTTACTTCACAGCCCCCGAAACCACTCAGATGGTCAGGACGCACACGCCGAACATTCAAGGGTGGTGGATGCGACTCGACTTCGCCGGGCCGATCGCCAACGCGATGGAGCTGCACCGACTGGGGCAGGTCAGCAACTCCCTGGAGACGGCGTGGATGCGTTTCGTGCCGCGGCTGATCTGGCCGGACAAGCCGATCCTTGCCGGACCCGGGGCAGAGTTTTATTCCCTCATCCTCGGTCGGGAAACGAGCACCCTTGTCGGGCTCTCGATCTACGGGGACGCCTTCTGGCAATATGGCTGGAAGGGTATCTTCGTGATTTGCCCAATCGTCGGCTTTTGCTTCGGCTTTGTCGGGCGGCATACGTTGAAATGGGTGACGGAGCGGAGCTTTCTGTTTTTCCCCTTGGTCTTCTACGTTATTCTTTGGTCCGCAGACGGACCGAGTAAATATCTCGTCAATGGCTTTATCGGAAGCATGCCCCTGATCGCCGCCTATTGGATCGCGATGAGTTTCATCCACCCCTATCTCAATATCGGCAGACAAGGTGCACGACGACGGCGCGTTGTCCGCACCCCCCGCCCCATCCCCCCCGTCTCGGCCTAGCCTGGGCGGAGCATCGGTATTGAGGCCGAAAGGCGGCGCCCCCCCTCCCAGAACGCGATTGGGCGCCTTCCCACATTGTCTGAGAGCCCCTAAATGAAGGGCATGGGTTTCTTCAAAAAGCGCCACCGGTCCGCCCGCCCTCCGATTTCGGGAGCGCCGGGGAAGCGGCTTTATGCCATCGGGGATGTCCATGGCTGCGCTGAGGAATTCGATACCCTTCTCGCCATGATCCTCGAAGATCACGAAGCCAGACCGGAAAAACCCGTCTTTGTCGTATCGCTTGGGGATCTGATCGACCGTGGACCGGATAGCCGCCGGGTGATCGAAACCTTCATGCGTTTCAGTCTGCCCCTGGGAAAGAAGCTGCTGATCGCCGGCAATCATGAGGAAATGTTGCTGCGAGGCCTGAAGGACGATCCCACGGTGCTGCCCGACTGGCTGCGCCATGGCGGCTATGCCTTCTGCGAAAGTTATGGCCTTGATGGATTTGATTTAATCGGCCTCGAGCCCCCGAAGATTGCCCAGCTCATCAGCGACGCGATGCCCCCAGACCATATCGGGTTTTTGAGCTCTGGCGTCGAACGGGTCCGCTTCGGCGACTATCTTCTTGTCCATGCCGGCATCAACCCGGAGCGCTCATTAGAAGAGCAGACCGGCCGCGATCTACGGTGGATACGCGAACCCTTCTTGTCGTCTACGGATTATTTCGGCGCTGTGGTCGTCCATGGCCATACGATTACCGACGAAGTTGTGGACAAACCCAACCGTATCGGACTCGATACCGGCGCCTATCGCACCGGACGCCTGACCGCAGTGCGGCTTGAAGAAGATGAGCGCGAATTTCTCAGCACCAATTGAGCGGCCGCCGCTAGAGCCGTGTCGATCTATCGGCGCCGAATACCGTCTCTAAACCTTTGTTTTTCCACACTTTCTTGACGTGAGCCGGTCCCACGGCACGTGCAAAGGCTCCAGCCTGCCTCAGCGTGCCCATGAAAGTGGGATTCGGCCTGCGCCTAAGGGTCAGTAGCGTCCGCTAGATCTCTACGGTCTGGCTCATCGCGTCCGCCGCGGGCGTCTCGCTCTGCGGTCGACGAACGGCCGACCGTGTAGTCTTGGCAGGGTTGGCAACAATAACGGCGATACACAGTGACGCAAAGAGGGCGATGGCCGGGGTGCGGAGGGGATAATCGACAAGACTGTGCAGCACGGGCAACCAAAGAGCGACGACCGCCGCCCGTTTCATCGCCGTACCCGGCTGAATGATCGGCCGTTGCCAGGCAAACAGGGTCAGATTGACAAGAGCTGCCAAAGCCAGCCCCAGGAGAAGAAGACCCGCCACCCCTGTCTCCACCCAGAATTCGAGATAATCATTATGGGCATGATTGACGTAAGTATTGGTGAGAACCTCAGGATCCTCGTAGAGACGATAAATGTCCGGAAAACTGCCCAGCCCCGAACCGGTCAACCAATAGTCCCCAATCATACGAAAAGTCGTCGCCCAAATATCTCCCCGATTGAGAGACCGGCCATCCTCCCCCCCTCCGATCAATGAGAGAAGATCGTCCGATGTGACCATCAACACCGTGAGAGTTATCCCGGCCGCCACAGGGGCCGCGATGAGAAATAGTCGGCGACGCAGCAAGTCAGGTTGAAAGATGAGAACCCCCGCGGTCACGGCAATGGCCATCAACCCAAATCCGGCAAAGGACCCTGTGAAGACGATCCCAAAGCATAGGACGAGCGCCGCCACCACATAGACCCCGGCAAGGGCCTCGACCCGTCGGCGGAGAGGGACATTCCCTTGCGCTCTCCGTGCCCCCACAAAGCAAAAGGGGATGACCATTGCGAGGAAGCACGCCTGATGGTTGGCATTGGCGAAAAAGCCGACAGGCAATCCCACATTTGTATTCTCGTAGAAATAGAAGCCGCTTCCCGGCGCACCCACTTGGGCGATTCCCAGTGCAAAGGAGAGGAGCCCCACCCCGGCCAGCACGGGGACGAGCCGCTTCGTCAGGGCAGACCAGGCCAATTTGCTGGAGAACACCAAGAGCCCCAGCGGGATCAGCAGCATCGTAATGGCCGCAAAGCTCTCCGTTGGGGTCAAACTGATCGGTGTCAGGCCCATCTCCGCCCCGATCAATTGAAACGCGTTCGCCACCTCCTGTCCGCCCGGCAAACCCCGCCTGATCGACGCGGGCAAGGGCAGTAATTGGAGCGCGACAAGACCTACGAAAAGGACCGCCAGGACAGAGAAATACCGGCTGACCTCAGGCAAGGGCCGTAAGCGACGTGACCAGACGCAGACCAACAGAAGCGCGACGGCGAGAAGTTGCAGGGCGAGATTGACCAGGGCATTTCCCGAGGCCCCGGTGATCAGGAAGGCCACACACAGCCCCAAGGGCAGAGCGAACGGGATCGCCTCATGCAGCGCTTGCCGCCTGATACGTGTGACCAAACTGGCCATAGCTACCCCGCAGCCTGAGGGATGGCGTTAATGCGCACCCCGGTAAGGTGATATCGGACGATTTGCGAATATTCCTGCGCCCGACCGATGATGTCCAGCGCCTGATACCCACAATCCCGCGGCGGCACGGTGAAGGTCAGCCGCCGTCTTTCCCCATTGACCGCGTCCTCAAGCGTCGTGGTCATCATCTCCGATCGGTTCGGCAGACAGGAAAGGCGGAAGGCAATGCCGCCACCGCCGAGGGGCACTTGACCCTGTCCGTCAATTTCGAGGCGATAGGTACCGGGGCCCAAGGGCATGACCTGCCGGGCAAACAGCACACGGTCATCTCCTAAATGCGTGATATGCACACCGCCGCTATCCAAAAACTCCGCCTGCAGAGAATGAAGACGCCACGAAAAAAGCCCCTCCCCCTCTTTCCCCGTAAGGTTGGGGTCTAGCGGCCAGGTCCGTCCCGCAAGCCCCTCCTCCTCGAAGGTCATGGCGGCCACCAACGCCAAATCAAAGGCGTTCTCCTGTTGTAGCCGATCATAGAATGAAGGCTGAACAGTATCGGCCGCCCGGTTTACATCGAAAAGAAAATTGAGGTCACGGCTTTCGCGATTGAGGGCCATGACCAGGTGATCGGCAATCTGGCCGCCGTTACGGACATAGTCGACAATCGCCTCGCGGCCCCCGGGGGCGGTTTCCAGCGCGGCCATGATCGACACATAGCGCTGGCGGTTGTCATCATCGAGCCGCGCAAGAACACCCAATTGCGTCATCGCCTCGGCGACATCACCGCGCTCCACCAGCGCCTGGGTCTTCAATCGACGGGCAAGAACATAGCGCTGATTACGCCTTAAGGCCTCCGCCACAGCGGGATGGGCGGGATCATCGTTCAACAGAGCGGCCAAAAAGAGAGGGGTCCCGTCAAGCGGGGCAGCCGCCAGCGCCGCCTCAAGCGCTGGACGGGCCTCCTCAACCGTCAGACTGGTCTCGATCCGATTTTCGTCGAGGCTCTTCTCAAGAAGCGATTTTAACGCGGCAACGTCGACCGGCTGCCCGTTTTGGGTGACCCCGTAAGGCACATCCAGCACCGCCCGGGTGGCGATAAGGGTCGCAACCCCCGCCAGCAAGAACGTCTTTACCAGTTTCGATCCGCTAACGGATGTCACGAAGCGCGATCCTGTCGTGGCGCCCCATCGTGATCATCCGCACTGGCAAAGACCTTGATACGGCGGCGATCGCGGGCCCGGGCGCTGAGCTGTTGCTCGGAATATTCCTCGGCGGCCTTGCCATAGGCATATTGATAATAGCCATATTGCTGTCCGCCTTGATCGGCATCGAATTTCGTCAGCACAACCCCAATCAAATTTGCCTTACTTTCGAGCAGCCTGTTGATCGTATGCTGGATCGACGGACGGCGTACGCCGCCGGCTTCGACCACGACGAGAGTGGCATCGCACGAAGCGGCAAGGATTGGCGCATCGGCAAAGCTAAGCACCGGAGGTGAGTCGACCAACACGATATCGAAATGCTGTTGAGCTTCTCGCAAAATTTCCGGGAAGCGACCGGAAGACAGCAATTCTGCAGGGTTGGGGGGGACGGTTCCCGAGGGCAACAGCGACAATCCGGGATTTTCGGAGGGCACGACCTCGTCGATCAGCGCTCGGTTTTGCGTCAACAGACCGGAAAGGCCGATCGACTCCGTCGTCCCGGTTTCGAAGGAAGGCTTCCGCATATCGGCATCGATGATCAGCACCCGACGACCGGTGCGAGCCAGAACGGTCGCCATGGAAATCGTACAACTCGATTTCCCTTCTGCGGGACGGGTACTTGTGAACAAAAGGGTCGAGGGCATTCCCGACGACGACGAAAATTCGAGCGCTGTCCGCGCCGAAAAGAAAGCCTCGCATATCGGCGACCGCGGGTCCGACAGGGACGCGACGATGGATCGCTCGCCATCCTTCTGCTTGGGGATGACCCCGATGGTCACGGTCCCGAGCTTGTTCTTGACATCCTCCGGGGATTTGATGGTGTCGTCGATATAATTAAGGACAAAGGCCAGCCCCACGCCGAAGCCCAAGCTAAAGAACATCCCCACGGCCAAGCGGCGTTTGATATTGGGTTCGAAGGGATATTTCGGCGGCTCAGCTTGATCGACGATCGACAACTGGCTCGACCCGACCCCAGCGATCACGCCCACTTCTTTCAGACGTTGAAGCAGCGCCTCATATTGCGCGCGGTTGGTATCAACCTCCCGCTGGAGGATCTGATAGTTGATTTGCCGATCGCGGAGATCCTGAACATCCGACTTCAACTCTTCGATCCGAGTGCGGAGAGCCGCTTCCTTGCCGACCAGTGCTCGATATTCGCCCTGCAGCGCGGCCAAGATCCCCTGCCGCTCCCGGGCAATCTGCTCATCGATATTCTCGATGCGGCTTTGCAATTGGCGCATTGACGGGAAATCAGCCCCAAAGGCCCCCCGTCGAGACTCATATTCACTCACGAGTTCGGAGCGTAGCTCTCGAATCCGACTGAGATCCTCACTCTCCGAGAAGGACAGCGCCTGGGGATTGCTTTGCGCCTCAAGATAGCGCTGTTCAGCTTCGATCCTGGCCGCCTCGGCTTCGTTCAGCGCGGTGTTGAGAGCAACAATCGAGTCGGAGTCGAGATTGACGTTCCGTCGCTCGCCGGATTCGAGCTGGAGGATATTCTGGGCCCGCGCATATTCCACCAATTCGCGTTCCGACTCTTCGAGAGCGACCTTGGTCGCCGCGATTCTCTCCCGCAGGAAGCGACGCGCATAGGCGGTGGTGGCGTATTTCCGATCGAGGCTCTGCTGAATAAAATTATCGGTCACGGCGTTGGCGATGCGGGCGGCTTCTCGCGGATCTGGGCTCGTATAAATGACCCGCATGACCCGGCTCCGACCGGAAGGCGCCACGGCAAGATTGCGCCGCACTTTCGAAGTGGCGGCATTGAGCCGAGCTTCCCGGTCGAGGGACTGATCGGCGTAGCGGGGGTCGTTGAGCAGCCCCAGGGTTTCAACGACGCGCTCAGCCAAACTCCGTGATTTCAGGAGCTCGAACTGTGTCGCCATGAATTCCGCATCGGCGATCGTGACCGGGTCGACATTCGACCCCTCAATAATTTGGGTCTCCTGCTTTTGGACCTCAATCGTGGCTTCGGTCCTGTAAAGAGGGGTGGCATTCAGCACCATCACTGCAGAGATACCGCTGCCAAGGAGGGTGATCGCGAGGATCAGCCATTTGAAGGACAGGACGATCCGCACCATCTGCCAAAAATTGTTGGCGATGCTGGACTCGGTTTGGTCAAAAACCTCCTCGCTCTCCACCAGGGCATTTTCCTGCGGCGCGGGAAAATAGGTGAGGTTATCACGGCGGGGAGGTGTCGGCGGCTGTCCGGTCATGTGTGTGTCGACCCTAAATTCGTTTGCAGCGCACTATGCGCTAATTAGAAGAAACGGAACAGACCAAGAATGGGGGCGGCGCGCACAAGGTCGCCATAGCGGGCGCGTGCCTCCGATCCGTCCATCACAATAACGTCGCTGCCATAGACCCTTGGGTCTTCGGCCTCACCACTCCGTATCTCATTGAGATTGAAGGCCGCCCCCGCCCGTCGGCCGTCGATCTCCCTGAAGATCAGCACTTTTTTAGGGTTGGCCCCATCGGAGGGGCCGCCGGCCAGGGCCACGGCTTGAAGCAAGGTTGTACGCCCGATGATCGGATAAATGCCGGGCCGTTCGACCGAGCCGTCCACCGTTATCCGCCGCCCCAAACTCTCGATCATCGTCACGCTGACCTGGGGATCGGTCAGATAGCGCCCCCGCAGCGCATCCTCGATCGTCGATGCCAGCTCGGAGGAGGTCTTCTCACTGGCATCGATCGTGCCGATCAGCGGGAATTTAATCGTGCCGTCAAAATTAACCTGATACTCGCCGGAAAGGTCACGAACCCCGAAAACCGTAATGTCCAAGCGGTCGGCGGGGGCCAACTCGAAATACGAGGTGTCGAGGCTCTCAAGCCTGGTGGGCGCCGTCCCGGCCGTGAACTCACTGTCATAGTCTGCCGCGCTCGAGGCGCAGCCCTGCAAGATGAGGATCACCGCAAGGGAAAGAAGGGGGAGGAGTGTCGCCCGGTCAAACAGCGAAGGCACGTATTTCATGTAACAACCATTTCTGTGCCCGTTGGGATAGGGCGCTGCCCGGTTCATTGCAATGGCCCGCTTTGCGCCTGCGAAGGGGCGGAAATGACACTCGATCAAGACGCTACGTTCCCATTCAGCCTCGAACCAGCCTAGAGGGGAGAGCATTCCCGCTCAAGACGATCCTAGCGCCCTCCCCCGTCCCGCCCCGATCCTCTTGGATTAAACTTTGGACGCTCTCCGTGACGCTCCCATGTGAATGTCGTGAAGCAGCGCGATCCAGCTATCGAGACCAGCACGACCAAGGGCCGGATCGGGGGTCCCCAGCGGCAAGGGGGTCGGTGGTGAGAGGAGCCATGTCTCGACTTTCTGCCGCCACTCCTCGGGGGCCGCGAGGTCGAGGACGGCGCCGTTCCCATAGCGGTCGATGAGTTCCGCAACGGCCCCGTCCGGACTGCCAAGAAAAAGGATCGGGCGTCCAACGGCGATCACGCCATAGACCTTAGAGGGCATGATCAGTCCCTCGCATCCCGGCGCCAAACTGACGAGGTGGAGATCAGGGACAGACAGGCTTTCGCTGAGGCGATCGAGGGGTTGGTAGGGGCGATAATGTACCGTGCCTTCTGGCAGATCGGCTGTGGCGGCCTTAACCGTCTCCAATCCCTTGCCGCCGCCGATGAAGAGCCAGGTCAGGCGCTCCAGATCGGCGGTGCGCCGGACCAGATCGGCCACCGCCTCGGCAATATGGGCACGCCCGAGATTGCCCGAATAGCCGATGACCCGCCGCTCCGTGAGATCCCATCCGGCAATCAGCGAATTCTCCTCGCGGGAGACGGGCCTGATGGCCTCGTCGCACCAATTCGGCACGACCTCGATTTTTTCAGAAGGCACACCCTCTGCCTGAAGACGCTCGGCCATTTTATCGCTGAGGGCGACATTCACCGTCGCCCGGCGCAACGACCAATTGCGCAGCATCCGCAGCCCCCGGCCAAGGGGACCATTCGCCCAATTATGGTCGAGCATGCCCGCAACCTCGGGGAAGAGATCCTGGCACCAATTGACCAATTTCGCCCCTTTGACCGCAGCGACAAAGGCCGCCGCCACCGAGATCAGCGGGGGATCGGTCTTCGCCAGAAGAAGATCGCCGCGGGTAACTTCACGCATCAGGGCGAGGGTCGCCGACAGATAAAACGTCAGATAGTCGATGGCCCGCGCCGGGGCGAAGTCACGGCCGAACCGGCTGCTCCAGACCCGGATAATCCGAATGCCGCGATGGTTCTCCTGCGCCGCGAGGCGCCTTTGGGGGTCATCGTATAGCATCCGGCTGGTGACAATCGTCACCGTCTCCGCCGATAATGGGGCCGATAATGGGGCCGATGATGTGGCCAGTCGCTCAGCCAGGTCCGTCAGCAACTGGCTGGTCGCTGAATGGTCCGGCCAGAAAAAACGATTGACGGCCACGATACGCAAGAGACCCGACTTTCTCAAAACGACAAATCGGGTCTCTATGGGACTTAGGCGCGGAAGGGAAGCGAGAGGCTATTCCGCGGGGTCGAGATTAAAGCCAAACTGGATCCAGCCATCGGCGAACCCGCCGCCCTTTGCATTCGGACCGAATTCGAAATCCGTCATGGTCAGGGGGACGAGTTCATCCGTCGCAATGACATCGTCGCCAAGGCTGAGCGGCGGGATTTCCACCGGCGGAAGGGGGAAGGAGAAGTCGTCATCGAACAAGGCATCGGCCAGCACATCGACAAAAAGCGGCTCATATCGCGCCTCAAGACCGGCCTGATTGATTGGGCGCCCATATCGGTCCGTGGTGCCCAACAGAACATTGATGAGACGCCGCTGGAGGGCCGCCGGCACATTTGACGTCGGCACCGGCATCAGATCGTCAAACCCGCGCTGGGCCACCAGGCTGAAACCGATCCGTCCCCCGCATGAATCGAGCCGGTCCATTTCTTCCTCGCTACACCGCAGGGGCGATTGCAGCATGAAGTTGAAGCTCTTCGTGAAGGCGTTCAGGCGCAGGCGGCTGACGATCGAGGTCTCGAAGATCAGATAGCTGTCATAGTCTTCGAGAAAATCGATCGCGAAACGGATGCCCCCCAGTTCGAGATAGGGCGCTTCGACACCGCTATAGGCCGCGATGCGGGGCGGCACGGTGAAGCTGACCGAGACCTTCCCATTGGCCAGCAGATCATCGATGAACGCGGCGGCCTGTTCATTGGAGAGGTCGAGGTCCTCCGCAGACACCATTTCCCCCAGAGGAAGCGTGAAATCGAGAAAATTCGCCTTCCACATTTGCGCCAGGGCCTGATTGATGACGTCGATATGCAGCGCCCCCTGGATATCCAACTGACGGCTCCTGAGCCGGGGGGGAGCGATCCCAATGGCGGAATCGCGAAGCCCTGGCGACACCGCCTGATCGGTCAGCCGCATATTCTCCCGCGGGACCGAGGGCAGCTTCTCGGCCCGCGGCCGTGCCGGTGCCTCCTCCGGCGAAGTGGTAATGAGATCCGCGAGGCGATCAGCGAGCGTGTTGGGCAGGTCGATCTCCTCCACCCGCCGAAAACCTTCAGTGTCACGTTGACGCAAGACTTCCCGCGCCGTCTCGGGCGGCAGTTTGAGCACAACCGAATCGTCCGCCAAGACCGCCCTTCGCAAGGTCATAAATTGCTGGAGCCCAAGGGTGAAAATCGGCGACATGTCAAAGCGCAAATCGCCGAAAGCCATCACCATACGGTCGATGTTCACGCCGGCATCGAGGTCGATCATCCCTGCAGCGAGGGGGTTTTCGAAGCTACTGCCGGCGGTAAATCCCGTCTCTGTGCTGAGGAGCATGCCGACATCATTGCCGCCCGCGTCAAACAGCGTATCCGCCTCGGTGCATCGCGCGGGCTGACAGGTGTCGGCGTCAGCGAAGGACGACCGAAGGACATCGAGGACGCCGTCCTTGATCGTCTCCCGCATTTTACGGGCCTTCGAGGCCTCGACATTGGACGAAAAGCCGATCGCGGGGGCGACATCGAAATCATCGGGGATGAAGACGATCCCCAAGACCTCGTCGGCCGTGAAGCCGAAGGGCAGCACCGCTCGGATATTGCCGGCAGCCCGGACGGTATCGCCGCCAAGCCACCCCTTATCGCCCGTCGCCTTGAAATCGAAGGGCAGCGTGATGTGGATCGCCAACCGCTCACCGTCGAAGGGCAAGACCTCAAATCGTGGCTGTTCGGGGGTCAAGGTGATCGAGACATTCGTATTCGGCACGAACCAATTGCCACTGTCGATTTCGTCCTTGAACGTGATCGCCTCGAGGACACCGCCCTTTTCCGCGAGCACATCACTGACGAACTGGGTCATGTCGGCAAGGGAGTCGATTTCGGGCGTGCTGTTGAGGAACAACGCATTATTGAGCCATAAATGAAGCGGGCTCGCGCCGTCCGGCGCGGGCACGTCGTCGGCTGCCGAATAGATCGGCTTGTAATCGACACCGAGGACGGCAGGGCGATATTCGGCCCATTGATATCCCGCCTCATCGATCACCGTCACTCTGATCAGGTTGAGGCCTGGGGTGTAGACCATCGGCGCAACGAAAGTGACATCGTGCTCGCCCATGGGGTCGTTATTCGGGTTGCTGGGTCGACGCAGATCCGCCTCGACGGCATTCCGTGTCTCCCCCGTCCGCCGATCCGTAATGGTACCGACAAAGCCATTCGAGACCAGAACCTTGGCGATAGGCCGGGTCGCATCGCGGATGATGCCCGTCACATTCACAATGGCGGGCGGATTATCGGGGGAGACGACATCAAGATCGGTCTGTCCCGCCCTGGGCCCTGAAATGATGATCCGCGGCTGCTTGGCCAGTTCAGGCGAGGCGGTCTGCTCGACATCGACAACGGTAAGCTGGATCCGGTCACACACCACCTGGCCGGTCGGTCGCGCCTGGCGCACATCGACCGTGTACGGGCCGGTTTTGGTGGGAAGGAAGGTCTGAACCACGCCATGGCGCCGGGTCCACTCAGTCCGCTCCCCCTTTTCGATGTCGAAGGTCGTTCTGTCGTCACGCGGGACGGTGTCGCCGCAGGCATAATGGTTCGACAGCACCGAGAACGTAACGCTCTGCGCCTCGACCACGGCGCCATTGCCTTGATCCGCCGCGGCGAGCGCCTTTGCCGAAACGGCAAAAGGTTGCCCGACCCCGATGCGGGTCGTCTCCTCCCCCGTTACGGCATCCGTCATGATCGCCTGGGTGGTGGCGAAGTCCGGTGTCCGGACGACAAAGCTATAGCGATCCGCCGCAAGCCCGTATTTCGCGGCCAACGCCGCATTACCGGGGGTGCAGCTCAAAAGGTGGATCCCCTGCCGGTCAAGGGCGCCGCGCGACCGCCCCCCGAGGGCGGAAAGCGTCAAATAATCATCGGGAGACCGATCGACGCTCAATGTCATCTGCAAATCCGACACCGGCTCGCCATCGGGCAGGGTCTGCACTTGGCGGGCGTCACGCATCACGGTGCACGCCGCTGAGACTCGCTCACCGAGAACATATTCGTGATCGTTCCCTTGGTCATTGATATCGAGGACCACCGACAGCGTTGGCACGGTCGTGACGGCCAGGGAGGGATCGGGGTCGAGGAATTTTGCGTCCGCAAGGGCCTGGTTCTGGGGGCGGCAGCGGAAAACATACGATCCGGCTTCACGAAAATGCCCCTGGCTGGGGGAGGCGGGTAACGGGCCGGTAAAGCCCGCCGCCGGACCGGAGATCTGCACCACTTCAAGACCGAGATCGGCGATCGCGCCCCCGCCGGGAAGGGTAAGACGGGGACCATCTTCGTCGACGATCCCGCATCTGAGGGTGGAGGGGTAATAGAGTTCCGCCTCGGTCTCGCTGAGCCCGCCCTGTAAGACGGTCACGATGCGCGCATTCGGACGGGTGTCCAGTGTCGTTGTGGCCGCCGACACGCCGTTGGCCGCCGCCAGCGCCGCATTGCCAGCCGAACAGGTGAAGGAGAAGCTTCCCTGGCGGACGAATTCGACTTCGGCGCGTTCTGCCGAAAGGGTGCCCTGATAGCCCGCCGGATCCCCCGCCGAGAGACTAATCGTCATGTCGAGATCACGGGCCCGGCCGCTATTGGGGAGTTGGAAGAGCCTGGTCCCGCTATCGCGGACCTGACAGGTCACGGTCACATCCTCACCGAGCCAAACGCCGGCGGGATCGACCCCCGGAGAGACCACCGGTACCATTTGCGGCGCTGCCAGTGCCGACCCGCCCGCCAAAACCAGGCCACTTAGTCTTGCGAGCCATGCTGCGCAGGTTCTCATTGCCTGCATTATCCCCTCCCCAAGGTTGTAGACACACTGACAGAAAGGCCGATCTTTTCCAAGACCCTCGCCCGGCCCCGCCAACCCATTTTCACCCCTTGGCCTCGCCTTCGCCGCAAAGTCGATGCAGGAGGGAGAGAGATCATTGTCGCGTTCGGGCGCTCATTGCGCTCCGGCGGCGGCAGGATGACGTGTGACATGACGGGGGATAGGAGGGCGTATGTCTATTCGGTCGACGGGCCTCATTTTTCTGCTGGTGAGCCTCCTCGTTCTCGGTTGCGACGACCGTAAGGGGCCGCCGCCGCCAACGACGACGACGGATCTGACCGAAGAGCAAAGGCCAGAGCCGCCGCGCAGCGACGCAGACCCGGCCTCTGCGGACGACACCTTCGCCCTGCTGCGGTCAACCGTCAGCCTAGATAGTCCCGTGCCGGAAATATGCCTGATCTTCTCCCACCCCCTCGATCCGCAGGCAGATTATCAACCTTATCTCGACCTTGACCTCAATGTGGCTCTCAAGGTGGAGGGGCAGCGCCTTTGCCTTGGGGGCTTGCGCTATGGCGAGGAGACCCCCCTCACCCTCCGGAGAGGCTTGCCCGGCGCGGCGGGGCGCGAACTCGCCGCCGACACCCAAGTGACCCTCAGTTTCGAGGATCGCCCTCCCCTGGTCGATTTTGCAGGGGACGGCATGATCCTTCCCCGAATCGATGCCGATGGGTTGGCGCTGCGGACGGTCAATGTCGATAAGGTCGAGGTGGTGATCGAGCGGGTGACCGACCGCGCCCTCGTTTTTCAGTCATTGGGCGCCGGGTTTCGCGCCAATGAAGGGGCATATGGCTACGCCCCGAATGACCCCGGCGACCGAGCGATCCCCATATATTCGGGGCGGGTCGAGATCGATGCCGATCGAAACGCCGAAGCGATCACGGTTTTCCCCATCGCCGAGGCGATCGGTGAACTGGAGCCCGGGGCGTATTTCGTCCGCCTGGCCGACGCCGAAGCCATTGATCGCGATGTCGACCGCCCCAGCCGGGCGGCCCGCTGGCTCCTTGTCACCGACCTCGCCTTTACCGCCTATCGTAGCGGGGAGGGTCTGACCACGACGATCAGGTCACTCAATACGGCACGCCCCGTAGCCGATGTCGAGATCACCCTCGTCGCGGCGTCGAACGAACGGTTGGCGACCCGAACAAGCGATGACGCCGGACAGGTTCAGTTCGCGGCCCCCCTATTGGCGGGGCAGGCGGGGAATGCCCCAAGATTTCTGATGGCCTACGGACCGGACGGGGATTTCGCGGCCCTTGATCTTAATCGATCGCCGGTGGATTTGTCCGACAACCCGATCGAAGGGCGTCGTCCGCCCAACGGGTTAGATGGCTTTCTCGCCCTTGATCGGGGGATTTATCGACCGGGCGAGACCGTCTATTCAACCCTCATTGTGCGGACGGCGGCGGCGCGGGCTGCCGAAGGGCGTCCTGGGATCCTCCAACTGGTTCAACCCAACGGCATGGTCGTCGAAGATCGCCGCTTTTCGGATCTTGCGGAGGCAGGGGGGCTGAGCGCCGCTTTTGCTCTGCCCGACCGGGCCGCCCGCGGCCAATGGCGCCTGACCGCAACGCTCGACGGGGCCGGCCAAGTGGCCGCCGCGCGCTTTGCCGTTGAAGATTTCGTGCCGCAGCGGATCGCCCTTACCATCGACAGTGATCAGTCCTCGCCCCTTACCGAAGGCGAAACCCGCCCCATCACGGCGGAGATACGCTTTTTATACGGGGCGCCGGGCGCAGGGTTGCCGGTGGGGGGACGCGCCCGGCTGGTCAAGGACCCCAGTCCTTTTCCCGACTTTAGCGATTTCCGGTTTGGCGTCAGTACCGAAACCTTCAGGGAACGACAATTCCCCCTGCCCTCCACGACCGCGGATGAGACGGGCGTGGCGCAGCTCCCCCTTTCGGCCCCGGAGGCGGAGCAGTCGAGCTTTCCCCTGAGGCTGCGGGCGGTGGTCGAAGCCAGCGAACCCGGTGGCCGCCCCGTGGCGGAAGACCTCTTCATCCCCTTCCGTCCCCGCCCGGTCTATCTGGGGATGCGGCCGGCCCAGGAAGGAACCATTCCCAGGCAAGAGCCTTTTGCCTGGTCCCTCCTCGCCGTGGACCGAACGGGGCAGCAAACGGCGCTGCCGCAGGTGCAATGGCAACTCGACCGCCGCGATGTCGACTATGATTGGTACAAGCCGCAAGGCGGCGATTGGCAATGGCGCCGGACGGAGCGTTCGGTCCCGATCGAGACCGGCCAAACCTCTCTCAACGCAGAAACCGAGACGGTTCTTTCGTTACCCGCTCTCGATTGGGGCGATTACACCCTGACGGTTCGGCACGATGGTGAGGCGCTGGCGGCGCAATCCTTCTTTGTCGGCTATGGCGGACGAACGGGGCCGGATAATCAGGCGCCCGATCAAGTGCGTCTCCTTTTGCCCGATGACCCTCCCACGCCGGGCGAGACGATCGAGGTTGGCCTTGACGCGCCCTATCCCGGAATCGCCGAAATTACGGTTGCCACCGATAAAGTCCTTGCCACCTATCAATTGGACGTCCCCGAAGGGGGGGCCGAAATCAGCCTCCCGACGGATGAGCGGTGGGCCGGGGGCGCCTATGTCCTGGCCACCGTTTACACGCCGCGGGATCGGCAGGATCAGCCGCTGCCGCGCCGGGCGGTGGGGGTGGGCTATGTCGCCACCGATATGTCGGCGCGGACCTATGAGGTGGCCTTGGACGCGCCCGATCGTGTGGCGCCCAATCAATCCCTCCCCATCGACCTTAGACTTCAGGGCGGCCCACGACGGGAGCGCGCCTTTGCGACGGTGGCGGCGGTGGACGAAGGGATTCTCCAACTGACGAAGTTCGAAACCCCCGACCCCGTGGCGCATTTCTATGGCAAGGAACAGCTCGGGATCGACCTGTTAGATGATTACGGACGATTACTGGACCCTAATCAGGGGCGCGCCGCGGCTTTACGCTCCGGCGGCGATCAAATCGGCGGCGCTGGATTGACGGTCGTCCCCACAAAGACCGTTGCCCTCTTCTCAGGTCCTATCGACATCGGGACGGATGGACGGGCACGGATTTCTCTCGACCTGCCGGACTTCAATGGTGAGCTTCGACTGATGGCCATTGTCTGGTCGGAGACGGGGCTCGGCGCGGGGTCCCGCCCTCTGACGGTACGCGATGACGTCCCCGTTGAGGCGATCCTGCCCCGCTTTCTGGCGCCGGGGGACAGGGCGGTGGCCACGCTGAGCGCTGACAATATAAGCGGGGCCGAGGGGGTTTACGGCACGCGCATTGAGACCGAAGGCCCCCTGACAATATCGAACCCGTCAGGCACCGTGACACTGTCTCGCGGCGATCGCGCCGATCGTCCCTTTACGTTGGAAGCGGCGGCGCCGGGGATCGGTCATCTCTCCGTGGACATGCAGGGACCCGATGGCGCCCGATATGGGAGCCGCTTCCCCCTCGAGGTGAGGTCCGCCTTTCTCCCCGAGACGCGGATACGGCGGTTTACCCTCACGCCCGGTGAAAGCCTTACGCTTGACAGCAGCCTAGACGAGGGCCTTGAGACCGCCTCGGTGAGCGCTCACATCAGTGTGTCGGCGACCCCGATCGATGCGGCCGCCCTGTTCAGTTCTTTGCGGCATTATCGCTATCAATGTACGGAGCAGCTTGTCAGCCAGACCATGCCTCTGCTTGACGCTGCGGTGCTCGGAACGGAAGACGACCGCCCCGAGGGGGCGACAGCCGATATTCGCACCGCAATTGAGACCTTACTGGCGCGACAAAGCGCCAATGGCGCCTTCGGCCTATGGCGTGTGGGCGACCAAGACGCCTCCCCCTGGATCGGCGCCTATGCCACAGAGTTTCTGTGGCGTGCGCAGAAAGCCGGCTATCAGGTGCCGGACATGGCCTTGAACCGCGCCGTTGACGCCCTTCGGCCCTATGCTGACGGACGGTTCTACGCTGGCGGCGGGTATGATGTCGGGGTCGCCCCGCCAAAATATACCGACGACACACCTCAGCGCCTGCAGCATAGAAGCGCCGCCTACGCCCTTTATGTGCTCGCCATGCAGGGGAGCGTCGATCGATCCCGCCTGCGTTATATGCACGATCAGATATTGGACGAGATCGAAAGCCCTCTGGCGAAGGCTCATCTCGGTGCCGGCCTCCACCTGATCGGTGACCGTGGTCGGGCGATGAGTGCCTTTACCGCAGCCAACGACTCCCTCGGATATCGAAATCAAGGCGACTGGTATCAGACCCCTTTGCGCGATCGGGCAGGCGTATTGGCACTGGCCAGCGACGCCGGACTGGTCGAAAGGGCGGAAGAGATGGCCGATCTGCTGGCCACGGATATCCCGCCCCCTGCCGATTTGACGACCCAGGAGAAAGCCTTCTTGATCAGGGCGGCGGGGGCCATGGCGACGGCTGGCGAAGCGGCCGACGCGGCAACCCTTGACGGCCGCCCCTTTGATGGGGCGAGCCCTCTTTCCGCGTCACAATTGGACGACGCCCCGATTGTGCGCAATGCCGGAGACGGCCTTCTATACGGTACGCTCTTGGTGGAGGGGGCGCCGCTGACCCCTCCGCAGGCGGTCGGTTCCGGGCTATCCCTCACAAAACGTCTTTACACTGAGTCGGGCTCCTCGATTGACGCCTCGTCCTTCACCCAAGGCCAACGGGCGATCATCCTGTTGACCCTGACCCCGGAACGCGCGGCGGAGGCCAGCTATATCGTGGAGGATTTGCTCCCGGCTGGGTTCGAGATCGAGACAGTCCTCGATGTCCAGGACAGTCTTAAGGAAGGGGTATATGCCTTTCTCCCCGATCTTGTCCGCCCCGATATCGCTGAGAAACGCGATGACCGGTTCGTCTCGGCCCTGACGGTGTCATCGAAAACGCCGCGCCATCTCGCCTATCTCGTACGGGCCGTGACGCCCGGCGACTTCACCGCACCGGGGGCGGTGGCAGAGGATATGTATCGGCCTGATATTTTCGCCAGGAGTGCGTCTGGGACGATCTCGATCGAGGCCGCCCCTTGAGCCATTTCCTCCGTAAAGGAGGGAGAGTGGGCCTCCTATTGGTGGGGCCGGTCTTGCTCGTGCTCGCCTTTGACAGGCTGTTCCCTCCCCCCCTGTCGGATTTGGAGCTGTCGACCGTTGTGGCGGACCGTCATGGCGCGCCCCTTAGGGTGTTTCCCGTAAGAGAGGGACGCTGGCGTCTCCCAGCGGACCTTGACCGCCTCGACCCCCGTTTCATCGACGCCGTCATCACCATTGAGGACAAGCGATTTTATCACCATCCGGGCGTCGATGCCGCCGCGATCCTCCGCTCCCTAACAACATGGATGTTGGAGGGGGAGATCCGTTCTGGCGCCTCGACCATCACGATGCAGACCGTCAGGCTGCTTCGACCAAGGCCGCGGACCTTTGGATCGAAGTTGATCGAGGCCGTCAGGGCCCTGCAGATCGAAGCCAGAATGTCCAAAGCGGAGATCCTCTCGCTTTACCTCACCTTGACGCCCTATGGCGGCAATTTGGAAGGGGTCGAAGCCGCCAGCTACGCCTATTTCGGACGGCCGCCCCGCACCCTCGCCCCAGAGGAGACGGCGCTTCTCATCGCCCTCCCCCAGGCACCTGAAGCGAGGCGCCCAGACCGCCAGGCCGAGGCGGCGCAGAGGGCCCGATCGCAGATCCTGGCCAAGCTGGTCGCGGCCGGCGTCTATACAAGCGCCGAAGCGGCGGGGGCCGCCGAAGTGCCCGTCCCGACCGCCCGTTCCCCCTTCCCGTCCTCGGCGTGGCATGCCAGCGACCTCGTCTCGGGGCGGGCTGTTGCCAAGACTCCTTTGGTCACAACATTTGATACAGATCTTCAAAAGGCCGCCCAGCGCCACCTCGCCGCGGCACTTGAGACGACCGGGCCTGATGTCCAGGCCGCAGCGCTGGTCATGGATATTGAGGGACGGGCCGTTCGCGCTCTGGTGGGCTCCGTCAGCCGGGACCGGGCCGGGGGCTGGATCGACCTCACGAACCGGTCCCGCTCTCCGGGGTCGACGCTCAAACCGTTCGTCTACGGTCTTGCGTTCGATGACGGCATTGCGGGGCCGCAGACAATTATCGCCGATCTCCCTGCTCGATTTGCAAGCTATCAGCCGGACAATTTCGATCGACGGTTTCGTGGGGATGTGACGATTGCCGAAGCCCTACAGCATTCGTTGAATGTTCCTGCGGTGCGCGTCATGGACCGTATCGGGAGCAATCGATTTTTAGCGGCGCTTTCCTATGCCGGCAGTTCCCCGCGACTGCCGGGGGGACCCCACCTCGATGCCGGCCTCGCCGTCACCCTCGGCGGGGCGGGGCTGAGCGCGATGGACCTCGCCGTCCTCTACGGGGCGCTCGGCGATGGAGGACGCGCCCTGCCCCTCGCCTTTACTCCCGAAGAGGTCAGTGCCAATACTGCACGGCGCGGCCTGTCCCTTCTCCGGCCTGAAACGGCGACGCACCTCCTTGATATTCTCGCCGCCGCCCCCTCCCCCGCGGGCAGGATCCCCCGATCCCTGACCACAGATACCGCCCCAATCGCATTTAAGACGGGAACGTCCTATGGGTTTCGGGATGCGTGGGCCGTCGGGGTGTCCTTGGGGCGCGTCATCGTCGTCTGGGTCGGGCGACCGGACGGACAGCCTCGTCCAGGGGAGACGGGGCGCCGGGCGGCGTTGCCGATCTTGTTCGATCTCTTCGATGCAGCGGACCGCCATCTGGGCAAAGCCCAATCGGGGCCCAAGTCCGCAACGCCTCTTGAGGAGACGGGGCCGACCCGTTTTAGGGACGAGACCGCCCCGCCCCAGATCCTCTTCCCGCCCGACGGCGCCACCTTGTGGATTGAGCATGCCCAGCGGTCCCTGACCCTCACGGCAAATGGAGGCGCGCCGCTCACATGGTATGTCGATGGCGTCCCCCTGACCAATCACCCCGGTGGAGCGTCCTGGCACCCTGCCGGCCCGGGCTTTTACCGACTATCCGTGATCGACCATGCGGGGCGCACAGCCACAACATCCGTACAGGTGATCGTCGGCACCATGACCGCCCCCGCCGACGATCCGCTATAACGAAAAAAAGCGGGCTCCTGAGAACCCGCTTTTGCGCTGTCTTGTTGCTCTTCGGCGAGATTAGAACTCTTTCGTCACACGAATGAACGCCTGACGACCGCGGAGGTCATATTGGGTCCCGAAGATCGGCACATTGCCGCGGCGGAAGGTCACGCCGTCTGACACGATCGGCGGTTCCTCTCCAAACAGATTGGTGATCCCGCCCGTGATCGTGAGGAGATCGCCTGTCCACCGAACCGATGCATCGTGATACCAAACCGCTTCGGTCTCGACGATCCGCTGCGCCGGCGCCCCAAAATAGGTGGTGTCCACCGGATCGAAGACTTCATTCGACGTGTGGCCAACGAAATCGAGGAACCAAGAGAAAGTATAGTCACCCCTGGTAAAGCGGACTTGCGCATCGCCGACGACGTCGGGATCACCGATGGTCCGATTGAAATCCTCCGTGGCAAAACCAGACTCACTATCGGTATCGAAGAGATCGAGTGTATCCTCGAACGTCCATGTGGCCTGCGCATCGACGAGCAAGGTCCCGAAATCGAAATCCCGTTCATACCTTAAGGTCGCATCGAGCCCGCGGGTCACCTGACTGTTGATGTTGATGAATGTGTCTGTGACTTCATTCACCGCCAGCGGTTCTGTTGCCGTTCCCCGCGTGAAGAGATCGCAGAAATCATTCGGGAAATTATCACCACCGTAGCAGCCGCCGAGGATCGTCCCCGCCCCAAGCTGCGCGATTTGATTGTTCACTTCGATTTCGAAGTAATCGAGCGCGAGACTGACGGGGAAGAATTCCGGCGTGATCACCGTCCCAAAGGTCAAGGCGTCCGAAGTCTCCGGTTCGAGGAAACCAGCGCCGCCCCCCGAAATAATCGTCGCGGACGACGTTCCCCCGCCATAATCACCGGGAATACCCTCCGCCGCACAGTTTGCTCGAATGTCATCATCGGTACTGTCTTCCCACAGAATACACGGGTCAATGTCGGCCTGATCCAAAAATCCGGTTTGCTGCCCGAGGAACAGCTCATAGAGCGCAGGAGCACGGAATGAGGTTCCTCTCGTCCCGCGGAACCGCACGGCCGGCACCACTTGCCAATCGAGAGCGACCTTATAGACATCGCCGCTGCCGGAAGATTCGTAGTCGAAGGCTCGACCGGACGCGGTGAACGTCAATTCCTCGACGAGGGGGGCCCCTTTTAAGAGCGGGAATTCCGCCTCAGCGAAAATTTCGGTGACATTGTCTTCGCCTTTCGTGACCAAGGCGGAAGAGGAGCCCCACAAATTCCCTGCCTGGGCCTGTTCGTCCGGCTGATCATCGATCGAAAAGCCACGATATTCGGCGCCGAGGGCGAGAAGCACATCACCTGCCGGAAGGGCGAACAAATCACCGGTTACATAGGTACTGGCGACGAACTGTTCATAGGTCGTACGGCCGACAATCGGCCCGCCAAGGGTATCGTAGAAATTATCGGGATAATTGCCGCTCAAGATCTCAGCCGATTGATAATCGAATTGCGGCGCGTCGTCGTCGAACCGCACATCCCCTGACTGGTCGGCAAAAATAGCCGTATCCGTCCCATATTTGCCATCCGATCGGGAGAAAGTGGTCAGCGCGGTCCACCCCCAATCCGAGAAATATCCCGTGCCGCCGAACTCACCGTTCAGCTCACTGGATACGGATAGATATTTCACTTCCGCCTGACTGTTCGCCTGATAAATGAGAATCGGCTGGGAGAGGAAGAAAGGGTTACTGTACCCTGGATCATTAGCATAGCCATAGACGCCAAACACTGACTGGACCTCGGCTCCGCCCACCAAGGGGAAGAACTGGCGAATGCCATCGGCTGTCGTCTCCCGCTCAGTATACAGCGCTTCAAATTGCCAATTCACACCACCGAGTATGTCGATATCGAAATCCGACAACGAATAAAGGCTGAACCGCTCTTGGGCATTGATCGCGTCGGCCTCAAGAGCGTCAGGGTGGTTCAAAACGCTCTCATAAAAGGCCTGGGCCCCCGGTCCATCATCATATCGGCCTGGATTGCGAGGACGATACCCTTCTAGCGGGCCGACGGTCATACCGTCCGGTGCCGGAATGTATCGAATTGTCGGATCAAGTGCGTCGATCACCGTATTGAAATAGACATTGCCGGTGGAACAGCCGCCAAGATCGGTTCCGGCCAGGATGGACCGATCTTCTCGATCAAGCCTTTCCCTGTATCGGGGTCGAAATAGAAATCCTGCGGGCAGGCCAGATAGTCCCGATCGCCGAGGGAAAGATCCTGAAATTTCTCATACTGCGCAGCAAACAGTACGCTACCAGTATCATAGTTCAGGCCAAAGGCCCCATCGATTGAAAAGCTTTCACCGCCATCTTCAAACGGTTTGTTATATTGCACCGTAAGGGTCGGTCGATCGACGGAGGTCAGCGTGATGATATTGGCCACCCCCGCAACGGCATCCGATCCGTAGACAGAAGAAGCACCGTCTTTGAGAATCTCCACCCGCTGGATTACGGAATCGGGGATCACGTTCAAATCGAACGACCCCACCTGACCGCGAACACCGGCTGGGCCGGGTCGACGACCGTTCAACAGAACCAGACTCCGCTGGGCGCCAAGACCCCGAAGAGAAATCGAATTGATCCCCGTCCCGCCTTCGACAACAAAACCGCCGAATTGGTTGTTAAACTGGACCGAGCCCGATGCGACACTTGACCCCTGAATGATCGACGCTGTGTCGATCAATCCCTCAAGGGTCGCCTCTTCGGCCGTAATCACCTGAATGGGAGCCGCAGAACTAAATTCATCGCGGCGCAGGCGAGACCCTGTGACGACGATTTTGTCATTCGTTCCGCTATCGTCGAACGTCGTCTCCTCGATCTCTACCTCAATCGTTTCTTCCGCCGGGCTTTCGGTGATCTCGTCCTCAACGACGAGATCCTGCGCCAATGACGGCACGCTGGAGAGCGCGAAGACGGCGGACCCCAGCATCAAGGTTCGCACGCAATGCTTTTTTACAACCATATTCACACCCACAATCTAAAGATGTGGCCTTCTTAAAATACCGGTCACTTGACGTTAAGGAGTTCGTAACAATTCTGACAACGTCGAGCAGATTTCTTCAAGGGTTTTTGTAACGCAATGTCGATTTTTTTGTCATTGCTATGTCACATTATATGTTATGTATATGTCTTTTATACATATTTTCCCCTATCGCGGAACGCGAAAACGCGCAACAAAATACACGTCGATGTCACAGGCTGTCGAATTGACGCGCTGGTTTTTCTGTAAGATTGTCTCCCCAACAGACGATATTTTTAGGAGATGTGGCGTTATGCGAAAATTGGGGCGGACGAAGTGGGTCAGTGTCGCCGCCTGGCTGACGGTGTGGGGCGCCCAGGGGCAGGCAGAGCCGATCCCCGTTGAAGCGCTCTCCCGAGAGCCGGAGATGACCAGCCTCTCCATGTCGGCCGAAGGGGACTATCTCGTCGGCTTGGTGTCCCCAGCGGGCAATGACGGCGAAAAACTGGCCCTCGCCGTTTGGGACCTCGAAAAAGGGGGAGAGCCGAAACTCACCGCGCCAAATGATCGTATACGGTTTATTGCTGCCCAGGCCCTTAAAGCCGACAAGTTGTTTTTCCTTACATCCCAGGCCTGGACAGGCACGTTGCAAGGTTGCGGCGAAGGGCGCCGCGTTGGATCAACGGCGACATTCCTCAACAAATTATACATGACCGACACGGCGATGGACGATTTTGAGGAGCCGTTCACCGGGGCACGCCGACTTGGTAATAGTGACGCCACGGAACGCTGCTTCGAGATCGCCGGCGAAGCGGGTCTATATCAAGACCTTCCCCTCGACCCGACCGACGTCATCGCCCAGAGGGTCAACACAGACACGCTCATTACGGAATATTATCGCGTCAACCTTGTAACAGGTCGTGAAACACTGATCTACAAAGAAACGTCTAGGGAATCCGCAGGGTTGTTCAACCCTCGTACAGGGGAGCTTCTGACCAAATTTCGGCAGAGTCCTGATGGGAATGGCGGCTATACCTTCGAAACATTGATCCGAGACGATGAGACAGGAAGTTTCGACGTCCACGACAAGCTTACTTGGACAGCCGACAATCGGCACTCCATCCAGATTGTCGGGCGGGACGAAAAGACGGGATACTATTACGTCTCTACAGACCAATTTTCCAATACGGCCGACATTTATTTCTACGATCCAGTTGCGCGGGAATACGAGTCGGAACCGCTATTCGCGTTAGATAATTTCGTCGCCAGTGGCGTCGTCCTGGGGCAGAAAGAATCGAACTTCAATGAATTGCTGGGGTTCCGCTATCTCGGTGCCAGCCCATCGACCTATTGGATCGATCCGGAGTGGGATGCCATTGTCCGTGGGCTGGAAAATGCCTATCCTGACCGGGGTATTGGTATTGTTGATTACACGGATGACCTGAGCAAAATCCTCTTTACAACGGAGAGCTCAACCTATCCGCCCGCCTATCACATCCTGGTCGATAAGCGAGCGACACAGGACATTGGCGCTCAGCGTCCTTGGATTGACAGTGACGCTCTGCGCCCCACCAGCCTCATTTACTACACGGCGCGCGATGGCCTGCGCATCCCGGGGTTACTGACGCTGCCAAAGGGTTTCACCCCTGGCGAGGACGCGCCTTTACCCGCAATCGTGTTGCCCCATGGGGGGCCATGGGCGCGGGATTACGCGAATTGGGATGCCACCGGATGGACCCAATTCCTCGCCAGTCGAGGCTATGCGGTCCTGCAACCACAATATCGGGGGTCGGATAATTGGGGACGCTCCCTGTGGCGCGCCGGCGACAATGAGTGGGGTCTCAAAATGCAGGACGACAAGGACGATGCCGCGGCCTGGTTGGTCGACCAGGGCATCGCCGACAGAGATCAGATGGCGATCTTCGGCTATTCCTATGGGGGGTTCGCCGCCATGGCCGCGACGGTACGGGAGGGTGGCCCCTTCCAGTGTGCGATCGCCGGGGCAGGGGTCTCTAACCTTGACCGACTGAGCAATACATGGAGTGAGAACCGGGTGCAGCGGGCTCTTCAAGGGCGCACAGTGGATGGAATGGATCCAGCCGAGAATACACGGCACGCGAATATTCCCGTGCTCGTCTACCATGGCGACCGGGACGTCCGGGTACCGCTATTCCACGGTCGAGATTTCTATAATGCCGTGAAGGATCGGGTCGACGCAGAATTGCTTGTCGTTGAAGACATGCCCCACAGCCTGCCATGGTGGCCACGTCACCATCGGGTCACCCTTGAGGCCATTGAGCGGTTCCTTTCGACCACTTGCGGTCTGACCCCGACCCCACCGCAATAAGTCGGGGTCAGCGCCGGCGTGGCAGCCCCCTCAGATCGGCGCCGTCAGGTGAACGGCCCCCGCCTCGACGCGGGCCTTCACCTGATAGACCCGCTCGATCAAGGGCGGCGTCAGGACCTCTTGCGGTGGCCCGTCCGCAACGAGGCGCCCGTCAACCATCACCAGGACTCTGGTCGCGTATTGGCAGACAAGAGAGAGGTCGTGGAGGATCATCAAGACGCATCCCCCCTGTTCAACCATACCCTTTAATAGAGCGAGAAGGGTCAGGCGATGATACGGGTCGAGACCGGCCAGCGGTTCATCGGCGATAAGCATCGGTGCTTCGGAACAGAACGCCCGCGCAAAATGCACCCTCGCCAGCTCTCCGCCTGATAAGCGCGTCGCCGGACGATCGGCGAGGGCCACGAGGTCGCATCGGACAAGGGCCTGCATAACCGCGCGGAGATCTTGTCCCTTGAGCCGTCCGAGGGCGGCGCCATAACTAAACCGGCCCAGCGCAACCATTTCACGCACGGACATCGGCCAGGGCGGCGGGCGATCCTGGGGAAGGTAGGCAAGGCGTCGTGCCCGCTCGGCGGGGGGCAGTTGCGCAATCTCTGCCCCCCCTAAAGTCGCCGTACCGGCTTCCCGTGGTTCCCCCCCGAGAAGTCCGCGGACCAGACTGGTCTTTCCCGCCCCATTCGGACCGATCAGGGCGATCAACTCGCCCGGCCCCGCTTGGAACGAGACCGATCTGACGACTTGCCGCCCCTCACGGATCATTGTGAGATTATCGACCTTGAGATCAGTCACCGAGGCGCCCCCCCACGGCGATCCAAATAAAGAGTGGCGTGCCCAGCAGTGCCGCAATAACCCCAAGTCCAAGCTCATTATGGGTGGGGATCAGACGGACACAAATATCCGCCGCAACAAGGATAGCGCCACCGGCAAGGGCGGAGGGCAGCAATGATCGCGCAGGGTCGAATCCAACAAGGGGGCGGATGAGATGCGGGATCACGATGCCGACAAAGCCGATAGCCCCCGCCAGGGCCACGCTCCCCCCAACCGCCATCCCGGCGCCAAGAATGGTCCATCGCCGTTGCCGCGCAAGATCAAGGCCCAAGCCCCACGCCGCCTCCTCTCCAAGGGTCAGCGCCGACAATCCTCGGCGAATGACCCATAGCAAACCGCCGCCGACCAGGATGAAGGGACAGCATAGGAGAAGATCCTGCACGGATCTGTTCGCAACCGACCCCAAGGACCAGTAGATCAGGTCAGAGAGCGTGAACGGATTGGGCGCGAGATTGAGAAGCAGGCTCAGGAGGCTCCCCGCAAAGCTGGTCACCCCAATTCCCACAAGGAGTAAGGTTGTCACGCTCCGGACTTTTTGGGCAACGATCACCAGACCGGCCGTCGTGACAATGCCGCCAAGTATCGCCAGCCCAGGTAAGATGAGCGGGCTTATTGTCGTCAGTCCAAAGAGGATGCCCGTCGTTGCGAATAATGCCGCCATGGACGAGATGCCCAAGACCCCAGGGCCGGCCAGCGGATTACGAAGAAGCCCTTGCAAAGCGGCTCCACTCACCCCCAAGGCCGCGCCGACACTAAAAGCCGCCAACGCCCGCGGTAAACGGAGTGACCAGACAATGATCCTGTCACTCGGTGTGCCCTGCCCGACCATCGCGGCGATGACCTCGAGTAGAGAAAGGGAGGCTGCACCGAAAGAGCAACTCACCAGCAGAGCAATGACGGCCACAGCCAAAAGGCTGCCGGTCAGTCCCACCTGCCGGCTCATTGACGCTCTCCCTGCTGGTCGAGGGAAGCGAGGGTCTCAATTGCGCGAAACGTATGTTCGCCGCCGCAGGTAAAGAGTGAACCGTCAACATCATAGGTTGGAACATGATCGAGCAAAGCCTGAACATGGGGGTGGCGGGCGGCGCTCCAGCGACCCGGTCGATCATCGGCAGGACCAAATCGAGGGACGACGATCAAATCGGGCTTCTCCAGGACCAATCGCTCCAAAGGTACCGCCTGCCACCCTGGCCTTGTCTGATAATTCCGATACCCTGCCCTTGTGATCACATCGTCCACCAGCGTCCCGGGTCCCGCGACCACCCCCCCGGCGGTGAGATAAAGAAGACGCCGCCCTTCGGCCTGCGTTTCTGATTGCGGTGCCGACGCATGGCGATCCAATCCTCGGGACGCGATCCGGCTTGCGCGCCCATCAGCGCCCAGCGCCGACGCCAGCGCGTTCATCCCTTCAAGAACACTTGCCGTCTCCGTACCGCTCAATTGGGTCGTCCAGGGGATCGTCACCACATCGAGCCCCGCCGCCTCAAGCCGCGATAAAAGAGGGGGTCCGCCGCCATAGGACCGCACGATCAGCGCCGGCTTCAGGGCAATCAATTCCTCGGCGCTTGGCCTTATCTGCTGCAAGCCGTGGGCTTTTTCTCGCTCCGCGGAATAGCTCTTCCCCGCCTGGGGGGAGACGGCCAGAATATCCGAGCGATCCGCCAGCTGCAATAGATACTGGTCTGCACAAAGATCGATACTAACGAAACGACCCCCCTCCCCTCTATCGCTCTGCGGTGACGGCGCACACCCCAGAAGAAGGCCGATACAGCCCATCACTGCAGAACGTGTTGTTTTCATGCCTCAATACTCAACCTTCACCCCGATGAAGCCTGAGCGGCCCGGTGTTCCGTAGCCGAGGACCTGCTGATATTCCTCATCGAACAGGTTCTCAATCCGGCTATAGAAGACCAGATCGTCCGTGAGCGCATAGGTTGCGGTGACATCGACCCGGGTCCATGCGGGCAGGTCCTCACCGCTTACGGTCTGCTCCTCGCCATTATAGCGGACGAACAGCGCGCCGGAGAGGCGGCCTGTCCCCTCCCCTATCAAGGCCAAATCGCCGCTATGGCGGGGGAGGCGAATAAGAAGATCGCCTGCCTCATCCTCCGTGTCCAAAAAGGTATAGGCCCCGTCGACGGTAAGCCAGGGGAGCGGAACGAGACGGACCGCTGCCTCCCCCCCCACTGTCTCGACGTGATCAATATTCACATAGCCATCGGTGAAGGTGAAATCGATCAGATCGTCAAAGGACTGCTGAAATACGGTCATCGAAAGGGTGGCAGGAAAATATGCCGGATCCCAATCAAAGCCGAGTTCAGTGCCCTCGGCCCGCTCAGCCCGCAGCTCGTCATTCGGCTCTGTCAGGCCGCAAAAAGTACAAACATAGGTGGTTTGGAACACAGAGGGCGCTTTGATCCCCTCCCCCCAATTTCCCCTTAAGGTCAGGGCGTCCGTCACATCATAGGCTGCCGCGATCCGCGTGGTTGTTTCCGATCCAAATCGGGAATCATCATCAATCCGTCCCCCGATGGTGAGGGTGAGGCGATCGCTTGCGCGAAATTCGTGCAGCAGAAAAAGACTGTCGGTGGTGGCGTCCTCGGTCTCGACTGACGTTTTCTCCTGCTCAACGCCTAGGGCGATACGATTGCGCTGCCCCAGCTTCCCCTTTCCCAGGTAACGATAGAGCTGTCGCTCTCCCTCCGTAGAGAAACTGAGTTGCCCGCCTGAAAAGCTATCCCTCGAAAGGCGCCAAGTGCCGAGGGTGAATTCGTGGGCGAAGAGGTGGCCGTCCCCGCCGAGATTGAGACGCACCTGTCCCCCCTGCTCCGCGGCTTCATCATAGTCGTCGCCGTCGGCGACGCTTCCCACCGCGCTGGCGTCGAAACGGTCGAGATCGGTTCTCGCCTCGCTGCCGAAAAAGCTACCCGTTAGAGTGGCATGGGCACCGAGATCCACATCGCCCTTGATCAGCCATTGGGCGCGATGGAATCCGTCCGATTCCTCATTTCCCGCGGCTTCATCGGCCTTGGAAATGCCGTCTGTCGTCAGCGCATTGCCGATGAGGGCAAGGCCGCCCGATGAGCCGCCGAGCTCAAGATCGACCATGCCGGAGCGGGTGGCAAAAGAGCCAAGTTCCGCCCCGACCGTGCCCGAGATCCCCTCACGCCGAGGCGTGACCGTGTTGACCAAAACAACACCGCCAATCGCATCGGCCCCCCAAAGGACCGATTGCGGCCCTTTGAGCACTTCGACCGTCTTGATCCCCGCCGTGCCCAAGCGGCTGAAATCATACCCCCCGGCGGGCGCTGCCGTATCGTTCACAGGAAGACCGTCGATCACCAACAATGTCTGGGCCGAAGCGGCCCCGCGTAGGCGAACGCTGGCTGTGCCGCCAAAGGCGCCGTTTGTGTTCACGGTGACCCCCGGCTGGGCCGCCAGGGCCTCGACCAGAAAAGGCGATTGCCGCCTTTCAAGATCGGTCCGATCAAGGACGGATATCGCGGTCCCGGTCTCGGCCAGAGATTGCGGCAGCCGCGTTCCGTCAACGATAATGATGTCTTCTTCGGCCTGGTCGCGGCCATCCCCCTGCGGTTGATTCCCAACCACGGCCAAGGCCCCGCTCAACGCCCACGCGCTCAATCCCATTCTATCTCTCCGTGGTCCCCCCACCCGTGATGGGACCGATGATCACGACAATCGATCGAACGGATCACCGTACGGGCGATCGATCAGCTTGCCGTTACTGAGGAGAGGCGAGGCCTTCCCGCCCGCGATAAGGGCTATTCCCGGCCCCCGGACGAACGACGCGATGGCAGGTCTCCTGGCTCACCGATCATCGCTTCCAACCCCCTTCCCGGAGTTTCCTCCAGTGGTGTATCGGTTGTCAGCTCCTGGCTCACAGTTGCGGGTACAGCCCCGGATTGCCACCGGGTTCCCTCTTCGCCGTGATCTCTCACGGAACCATCTCTTCGCTGAATGGCCAAACGCACCGGCAAAGTCAAACGGCACCCCCACAGGAGAGTATGGGTATTGCGCCGCTGCGGACTGTCCTTGTGCGCCCCCTCACGAGGCCATCTCCAACGCATCCAGGCGGACCCGCCCTAGCGTAAAGCGGCAAAGACCGCACGGTCCCTAGGCAGGCGCGGGATGACGATCCCCTGATGGGACGGTTTTTGTCGACCGATCCGGTCGGATTTTCCCCCGCCCGACCTGACATGGTCAACCGCTACGCCTATGCCGCAAACGATCCGGTGAATATGTTGGATCCGACGGGGATGTGTTCGGAGAGCAGTTCAAGCTCGGAAAAGTTTTGCTATCTCGAGGATACGATCAAGAGTTTTCTTGAACCAATCGTCGAAACAGCAATGAACTTTGCCGGGGTCGATGTGACCCCCGAGTTTTATCCGCTTGGGGATAGAGTCGGTGGTTGGGTTTTGCCCGTGTGGGCGGTGGATGCAACGGCCATCAGCACGGAGGCTCAGGCGGTGATGGCCGTTGCGGGTGCAGGGATGCGGCATAGACCGCCGGGGATTGGTAGCCGATGGCCGAATGAGGCCGCTCGGTGTTGTGGTCGTTGAAGTGTCCGTATGGCGTGGTCTTGCTCAGTTCGCTGACGTCGATCATCGCAGCGCCTCCACCTTGGTCTCCTCCAAATAGGCATGCAGGTCGTTGAGGCTGTAGCGTACGAGCGCGCCGATCTTCGAGTATCTGGGCCCGCCGTTACGGTGATGCCGGTGCCACTCTAGCTTCTGCCTCGAGCAGCCGAAGTAGGTCGCAGCCTCGCGTGTGGTGAGCAGCTCTCTGTTCGGCGCCATGGACGCTCCTTGTACACCACTTAGGAACGGTTAGGATACGCTGAAAAACCAAGAGAACTAACCAGCAAAGTGTTACACATTGAAAGGCGAAAAAAAATGTTCAGCGTTTTCAGTAATTTGATAAGGGACTTTTCTTCCGAGAGTTTCTGCGCAATGATCGGCAGAGGCAAGCGAGGAAGCCATGACATTTATGCCATCGATCCAAAGCCAGAAGTTTTATCGCGTGCCATATCACGTCATCCAAAGAGGTCTCGAAGCTGGCGGCTTTGACTTCAACGAGGACGGGTACTCCAATTTTAAAGTGTCATTGAACGGTCAATTAGATAAGCCGATGCCGAGCTACAAGTCGCTTGGCGCAATGGTTCGCCGACACGACTACAATAAACTCAACACGTTGAGACCCCTGATCGCGGGGTTGAACTCGATCGATGCAAATAATCTCGATCCGGAGAGTGCGATTGTTGAGTTCTCGTATTGGATCGAGAACTATGAGGGAGCGCTGCGAACCACTGGTGAAATAGTTAAAAGGCGAGGTCTAACTCGGCTCAGCAAACCCCGGGATGGGCGCGTCAAGCACGCCATGGCTTACATTGAACAGGAGACCGGTATCACGAGGCAGTTCCAAAATGAGCTGTTGAAGCGTCGTCGAACTTCGCATGCCATCTGCGACAAAATTAACGCATGCATTCGCGATTTGACGGGATTTTCCGTGCACGTAACTCAAATCGGCGCCGGATCCTCGACCGATCAAGGGCCGGTAGCGCCCACTGTTGCTCAGCAAACTCTGCAATTGGAACTCGATCTGTACTAGGAAAAGCTCATCCCACAGAAAGATTTGCGATTCCAATCGACTAGATGGTTAACGAAATTCTGAGACCTTCCAGGTCCCGACGAATGTATCCCACAAATTCCCTATAAAATTGTCAGCATAACGGCTTGTGTCTTCTCGGATAAGTAGCTCGGAGAAGATAAATTGGTCGGAATCTGGGAATGGCTACAGCCTTGGTTTGTTAATCTTGGAGACAAGCTCGGGTCGATCAGCTTGAGTTCGCTTGTGACATGTTTTTTTGCCCTGGAAGCGCTCTTAAGTCTTTTGGACCGGCTTCCAAGAAAAGGCGCGGAAAAGCTTGCTGACAAACCATCCGAGAATAGGGGCTGGGCCTCGGGTTGTAGAGTGGCAATCTATGTTGTGGTGGTGACGGGCGTTATGGCCAAGCGCTCGTTGGTCTAAACTGAGATTTGTTCAGAAATCGCGACGGACCTGCCGCCAGCAGCTTTCCGAATGGTTGCTGCCACCTTCTCGACCTCGCCCCGCAGATACCCCGTAAGGTTCGCCCGCGTCACGTAGCGCGAGCTGATGTCGTTGGTCTTATGGTTAAGGAGGATCATCGCCGTTTCGACCGAGACCCCTGCCTCGAGGGCGAGGGTCCTGTAGGTGTGGCGCATCATGTGCGGTGAGTACGGGAACTTCTCCGACCGCTTGAGCTGGTCGATGTAGCCGGTCCTGGTCCTGGCCGGGAAGACGAACTCGCTCTTACCACGGAGCACACCCAAGTCCTCGATCAGCGACCAGGGGATCGGCACGCGGAAAGCGCGCTCCTCTCCGCCCTTCGGCGAGGGCACCAGCAGGACGCCCTGGTCGTCGAGGTTCGCCCACCGCATCGACCGCGCCTCGTTCGACCGCAGGCCCGTCATGAGCATGGTTTGCCAGCAGAGGCGCTTCTTCACCTTCTCCATCGCGTCGAGCCGCGCCCAGAGGGTCGGCATCCCCTCCAGCGGTACGGCCCAGTCCCGCGTCCTGTCCTTCGCAAAGCGGACGCCGCGCGTGACGGGGTTCGGCGGCAGGTCGTACACCCGCGCCACGTCGTTGAGCAAGAGGCGGGCGAGCCGCAGAGCGCCGTTGGCGGTGGCGGGGCCGCGCTTCTCCGCCAGCTCCTCGTGTAGCTTCGCGCAGGTCTGCCGGTCGAGCAGGTGCATAGGCAGGTCGCCGATCTTGGCCAGGGGCGCCTTCGGTCCCACCGTTAGGCTCTTGTACGACTGGTGCGTCTTGGGCCGCAGGTCGTCGCCGCGCGCCTTCAAATACTTCTCCAGCGCCTGGCGCAAGGTGGGGATGCCGTCCTTTCGTAGCCTCGGGTCCTCACCACGCCGAGCCATGACGTTGGCCTCGATGGCCTGCTGCCGGGCGGTCCTCAGGCTGACCTCGTTCGCCCGGCCGATCATCAGGGAGACCGCTCGGCCCGTTCCGTCGTTGACGCTGGTCACGAGCTTGTAGCTGCTCGACCGCTTTCCGATGACGAGCCGCAGACCACGCACCTCCGTGTCGTAGAGCTGCGTGCCCGCCGGGTGTTCGTCCCTGGCCCTGTCCACCAGGCCCTGTGTAAATTTCGTCGCCACGTCCAAATCCTCCTTCTCAGACCTAAAATCGGCCTGAGACGCATCAGGAGCCGTTAGGATCGGTTAGGATTATGCCGTGGACGGAGCGCTGGAGATGCGGCTAAATGGAGGGGCGCCGGCGAATCATGGGCACAGCATGTTGTGCCTACTGGCTCGAATGGCGCTGATTTTTGTGGTGCCCCCAGTCCGACTCGAACGAACGACCTACTGATTACAAATCAGTTGCTCTACCAGCTGAGCTATAGGGGCCAGGACTTGGCGGTATGCCGAAGCGCGACACCGGTCAAGCCGCGGATTCTATCGAAAAATGGTTGCGAGGTCATCGCCTTTTGTCTATCCCGCGCCCTCCCCAAGGCCCGGACGGGCCACTGATGGAGGGGTGGGTGAGTGGTTAATACCACCAGACTGTAAATCTGGCGCTTCGGCTACGCTGGTTCGAATCCAGCCCCCTCCACCATTTTGTTTGCGCACCCGCTTCTCTGCTTGAGCGCGGTTCCACCATTTCTATTTTCGCACCCGCTTCGCTGCTTGAGCGATTTTTCCATATCTCACGGCGCGCAGCGCCTCCGATGGGGCGGACTTCGTCCGGGCCGCCGTCGCGGCCTTGTTCCGGGGTCGATCGTTGATCGAACACCTCCAGCATTCTTGCTTGCGCTACCGCTTCGCTGCTTGAGGCGCTCTCTGGCCTACCGCTTCGCTGCTTGAGGCACTCTCTGGCCTACCGCTTCGCTGCTTGAGGCACTCTCTGGCCTATCGCTTCGCTATATGAGGCCGGTTCCGGCTAGAGGGCGCTCCCCTCACCTCCCCATCAAGGCGCCGGTAACCAGCAAGTGCCGCAAGCCGCGATGATTTGCGCGCGGACCCGCTGCTGTAAATGCGCCCCCAGCGCTGAAGCGGCGAAGTGCCGGTCGTCAAGCTGGGCGCAGGGGACGATTCCGCGAACCGCATTCGTCAAAAAGAGAGCCGATGCCTTGGCGAGCAGGTCTGCGGTGATAAGATCCTCCCGCACCTCCCGCCCCTCCGCCGCCGCCATCGCCATCAGCCGGGCCCGCATGGTGCCAGCAAGAGCCCCGGTCGAGAGCGGCGGGGTGATAAGCGTTTCGTCAATCAGGACAAAGATATTCGCGATGGTCGCACAGGCAACGCTCGTGCCCTGCCAGTCAAGCAGGAGAGCCTCGTTCCGCCCCGCGGTCTCCGCCTCATCCGTTGCGAGAATGGCCCCCAAATATTGCGCACATTTGAGATGGGGGCTGAGGGTCTCAGGATGGGGTCGCCGCCGCTTTGTCGTGACGGCTGTTCGCGGCTGCCTCAACGCTTCGGCACCGGGAGCCGCGCCGACCAGCACCGCGACAAGTGGTTGATCGAGCCCGCGGGACGATAATCCGCGCACCCCCGTGCCGCGCGACACGGTGAGCCGAAGAACGCCCCCCGACGTCAGATCATTATGCTGCAAGGCGGCTGCGAGGCTTCGCTCCGCCCGCGCCAAAACGAGGGACGGGGCCACCCCCATGACCTTCAGCCCGCGAGTCAACCGATCCAAATGATCGTCAAGACCGAATGGGACGCCCCCGTGAACCGCAATCGTTTCGAAAAGACCGTCACCGTAAAGGAAGCTCCGATCACGGAGCGGCAATACCCGCGCATCCCCCTTAACGGGCGCGCCGTCGATGATATCCACAAGTTCCATTATATATTTTCCGGCACGGCGTTCCCCATAGGAACCAATCCCCCTTCCTCCGCAAGACGATAGGCGGTCGGGTCCCCGCTTTCGGCCAGGGCCAACCCGGCAAAGGAGGCAGCGGCCTTCAGCTTCATCTCGCGATACTCCGCCATCGGGTCGGAGAGGGTCGTGATCGCCCCCCCTGCGCCAATCCTTGCATACCGTCCGCGCTGGCAGATCGCGCGGATGACGATCGACATTTCCGCCGCCCCGGTATGGCTGATCCAACCGAGCGCCCCGGAATAGAGGCCGCGCGGCTCTCCTTCAATCTGTTCAAGGAGAGTCATCGAGCGGATCTTGGGGGCACCCGTCATCGAGCCACCGGGAAAGCACGCCGAGATAACGTCGAGCGCGTCAAGACCGTCCTGCCGTTGCCCAACGATAGTCGACACCAATTGATGGACAGTTTGATAGCTCTCGATCCCTGCGAACACCGGTACGGTGACAGTCCCCGGCACGGCCACCCCGCCAATATCATGCCGCAGCAGATCGACGATCATCAGATTCTCAGCGCGATCCTTGACACTTGCGCCGAGGGCCGATTTCAACTGTGCATCCGCCGCCACCGTCGCCCCCCGGGGACGCGTGCCCTTGATCGGTTTGGCCTCGATGGCGCCGTCCACGGAGAGCTTCAAGAACCGCTCTGGCGATGCCGAGGTGAGCGCGATCTCCGGATGCCCAATATAGGCCGCAAAGGGGGCGGGGTTCACCGACCTCAGGGCGCGATAAACCTCCCAGGGCGGAGCGGACATTTCCGCGATGAAAGAGGTCGTCAAACAAAGCTCATAGCTGTCGCCGTGACGGATCTTTTCCTGACACCACTTCACCTTCTCCCGATAGGTGCGGGCATCCTCCCGCGGGGTGATGATGAGGGGCCTCGCCCCCCCCTCTCCGTGAGACGGATCTGTGGGGCGTTGCCGGAGCTGCGCCAGCAGGCGCGCCTTCATTCTGCCCCCCCATTCGCGCCGCTGCGGTGCGTCGTCCTCGTCGCCGATGGAGACCACGAAAACCTCTCCGGCCTGGTCATCCACCACCAGGAAGGAGGACACGGCGAGGAAGAGCGCTTCGAGGGGTGCGGGCGCGAACGTCACCGGCAAGCCAAGGGCGCGGCGCGCTTCATAGCCGATCACCCCAATGACCCCACCGAGGAATTCTGTGGGCAGGGCCCCCTCGTGCCTGACCTCACGGTCAAGATGGCGGCGAAGGGCCTCGGGCCAGGGATCGGCGCCCCCGCCTCCTGTGATCCACTTATTTCCAGGTGCGTCTGGAAACGCCAGGATCGACACCTGACGCCCTTCATAGGGGCGCGCCGCTTCGAGGAGGATCCCTTGCGGAGGGCCAGGTGCCGTCAGCGCTTGGAAGATATCGGCGACGCTCCCCGTGATCGGCACCGTCTCCATCAGGGCGGCGGCGGGCCTATCGTCCCTTTGCGCATGGCCACCCCGCTTGCGTTCCCCCTCCGAAGGAACCGTTGCCCCAGGTCGGTGGCAGGCAGGCGGACATGCCTCCCCCTCACCCTTCGCACATTCGCCAAGAAACGCTGTCGCGAGATCGCGCCCGCCGTCAGTGCCGATTGACTCAGGATGAAACTGCACCCCCCATCGTCGACGGACCGGATCGCTCGCCGCCATGATATATCCGTCCTCGCTCCGCGCGTCTGGCACAAATCCGCGGTGGCCGGGAGGTCGGTGATCCCCCAGGAATGGTATCGCGTCGCCGAAAAGGGGCTGACCAGATTGGCGAACCCTCCCCGCTTTTCATGGTGGATTGGCGTCACCTGGCCGTGGATCGGGGTGGGCATTTGAACCAACCTCCCCCCCGCCGCCAAGGCCAGCACCTGAAACCCGAGACAGACCCCGAATATCGGTCGATCAGCCCGCGCGATGAGGTCCGGCATGATACCAATATCGTCGGGCCGTCGTGGGTCCCCAGGCCCAGCGGACAGGAGGATCCCATGCCAATATGGCGATTGGAGAGAGGCCAGGCTGCGCCGCTCATTCCGAAAGACCACCACCTCATCCGCCCCGCAGAGACGAAACAGATGCACGAGATTATTGGTGAAGGAATCGTCGTTATCGACGAGGGCCAACCGCATAGGCGCACTTCCAGAACGAGCTGCCGGATTAGCGCTGATTTGCAAACCAGCACAGATTGAGATGATGCAATAATGCCGCACTTTCGCGGGAGCGTCACGAAAATGACATTTCGTGTTGCGGATTTCCCCGAACGCCGGTTTGTTCGCCACGATTTGTTGCTGGCGCTGACGAAAATAACAGGATGTGCTCAATTCGTCGGGTGTTTTCGCCCCCGCTGCTCGCGGGATTGTGCATCGCGGCGGAGCGTGGCACTGTATGGTTAAGAGCGGGTAATATTCGCGCAGAAGGAACAGTGAATGTCATTGGGTCGTCTTGTCTCTCGTTATAGCGTGGCTTTGGTGCTGCCTGCTTTGACACTGTCCAGTGTGGCGGTCGCACAGGATGCGACGCCGGACACATCAGCGGCGCTCGATACCCAATTCATCTTGAACAGCTTTCTTTTCCTTTTCGGCGGCGTCCTCGTGATGTTCATGGCCGCCGGTTTTTGTATGTTGGAGGTCGGCCTCGTTCGGACCAAAAACGCTGCGGAAATTTGCCTGAAGAATATGGTTCTCTACGCGTTGGCCGGCATCGCGTATTACGTCATCGGCTACAATCTCATGTATAACGGTGTTGAGAGCTTTGTCGGCTCCCTCGGCATATGGTCGCCGTCCGAGCTGGCCAGTGACGAGACCATTTCCATTGATACCGGCTATGCGGCGACATCCGATTGGTTTTTCCAGATGGTGTTTGTGGCGACCGCAGCTTCTGTCGTGTCCGGTGCGGTTGCCGAGCGGGTAAAGGTCTTCCCATTTTTGATCTTTGTCCTTGTCCTGACAGCAATTATTTATCCCATTCAAGGGGCGTGGAGCTGGGGCGGCGGCTTCCTCAGCCAGAGTGGATTTTCCGACTTCGCCGGCTCGACGATCGTTCACTCCGTCGGCGGATGGGCGGCCCTGACCGGGGTGATCATTCTCGGCCCGCGGGCGGGTAAGTTCGTCAATGGGCGTATCAATGCGATCCCCGGCAGCTCCCTCCCCCTCGCGACCCTCGGGACATTTATTCTTTGGCTTGGATGGTTTGGCTTCAATGGCGCCAGCCAATTGGCGATGGGCACGGTCACGGATGTCGTGGCGATTAGCCAAATCTTCGCCAATACGAATATGGCCGCCGCCGGCGGCGTGACGGCCGCATTGATCACGACAAAGCTCGTCTACAAAAAAGTGGATCTGACTTTCGTCCTCAATGGGGCTCTAGCTGGTCTTGTGTCGATTACCGCCGAGCCGCTGACCCCCAATATTGGTGAGGCCATTTTGATTGGGGCCACCGGGGCGGTGATTGTGACCTTCGCGGTCCCAATGCTCGACAAGTTCCGTCTGGACGATGTCGTGGGGGCCATTCCCGTACACCTCGTCGCCGGTATTTTCGGAACGCTCGTCGTTCCGCTCACAAATAGTGACGCACAATTTCATACCCAATTGCTGGGGGTTGCTGCTGTGGCGGCGTGGGTCATTCCAACGTCGGCTATCGTTTGGGGTGTCCTGAAAGTCACACTCGGGATCAGATTGTCGCCTGAGCATGAAAGTTTGGGTGGGGATCTTTCCGAACTGGGCTTGGAAGCTTATCCGGAATTCGGGCGGGGATCGATTGGTCCGCTCGAGTCGGCCGAAGGAGCAGCGGTTCGCATGGCGAAATCCTCCTCCAAGGCATGAATTCACGTATTCTCTCAGTGCCGAGGCGGGCGGCACTCGGGGGTAATGTTAACCACCGTCAACAGATAGCGGAAAATACCATGAAGAACTCGACTCTCCTTCTTGCCGCCAGTTCGGCACTTGTCTCCTCCCTGGCCGTCGCCAGTGCCCAAGATTCATCTTGGGATGTGTCCGGCAACGTCGCATTTACGTCTGACTACCGCTTCCGCGGTGTGTCTCTGTCGGACAACAGCTTCGCTGTCCAAGGTGGCTTTGACGCGGCGCATGCCAGCGGATTTTACGCCGGGACCTGGGCGTCCAGCCTCGACGGTGACAGCGGCGTGCCCACCGAACTCGACCTCTATGCTGGCTATGGGTGGACGACCGCCGACGGCGTGAGCTTCGATATCGGCCTCCTTGGCTATTTCTACCCCGACGCGGCACCGGACGACTTTGACTATTACGAGCCCTATGCCTCTGTCGGCACCACGATCGGCGGCGCCGATCTTGGCCTTGGCGTTGCCTATGCCCCTGAGCAAAATGCCCTCGACGACGACAATATCTACTTCTATTCGAGCGCCGATTTTGCCCTGTCGCCCGCCGTTGGGTTGAGCCTTGGCCTCGGCTACGAAGACGGCCCCTTCGGTGACGAAAAGCTGGACTATAGCGTCGGCGTTGGCACCTCCGCCAGCGGCTTGGACGTTTCGGTCGCCTTTATCGGCTTTACTCAAGAAGACGATGACGGCTTCGAAGGCAGCGACGAAACCGTCGTCCTGACCGTTGGGAAATCCCTCTAAGCGCAAAAAAGCGCGACACATTTCGCCAAATTAAGGGCGAAACATCGACATAACCGCCTCCACAGGCTAGGGGAAATTCCCTTTTGCCTGTGGAGGTTTTCTTTTGTCCGATATGCTTCGTTTTATCGACACGCCGCGCCAGACGCCCGAGAAGCGGGCCGCCGAATTGCGTCGAGAAGATTTCGAAGAAGTCTATAGCGGCTTCAAGGAACGCCAGGCGGAGGCGCAGGCGAGCCGCTGCAGCCAATGCGGCGTTCCCTTTTGTTCTTCGGGCTGCCCGCTTGGCAATCATATCCCTGACTGGCTCCGTCTCGCTGCGGAGGATCAGCTCGAAGAAGCCTGGCGCCTGTCGGAAAGTACCTCCAACATGCCAGAGATCTGTGGGCGAATTTGTCCCCAGGACCGGCTATGCGAAGGATCGTGCGTGATCGAACAATCCGGTCACGGTACGGTAACCATTGGCGCGGTGGAGCAATATATTACGGACAATGCCTGGTCGAAGGGGTGGATCAAACCCATTGCCCCCGCCAGGGAACGGCCGCAGTCCATTGGCATCATCGGCGCCGGTCCCGCTGGCTTGTCCGCGGCGGACGAGCTGCGGTCCCTTGGCTATCGCATTACGGTCTATGACCGTTACGATCGCGCAGGCGGTCTGATGACCTATGGCATTCCCGGTTTCAAACTTGAGAAATCCGTGGTGATGCGGCGGGTGAAGCGGCTGGCGGACTCGGGCGTCACCTTCGTGCAAAATGCCGATATCGGCGGCGGCGTGCCTTTTTCGGATCTGCGGGAGAAGCACGATGCGATCCTCATCGCCACAGGCGTTTATAAAGCAAGAGAGCTTTCGGTCCCTGGGGTCGGCGCCAATGGGGTCGTGAGAGCCCTTGATTATCTCACGGCCTCGAACCGCAAGGGCTTCGGCGACGAGGTTCCCGGATTTGACGAAGGGCATATGAATGCGCACGGCAAGCGTGTGGTCGTGGTCGGGGGCGGCGATACGGCGATGGACTGTGTCCGCACGGCAATCCGCCAAGATGCCGCGAGCGTTACCTGCCTTTATCGACGGGATCGGGAAAATATGCCCGGCTCTGCCCGGGAAGTTGTGAACGCAGAAGAGGAAGGCATCTCCTTCCGGTGGCTGTCCAATCCCAAATTGCTGCTTGGCGATGCCAATAAGCTCGACGGCATCCGCGTGGCGCGTATGCGCCTTGGTCCACCGGATGCCTCTGGCCGTCAATCGCCTGAGGAGATCCCTGGCGAGGATGCGGACCTTGCCGCCGATATGGTGATCAAGGCCCTCGGCTTTTCCCCCGAAGATCTTCCCACAGCGTTTGATGAGCCCGATCTCGCCCTTACCCGCTACGGCACGTTGAAGGTTGACCCCTCTTCCTATGAAACCTCGCTGCCGGGTGTTTTCGCCGCAGGCGATATCGTCCGCGGCGCAAGTTTGGTAGTATGGGCCATCCATGACGCCCGCAGAGCGGCGGCGTCGATCCACCAATATTTTAAGGGTCAAACGGTCGGGGCCATTCCCGAGACGGTCGGTGAACAGCAAACCGATTACGACCCCAGAACTTACGAACCGGTAGCGCCATGACCCAACAACCTCCCTTTGGCTTTTATGATCCGAGAGACGAGCACGATGCCTGCGGTGTCGGCCTTGTGGCGGCAATCGACGGCACCCCTCGGCGAGAGGTCGTCACCCGAGCCGTGGCCGCCCTTAAAGCGGTGTGGCACCGCGGCGCCGTCGCGTCGGACGGAAAGACCGGCGATGGCGCGGGACTGCGTATCGATGTCGCCCAGAATTTCTTCCGCGAACAGGTGGAGCGATCCGGCCATTCCGCAAAGGATCTCGATGTCTGTGTCGGGATGATTTTCCTGCCCCGGACCGATTTTGCCGCTCAGGATCGGGCCCGCGCGATCGTCGAAACCCACATTCTCAATTTCGGGTTCCGCCTATTTGGTTGGCGGCAGGCCCCTGTCGAACCGGGGGTTATCGGCGCAAAGGCGAATGCTGCCCGTCCTGAAATCGAGCAAATCTTGTTCTTCGACCCCAAAGGACGGGACGCGGATGAACTGGAGCGAACCCTCTATATTGTCCGCCGCCGTATCGAAAAACAGGCACTGACCGAACGGCTTCCTGACTTCTACGTATGCTCTTTGAGCCCTAGGGACATCATCTATAAGGGAATGTTCCTCGCCGGGGATATCGACAGCTTTTACCTCGACCTGCAGGACGACCGTTTCGTTTCCAGCTTCGCGATCTTCCACCAGCGTTATTCGACCAATACCTTTCCGGAATGGCGACTGGCGCAGCCCTTCCGCATGCTGGCGCATAATGGCGAGATCAACACCGTCAGAGGCAATATCGCCTGGATGAAGGCCCATGAAGCGAAAATGGCGGGGGCGGCCTTCGGCGATTACGGCGAGGACATCAAACCGGTGATCCAACCGGCTTCGTCAGATTCTGCGGCCCTTGACGCGGCCTTCGAGCTTCTGGTGCGGGCGGGGCGCTCGGCCCCAATGGCCAAGGCCCTTTTGGTGCCGGAGGCCTGGTCAAAGCGCGAAAGTGTCTTGGGACCGGAGATTCGCGCCCTGTACGAATATTGTAATGCCGTGATGGAGCCCTGGGACGGTCCGGCGGCCCTTTGCGCCTTTGATGGCCGGTGGGCGATCGCCGGTCTCGACCGCAATGGCCTGCGCCCTCTTCGATATGCCCGGACGACTGACGGATTGCTCGCTGTGGGGTCGGAATCCGGCATGTGTCCCCTCGATGGGAAAGAAGTGATCGAGCGGGGCGCCGTGCCCGCCGGTGGGATGATCTGTGCGGACCTGAAAGAAGGGAAATTCTACGGCATTCAGGAAAGTCTCGATCGTCTTGTCGAGGCCCATCCTTATACGGATTGGCTCAAGGAAGTCACCGATCTCGACCCGCTCATCGGGCCGGGTCCGGAGGATCGCTTGTTCGACAGTGAAACCCTCAATCGGCGTCAACTCGCCGCGGGGTATTCTCAAGAAGACCTTGAATTGATCCTGAAACCAATGGTCATGGAGGCCAAGGAAGCCATCGGCTCCATGGGGGACGATACGCCCCTTGCGGTGCTATCTTCACAATATCGGCCCCTCTCTCATTTCTTCCGGCAACGGTTCAGTCAGGTGACGAACCCTCCGATCGACCCCTTGCGGGAAGGTCGAGTGATGTCACTCAAGACACGCTTCAAGAACTTGGGGAATATCCTGGCCCAGGATGAAACCCAGTCGGATGTCTATGTCCTCGAAGGACCGATCCTGACCAATGGCATGTACGACCGTCTTTGCGAACGGCTTGATCCGGTTGTCATCGACTGTACCTATACTGAGGCCAAGGGCGACGGACGCGCTCTCAGTGCTTGTGTCGACCGTATACGGAAAGAAGCCTGCGATGCGGTGCGGAGCGGGGCGAGCCATATCGTTCTATCCGATGAAAATCAGGGGCCGTCACGTCTTCCCCTGCCGATGATTCTCGCCGCGGGTGGTGTTCATCGTCGCCTGATTGACGAAGGGTTGCGGTCCGATTGTTCGTTCACCGTGCGGTCCAGCGAGGCAATCGACAGTCACTATGCCGCCGTATTGATTGGGGTCGGGGCCACCTGCGTCAGCCCCTATCTTGCCTTTGAGACGATCGCGGATCGGCTGGAGGCCGGGAAGTATCGAAATGTGACGCTGTCCGAAGCGGTGCTTGCCTACAAAACGGCGATCGAGAATGGCCTGTTGAAGATCCTCTCCAAGATGGGTGTGTCGGTGCTTTCCGCCTATCGGGGGGGGTGCAACTTCGAGACCCTGGGCCTCTCTCGTCCGCTGATTGCCGAGTTCTTTCCGGATGCCTCATCCCGCATTTCGGGAATGGGCTTTGTGGGGCTTGAGCAGTCAATGATGCGCCTTCATGACAGTGCGTGGCCCCGTGAAGATGAAGGCTCGGTCAAACGACTGCCTGTGGGGAGTTTCTACCGCGTCAGGACCGGCGGCGAAGCCCATGCGTATGAAGCATCGTCGATCAAGGATCTGCAAATCGCAGTCCGAGAAAATGATCAGGATGCTTATCGTCGCTTTTCGACCCATCTTCAGAAGCAATCGCCGATCCAACTTCGTGATCTTCTCGATTTCACGAAGAGCGGAAAGCCTATCCCTCTCGAAAGTGTGGAAAGCGTCAATTCAATCCGTCAACGGTTTGTCACGCCGGGCATGAGCCTTGGGGCCCTGTCGCCCGAAGCCCACGGTGTCTTGAATGTCGCGATGAACCGTATCGGCGCGAAATCCGTTTCCGGTGAGGGGGGGGAAGACCCCAAGCGCTACACCCCAATGCCGAATGGCGACAATATGAACTCCGCGGTCAAGCAAGTGGCCTCGGGTCGCTTTGGGGTGACGGCTGAATATCTCAACCAGTGCCGTGAAATTGAGATCAAGGTGGCGCAAGGGGCCAAACCCGGTGAGGGGGGACAGCTCCCTGGGTTCAAGGTCAACGCCTATATCGCCAGCCTGCGGCATTCGACCGAAGGCGTGACCCTGATTTCGCCGCCGCCGCACCATGACATCTATTCGATCGAAGATCTCGCCCAGCTGATCTACGATCTCAAGCAAATCGCCCCCAAGGCACGGGTCTGCGTGAAGCTTGTGTCGTCGGCCGGGGTTGGCACGATCGCGGCGGGGGTCGCCAAGGCCAAGGCCGATGCCATTTTGATTTCCGGCAATGTGGGGGGCACGGGGGCCAGCCCGCAAACCTCCATCAAATTTGCCGGGTCGCCTTGGGAATTGGGTCTGGCAGAAGCCAATCAAATCCTGACCCTGAACGATCTGCGGGAGGATGTGACCCTAAGGACCGATGGGGGTCTGCGGACGGGGCGCGATATCGTCATCGCCGCCATGCTCGGCGCCGAGGAGTATGGGATCGGCACCCTATCCCTCGTGGCCATGGGCTGCCTGATGGTGCGCCAGTGTCATTCCAATACTTGTCCCGTGGGGGTTTGCACCCAGGATGAGGCGCTACGGAAAAAGTTCGTCGGAACCGCGGATCAGGTGGTCAATTTGATGACCTTTATCGCCGATGAAGTGCGGGAGATCCTCGCCTCCCTCGGAGTGGCCTGCCTTGACGATATTATCGGGCGCACGGATCTTTTGGCGCAAGTGGGGCGGGGCTCTCCCCTCCTCGACGACCTTGACCTTAACCCGCTTCTGGTGCGGGCCACCGGCGGGGTGCCGCCGCGGTCCGATCGGACGAAACGGAACGAAGTGGCTCCAACGCTTGACGAGAACATCGTCAAAGATGCCGGCGCCGTGTGGGAACGGCGCGAGAAAATGCAGCTCACCTATACCGTCCGAAATACTCACCGGGCCGTCGGCACACGGACGAGCCATCATATCGTCAAGCATTTTGGGGAATTGCCCGATGGGCACCTTACCGTCCGGCTGCGGGGCTCGGCGGGGCAATCCCTCGGTGCCTTCGGGGCAAAGGGTCTCCGGATTGAGGTTGAAGGGGACTCCAACGACTATGTCGGCAAGGGTCTTTCGGGGGCACATATCGTTGTTCGTGGCTTTAAGGATGAACCCTCCGGCTCGGTGTTGATCGGCAATACGTGCCTATACGGGGCAACCGATGGCCGCCTTTTCGTCGCCGGCAAAGCCGGTGAACGGTTCGCGGTGAGAAATTCCGGCGCCGTGGCTGTTGTCGAAGGCGTGGGGTCCAATGGCTGTGAATATATGACCGGCGGCACCGTCGTGATCCTCGGTGAGATCGGTGACAATTTCGCGGCGGGCATGACGGGCGGCAAAGCGTTCGTGTACGACGAACATGATCTGTTTGTTGGTCGTACTAATCCTGAGCACGTTACGTGGCGCGCCCTGGGTGACCACGAGAAAGCCTGCCGTACCCTTATCGAACAACATTTGCTCGAAACGGGTAGTCCAAAGGCGCGGGATCTCTTGTCGAATTGGGACCAGGTCATGCCGAAATTTCGGTTTGTTCTGCCAAAATCCCTAGCCGACAAGCTCGATCACCAAGAAGTGAGCGCCGTCTCGGCCTAAATGGAGAGCGTTGCCCGGTCCTCGACGAGGTTGGACCGGGCAAGGACGGGAGGAGACATCGAAAAAGATGACCGGTCAACAACATATCGTGGTCATCGGCGCCGGACAGGCAGCCGCTCAATTCATTTCCGCCTATCGGCAACGGGGGGGGGAATCGAAAATAACCCTTGTGGGTGACGAACTCGACCTGCCCTATCAGCGTCCGCCTCTTTCAAAAGCCTATCTGAAGGGCGAGTTCGACGCAGACCGCTTATCCTTTAAGCCGCAATCCTTCTACGATGATAGCATGGCGGTTTGTCTCTTGGGGGAGCCGGCAGCGTCTATCAACCGGGAACAGAAGGTCGTGACAATGACGTCTGGCAAGACGCTCCCCTATGATGTTCTCGTTCTGGCGACAGGGTCGCGGCCCCGTCCCCTTCCCTCCTTGCCGACCAGTTATGACAATGTGTTTTCTCTCAGAACACGGGCTGAATCGAACGAACTCGGTGCCGCTCTGTCAACGGCAAAGCACCTGACCGTCATCGGGGGCGGCTTTATCGGGCTTGAAGTCGCCGCCATATCCCGATCTCGTGATATCCCCGTCACCCTCTTAGAGCGAGCTGACCGTCTGTTGGCGCGGGTGACGTCTCCTCTTGTCAGTGACTTTTTCACTCGCCTCCACCGCCGTCACGGGGTCAATGTTCATTTGTCCGCCGAAATCAGTGAGGTGCGAACCGACGGAAACCGCGTGACCCACCTTGCCCTAGGGGATGGACAGGTCATCGATACCGACATCATTCTCGTCGGTATTGGCGGCATCGCCAATGACGAATTGGCCAAAGGGGCGGGAGTTAATTGCCAGGACGGTATCGTGGTCGACGATCTTGGCGCCACGAACGACCCCGCCATCTTTGCGGCCGGCGACTGCACAAGGCGGCCAGTGCCGTCGGGCGACCTTCTCCGTATCGAGAGCGTCTATAATGCCAAGGAACAGGCCGATCAAATCGCCTGTCATTTGACCGGCAGCCCCTCGCCCGTGGTCGACACGCCCTGGTTCTGGTCCGATCAATATGACGTCAAGCTTCAAACCGCCGGGCTCTTCAATGGATATGATGAGGCCCTACCAAGAGGGGAGACGGACGACGCGCCGTTTTCCGTCCTCTATTTCAAGGATGAGAGGTTGATCGCGGCGGATTGTCTGAATGACGGCCCGATGTTCATGACGGCGAAGCAAATCCTCAAAACAGGGGCGGTCATCCCCAAAGCCGACCTCATCGATCCCGCAGTGCCCTTGAAAGAGATTATGGCGAAAGCGAAGGCCGCGGGCTGACGACGAGGCTTCTGCCATATGCCTTCAAGCGGATCCGGGCCGCCCGATATTCGTCGCCATGACGCTCGGACGACGATCGAGGGCATCGCGCCAACGCCAAATATTGGTCATCTCCGCCGGCGGTCGTTGCCTCACGACCTTTGCGAAATCAACGGCAACGAGAGCGGTAATGTCCGCAAGAGAAAACCTGTCTATCGCGAGAAATTCTCTCTCCGCCAGCGTCGCGTCGAGCACGGACCAGAACGCAGCCAGCCGTTTGGCCCCGCGCTCGATAAGGGCCGGGATCTGATCAAATCCATGGGGGCCGGTAAGCGCCCGTCCCTTCATTTGAGGCGCGGCATTGCGGAGAATTTCGGCCACCGCGAGAAGCCCCTCATACTCGCATCGCGCATTCCACTGCGCGACCAACCCTTTTTCGGCGGGTGTCTCGCCCGTCAAAGATGGCTCAGGGTAGGCGGCCTCCAGATAAGCGAATATGCCGTGGTTCTCCCCCAGCACGGTGCCATCGTCGAGTATGAGAGCGGGCACAGTACAGCCTGGATTGATCGCCCGATAGGCGTCCCCCAAATGCTCCCCCGCCACCAAATCGACGATCACAGTGTCGAACGAGACACCCTTCTCAAGGAGGGCAATGCGGGCCCGTCTTGGGCTTGGGGCACCGGGGAAGTCATAGAATTTCATTGTCATCAAATCCTCCCAATGGGGCGTGTCATTGTCCAGCATGCCCCCACTACCTAGGTTAAGGACATCCTGAAGGGAGACGACAATGACGCAAGCGAGATATCTCCTTTATACCGCGCCGACCCCCAATGGATGGAAAGCGTCCGTCACCCTCGAAGAGCTGGAACTCCCCTATGATGTGCATCCCATCGATTTGATGAAGGGCGCGCAAAAGGCGCCGGACTATGTGCGGCTCAATCCGAATGGCCGCATCCCGACCCTGGTCGACAGGGAGGAAGGCGATTTCGCCATCTTCGAATCCGGCGCGATTATGATCTATCTGGCAGAAGAGACCGGGCGGCTATTGCCGACTGACAAAAAAGGCCGGAGCACAGTCCTTCAATGGCTGATGTTTCAGATGGGCGGGATCGGCCCAATGATGGGGCAGGCCAATGTCTTCGGTCGCTATTGGCCAGAGAAGATAGAGCCCGTGATCGACCGATATCGCGGCGAGAGCGCCCGTCTGTTCGGGGTGCTCGATACGCGGCTTGCTGACCATGAGTGGCTGGCTGGCGACTATTCTATCGCCGATATTGCGAATTGGTGTTGGGTGCGGACCTATGCCTGGTCCGGGGTCGATATCGACCCATTCCCCCATCTTATAAGGTGGAAAAACGCGATCGAAGGGCGCCCAGCGGCCAGGGCCGGGGTTGTCGTGCCCGGTTCGCTTAAACTTTCCACGCAGGAAGACGCGGACGCCTTTTCAAAGGGCGCCCGGTCCATGGTCGAGACGGGCAAGAAATAGCGGTCCGTCGATACCGCCTAGTCCCGCCGCGAGAAGCTGCGCAGCCTGGCGGCCGCAGGGAACAAAATCACCACCAGCGCAATCTCGATGACCAGCGGCGCAAAAACCATCACCCCGCCTTCGCCGGCCAGAAGCCCGACCAGCCGACTGAAAATCATCAATCCTTCGATCATGATGATCGCCACCAAAAAGCGGGATTCTTCGAGGAAGAAGCCGAAAACAACCATCAGCGCCATGGCGAGATAATGCCCGCCGATAATCGCGCGAATAGCGTTCATCCCGCTCTCTTGGGTGACGGAGAGACCCAGAATGCCGGCGACCCAATCCGGGGCCACCAAGGCATTCGCCCCGATCAAAAAGAACCCTACCGCCGCCAAAAGAACGACACGATCCAACAAAACGCCCATATTTCAAGCTCCCTGAGGCATATTGAGACATTCCGTGTCTTGTTGGCCTAGGTCAGTCGGTCAATAAAGGCTGCCAGCTAATAATAAGGGAGGCTGGGCATGGAATTTGACTATGTCATCGTCGGGGGCGGATCGGCCGGAGCTGTTTTGGCGGCTCGGCTGAGTGAAAATGGCCAAAATTCCGTCTGTCTTTTGGAGGCTGGGGGCAAAGGAGACAGTATTTTCGTTCGGCTGCCAGCGGCCATTGCCCTTGGGGTCAGGGGGACGTTGAACAACTGGAATTATGAGACCGTTCCCCAAAAAGGATTGAATGGGCGGACGCCCTTCCAACCTCGCGGCAAGGCCCTTGGCGGATCGAGTGCGATCAACGCCATGATCTATATGCGCGGCCACCACAAAGACTATGACGAATGGGCGTCGCTCGGTGCCACTGGCTGGTCATTTGACGACGTGCTGCCCTATTTCAAGAAATCCGAAAGCCACGAACTGGGTGAGACCGACCTTCATGGGGGGGAGGGACCGCTTCAGGTCTGTACCCAGAAACATGCCCAACCCATCAGCCTCCGATTTATCGAAGCGGCCAATCAATGTCAGATCCGCACGAACAATGATTTCAACGGCGAAATCCAAGAAGGGGCCGGCCTGTTCCATCTGACCCGTCACTTCGAGGGCAAGCATAAAGGGGAGCGATGCTCTAGCGCCGCGGCCTATTTGCGATCAATCAAGGCACGGTCTAATCTGGAAATTCTGACAAACGCCCCTGCCTCCAAAATCCTCTTCGATGATCATAAGGCGACGGGGGTCAAATTCCGTCATGGCGATACGGAGAAAACGGTTAAGGCCAGGCGTGAGGTCATCCTATCCTCCGGCGCCTTCGGCTCCCCGCAATTATTGATGCTGTCGGGTATTGGCGATCCGAACAAGCTCTCGCCGATGGGCATTCCTGTACTGGCCGAAGCCCCCGAGGTGGGGACGAATTTGCAGGATCATTTGGATATCATCCTTCCGGCCAAGTCTTCTTCAGCCTACACCCCATTTTTGCCATTGCCTGGACCGATTTCAACCATCAGGGCACTGGTCGACTGGATCAAGCGGCGGGATGGCTTGTTCGCGACGCCGGGAACGGAGGCCGGAGCGTTCTTTTTCTCCAAACCCGAACTCGACCGACCGGACTTTCAGCTTCATTTCGGGTTGATGCGGGTCGAGGATCACGTCCGTAAACTGCATTTCGGTCACACCTATTGTACCCATATGTGCCTGCTGCGACCGAAATCCCGCGGTGAGGTCACCTTGTCGAGCCCGGATGCCATGGCCCCGCCCCTGATCGATCCGCGCTATCTGGATCACGAAGACGATCTTGCCGACATGATCGCCGGTGCCAAGAAAACCCGTGCCATCATGCAGGCCCCCGCGTTGAAAGAGGCGCAGAAAGAGGAAATCGACACCCATGAGGGCATGACGGATTCCGATTGGGCCGCGTATATCAGAGCGAAAGCCGACACGATCTATCACCCCGTCGGCACCTGTCGCATGGGAAGTGACGAGGGGGCGGTGGTCGATCCGCAATTGCGGGTGCGCGGCGTTGACAACCTCCGCGTTGTCGACGCGTCGATTATGCCCCGGCTGATCGGCGGCAACACCAATGCGCCCACCATGATGATCGGCGAAAAGGCTGCCGATATGATCCTCGGACGCGCATCTGCGTAAGATCGTCTGCCCTCTGGTCGACCCTGTTCCCGTTTTTGGTAGAGTATGCCAAGAACGAAAGTGCAGAAAGTATTTTCGTCGCCGGGCTCTCGCGTTGCACGCGGGCAGCCCGGGGATGGGTCGGCAGGAGCGGCACCATGGACAACGCCCCTACGCAAGGTGATCGGGCGAATTTGAGCGCGCGCCCTGCCGGGTCGCTCGCCGATCGCGCCCAGCGTCTAGGGCTCGACCTCTCCCCTGAGGCCTTAAGCGGGATCGCGACCGTCGAAGCCGGGCTCGCCGACCATATGGAGCGCCTAAACGCCGAGGTCGCTCACATCCCTCCCCTTGCGCAGCACGGCCCGGCCATCGGCGCCATAGTGGACGCCGTCAAAGGGCGGCAGCAAACGCCCCGCGACATCGCCCTGTCGGCCTTGGCCGTGGCGCGTGAGGCCAATCGAGATTTATCCTGCTTCACCCGCTTCTTCGAGGCACGCGCCCTGGCCGACGCCGCTCGGGTCGAAGCGCGCCTGGCCCGCGGCGAGGATCCAGGCCCCCTGGCGGGCGTCCCCTATGCCGTGAAAGATCTGTTCGGCGTTGCCGGGGAACCGACAACAGCAGGGGCCCAATCCCGGGAAACAGCTCCCCCTGAAGCGGATGATTGCGAAGCGATCAGACGATTGGGCGATGCCGGCGCCATCCTCATCGGGTCAACCATGATGGATGAATACGCCTACGGCTTTGTCACGGTGAACAGCCATTATGGCACGACCAAAAACCCGCACGCACTCGATCGCCTGGCCGGGGGCTCATCGGGCGGCTCCGCCGCGGCCGTAGCGGCCGGCCTCGTGCCCTTTGCCCTTGGGTCTGACACCAATGGCTCCGTCCGTGTCCCCGCCAGTCTCTGCGGCGTGTTCGGTCTGCGACCAAGCCATGGCGATATTCCCACTGAAGGGGTTTTCCCCTTTGTCCCCAGTCTCGATACGGTCGGGGCCTTTGCCCGCTCTGCGGCGGATCTGGCCCTTGTTCATGCGGTCCTTCGCGATCGCGCCTTTGTGGGGAGCGAACGGGCCTTACGGATTGGCTGGCTCGACGGCTATTTCACCGCCCCCCTCGATCCTTCCCTCCGGGCCCGTCTTGATACGGCCATCACGTCCATTGGCGAGAGCCCCCCGATCACCCTCCCCGAAGCGGGGCGCGCGCGATCGGCGGCATTTCTTCTCACCGCGGCGGATGGGGGACGAGGACATCTCGGCAGGCTTCGTCAGCATCGCGATCAATATGACCCAAGTACGCGGGATCGGCTCCTCGCGGGGGCGCTGTTGCCAGACGATCGCCGCGCCGATGCCCGCCGCGCGGCAAGAGCCTTTGCCGTGGCGCTCGACGAGGCCTTCGACAAGGTCGACCTCCTCGTCACCCTCACGACCCCGTCAGAAGCGCCGGCAATATCGGACCCAAGATTTTCCCTCGGCGGAGAATGGGTGGACGCGCGGCGGGAACTTGGTCTTTTTACGCAACCCTTTGGGCTATCGGGCGTCCCCGCCATGAGCCTGCCCCTTCCCTCCCCGCCCGGGACCCTCCCGATCGGGTTGCAGCTTATCGGCCCCCGCGGTCGCGATGACCTGGTGATCGAAGCCGCGCTACGCCTTGCCCAGGCAGGGACGGTCGCCCCCTCCACTCCTCCCTATTACAGGACATCGCTGCCATGCTGACGACGCCAAGTAGCCAAAGGGGCATGGTGACCTCCCCCCACCATCTGGCGAGCCAAGCTGGATTGGATGTCCTGCGGGAGGGCGGCACAGCCATAGAGGCGGCCATCGCCACCGGCGCCTGCCTAGCGGTCGTCTATCCGCATATGAACGCTCTTGGTGGTGACAGTTTTTGGCTGATTGTGCCTCCCTCCGGTGCCCCAAGGGCGGTGATGGGGGTGGGCAAGGCCGCTGCGGATGCCGGGCTATATCGCGGTCGAGGTCTGTCCACCATTCCCACCCGTGGCGGCCTTGCGGCCAACACCAGTGCCGGTCTGGTCGAGGCCTGGCGGGTCGCGCGAGAGCAGGATCCCGGCGAGGGCACCCTCCCCCTCAAGCGTCTTTTCGACGACGCGATTTTCCATGCCGAGAACGGCGTCCCTGTGACCGCCGGCCACGCCGCCCTGGCACAGGGAAAGGACAAAGAACTGACCGGAGACCCCGGTTATGATGCCATCTATCGCCCCGGCGGCAAATTCCTCGTCGAAGGGGAGAGGCTGTCGCAGGGGGCGCTGGCCCAAACGCTAAGGGGCCTTGCCGCGCGAGGACTTCGCGACTTTTACGAAGGCGACATTGCCCGCGCCCTCACCGACGACCTGGAGAAAGCAGGCAGCCCCGTCACGGCGGCGCATCTCGCCCGGCAGGAGGCCAGGGTGGTGCCCCCTCTCAAATGCTGTCTTCAGAACCAGATCGAGGTGCTGAATACCCCGCCCCCCACCCAGGGACTGGTCTCTCTCCTCATCCTGGCCCTGTTCGACAGAATTGCCCCCGATCCCACCGAAGGCGTTGATTTTGTCCATCGTGCCGTCGAAAGTTTCAAAGCCGCCCGCCGGATCGCCGCAAAGGCGCGTCTCGGCGACCCGTCATTGATGACGTCGGACGCCCAGTCGCTTCTCGATGACCACGCCCATCTCAACGACGTGGCCCAGGCGATCGACCTTGGCCGCGCCAGCCCCTGGCCCGACCCTGGCAGCGACGGCGGCACGGTGTGGTTCGGCGCCGTCGATCGCGACGGCACAATGGTCAGTGTGATCCAATCGATTTATCACGAATATGGATCGGGGGTCGTGTTGCCGGAAACCGGCGTCACCTGGCAAAATCGCGGGGCGAGTTTCGGCCTCAAGGAGAGCGACCCCAATCCCATCGCCGAAGGACGGGAACCCTTCCACACCCTCAATCCCGCCGCCGCCTTACTGCCCGATGGTCAGCGGATGATCTACGGCACGATGGGCGGGGAAGGGCAGCCGCAAACCCAGTCCGCCATTTTCATCCGTCGTCTGCTCTTTGGCCAGCCTCTCCAGGCGGCCATCACGGCCCCCCGCTGGTTACTGGGCCGGACCTGGGGAGCGGCGACCAACAGCCTTAAGATCGAAGACCGAATGCCGGAGGATGTCGTAGAGGCGTTGCGCGCGGCCGGTCACGATGTCGAACTCTTCCCTTCCTTCGACAGTGCGATGGGCCATGCGGGAGCGATTCTTCGGCACACTCACGGGCGACTGGAAGGCGCAACCGACCCCCGCAGCGATGGGAGCGTCGCGGCATGGTGACAGCACACCCCGCTCCTTCTTCGGCACAGCGGGCCATCGCCCGGTGTCGGGCCCTTGAGCGCGCGCCCTATAGTGAAGAGGATCAGGGGCTCTTTCGGCCCTATCTTTCCCCGGCCCACGCTACGAGCCTTGGGGCCGTGGCGTCCTTCATGCAGGAGGCGGGGATGACGCCCCGTTTGGACGCCATGGGCAATCTGATCGGTCGATATGAGGGGGCAGGTCGGGAAGACCGGGTCCTGATGATCGGCTCCCACATCGATTCGGTTCGCGCCGCCGGGGTGTTCGACGGTCCCCTCGGCGTGATGATCGGGATCGAAGCCGTCCACCAGATGCACGACGCGAATCATCAGTGCCCCTTCCCCATCGAGATCGTGGCGTTCGGCGATGAGGAGGGCTCCCGCTTTCATACCTCCATGCTGTGCAGCCGCGCGGTGGCAGGCGATCTGGCCGATGTCGATCTCGACAAGATCAAGGACGCAGACGGCGTGACTGTGCGCACCGCCCGCACGCTGTTCCGTCCTCCCCTTCCCTTTGATCCGAAGGCGCCGCCCGACAGCGCCGAACGGCAAGATCTCCTGGCCTTCGTCGAAGTCCATATCGAGCAAGGCCCCGCCCTTGAGGCGGCGGGTCTGGCGCTGGGCAGTGTCTCCGGCATTGCCGCCCAAAGACGGCTGCGCGTCCATGTGGGGGGAAAGGCCGGCCATGCCGGCACCGTGCCGATGTCCCTTCGCACCGATGCCCTCACGGCGGCGGCCGAAATAGTGTTGGCCGTCGAGGATCTGGCGGCGATCCAGGCAGAACGCGCCCAGTGTCACTGTGTGGCGACGGTCGGACGGCTGGAGATCCGACCGGGGGCCAGTAATGTGATCCCGGGGGCAGCGGAACTGACGATCGACATCCGTGCGGAAACCACAGAGCTCCGAGATGACCTCACCGCCCGGATCGCAGCGGCGATCGAGCGGATCGCCGACAGACGACAGGTCAGCGCCAGCCACGAGACGGTCCAGGATCTGCCGGGAACCGCCTGTGACCCTGATTTGACCGAGAGGCTGTCCGCCGCCATCGTCTCGGTGACAGGGCAAGACTTACAGCTCTCCAGCGGGGCCGGCCATGATGCAATGGTCATGGCCAGGGCGTGCCCGATTGCCATGATGTTCGTCAGGTGCCGGGGAGGGATCAGTCATCACCCTGATGAATATGTTGAGGAGGCAGATGTCGCCGCAGCGATTACCGCGCTCGGCCAGCTTCTCTCCGATTTGGAGCATCGCCATGCCGCTTAACAGTCGCGATCTCGACCCCCCCCAAAGGCTGCTCATGGGGCCTGGGCCCGCTAATGCCCACCCCCGCGTGCTGCGGGCGATGGCGGCGGACCTGCTCGGCCAGTTCGACCCCGAATTCACCGCCTATATGGAGGAGGTGATGGCCCTTTATCGGCCGATCTTCGGGACGACGAACCGCTGGACGTTTCTGATCGACGGGACGGCCCGCGCCGCCATCGAAGCCTCTCTCGTCTCGCTGACGCGGCCGGGTGACCGAGTCCTGGTCATCAATTTCGGACGCTTCGGTCTCCTCCTCGAAGAAATCCTCACCCGTATCGGGGCCAAGATCTCAAGGCTCGATATTCCGTGGGGGGAGGTTGCCGCGCACGACCAAATCGCCGCCGCCATCGATGAGGCTGCCCCTCAGGTCGTCGCCACGGTCCATGGCGATACCTCCACCACCACCGCCCAACCGCTGGCAGGGCTTGGCGCTCTTTGCCGGGCGGCCGGGGCCTATTCCTATGTCGATGCCACGGCAACCTTGGGCGGCATGCCGTTCTACACGGATGAATGGGAGCTTGATGTCGTCACCTGCGGCCTGCAAAAATGCCTGGGGGGGCCGGCGGGCTCCGCCCCGATCACCATCTCGGACCGCGCCGCCGAGGCGATCTTCGCGCGCCGTCATATCGAGAAGGGCCTGTCCCAGGGCGAAGCGGGGGGACCGGCCCCCCGAATTCAGTCCAACTATTTCGACCTCGCCATGATCATGGATTACTGGTCCGAAAAGCGGCTGAACCACCACACCGAAGCGACCAGCATGCTCTATGCGGCGCGGGAATGTGCCCGTCTCGCCCTTGAAGAAGGGCTGGAGGCGCGCTGGGCCCGTCACCACCGCGCCGGTAAGGCAATGGTCGCGGGACTTCGGGCCATGGGCCTCACCGTCTACGGCCAGGATGCCTATCGTATGGCGAATGTCACCGGGGTCTTTATCCCCGAACACGTCGACGGTGAAGCAGTTCGTCGCCGTATGCGGACGGAATTTGAAATCGAAATCGGCGGCGCCTTTGGGCCGCTGACCGGAAAGATCTGGCGCATCGGCGCCATGGGCGTGAATGCTCGGACCCACAAGGTCCTGATCACCCTTGGCGCCCTTGAAGCCGTCCTTAGGGCCGAAGGCTTGGCCGTGCCGGCGGGCGCCGCCGTGGATGCCGCAAGGAGCACCTTTTGACATGAGCCCGCCTCTCCGCGATCTCCTTGGCTATGGCGCCGTCCCGCCGGACCCCGACTGGCCCGGTAAGGCGCGAATCGCGGTTCAGATCGTTGTGAATTATGAGGAAGGCGCGGAGCGATCTATCCTCAATGGCGACCCTGAATCAGAGGCCTTCCTTTCCGACATGGTCGGGGCGCGCCCCATAAAAGGCGCCCGCTCCATGGCGATGGAAAGTCTTTATGAATACGGCGCCCGGGCAGGGTTTTGGCGGCTTTATCGGCTATTGTCGGGGCAAGGCTGGCCGGTCACGGTCTTTGGCGTCGCCGAGGCGCTGGCCGCCAACCCCGAGGCGGTCGACGCCATGAAAGCCGCCGATTGGGAGATCGCCAGCCATGGGCTGCGCTGGATCGACTATCAGAACATCCCCGAGGAGACAGAGAAGGATCATATTGCCCGCGCCATCGCTCTCCACACAGAGATCACGGGGGAGCGGCCCTTGGGCTTTTATCAAGGACGGACAAGTCCGCACACAGCCCGTCTTGTGGTGGAGGATGGCGGGTTCCTCTATGATGCTGACAGCTATGCAGACGACCTCCCTTATTACGATACCCGTCACGGGCGGCCCCAATTGGTCGTTCCCTATACCCTCGAAGCGAACGATATGAAGTTCGTCGCCCTCAATGGCTTTCCCGACGGTGACAGCTTTGCCCGCTATTTGATCGACAGCTTTGACACTCTTTATGCTGAAGGAGGGCGAATGATGTCGGTGGGCTTGCATGGACGCATTGCCGGCCGTCCGGCCCGCACAGCAGGGCTGAAGCGTTTTCTCGACCATGTCGGCAGTCACGATCATGTATGGCGCGCCCGGCGCATCGATATCGCCCGCCACTGGCTTGAGAGGCATCCCTATGCCGCTTAAGCCCCTCCCCCTTGATCAGATCAATGAGATGGCAGAAGCCGACTATGTCGCCGCCCTCGGCTTTCTCTTCGAGCACAGCCCTTGGGTCGTTGAGCGATCAGCGGCCCACCGCCCCTTTGCCACCACCGAGGCGATGATGTCGGCCTTCGGCACCGTTCTTGAGACAGCCTCCCGCGAGGAGGTACTGGGGCTTCTCAATGCCCACCCAGACCTTGCAGGAAAAGCAGCGCGCGCCGGCAAACTGACGGCCCATTCCACCAAGGAACAGGCCGCCGCTGGCCTTAATTCCCTCACTGAGGATGAGTATGACCGGTTCCATTACTGGAACCGAGCCTATCACGACAAATACGGCATTCCCTTCATCATCTGCGTTCGTAATCACGATCGCGCCGCCATTCTCGCCGCGATGGAAACCAGATCTCAAAGCCATCGTACCGTGGACGAAGAAGTGTCGACCGCTCTCGATGAAGTTCTCGCCATCGTCCGCCACCGCTTGAAGGAGGTCGTCCATGACCCATCTCGCTGAACTCGAATCCCGTGTTCGAACTGACCTCGAAACGCTGGGTATCCCCGGCGCCCCATGGACAAGACGGCGCCCAGGTATTTACGACGTGGTCATTGTCGGCGGTGGGCAAAGCGGCCTTGGCGCGGGTTTCGGTCTTCTGAAAGAACGCGTGACGAATTTTCTTATCGTCGATGAGAATGAGGAGGGTCAAGAAGGTCCGTGGGCCACCTATGCCCGCATGTTGACCTTGCGGACCCCCAAAACGCTGACATCGATCGACCTTGGCATCCCCTCCCTCACCTTTCGCCAATGGTGGATTGCCCAGCATGGCGAGCCGGGGTGGGAGTCCCTCGACAAAATTCCGCGACTTGAGTGGAACGATTATCTACGATGGTTCCGACAGACCCTGGGCCTGCCGGTGGAGAACGGGACCAAACTCCTGTCCCTTTCCGAAGCGGCAAACGGGGTCTTTTCCCTCGTACTCGACCGCCGGGGACGGAAAGAAATCGTGATGACCCGCAAGGTCGTCCTGGCAACGGGCATCCAGGGCGGCGGCGAATGGCACGTCCCGCGGTTCGTGTCCGACGTTCTGCCTCAAGAGCGATATGCTCATACCTGTAAAGCCATCGATTACAGCCAGTTGGCCGGAAAACGGATCGCCATTCTGGGGGCCGGGGCCTCCTCCTTCGATAATGCCAATGCGGCTCTGACCGCTGGGGTGAAGGAGGCCCACGTCTTTGTCCGCCGACCGAGCTTGCCGCAGGTCAATCCCATCCGCTTCATGGAACGTAGCGGCGTTATCCCCCGCTTTGCTACGCTGAGCGATGAGATGAAATACGAGATCATGGCGTCTTTTTTCGACCGAAGTCAGCCGCCGACCAACGACACCTTCAACCGTGCCGCGGCGTGGGAGGGGTTCCATCTGCATCTCGGCGCCCCCTGGCAGGCGCTCGCCGATACCCCCGACGGGGTGGAGATCACGACCCCCCACGGCGTGACCAAGGCCGATTTCCTCGTGCTCTCCACGGGGCTTGTCACCGACCCCGATCTGCGGCCCGAATTGGGGGCCCTCGCCGACAAGATGGCGCGGTGGGGGGACCGGTTTACCCCGCGCGAGGAGATCAGGAACGCCGTCCTCGACGCCCACCCCTATTTGGGCGGCCATTTCGATGTTTACCCCCGTACCGAAGCGGATGCCAAAGCAGTATACGGCCTGTTTCTTTTCAATTACGGCGCGCTTATCAGTCTTGGCCTTTCCGCCGCCGCCGTCTCCGGCCTTGGATATGCGATCCCCCGCCTAGCCCGCGGGATCGCCGACCAGCTCTTCCAGGATGATCAGGGCCCGTGGCTGCAGGACTATCTTGCCTATAGCGAACCGGAATTCGTGGCCCTCGATGAACGTGCTGTGGCCTCCACAAATGCGAAGGCGTCATGAGCGGTTTGTCCACCCATATTCTCGACCTGACCTGCGGCCAACCGGCAGTGGGGGTCGCTGTATCCCTATTCCGCGAAGAGACCCTTCTTGGGGCGGACAAAACCAATGAGGATGGTCGCTGCCGATCACTTCTGGGAGAGCGGGCCCTGACACAGGGGGCCTATCGGTTAATGTTCTCCGTAGGCGACTATTTCAAGGAAAAGGACCCTGACATCGTCCCCTTTTTCGATACCGTTTCCATCGACTTTGTGGTCAGCGATGTCTCTCGGCACCACCACGTCCCCCTCTTGGTGACGCCCCATGCCTATTCGACCTATAGGGGGAGCTGATCAATGGGTCTTGTTTCTGCCTTTTTCTCAGTATTCGCCTTGATTGGGGCCGGTGGCACCGGGATGACGGGCGATGGGCCGCCGCCCCCCCGTGCCCAAGCGCTGATCGACCATTACGACATGGCCCTCATCCCCCATGAGGGCGCATGGTTCGCCCTCAACCACCGTTCGGACCACGAAACGATCAGCGGTGCCGTCAGGGGGACTGAACGCAGGGCGCTTCACAATTCGATCTATGCCCTGATCACAGCACGAGATTTTTCCGCTCTTCACCGTCTTGATACAGACGAATATTGGACCTATCTCGGCGGGGCACCGGCTGAGATGCTGCTTTTGCACCCTGATGGCCGTGTCGAGCGCCCGATCCTCGGCCCCGACCCCCTTATCGGTCATCACCCCCAGATCCTCGTCCCCCGCGGGACGTGGATGGGCGCCCGTCCGGCGGAAACCATGGCTGAGGGGGGCGGTCAGGGATACACCTTCTTCTCGGCGACGCTCGCCCCGGCCTTCGAGCCCGCCGGATATGAGCCGGGGGATCGTGAGGCCCTCAGCGCTGCTTATCCCGAAGCCGCCGAGATGATCATCGCCCTCACCCGCCCCGAGGCAGGCGAAGAGGCGCCCCCCACCTCCCCGACTTCTGTCTATGGTGAGGGGATCAGTCTCGCCCCGGTGATCGGCCGGACAGGGCCCGTCGCCACTGACGCCCTCAGCGTGACTCGCTTCCGGCTAGAAGCGGGCGCAGCTCTTCCCCTCCTGAAGACGGCCGAGGGAACGGAGGCGTTGATCGTCCTTGACGGCACCGGGATTGCGGAGGTCGGGGAGACCCGGCAGTCCATCGCACCTGGCGATATCGTCTTTATGCCCCCAATCCTCCCCCATCGCGTAGAGGCGGTCACCGATCTGCGCTTTCTCGCCGTCACCGCCCCGGCCTACGATCCGTCGGATATCACGATCCTTGAGGCACCGCCCCCTGGCTCGCCCCGTTGAGCTTTTTCTCTCATACCCTGTCACTATAGCTGGAGACTGATCATGACCCATCCCCATTTCACTAAAGCGCGCCTATTATTGGCGCCCGCCCTCCTCAGCCTCATGGCTGCGTGCGGCGATAATGCGCCGGAACCCATTTCCGAACCCGAGGCGGACGCCGCCTCCTCGATGGTTGTCCTTGCCCAGCCGGACATGGACGAGAGCACGCCCCTGCCCGTCAAAGTGGTCATCGTGACCATGTTTGAAATCGGTGAGGATAGCGGCGATCAGGCCGGGGAGTTCCAATTGTGGAACGAGCGCCTGGACCTCGACACGGTTCTGCCCAATCCCGGCGGCCATCATGCCTATCACTATAATCCCGAAACCCAGATTCTCGGCATGGTCACCGGTATCGGGACCGCCAAATCCACCGCGGCGATTATGGGGCTAGGTCACGATGACCGCTTCGATGTCAGCAAGGCCTATTGGCTCGTGGCAGGGATTGCCGGCATCGACCCCGAAGACGCATCGATCGGATCGGCGGCCTGGGCCACCTATCTGGTGGACGGGGATCTTGCCCACGAAATCGATCCACGTGAGATTCCGGAGGATTGGGAAACCGGCTATTTCGCTCGCTATACAACGGGTCCGAACGATCCCAACCGGCCCGAACCGACCGGGGAATTGTTCATCGCCAACACGGCCCTTCGCGATTGGGCCTTTGAGCTGACAAAGGATATCGAGCTTCCAGACGATCCGCAGATCGCAGAAGAACGGGCCAGTTTTACCGAGCATCCCATGGCGCAAAAACCGCCCTTCGTGCTGAAAGGCGCCCAATTGGCCGCCATGACCTTTTGGCACGGCGAAATGATGAATGATTGGGCCAATGATTGGGTCGCGTATTGGACCGATGGCGAGGGCGATTTCGTGACCTCCGCCATGGAGGATACGGGCACCTTCCAGGCGCTGACCTATCTCGACGGCGCCGGCCTTGTGGATAAGGATCGCGGCATGGTTCTCCGGGCGGGGAGCAATTACACCATGCCGCCCCCCGGCGTAACGGCTGTGGATTATCTCCTCCGGGAGAACGAGGAATATAGCGGCCTGAATGCCGCCCTTGAGTCGCTTTATCTGGTCGGCTCGACGGTCATCGACGAATTGATCGAGAACTGGGATGTCTATGGCGACACGGTCCCCGGCAGCGACGCCGCGGAGTGATCGCACGAGCTGCCTTTGCGTCCTTCCGCCCTCGGAAGGATGCAAGGGAGCCTTAGGTAAGGGAAGACCACAATCGTCTCGAATATAATCAAGCGCGCCGTGGCCCCGTTCGCATAAAGCCAAGGCGATGGCTCAATGAGAAAGAGACGCTTTTCCACCAAGAGTGATCGACACGGCGTTAGGCGGCGTCGATCAACGCGAATTTTACAAGAAACAACAGGGCGAGGATAAGGACGCCGGGCGTGGCCTGGGCAATCCGCCCGGTCAGGAGTTTCAGCACCGCATAGGTGATGAACCCAAGCCCGATCCCCGTGGCGATGGAATACGTCAAAGGCATTGCGACCGCCGTGACCACGGCCGGCACGAAACTCGTCACATCGTCCCAATCGACCTCGGTCAGCCCCCTCACCATGACGCACCCGACAAAGACAAGGGCGGGTCCGGTGGCATAACTCTGAACCGCGCCCGCCAGGGGAGCAAAGAATAAGGCCAGCAGGAAGAGTAGCGCGACGGTCAGGGCTGTCAGACCGGTGCGCCCCCCTGCCCTGACGCCCGCTGCACTCTCCACATAGCTGGTGGTGCTGGACGTCCCAAGAAGGGAGCCGATGAGCGTCGCCGTACTGTCAGCGAAGAGCGCCAATCTCAAACGCGGCAACTTGCCATTCTCGTCGAGCAGTCCCGCACGCTGGGCCACGCCGACAAGCGTTCCCGCCGTGTCAAACAGATCGACGAAAAGAAAGGAGATCACGACACTGACCAACGCTAGATTGAACGCCTGTTGAAGATCAAGGGCGAAGAGGGTCGGCGCAATCGACGGCGGCGGCGCCACCACGCCCGGCACAGGAGAGATGCCCAAGATCACCCCGGCAAGCGTCGTCGCACCAATCCCGAGAATAATGCCGCCAGGGACCTTCAAGGCCTCAAGAACGCCGATGATCAAAAAGCCAAAGGCGGCCAGCCAAAGGGTGGGTTCGGCCAGATTGCCCAAGGTCACAAGGGTGACGGGGTGGTCGGCGATCATTCCCACACTGCTCAGCCCTATGATGATTAAAAACAGTCCCAGACCCGCCGTGATCGCCTGTTTCAGCTCAAGGGGGATCGCGTTGATGATCCACTCGCGTATGGGCAGCAGGGTGAGAGCGATAAAGATGACGCCGGAGAAAAAGACCGCGCCGAGGGCGACCTCCCATGGGATCCCCAGGCCGAGGACAACCCCATAGGTGAAAAAGGCATTGAGCCCCATCCCGGGGGCGAGAGCGATCGGATAATTGGCGAGAACGCCCATAATCGCCGTGCCAATCGCGGCGGCCAGACAGGTCGCAACAAAGACGGCGCCGCTGTCCATGCCCGCTTCGGAGAGGATCAACGGATTGACGACGATAATATAGGCCATGGCCAAAAAGGTCGTTACGCCCGCAATGATTTCGCGACTGACCGTCGTCCCCTGTGCCTCAAGACCAAAAAGCCGCTCGATCATTCTGTCCCAACTCCTCAACCGTCTCTCAGGCTTCCCCGGCTGGCCCCAACTGGCCGTCCTGCCAAGGCGATCTACGCACACGCAAGAGGTTTTGGCAAAAACGGCTGCCCTCTGGCCATAAACGAAAGATTTTGCGTAAGATCGGCTTATGGTCGATCAAAGCGACACTTCCGATGACCGGGTGAGATTCGTCCTCAATGGAGAGGTCAGATCGATCGCGCGCCCGGACCCCACCTCCTCCTTGCTCTCTTGGCTGCGTTATGACGCGCGCCTTACCGGAACGAAGGAAGGATGCGCGGAGGGCGATTGCGGCGCCTGTACGGTTGTCGTGGGAGAGCGGCGACGCGGGAAAATACGCTATCGCGCACTCAATGCGTGTACCCTCTTTTTGCCCATGGTCGATGGACGTGAGGTCATCACGGTCGAGGCGCTCTCCACCGGTGAGCGGCTGCACCCCGTTCAGCAAGCCATGGTCACCTGCCACGGCTCGCAATGCGGCTTTTGTACCCCTGGCTTTGTGATGTCCTTATTCGCCCGATATGAGGGGAAGGACGATTGCATGTCTGGGGATCTCAATGACTGCCTGGCGGGGAATCTCTGCCGCTGCACAGGCTATGGCCCCATTCAGCAGGCGGGAGACATGATGACCTCCCTTCCCGCCGAGGGGCTGAAGATCGACGAGGAGGCCGCGCATCGGCGGCTGGATAGTCTCGCGCGGACCTCCCCCCTTGCCTATCGTTACGACGAACCGGCCACCGCCACGACGAAGCATTTCTTCGCCCCCAAAAGTCTCGCGGCCCTGTTATCCCTGAAAGCGACCTATCCGAACGCGACGCTTGTGGCGGGCGCGACAGATGTCGCCCTATGGGTGAACAAGGACTTCCGTGTGTTGATTGAAATTATTTCGGTCAACGACGTTGAGGAATTGCGGTCGGTGACGGAAGACGATACCGTGCTGACGATTGGCGCCGGTGTAAGGTATACCGATGCCTTAGGGCCGCTGGTCGCGCTCTATCCCGCCTTCGGTCGTTTTCTCAGCCGACTTGGGGCGACACAGGTCCGAAATTCGGGCACGATCGGCGGCAATATTGCCAATGGATCTCCTATCGGGGATAGCCCTCCGGCCCTAATTGCCCTTGGGGCCACCTTGGTCCTCGCCTCCTCGTCGGGGGAGCGGCGGCTGCCCCTTGAGGAATTTTTCCTCGATTACGGCAAGCAAGATCTGCGACCGGACGAAATCGTGAAGGCGATTATCGTGCCGAAGCGGTCTCCTGATCAACTTGTCGCCTTTCGCAAAATTTCCAAACGCTTCGACCAAGACATCAGCGCCGTCTGCGGTGCCTTCTCCCTTCACGTCAGTGAGGGGATTATCCGTTCGGCGCGCGTCGCCTTTGGCGGCATGGCCGCGACACCAAGGCGCGCCCATGGCTGTGAAGCCGCCTTGGCGGGCGCTCGATTGAGCATGGAGGGGATAGCTCCGGCGCTGCGTGCTCTCACAAAGGATTTCACCCCCTTGAGCGATCTGCGCGCCACGGCGGCGTATCGACAGGCGGCCGCCCAGGCCCTGTTGGCTGCGATGATGAGGGAGGTCGATGCCTCAACGGCACCGATCGATCTGTACGACATCCCGCCGATCGCGGTGGAGGCCACCAATGCCTGACCATGGCGAGCCCCAACACCCTGAACAGACCAGAGAGATTAGGGGCGGGGTCCGACAATCCGTCGCCCATGAAAGTGCGGTCCGTCATGTCAGCGGGACCGCGAAATATATCGACGACCTCCCAGAGCCGCCCGGCCTTCTCCATCTCGCCTTTGGTGTATCGACGAAAGCCCATGCGACTATCCTCAATTGCGACCTCTCCGCCGTGCGCAACTATCCAGGCGTGGTTGCGGTATTGACCGCCGATATGATCCCTGGCCGGAACGATATCGGCCCTGTGATTAAGGATGATCCGCTATTTGCGGAGAATGAAGTCGTCTTTCATGGCCAGCCGATTTTCGCTGTCGTGGCGGAAAGTTATGACGGCGCGAGGCGAGCGGCCAGCCGCGCCAAGGTGAGCTATGGCGATCTGCCCGCCTATCTCGACATAAAGGCGGCCAGCCAGCACGGCTCCCTCATCGAAGAGACCCAACATATGGGCGCCCCGGTCGAAGAGGTCCGCCGACATATCGCGGAGGCCCCGCATCGGATAAGGGGAGATCTGACGATTGGCGGGCAGGACCACCTCTACCTCGAAGGACAGATCGCCATGGCGATTCCCGGTGAGGATCGCGAATTGCACGTCTTTTCTTCGACCCAGAACCCCACCGAGGCCCAGCATCTGATTGCTCAGGTTCTCGGTCGCGCCGATCACGACATCGTTGTCGAGACCCGCCGCATGGGCGGTGGGTTTGGGGGCAAGGAAACCCACCCTGCCCTCCCCGCGACCGCCGCGGCCCTCGCCGCCAGTCTGACCGGTCGGCCGGTGAAATGTCGTCTGACCCGGGACGAAGACATGATCATGACGGGTAAGCGTCACGATTTTCAAGCAGCCTATGAGGCAGGTATCGATGACGAGGGCCGCATGATCGGCGCCCATGTCGAGCTATCGTCGAGATGTGGTCATTCTACGGATCTGTCCATGGCCGTTAATGACCGCGCCATGTTTCATGTGGACAACACATATTTCCTAGGCCTCGCGGCGATCACCTCCCATCGGTATCGTACCCACACCGTCTCCAACACCGCCTTTCGCGGGTTTGGCGGCCCCCAGGGCATGCTGGCTGGTGAGCGGATGATGGATCAGATCGCTTTTGAGCTGAATGCTGACCCCTTAGATATTCGCCTCGCCAATCTCTACCGGAAAGGCCGCAATCTGACCCCTTACGGCCAGACGGTGGACGACGGTATCGCGCGTGAGCTGATTGAACGTGTTGCTCTTGAGGCAAACTATCGGGAGAGGCGGGCGGCCATTGACGCGTTCAATCGCGAAAGCCCGGTCCTCAAACGCGGGATTGCTCTTACGCCGGTGAAATTCGGGATCTCCTTCACTTCGACCCACCTTAATCAGGCGGGGGCGCTTGTGCATGTCTATCTCGACGGCAGCGTCCAGGTGAACCACGGCGGCACGGAGATGGGTCAGGGCCTCATGACAAAGGTGGCCCAGGTCGTTGCCGAAGAATTTCAGATCGATCTTGAGCGGATACGCGTGACATCGACCCGTACGGACAAAGTCCCCAACACCTCGGCGACCGCCGCCTCCTCCGGTTCAGACCTCAACGGTATGGCCGCAGCCAATGCGGCCCGCGAAATCAAACATCGGCTGACCGCTTTTGCCGCAGACCGATATGGGGTTTCGCCCGAGGAGATTCATTTCCGCAGCGGCAAGGTCTATGTAGGGAATGTCCCCCTTACCTTTACCGAAATTGTGGCCGCGGCCTATCGCGCGCGCATTTCGCTGTCGCAAACCGGATTTTATCGAACGCCGAAAATCCACTATGACCGGGCGACCCATCGTGGACGGCCGTTCTACTATTATGCCTATGGCGCCGCTGTCAGTGAGGTGGCCATTGATGCGACAACGGGGGAAAGCCGCGTCATGAAGGTCGATATTCTTCACGATGTCGGGCGCTCCCTCAATCCGGCGATCGACCGTGGACAGATCGAAGGGGGATTCATCCAGGGGCTCGGTTGGCTGACAAGTGAGGAACTGGTCTATGATTCAGAGGGGCGTCTGCGCACCCACGCGCCGTCGACCTATAAAATCCCCACTGCGCGGGACCGCCCGGCCGCCTTTACCATCGATATTTGGGAGCGGGGAGAGAACAAGGAAGAGACGATCCACCGGTCAAAAGCCGTGGGCGAACCGCCCTTCATGCTCGCGATCTCTGTCTTCTCTGCGCTCACCCATGCTGTCGCAGCGGTGGGCGAGCATCGGGTCTTTCCCGCGCTTCAAGCCCCCGCCACCCCTGAAGCGATCCTTATGGCGATCGAGGATATCCGGCGGCGGATGGAACCGGGGGCGAAAGGGGTCTCGTGAGTGTCGACTGGCGACACGCGGCCATTTCGGCCCTGACGGAAGGGCACCCCGTCGCCCTGATCCGGCAATGCAGTGTACGGGGATCAACCCCCCGTGAAGCCGGCGCCAAAATGGTCGTGACCGAGACCTCAACGGCGGGAACCATAGGGGGCGGCCAGTTGGAATGGCAGGCGACCGATCAGGCCCGGCGCCTCCTCGCCCAACCGGACCTGACCTATCGTCTCCAGGATTACCCTTTAGGGCCGATTCTTCAGCAATGCTGCGGCGGTTTTGCCCGCCTTCTGATCGAACGCCTCGGGCGCGAAGACCTCAACTGGCTATCCGCCGGAGATAACGGATCGTCTGGGGCCTATATCAAAACCGAGTGGGGGCAAAATACGCGATCGACCATCCCCATCTCCCAAGCAGCCTGGCCGGAGCAGGCCCACGACCGGATCGTCCTTGTCGACAAAAGCGACCGCCCCCTCACCGCCAACGATCCCCTATCCCATGTGGCCGCCGTCTACGAACATCTTTCGCCCCCGCCCCGTCCTGTCGTGATTTTCGGTGCAGGCCATGTCGGTCAACGTCTCGCGCATATCATGTGCCAAACGGACCGTCCCGTCGCAGTGATCGACACGCGCGCCGAGAGCCTTTCCGCCCTCGCGGCTTTGCCCCTCAAGACCTATCTGACGGAGATGCCGGCCGCCGAACGATCCCGATTTCCCCTCAACTCAGACTTCGTCGTGCTCACTCACTCCCACGAACTCGACTATATGATCGTTTTGAACATTCTCAGTTCGCCGGCAACAGGCCTGTGCGGATTGATTGGGAGCCGGACGAAAAATCAGCGTTTCCTTAGACGGCTGAGGCAGGATGGGGTGACGGAGCTGCGGTGTTCTGATCTGACCTGCCCCATCGGGGCGGGTGTGCTTAAGGGGAAAACCCCCGCCGCGATTGCGATCGATATCGCAGCGGGCCTCCTCCAGCGGGATGAAGAAGCCATCGATTCGGGCCTCTCTCTCACCGCTCCCACCACCCAACTCATCGCCGCGGAATGACAGCCCCACCACTTGCTCTCCGGTCCTCCCTCGCCTGGCTACGTGCTGATCCAGCTCATCACCCGGACGCCCTTGTCTATCACGAGGATGGCCTGATCTTTCTATCGGGGGGCCGTATTCAGATGGCCGGGCCCTTCGATCAGTTGGTCGGTCAGCTTCCGAGCCAGATCTCTCCCGAAGAGATAAAGGACGCCCTCGTCATCCCTGGCCTCATTGATCTTCACACACATTTTCCTCAAACGGATATGATAGCATCCTACGGGGAGCAACTTCTCGATTGGCTTGCCAACTATACTTTTCCAACAGAGTTGGCTTTTGCGGATGCAGCACATAGCCGAGAGGTTGCAAGAGCCTTCACTGACGAACTTATCCGGCATGGAACGACCACCGCGTTGGTGTTTGGCACCGTCCATGCCGAGGCCGTCGACCACCTATTCTCTGAGGCCGCTGCGATCAATATGCGGATGATCGCCGGAAAGGTGCTGATGGATCGCAACGCCCCAGAGGGATTATTGGATGGCGCTGATTATGGAGAAGCCGCCTGTCGACACTTGATCGAGAAATGGCACGGATATCAGCGCTTGTCATATGCGCTCACCCCTCGCTTCGCGCCGACATCATCTCCCGACCAACTCGCCATGACGGGGCGGCTTCTTGCCGAAACCCCCTCTCTCTATCTCCAGACCCATATGTCGGAAAACCCCTCGGAAATTGCTTGGGTCACCTCCCTTTTTCCCGAATGCGAGGGCTATCTTGATACCTATGACACCTTCAATTTAGTGGGGTCACGATCCGTCTTTGCCCATTGTATCCACCTTACCGACCGGGAACGGACCCGACTGGCCGACGCAGGCAGTTCCATCGCCTTTTGTCCGACATCAAATCTTTTTCTTGGCAGTGGATTGTTCGATTATGAGAAGTGCAAGCAGGCAAACCTTTCCATCGGTTTGGGGACGGATATAGGGGCGGGGACAAGCTTTTCCCTCCTCAGCACGATGGGCGAAGCCTACAAGGTGGGCCAATTGCGCGGTGCCCCTCTCCCCCCCTGTGAGGCGTTTTATATGGCCACACTCGGCGGCGCCAAAGCCCTTTCGCTTGACCACGCCATTGGCACATTGGCGCCGGGGACGGAGGCGGATCTTGTGGTTCTTGATATGAAAGCGACATCGCTCATCGGCCGTCGCATGGCCAATGCGCCGCGTCTCGAAGACCGTCTCTTCGCGCTCGCCATCCTAGGCGATGACCGCGCCATCGCCCGGACCTATATCGACGGTCGGCGTGTGAAATGATCAATAGGCGTCTTCGAACGCGGCAAAGCGCCGTTCGAGGTCGATCTGCAATCGCGCTTTTTCGCTGTCATCGGCGAAGCGTCGGCAAGCCCGGCTGTCAAAGCGTCCGCGACAGGCCGAAATGAGGCGACCTGCCGCAACATCTTCGAACAGGGGCGCCCCCGGCAGGAAAGACGATTGCAAGCTCTGCCGAGAAAGGGTCTTCAGATCCTCATAGGACAGATCGTATCGCTCAGCCGCCAATTGATACTCTGTCGTCAAATCGTTTCGCAGCACGCCTTCGTCATCCGTCGACAGAACGATGGGGACACCAAACTGCCGATAGGTGGTGATCGGGTGTTGGTCCCCCTTAACCCCTAAAATGACCTCATTACTCGTCAGGTTGATCTCAACCGTTACGCCCTGGTCGGCCATTTGTTGCAATAGCGCGGGCGCATCCGTCTCATAGCCGATACCCACGCCGTGCCCAATTCGGCGCGCCCGCGCCACATCGACCGCCTCACGGATATGATAGGTCATATCCTCAAGCTCGGTCAGCCCTGACCACAGCTCACCGGCATGAAGGGTAAACCCCACTTCGGGATATTTCTCTGCAAAATAAGCGAACATCTTCATATGGAGACGATAATCGCGGAGGGCGATGGCAGCATGTTCCGGTGCCAGAATATTGACACCAACACTCAGAGGGTCCTCCGCCGCAATCATAAAGTGCAGCATTATCTGCGAGAAGACCAATTCCGGCGGGAGCGTCCTGACAGCTGCCCCTAATTGGCGATACGCGACGGCACAGCCGGGTGCGGGCGTGTCGGAGTCGCAGCGCAAAATGGCGTCGGCCTCTGCCGCCATCTCGGCAAGAAGGGCGCGCCCGGACGACACCAATTCGGCCATGCCCCCCGCCATCAACGCCTCTTCATAGGCGGCAAAGTCCGCGTCGGTCTCACCATTAAGTGTTTCGGTGACCCCCATCTGGGCAGGGATGGGAATCCCCAAAGACCATATGGGCTCGACATAGACAATATTCTGAAGGGCCGCCGTTTCTCTGATCCAGGCAAGGCTTTCCCCGCGATAAGCCCGAAAGGCGGGATAGAAACGATCGAAGGTCGAAAAGAAATGGTCCGCCCCGGAATTGTCCCCAGGCTTACCCGAAGGGGCGAAATTCCGCACCGAAAACGACTCAATAGCTGCGCTGCGACAATCTTCGTCCGTTATAAGGACACTGACTCGCACATTTGTCCCCGCCGAGCAGGACGACGCGATCTCCTCGACCTGACTACAGGGAACGAACGCAGGGTCCTCCGCGGCGTAACAGAGCTCCGGGTCCTCAGCCCCATCCGCCGTCCATTCGATCAAGCTCTCTGCATATACCGCTCCAGGCAAATGCGTATGCAGATCGCCACCCTTTGGCATTGCTTGAAGAAACGCTCTCCCTTGCGTGAAGTCGCCCCTTATCTCTTCGAAGAAAGCCGCCGTCGCTTCGGTCGGCCGGGTATCCTCCCCGCAGGACACCACGTTACCCGCCGCCAGTAGCGCGAAAACGCTGAGGAGAATGCGCATTGTCAGCCCCATTTCATCGTCGTTAGGCCAGCGTTTTAAGGCGCTCTGCCAGTCGGTTCAATCTTGCCACGAGGTGCCCCTCATCAGCCATGGTCAGGCGCCCCTCCTCGACGATAAGCCGGCCTTCCACCATGACATGGCTCGGTCGACGTGGCGCACAAAGAATGAGCGCAGCGACAGGGTCCCAGGCCCCCGCGGCGGCAAGTTCGCCTTGCGGCCAAAAGGCAAGATCGGCCCGCATCCCCACCGCCAATTGTCCCGTATCGCATCGCCCCAAGGTCTCGGCGCCGCCGCGGGTGGCAAGACGAAGGGCAGCCCGAGCGGAGAGCGCGTCCGCCCCCTCTTTCGCCCGTTGCATGAGCAAAGCCTGACGCGCCTCGCCGATCAGATCGCCTGAATCGTTTGACGCCGACCCGTCAACTCCAAGCCCCACCCGCGCCCCATGGCGCAGATAGCCCACGATCGGCGCGATACCCGACCCAAGCCGGCCATTTGAGCACGGGCAATGGGCAACACCCGTGCGGGTCCGACCGAACAGAAATTGCTCTTCCTCAGTCAACTGAACGCAGTGCGCGTGCCAGACATCCTCTCCTACCCAGCCAAGATCCTCGGCATAGTGACCAGGGCGGCACCCAAATCGGTCGAGGGAGAAGCGAACGTCTTCTACATTCTCAGCAAGATGGGTGTGCAGCATCACGCCTTTGGCCCGGGCCATCTGTGCCGTTTGTCGCATCAATTCCTGGCTCACCGAAAAGGGCGAGCAGGGAGCCAGGGCAATACGGAGCATACTGCCATCTGAGGGATCGTGATAACGCTCGATCAACCGCTCGCAGTCTTTGAGGATTGCCGCCTCGTCCTCGACGAGATCATCCGGGGGCAGCCCCGCCTTAGACTGACCGATACTCATCGACCCGCGGGTTGCGTGAAATCTCACCCCTATTGTCTGGGCCGCGGCGATTGTATCGTCGAGCTGGATACCGTTGGGATAAAGATAGTGGTGATCACTGGTCAGGGTACACCCGGATAGAACCAGTTCAGCAAGCCCAAGACTGACCGCCGCGTCGACATCTTCGGGCGTCAGACGCCGCCACAGGGGATAGAGTGTCTTCAACCACCCAAATAGCGGCACATCGAGCGCCGCCGGCACGGCCTTGGTGATCGACTGAAACAAATGATGGTGGGTGTTCACAAGACCCGGCGTAACCACACAATCACGGGCCGAGAAGAACGTCAGATTGCCTTCCGTCTTTGGGGGGATGGCCCCCGGGGTGCCGAGATCGGTGATCACCCCGTTCTCGATGAGAATATAGCCTCCCTCCCACTCCCGCTGATCATCATCCATGGTGACAATGACTGCCGGGTCTGTGATCAGCACACGGCCTTTCACTCTTTGTCCTCTAATGGCGGAAGCGCGAGTGACATGACAATAGCGAGAAAAGCGGCCGGCAGAACGCCGGAAGCAAGGAGGATTTGGGCGAGGGAGGGCAGATGTTGCAAGGCATCAGGAACCAATTGGAGACCTAAACCGACCGACAGCGAGGTTGCGAAGATCAGCAGGTTTCGTTGCGACCATGTCACCTCACTTAGCATCGACAAGCCTGCTGCGGCCACCATCCCAAACATGATGACCACACTGCCCCCCAACACCTCAATGGGGATGGTCACGATCGCAGCACCGATCTTTGGGACCAGGCCGCAAAGAACGAGGAAAACCGCCCCGAGGGTTACAACATGGCGGCTCATCACCCCGGTCATCGCCACGAGACCGACATTCTGGCTAAAAGAGGAATTAGGCAGCCCCCCGAATAGCGCGGCGATCAAGGTCCCTGCCCCATCGGCAAAGGTGGCGCCCGTCAGCTCCCGATCCGTGGCGCGCCGACCGGCGCCTGATTGGGTGATGGCCGAGACATCGCCGATGGTTTCGATCCCCGAGACGAGGACAATCAGACAGAAGGAGACGATCGCCGCCGCCGAAAACGAGACGCCGAAGGGCAAAGGCTCCGGCAACAAGAACCATGCGGCATCGCTCACGGCGACCGTGTCGATCCGGCCAAAGACCGCAGCCACCGCGTAGCCGGTAAGAATTCCCAATAGGACCGACGCCGTAGAGAGCAATCCCCGGCCAAAGAATTTGAAGCCAAGGGTCGCCATCATAACGACCAGGGCCAACGCCCAGCTCTCCCCTCGGCCAAAAGCCGCCGTCCCTTGGGACGGGACGCCCCCAGCGGAATATTGGATCCCAACGCGGATCAATGACAGCCCGATCATGAGGACGACCAGTCCCGTGACGAGAGGCGGCAAGGCGAAGCGAATCCTCGGCACGAGGGGGGCAAGGAGCAAATGAAAGATCCCCCCGCATAGCGCCCCGCCATAGAGCGCCGACAAGGAGGATACCCCACCTCCACTGACAAGGGGAATCATGATTGGTAGAAAGGCAAAGCTGGTGCCCTGAACAATCGGCAATCGTGCCCCGATCGGTCCAAGACTGATGGTCTGGAGAAGGGTGGCAACCCCCGCAAAGACCATCGACGCCTGAATCATCACAATGAGGGGCGTTTGGTCGGCCGCGCCAAAGCCAATACCCGCCGCCCCCGCCACGATGACGGCCGGGGTCACATTGCTCACAAACATAGCGAGGATGTGCTGCACCCCGAGCAGAATCGACACGCCAAGGGGCGGAAAATAATCTGGATCGCGATACGATCCAGACATTGCAGCTCCCCGATCAATGTCTTCATCGGTGTTTACTGATTTACGGCCCGAGGACTCTCCGCTGTCGGATGATGAGGGGGAGAGAGTGACGTTCCTATTCAAACGACCCTCCCCTTCTTGCGTTACGCTCGTTGAGGACGGCCACGTCCGTCACCTCCCCCTGCCGCCCCGCAGCCCCGCGGTCCGAGAGTGTGAAGGACCGGGGGGCACTCGGGAGATAGGCGATCGGTCTGCCCTCAGAACTTATAGACAACCGATGCCTGGAAGCTCCGCGGCATTTCCGGAAGAACGATGGTGCTGCCGAAGAGCTCCGTAAAGTTCGCGCGGAAATATTCCTCGTCCGTCAGGTTTTTGACCGTCGCCTGGAACAACCAGTTCTCATACTCATAGGACGCGCTGGCATCGACGAGCGTGTAAGCCGGCAATTCGACCGCTTGGGACTGACCCGAGAATACCTCCTCGACATCGACCACGCTGCCGCTCAAGGACAACCCATTATCAAAAGCGTAAGTCGCGGTGAGAGAGTAGATATTTTCCGGGATCCCGGCGCGACGGGCCGCATCTTCATCCGGAATGGTGAGGAGCCCAATCGGCTGCGCCCCATAGAACAGGGACGGATCGCTGACATTCACCAAGTCTTCCGCTCCGAAGAAACTGAACAATGTCCCCTCTTCCAGACCGGTTAGGTTGACGACCTCGGTCTTGGTATAGGCGCCGGTGATCAGAAGATTATCGGTCGCTGCCCAGCGAAACTCCGCCTCAAGACCTTCGGTCTTGACCGATTGGTTCACCGTGATCGACTGAGCGTTAAAATCGACCCGCTCCTGTTCATAGACCGACAGCGCTGTATACAAACGATCGTCGAAGAAGCTGCCCTTGATCCCGAATTCAAGCAGTTCCGAAGCGCTGAACCATGTACCCGCGGCGAGATTGTCGACAGTAATTTCCGCCCCCTGTCCCGCAACGACCGTCGATTGCTCCGAGGCCGTCACATAGGGCACGACTCCGCCGGGCAGATCGTAGGAAAGGCTGGCCGTCCAGGAGACTCCATCGTCTTCGTCGGACGCCGAGGGAAGGTAATCGCTGCCAATAATCGCCGGGTCGAGCCGGGCGGTGTGGTTGAACGATTCCGCATCGATGTAATCGTAGCGGACCCCCAGAATGACATTCAGACCCATTTCGAAATCAAGGTCGAACAGCCCGGCAAGACCGTAATTGATGTAATCGCCTTCGACATAGGTTGAATAATTCTCGTCCCCCTCCGTCGACAAAAGCCTATCGGACTGAGCGGTATAAGGATTGGGGCTCGACAGATCGGCCCGATGGAAAAATTCGTAGTCGAAATCATCTCCGTGGAGAAAATCGGTATATCTGATCGACGGAGAAATCTGGGTCGTGAATACGCCGAGATCGTTCTCAAACGCTTTTTTGACGATGAGTTTCCCTTCCATCACCCAGGAGTCATGGAATTGGGAGAAGCCATAGTCGTTTTCGTTCTCGTTCTCATACCCTTCGAAGAACAATTGGCTGATCAACTCGAACCCATCATCGTTCTCGTAAATCGAGTCAAAATAGAAGGTGAGGGTTTTATTCTCGAGAAAGTCATCCTCACCGGTCAATACATTGCGACGATCGAGGGTCGTCTCCCCAACATCGGTCAAAGCCAGACCGGGGAGGGAGTTCATCAGACACGCATCGGTCATACCTTCGGGGCCGACCCCGAAACTGGCAACATCCGACGGATCACAAACAAAGTTACCGAACGGATTGAACACACCGGCCGCATCGAATTCCCGGCGCCCCAATTCCCCATCGCCGTTTTGATCCACGGCTTGGGCGGTCCCCGTTACATATGTCCCATTGTCCACCAATTCCTGGGTCAGACGGTTCCAGCCCCCGTTCTGCTGGCCGTAAAAATCGTGGTACATAAACCCGAATTCGACCCGCAGATTATCCGACATATATTTGTCGAACGCCCCCTGCAGGATCGTCTGCTCGGTGAACATGTTGCGGTAATAGCTGCCCGAATCCTCGACTTCAGCATAGAGATGATAGCCGAACTCCTCACCGAGAATGTTACCAGGTCCCGTGAGCGCGGCGCTGAGAACACTCTTGTTCCAGCTCCCCCCCGTATAAGTTATTTCCCCCTCAGGAACGGTCATCAACTCGCCCCCCGCAACCCGCGCGGTCTTGGGCACGAAATTCATATACCCGCCGGTTTTGGACGGACCGTAGATGACAGAAGCGGGGCCCCGGACGATATCGATTCGGTCGGACGCCCCGATAGGCGTTGGATAATTGCCCGGATTGTCGAGGCGACGAACCCCCCGGAAATACACTTCGCCGGGAGTCCCGCGAATATCGAGAGCGCCCCCGATCCCAAAGAATGAGTTGGTGAAGGTCCCCGGCGCTTGGGCAACGAGGCCATAAATATCGGTGATGCCGAAGCGCTCGATCTGCTCGGCACTGATAGTCGACGCCGAGCGCGGCGTTTCCACAAGGTCTTTGTCAAAACCAAAAACCGAGCCCACATCCTCCACCGGCAGCGCCCTCAGGCTCCCTTCGACGACGATCGTGTCGGTGAAAACCTCCGGCTCTTCTTCCTGGGCGAAAGCGCCCCCCTGCAGAGCAAATGCAGACCCCATCAGCGCCACGACCAGAGCGCGCGAGCTCACCAAAGATCGGCTGCCTCTTGAGAGGCCCCTCTGCGATCCCGTATCCGGTTGATTGCATGATGTTGCCGTCATCGAGAGCATAAGTCTTCCCCTTGTCGCCCAGTCACTCATTCGAAGTCATCAATGCGAAAACGCACAGCGAGGGAGGACATTTGATGCCCCCCAGCCCCTCGCAAAACCCGCGTCACATTTGTGACACTACTTTTGCAATTGCGAAATTGTAAACAGGATATTTCTCATATCGGTCGATCTGCGCTAGCTTGTGTCACTGATGACACGTTTTCCTCTCAGCTCTCGCGTTCAGCCGTCACGCCGTGCCCGGCGCCCCACCCCTTGGCGCGCGGCGCTGTCCCTTGCTGTCAGCCTGCTGATATCCGCCGGCGGCCCCCCAGCGATCGCGAAGGAAGAGCCGATCCCTTGCGAAATCAATTTCTCCGCTCTCCCCCATCATGTGCCCGCAAATCAGCTTAGCCTGCAGCAAGAAAGAGCCCTTCACGCCCTGGCGACAAACCCGGCCGAGGCCGAAGCGTTCTTGAAATCCGTCTCCCCCGTGGCGGCGGGGATTTTATCCACTGTCGCCCCTGCTCTTTCGGTCGATATCCGACCGGTCTGGGGCGGATATCGTGGGCATACGGGCCCCTCCCTGGCCGCCCACTTCCCGCCGACCGACAAGGCCAACAGACTGGCCGCGGCCCTCGGCTATGTTTTCTTCCAAGATAGCGTCCTTGTGCAGTGTCCGACCGATGACGCCATCGAGACACCGGCCTATTGGATCGAAGAGGGGGAGGAGAGTGACCTTCTCAATCAAACGACATTGAAATCCCTCTACGGTATGATGATTGGTGAAGCCGACGGCGACCTTCATCTCGGCTTCACGTATTATCCCCAAGCGGATCGCTTTTTGGTGCTCGCCCTATCGGACCGCCCAGACTATGAGCGAGGGGTGGTCACGGCTCTAGATCGGCAATTGCGGCAATTCTCAGAGGGCCGCGCCGATATCACTCTCCTAAAAGGGACAAAGTCCGTCCGATTTCTCGCCAATGATTGGCGGGTTGATCCCAAGGGCAAGCACTACGCCGAGACCTATCTTAGTGACGATCTCGTCGCGCGATTATCGGTCTTTCGGGCCCAATATCTCTCAGCTCTCGACGCCCTTGCCGTCCCCCCCGGCCCCGCATCGAGCCCGCTCGCCAAGGACGACGAGATCCCATAAGGGCTTTGGCAAGCGGGATGGAAAGGCACGTTATGGGTAACGAAAGGCGAACGGATGGAGCGTCCGGCTCTCGCTCCATAAGGGAACGGATACGTATCGATCCCTTTGTCGTGGCGATGGCAGCAACGGCCCTGGCCGGGTTCTTGGTGCCGGGCCCTGGCGCGCCTTCATCACCGCTCAGACTACAGATGGTTACGCAAGTCGGCATTGCCCTGATCTTTTTCGTGCACGGCGCGGCCTTTCCTCGCCAAGTCATCGTCGAGAACGCGCGCCGTTGGCCGGTCCATCTTCTGATCCAAGGGACAACCTTCGTTCTCTTCCCCTTGATCGGACTGGTCTTCTATTATTCGCTCGGGCCTTTTTTATCGGACTCGCTGCGCCTTGGCTTCTTTTTCCTCGCGGCCCTCCCCTCAACGATTTCTTCCGCCGTGGCGATGACCGCAGCGGCGCGCGGAAATGTGCCGGTCGCCGTCTTCAACGCGTCCCTCTCCGGCCTTATTGGGCTGGTCGTCACCCCGGCACTGCTCTCAATGATCGGCTCCTCGGGAACCGGCAGCCTCTCCTATCAGCAGGCCCTCATCGACATTGCCCAGGTCCTGCTCCTGCCCTTTGCGGCGGGACAATTATGCCGCCCCCTGATCGCAGATTTTATTACGCGGCATAAGCCGAAGATCACCCGCCTCGACCGGGGGGTCATTTTGCTGATCGTCTATACTGCCTTCGCGTCGTCTACCGCAGCGGGGGTATGGTCGACGGTTTCCCCGGTTCAATTGGCGGGAACGATTGCCCTCGTTATGATGCTTCTGGCGGTCGCGCTGGTTCTCGTGACCCTCGCGGCGCGGGCTATTGGCCTTTCCCGCCACGACGAGGTGTCAGTCGTCTTTTGCGGCTCGACGAAGAGTCTCGCCAACGGGGCCCCGATGGCTCAAGTCTTGTTCGCCGGAAGCGGGGCAATCGGCCTGATCTTGCTGCCGCTCATGCTCTATCATCAATTACAATTGATCGCCTGCGCCCTCTTGGCCCAGCGCTATGCTGGGCAAGCCGCGAGCGAAGAGGCCAATGAAACGGACTAGCCCTTTGGTCTATTCCGCAGGCTGAGCAATTGTCGGCTCTGTCCCTGGCCCTGTGTCGGCCGAAGCCGTCTCCGAGCGACGCCTTGCCCCGGTAAGACGCCGGATCAGAACATAGAACAGCGGCGCAAAGAATATCCCAAAGATCGTTGACGCGAGAACGCCTCCAACTACCGCGCTGCCGATCGCGGTCCGCGCCGCGGCCCCCGCCCCGCTCGAAAGAGCCAGGGGGACCACCCCAAAGCCGAAAGCTAGCGACGTCATCAGGATCGGCCGCAATCTGACCCGCGCCGCTTCGACCGTGGCCTCGACCAGCGCATATCCCCGCGCCTCGAGATCTTTTGCAAATTCCACGACCAAGATCGCATTTTTCGACGCGAGGCCAATCGTCGTCAGCATACCGACCTGAAAGAAAATGTCGTTGGCCAGCCCCCGCGACCATGTCGCAAGGAGCGCCCCCGCAATCCCCAATGGCATCACCAGCAGGACCGAGACGGGGATCGTCCAGCTTTCATAGAGAGCAGCCAGACAAAGAAAGACGATCAGGATCGACAACGCATAGAGAAGGGGCGTCTGGGATCCAGAAGTTTGCTCTTCGAGAGAAAGCCCCGTCCACTCAAAACCGATGCCCGAGGGCAGGTCACCGATCATCCGCGCCATTTCGGCCATGGCTTCACCGGAACTGATGCCCGGCGCCGCCTGGCCCTGGATATTCATGGCGGAAACACCATTGTAGCGCTGAAGCTGTGGTGAGCCGTAGCTCCACTCCATCTCCGTGAAGGCATTGAGGGGGATCATATCCCCGCTTGCATTTCGAACACGGATCTTTTCGATGTCTTCGGGCATCATACGATAGGGGGCCTCGGCCTGCACATAGACCCGCTTGATCCGCCCACGATCCACGAAATCGTTCACATAGAGGCCCCCGAGAGCCGTTGAGAGCGTTGTATTGACCGTGCCCAGGGAGAGCCCGAGAGCTTGGGCCTTTTGGGCATCGACCTTGATATTGAACTGCGGATTATCTTCAAGACCGTTCGGCCGCACACCAACGACTTTCGGGTTCTGCGCCGCCATGCCCAATAATTGGTTCCGCGCGGCCAGCAAGCCGTCATGTCCGACATTCCCGCGATCCTGAAGATAGAGATTAAAGCCACTGGCATTCCCAAGTGAGCTGATGGGGGGCGGCACGATGGTGAAGGCTTGGCCTTCGACAAACTGGGAGAATGCACCGGACGCGCGACCGGCGACATCATTAGCCGCAAGCCCCTCCGACTTCCGCTCTTCCCAATCCTTCAGCCGCACAAAAGCAAGGCCCTGATTTTGGCCCTGGCCGGCGAAGGAAAAGCCAGAGATGGTGAACAACCCCCGGACAGCCTCCTCCTCATCTTCGAGGAAATAGTCGCGGATCGATCCCATGACGGTCTCGGTTCGGTCGAGGGTCGCAAGCGGCGGTAATTGCGCAAGCACGATTGCCGACCCCTGATCTTCGTTCGGCAGGAACGCCGTCGGTATACGGAGGAACAATATAGCGGCGAGAACCAAAAGGCCGCCATAGATCACAAGCCCCACGACCTGGAACCGGGTGACCAGCGCCTTGACCAGTCGCACATAACGCGTCGTCATTGCGGTAAAGCCGCGATTAAAGCCGTCGGCCGCCGCTGCCACTATTCCTCTGCCCTCGGGCGACGCCCCCGCCCCTTCTGCTTTCGTCGTTTCTTTGTGCGGCTTCGCTTTGAGCAATTTCGCGCAAAGCGCGGGGGAAAGAACAATGGCAACGACCACGGAAAGGATCATCGCCGACACGATCGTGATAGAGAATTGCCGGTAAATGATTCCCGCCGATCCAGGGAAGAAGGCCATCGGCACAAATACGGCCGAGAGAACCGTGGCGATCCCGATCAACGCCCCGGTAATCTGAGTCATCGATTTTCGGGTCGCTTCAGGCGCGGACAAGCCATCTTCCTCGATGACCCGCTCGACGTTCTCGACCACCACAATGGCATCATCCACAAGAAGGCCGATAGCCAACACCATGGCAAACATTGTCAGGGTGTTGATCGAAAATCCGAAGGCAAGAAGGATGGCGAATGTCCCCAGCAGGACGACGGGCACGGCGATCATCGGCACGATGGTCGCGCGGAAACTCTGTAAGAAGACCAACATGACGATGAGCACAAGGCCGATGGCCTCATAAAGGGTCTTCTCCACTTCGTGGATGGATTTTTCGACGAACGGCGTTGAGTCAAAGGGATAGATGATCTCCATCCCTTCGGGCAGGTTTAGCTCGATCAGCTCACCAATCCGCGCTTTGACGGCTTCGGCGGTATCAAGGGCGTTTGCCCCCGCCGCCAGATTGACCCCAAATCCCGAGGCAGGTTTTCCGTTCCAAAGGGCGACGAAATTGTAGCTCTCAGCCCCCAGTTCAACCCGCGCCACATCGCGGAGCCGAACGTCGCCGCCCTCCTGGGTAGTCTTCAGAAAGATATTCTTGAATTCCTCAGGCGTCGACAAAAGAGACTGAAGCGTGATGGTGGCGGTGATCTCTTGACCCGCAAGGCTAGGGGCCCCGCCCAGCTCTCCCGAAGAGACTTGGGTATTCTGTTCTCGGATTGCCGCCACAACATCCCCAGGCGTTAAACCGAAGGCGGAGAGTTGATCGGGGTCAAGCCAGATCCGCATGGCATATTGCGCGCCGAACAATTGAAGATTGCCGACCCCATCGATTCGACTAACCGGATCGACCAGATTGGACCGCAACCAATCGGCAATGTCGGTCTGGTCATATTCCCCCGTCGGCGAGGTCGCCCCGACGATCAGCAGAAAACTGCTATTCGATTTCGTGACGGACACGCCTTGGCGCTGGACCACATCGGGGAGAAGGGGGGTCGCCTGGGACAGTTTGTTCTGCACCTGCACCTGAGCGATATCGGGATCCGTTCCCGGCGAGAAGGTGAGCGTGATGGAACTCGTTCCCGACGAACTCGATGTCGATGAGAAATAGGTGAGACCGTCAAGCCCGGTCATTTGCCGTTCGATCACCTGCGTGACCGAATCTTCAACGGCTCTGGCTGAGGCCCCGGGATAATTGGCATTGATCGACACGCTAGGCGAGGCAATGTCGGGATATTGAGCGACCGGCAGGACCCGGAGGGCCATGACGCCAGCCAGCATGATGATGATAGAAATCACCCACGCCAAGACCGGCCGATCGATGAAAAACGTCCCCATAGGGGCCCCTCCCTTAGTGCGCAGCGGCCCCGGTAGAAGCCCCGGCAGCGGCGCGGGTGCCGGAGTTCCTGTCCGCAGGCGGATTTGTCACCCTGACAGGCGCGCCGGGCTGGACGCGCTGAAAGCCGTCGGTGATCAGCCGGTCCCCCGCCTTGACCCCTTCTGAGAGAATCCATTGACCGTCTTGTGCCTGAACGATCGTGACCGGACGCTGTTCAGCCATGCCCTCTTCATTCACGACAAAGACATAGGGCTCCCCTCGAGGGGTACGCAGGACCGCCTGTTGGGGCACGGCCATCACATCTTCAAGAATAGCGGTGGGAAGGGTCGCCCTGACGAACAGGCCCGGCAATAAGAGCCGGTCAGGATTAGGAACGATCGCGCGCAGAATGACGGTACCCGCCTCTTCATCCACACTGACCTCGGAAAATTCCAGGCGTCCTTTCTCGGAGAGCGGCTGGCCCTCCTTCCCGCTCAACGTCACGGGAACGGCCCCCGAGCCCGAGGACTGAGCCTCCGATTGCAACTGACGACGCCACCTCATGACATCCTCTGCCGAAGCGGTCAGATCGACATAGAGGGGATCGAGCTGGGTGATCGTCGCGAGGGCCGCGCTTTGATTGGCCGTGACCAACGCCCCTTGCGTAACGACCGAACGACCGATCGTGCCGTCGATCGGGGCGCGGACCACGGCCCGCTCGAGATCGATACGCGCGCGCTCAAGGGCCGCCTTCGCCATGGAAACATCGGCGCGGCTCTGGGCGACGGCGGCGTCAGCCTCATCCTTTTGTTGGGTACTAATGGCCTCGATTTCGGCAAGCGAGGCAAAGCGCTTGGCATTCTGCTCCGCCACAAGGGCCGTCGCCCGGCTCCGTTCATACGCGGCGGCCGCACTGGCCACTTCTGCCCGGTACTCACTGCTCTCAATGGCGTAGAGGGGGTCCCCAGCCTTAACATTATCCCCCTCCTCAAACAGGCGATCTTCGATCAATCCCGTCACTTGGGGCCTGATTTCTGAGGTTCGGTAAGCGCGGGTCCGCCCCTGCAAGGTGGAAGTCAAGGTCACGGTTTCCGTCGACAGGACCTCAACCGTCACCGGCACCCCCGCCTGGGCGGGTCCTTGCCTTGCCTCACTCTGGGCTTCAGCCGGCTCACCGCATGCCGTGAGCAGGACGCAAGCAAGCGTCAGGATGATCAGAGGAAAGGCGGCGCGCAGCCCCACATGCGTGCTGGACAGGGAGCGATCACTCACCTGAGCACGTTGCCCCCATCGGGAACGCTGTTCCTCCATTGTCGCCTCGGTCCGGTTGACTAGAATGAACATTCAATCTAAAACATACTACGATAAAGTCAATGAGCTTGCGCCGATCATGTTCGCGTGGGCGGGAGAGGGAATGGCCACGGCGGACACCCTGTTCGAATGTCCACGATCCCGACGGGAAGATATTTTAGAGGCAGCTGCGGCGTGCTTTGTCGAAGAAGGGTTTCACGGCGCCAGTATGGCCCGCATCGCCAAGCGCGCCGATGTCAGCCCGGGGCACATCTATCATTATTTCGAAAGCAAGGATGAGCTGATCCATGAGATCATCCGCACCGAAGAGGCGCGGCATCTCTCTTTCTTCGATGATCTTGCCGATTTGGACGCACCCGAATTGCGGGCGTTCCTGATTGGCCGCGTGAAAGAAGGCGTGACGAAAACGACGCGGCTTTTCCACTCCGTTCTCACCCTCGAAACCCTTGCAGAAGCAAGCCGCAACCCGGACGTTTCAGCCATTGTCCATCGCTACGACACGCAGATCCACCGGCGATTTTCCGCGCTGTTGCGCGACACCCTGGGGTTGAAGGATGCCGACCATCGGGTCGAAGTGCTCCGTACCTTATTCTCAGGACTCGCCATTCGGACCGTGCGGAACCCGAACCTCGACGCCACGGCGCTGACCCCGCAAATTGTGCGCGCCGTTGCCGCGATCTTGACACCGGACCCAGAACAAAACGCCGAGAGCCATATCGATCAATCGGAGTCGTGAAACGACACCCGTCCTTTGTATTCTACAATTTCCCTTGTACGGATCGGTTCCCGCTTCGCTTGAAAAGGCTGTGGGTTTTTGATGGTCGCCTTTTCTTCACGCGAACCGGTGCCCACTTCGCTTGAAAAGGCTGCGGGTCTTTACTGGTCGCCTTTTCTTCACGCGAACCGGTTCCCGCTTCGCTTGAAAAGGCTGCGGGTCTTTACTGGTCGCCTTTTCTTCACGCGAACCGGTACCCACTTCGCTTGAAAAGGCTCTAGGGCAGCGCCAAGAGGATTTCGATGGTCTCGGCAAGGCTTTCGTCCCCCTGCCCCTCAATGACGCGATTGACCCGGCCCGCTGCCCCCTCGGGAAAGGGAGAGGTAAGAAACGTGGACGCCCCTTCCCTCCCGCCAAGTCGAAAATAGGCATGCGGCGCGGTCGCTAACGCCCTCCCCTCACGGACCATGACGCGACCAAATGGTTCCCGACCCTCCGTTATCGCCGCGAAGGCGCGCGGGCTCATAGCCTGACGATCAACAAACAGCCATGTGGCACAGACCAGCCGCCCGCTTTTTTCGAGAGCCAAATAGGCCTGTCGCGCGAATTTTCCCGCCGTGACGTGGCTGGCAACCGGTTGAACCTTGAGCCTATCGCCAAAAGCAGCCTCAAGGGTCGACGTCATGGTTGCGCGATGGTCGAGAAGCCGCCTTTCCGCTGGCGACAACTCCTCTGCCGCCACCCAATGATGGGGCAAGCGCGCCAAAACAGCGTCGGCACGCCCAGGGCCCAGACAGGCGGACACGGGAGGGGAAGACAAACTCATAATGATCATATCGGTCGTTCGGCTGGGAAAGTCACCGCTCCAAACCGCCCCGCCCCAAATAGTTGATACTTTCCGTAGGTGAATATCCCGAATTGTCGACTGAGGCCGCGTCCCTTATATGACCTCCATCCCCATCACCACGCCCCGAAAGGATCCCTGCCATGGTTGCTGACCCGACCCCCTTCACGCCAGGAACCGCCCTATTGGGGGGCATCCTTATCGGTGTGTCGTCCACCCTCCTGATGGCGAGCCTGGGAAGGATCGCTGGTATTAGCGGCATTGTCGGGGCAGCCCTTGGTCCCGCCGGCGCGGATCGGCAATGGCGGAGAGCTTTTCTGCTGGGGCTGCTGCTCCCTGGCGCGGTTTTGTCGCTGGCGTCGGCGCGGCCCGCCATCGATTTCACGGCCGGCCCCATGACGCTGCTGATCGCGGGCCTTTTGGTCGGCTTCGGCACACGCCTTGGCTCGGGCTGTACGAGTGGCCATGGGGTCTGCGGGTTGGCCCGGCTGTCGCCGCGTTCCCTCGTGGCTGTTCTCACCTTTATGGCGGCAGGCGCCCTGACGGTCCTCGTCCTCCGCCATCTGATGGGAGGGGCGCAATGAGCCAGCGACTTCTTGCGGCGATTGCCGGGGCCCTCTTCGGCACCGGATTGATCCTCTCCGGCATGACCAATCCGATGAAGGTTGTGAATTTCCTCGATGTCACAGGGATCTGGGACCCAAGCCTTGCCTTGGTGATGGGTGGGGCGCTTGTGACGACCTTCTTTGGGTATCGGCTTGTCCTGCGGCGGGAGAAACCCCTATTCGAGCCGACCTTCCATCTCCCTCAAACACGCGAAATTACCCGCCCCCTGATCATCGGAAGCGTCCTTTTTGGGGTGGGATGGGGCCTCTCCGGTCTGTGCCCGGGACCGGCAATCTCAGTGGCGTCGATGGCCCCCTTGCGCCTTCTCCCCTTCGGCATCGGATTGATTGCGGGGGTTCTCGGCTACCAAGCCTACGCCAAGCGCAGCGGATGAAGGCCCCCCGGCCTTAGCAGGATCAAGGCCCCTTGCCGGTCTCCTCAGATCCCCGTCCCCATCCCTATGTGGAGCTGGACGATCGCGACGGCGAGATCCGCCCGCGCCTCGACCACCGCCTCCCGGCTGCCGATGAGGGTCCGCTGGGCATCGAGAACATCAATGAAGCTCGTCAGTCCTTCGCGATAAAGGGCGTCGAGTTGCCGATAAGCTTCTTCGCTTCGCTGGACGGCAAGGTCCAAATTCTCGAGCCGGGACCGTAAAGCCTCGATACGGGTCAAGGCGGTTTCCACCTCGGTAAGAGCGACAAGGACCGTCTGTTGCCATTCGGCAAGGGAGGCTTCCGCGCGGGCGATCTGCGCCCTGACCTCCGCCCGGCGTCGCCCTGCATCCAGAAGCGGGATGTCGACGATCGCGCTGAGGGTGAAGAGGAGTGGCTCGAAATCCGTGTCAGGATCGCCGCTGATCTGGGCGGGCAAGCGAAGGGACGGATAGAGATCCGCTTGTTCGGCGCCGATCAAGGCAAGATCTGCGATCAATCGTTGCTCGGCTTGAGCGACGTCCGGTCGCTGGCGAAGCAGCATCGCCGGCGCGCCCAGCGTAATCTCACCACGGTAATCGGGAAGAATATCATCCGTAGACTGGCCAAATTGCGCTCTTTCGGGGGGACGCCCGGCCAGGACAGCAAGGGTGAAGGCCGCGGCCTGACGATTCGCCTGAAGAATGCCGCGATCGGCGCGGGTTCGGGCCAGATCCGCCGCCGCCCGGTCGACGTCGAGGGCCGGTGTTAGCCCGGCGTCGAACCGCGCTTGCACCACGTCGAGGGTCCTCGCCTGCAAGTCGAGAGAGGTCTCAAGCAGGGCGAGACGAGCGCCCGACCGTCGCAAATCGATATATTGGAGAGCTGCCGTCCCCGTGGCGAGGCGCTGCGCCTCTCTCACGCCGAAGCCCGCCGCCTCCAGATCCGCAGCCGCCGCCTCAAGACGCCGGCGGTTTCCCCCGGCAAGGTCGACCTCGAAGGCAAGGACGCCCGACAGAAGCGTCGTCGTCTCGCTCTCCCCCTCCCCTGAGATGAGGTCGGCATATTCCGCGCTGCCCTGCGCATCGAGACGGGGGAACAGATCGGACCGCACGGCCCCGCGCAAGGCCGCCGCTTCGGAGAGCGTGGCGAGCGCCGTGGCGATGTCGAGATTTCCTGCGAGGACATCGACCATCAGTGTAGAAAGGGTTTCATCCTCAAACCCCGCCCACCAGACCTCCTCGTCCTGCCCCGCAAGATCAGCAGGAAGCGCTGCGGAATATGTCGCCGGAAGGTCGACCGTCGGCGCCGTGGGATCGGGACCGACGGCACAGGCGGTAAGGCTCAATAATGCGCCGCCAAGGATACAGATACGCCCCTTCATTCCGCCAAGCGCTCCGCCCCCGGCGCATCGGCCAACTCCCGCTCAAGGGCACCACTGGCCGCCAGGCGGGCGCCCCCAAGACTGGAGAGACCGAGATAAAGGATCGGTGTCAGAAAGAGCGTGAAGAGCGCGGCGAGACCGAGGCCGCCGAACACGACCCACCCGATGGCGCTGCGCGCCTCTGCCCCCGCCCCGCCGGAAAGGATGAGGGGGACAGCGCCCAAGGCCGTCGAAATCACAGTCATCATGATCGGCCGAGCCCGTAAGAGAGCTGCCTCACGAACGGCTTCCCGCACCGTACGCCCTTCTCCCCGTAATTGATCGGCAAACTCCACGAGGAGAATCCCGTTCTTTGCCATCAACCCGATCAAAAGGATCAATCCGATTTGGGAGTAGATATTGAGGGAGCCCCCCGTCAGCCACAGAACATAGATCGCCGCGGCCAAGGCAAAGGGAACCGTCAGCATGACAACGATCGGACTGGTCAGACTCTCAAACTGTGCCACGAGCACAAGAAAGACGATAAGCAAGGCGAAAGCGTAGGTGATCATCAAGTCACGGGATGATTCCTGTAAGGTCTCTGCCTCCCCCTGGAGCCGCATCTCGATCCCGTCAGGCAAGGTCTCGGCCGCGAGTCGCTCGATCTCCAAAACCGCGTCCGCGAGGGCCACGCCGGTGGCCACATCGCTTTCCACTTCGATGGCCCGTCGCTGCTCGACCCGGTCGAGTTCGGCGGCCACCCCCTCCTCCACCATGGTCGTCAGGCTCGACATCGGAATAAGAGCCCCCGACTCTGCCCGAACGAACAGGTTCGAGAGATCCGACGGTTTCCGGATGGCTCGGGTTTCGGACTCGAGCAGGATGGGGATCGCCTGATCCTGAACATTGAGATCGACAAGATCCTCCCCCCCGACCATCGTCCGTAGCGTGAGAGAAATTTCGTCCAAGGGGACGCCGAGATCTGACGCGCGCCGCCGGTCAATCTGGACCGATAGCTGCGGTTGCGTCGGCTGGTAGGAAATTTCGGGATTGGACAAGATCTCCGACTGGCTGTCGATCGCATCGGAAAGCGCCCGGGCCGCTTGGTAGATGGCGTCGTAATCCCCCCCCACCAGCGCCACTTCGAGGCCGCTGCGCCGACCGCGCCCGATATCGAGACTACCGCGTCCGAAGACGGAGACCCGCGCCCCCGGGATCGCCGCCATTTGCGGCGACAATTCCCGGATCAGATCTTGTTGAGAAAGATCCCGATCTTCCCACGGCGCGAGATTGGCGTTGACGAGAATTCGGTTAGGATCGAAGCGCCCGACCACCGTGTACAGCGACTCGATGACGCCGCTCTCGCGATAGGGAGCAAGGACGTCCTCAATCGCGTCGGACTGCCGTTCCATATAGGAGAGGCCGACCCCATCGGGCCCCGTGGCGAAGATGACCACCTCGCCTCGATCCTCCGGCGGCACCAATTCACTAGGCAGCGACAGATAGCCGATCGCCGCCAGACCGGCCGCGAGCAGGCTGATGCCGACCACCGCCCGGGGATGCCGCAAACTGACATCGAGGCCCCGCTCATACACTTTCATCAGACGACGGCCGACCCGGACGAGGCGGGTATCGCGCACCTCATCATCGACGAACTTGAATTGAGCCGCCATGGCCGGGGCCAGCGTCAGGGCGACAAAGGAGGAAATGATCACCGCCATCGCCAGCACGAATCCGAATTCGCGAAACAACCGCCCGGCGGTGGAGGGCAAGAACGAAATCGGGACAAAGACGGCGACCAGGACCGCCGTCGTCGCCACCACGGCAAAGAACACCTGCTGCGTCCCAATCGCCGCCGCGGCATGGCGCTTGAGCCCTTGGGATTGTTGTCGTTGAACGTTCTCCAATACGACAATGGCATCGTCGACAATCAACCCGGTGGCCAGCACCAAGGCCAAGAGGGTGAGGAGATTGATCGAGAACCCCATCAGCCAGATTCCCGAAATGGTGCCGATCAACGCGACGGGAATCGCCACGCTGGGGATCAACGTCGCCTTGCCCGACCCCAGAAACAGCCAAATCGTCGTCACGACAATCAGCACAGTGAAAATCAAGCTGGTGACCACCTCCCGGACCGAGGTTCTGATGAACACCGCCTCGTCCGACAGGACCCGGATCGACAGGTCCTCGAACCGTCCATTCAATGCGGCCACCTTTGCGGCAACCGCATCGGAAATCTCGATCGTATTCGATTGTGCCTGGCGCACGATGCCGAGGCCGATGATGGGTGTGCCGTCAAGCCGCAAAAGATTTTCGGCGTCGGCGGGGGCCAGGATCACATCGGCAACGTCGCCGACCCTGATCTGCTGATCGATAATCACCTCTTTGATGAGATCCGGCGTCGCGGCCGTCGCTTCGGCCCTGACGATCAGTTCCTGGTCTTGCGACCGAAAGCTGCCGGCGGGGACATCGAAGGGGGCCTGACGCAACGCGTCTGCCACATCGCTGACGGTGAACCCGAAACGATTGAGCCGCGGCGGATCGATCACGACCCGCATTTGCCGAAGGCGGGTGCCGAATTCTTGAACGGCGGCCACCCCATTCACAGAGAGGATTTCCGGCGCAATATCCGTCTCGATGATGCGGGTGAGTTCGTCCTCGGGAAGGACGTCGCTGATGATCGCCAGATCGATGATCGGGTCGGCATCCTCGTCGGCCTTCGTGACAAAGATATTTTCCGCCCGATCAGGCAATTCTCGTGTCACGCGACTGACCGCCTCGCGGACATCGGCGGAGGCATTATCGAGATCGACCCCGGGGTTGAACTCAATCCGCATCCGCGCGTTGTTCTCTTCGCTCGATGAGCGAATTTCTCGCACACCGGACACTCTGGCCACCGCCCCTTCGAGGACACTCGTCACTTCGGCGTCGATGGTCTCCGGCGCGCCGCCGGGCAAATTGGCGCGCACACTGACAATAGGCCGGTCGACATCGGGCAATTCCCTGATTTCGATGCCGAACATCGCCGCCGCCCCGGCGATCACGATGAGAAGATTGAGAACCGTAATCAGGAGCGGGCGCTTGACCGCCAAAGCGGGAAGGCCTCTTGCGTGATCGGCCATCAGAGAGCCGCTCCGCCGACGGTGGTTTGCCCTGGTACAGGGGGCGGCGCGGCCCTCTCGGGCCGGGCATCGAGGAGGTCGACTAAAGCCCCCTCCCGCATCTTCTGCACGCCTTCGGCCACGATCAAATCACCGGCTTGCAGCGGCGCGCGCACCAAGGCCTGACCGGCAGTACGGGAGACAATCGTCACCGCCATCTGCGTTGCGCGACCGTCTTTCACCGCCCAGACATAGGCCCCGTCCCCGCCCCACACGATCGCCGCTTCCGGAACGCTGGGCAGCGGATCGCCGGGAATGTCAAAACCCACCCGGAAGCTCATGCCGGGTCGCAGCCGATCGGCCTCGTTATTCGCCTCGGCGCGGATTTGGAAAAGCCGCCGTTGCGGATCGATACGGGCGCCGATGCTGCGCACGACCGCTTCGACGTGTTGCTGGCCAGCGGCGAAGGGCTGGAGGGACAGCCGATCCCCAGGCTGTATCATGTTAAAGACCTGCTCTGGAGCCTCGAAATCGATAAACAGGCGGGTGCGCGCATCGAGCTGGGTAATCGCGGTATCGGTGCCGATCCGGGCGCCGGGATCGATCTGGGGAATACCGACATAGCCCGCAAAGGGCGCCCTCACCTGGCGATCGGCCAATGTCTCCTCTGCCAGACGCAATTCGATTTGCGCCGCTTCAACGGCCGTTCGCGCGGCGTCGATCTGGCTCTCGGAAACGGCCCCTTCGACATCGATCCGGCCATAGCGATCCAGTAATTGTTGCGCTTCCTTAAGGGCGACCCGGGCTCTCGCCACATCTAGACGTTCCTCGGCATCTTCAAAGGCAGCGAGGATCGCCCCCGCCTCAACGAAATCACCGGCCTCGAAAAAGACGCCGGTCACCTCGCCGCCGGTCTCGGGAAAGATCGTGGCTTGCTGCTGGGCCCGGGCGGTGCCCACGGCCTCAACCCGCTCGCTCAGCCGCTGCAATTCTACCCGATGGGGAATGACGTTGGTCCCCGCCCCGCCCTCTCGATTGGTGGGGGCCTCCTCACCGCCGCACGCCCCCAGCGCCGCGCCGATGACGAAGACGATGGCCATTCGAAAAATATTGCACCGCACCTTCGCCTCCTTCACCCGGTCATTCCGGGCCGCCCCCTTGGCATAACGTGTCACAAAATTATTATTCTTAGCCAAATAATCGTTATTTGCTGCCCTGGCACTGGCCTTGGCAAACCTTTTTCGGGGGGTCGTTCACAACAGCACAAGGAAACTAAGGCGATGCCGCGCGGCGTCGATATCGCCGCTCCGCTTAATCGCGCTGCCACGTGCCTGAGCGGCCGCCGCTTTTGGCCACAAGCTGGATCGGCCCGATCACCAGATCTTTCTGCTGGGCCTTGAGCATATCGTAGATCGTCAGACAGGCGACAGAGACCGCCGTCAGGGCTTCCATCTCGACCCCTGTACGACCGGTGGTCCGCGCCGTTGCCACCACTTTCAGCCCCGGCGCATCCGGATCCGGCGTGACGACGACATCGACCTTGTCGAGGGGCAGAGGGTGGCAAAGCGGAATCAAGTCCGCGGTCCGCTTCGCGCCGGTAATCCCGGCAAGGCTGGCAATCTGAGCCACATCGCCCTTGGGCGTCGCGCCTGAGACAAGGGCAAGGGTCTGCGGTGACATGCGCACAAGCCCCTCCGCCACGGCTTCGCGCACCGTCGCCTGTTTGCCGGACACATCCACCATGGCGGGGCGTCCATTGCGAAAATGCGTCAGATCCTCATTCATCGTTCGGTCAATCTCGGCATGATTTCATGCAGGTTGCACGGACGGTGCCGACTGTCGAGCTGGGGCGCGATCACCTTGTCCCACCCATCCTTGCACGCACCGGTGGAGCCCGGCAGGCAAAAGACAAAGATCGCCCGGCTGCCATCCGTCGCGGGAACGATCCCTGCGCAGGCCCGACTTTGGAGGGTCGAGAGCCCGACACTGTCATAGCTCACCATGTGAAAGACCACCGCAAAGCCTTCAAGGGTTTTCGAGAATAAGGGGGATATCGCTTCCACCGTCACGTCCCGGCCGGTCAGGCCCGTTCCCCCGGTCGTCAGGACCGCATCGACCCGCCCGCTATCGGCCCAATCCTGCACCTGCCGGGACAGAAGCTCCTGTTCATCGGGGACGATCCGCCGGTCGGCGAGATCGTGCCCTGCTGCCGTAAGACGCGCGACCAGCAGGTCCCCAGAGCGGTCATCCGCCGCCGTCCTGGTGTCGGAGACGGTCATGACAGCGATCCGCAGAGGGACAAAAGGGCGGCTCTCATCGATCCTCGACGTCATTGGCTCTCCCCCCATCGGTCCTTGTCCTGAAAATCCGCCGCCCGGGGCTCGATCCAGCGCTCCCCCTGGTCTCCCCGTTCCCTCTTCCAAAAGGGCGCGGCGGTTTTGAGATAGTCCATCAGATAGTCCGCTCCCTCAGATGATAGATCACCGCCGCGTCGAATAAAGGTTGCCGCAAGATGAGCCAGTTCTTCCCCACTGAGCAGGGCAGACTTGGGGAGGAAATCGGGGCGGGCCGCCAGACAATACTGGCACCGCAAATCGCATCGATCGGTCACTGAAAGCCGTAAATAGGTGATGTCGCGGCCATAACCGTCCGTCAGCGGTGCAATGTTCGCTCTATCGTCAAAGGCCATTATCTCCCCCCGTCCACAAAGTGAGGAAACGCGCTAAAAGCCTTAGGCCTACAAGCATGACCAGCCCCCCCGTCGCCGCCTTGAGTAAGGCGGGGGACAGAACCTTCACCCCGAGATGAGAGCCGATCTGCCCTCCGATCCCCACCGCCAGGAGGAGCGGCCAATAGAGAGTCAGATCGGCGACCTCTTCGCCCTTGAGCTTCGTTGCTTGCCCCGCAAGCCCGGCGAGGGAATTGAGGAGGATGAACAGGGATGTGGTCCCTGCAATCGCACGGCTCTCGCCCCAACGGGACAGATGCAGGATCGGCGCAAGAAAAATCCCGCCGCCAATGCCCACCACGCCGGACAAAAAGCCAACGCCCGCGCCGATCGGCAGCGCGATCACGCGCCCCCATGAAGGAAGCCTGTCTCTCTGCCCCTCTGGATGACCGAAGGACCGACGACCCATTGTTTCCATGGCCATGACGCCCCCAGCGATGAGCAGGCTGACGCCGAGTAGCCCCGTAAAGAGGCGCTCGGACACCACCAGGGTGCCGCCCCATGCCGCCATCGGGACGGAAACACCGCAGATGGGTAGGGCCCGGCGCCAGGGCAGGGTGCCGGCGCGGGCGAACCGCACACATCCCCCGGCGACCACCAGCAGATTGCAGCTCAAGGAGAGAATCGGCAGCACGGTATAGCTGATGCCGCTGAGCGCCAGCAGCGCCGTATAGGTTGACCCGCCCCCAAAGCCGACACTGGCATAGGCCAGCGCCGTTACCGCGAAGGCAAGGGCAAGAAACAGCACGCAATAATCGCCTCTTCGTGTCCCAGTTGGCCCATGTCATCGCTGAAGTTAAGCATATCGCCCAGACCGACAACACCAAGGATCGCCCGGCAACGCGGCCGCCCGTGACGCTGGGGAGCGGGTGGACGTCATCACGCTCTAGTCGCTGACGTCCCCGCCCCCCTTTCCGGGGGACGCGGCGCTGCGGGTCGCACCGCCCTAGTCTGCTCAAAAGTGCTTAAGCCCCCTTCAACAGGAAAGGGCGACGCGAATACGCCGCGCCGCCCACTCACCGGTCACTAACGGGGATTAAGTGCCCGGCGAGATCCTCAAAAGCGTTGAGTGAAGGAAAGGCCCAAGCCAACACTGCTCACCGTGCCGAGCTGAGCCGACGAGTTCACCGACAAGCGGCCGCCGGGCCGGATCTCGGTGGTCAGCCCGCCTTCGAACTCGAACTGGCTCGATACCTCTTCGCCATTTGTTTCAAACGGCCCGTCAAAAGCCGTCGGCTCGGAGAAGCGCGATACAAACGTATGCTGCGTATCGCCGAAGTAATGCACGCCAGCCAAGCGGGCATGGGCGTTGAGCGTATCGGCAACGGCGTAGGACACTGTCGTACCGATCGCGATCTCGCCTCGTGTAAAGGATGCATCCTCAACCGAGAGGGCCGTCGCCTGGCCTTCACCGATCTCGAAGCCATCGATTTCCATCGATGAAACCCCGACGCCCACGAACGGATCAATCGAGAGATTGCCCTGCTTGTAAAGCGCGACCGAAAGCGCCGCTTGAGCATCGACACTACTGACGTCGCTCGATGCAGCCTGCTGGGTCAGCCGATCGCTGATCGGCTCGGCGGTCACCATGGTAAGGTTTTGCTCCCCCGTGGCGACGCCGACGAGGACGTTCAGATTACCGCTGGTGCCCAGCATGGTGACGGGCGCCTCCATCGACGCCGCAAGCTGGAACAGCTCACCATCCACATGGTCCGCAAGCGAGCTGTCTTGCTCGCCGTCGAACGAGGTGTAACCGACCGCAGCGCCAAGACGGACCGGTCCGGCCTGGTATCCAGACACCCCAAAGGCCAGGCGGTCTGCGTCGCCGCTGAAGCCTTGGAATTCGGGATCCTCGTCTTTGTCGAGGGAGAAGCGTTCCGCCGCTCCCCAGAGGTTGTGCTCACCGCTCACGGCGTCACGATTGTTCTGGCGCACGGCCGCCAGCAATGAGTCCTGTGCCGCAAGCACCGTACGCGCACTAATATCGAGCGCCTCGGGGGTGAGCTGCGTGAGGGCGTCGTTCAACACGGCGGCATCATCGATCGCGCCGATCGCCGTGATGAGTGTGAGCAGATCATCGTTCACCTCATCGAGGGTGAGGGTCGTGATGAGAGCGTCACCGGCATTGGCGGCATTTTCAGCAAGGCCGTCAATGTCGGACGCTGCGGCAAGAAAAGTCCTGAGGATCAGGTCCGCATTTGCCTCGTCCAGGATCAGATCGTTCGAGATCAGAAGGCCATTCTCAAAGTCGACATCGACGAATGAGCCGCTGATGACGCCATTCGCATCGATAATGCGAACGTCATTGGCGCCGAAATTCAAGGATCCCGAGATATCGGTCTGTAATTGCCCATCAAGGACAACATCGCCCGCCGAAATGATCTGGTCGAAACCGGTATTGTCGATTTCGACGACAAAGACGCTGTTCGACCCAAAAGTGACATCGCCATCAACCGTGAGTGTCCCCGGTGAATTACCGACATTGAGAAGGCCGTCATTCACGAAATCACCGACGATCAGCGAACCGTCGCGCGCCGTAAAGCTCGTCCCAGCGGCCACCTCGACCAGGGCTGCTTCCAGCGTCCCGTCGAGGACGTTCGCCCCCGCATTGAAGCTCACCTGGGTGAGCCCTTGGTGCACCCCTTCAAGCGTGATGCCCTCGCCATTAAAGGTGAAGACCTCAAACTGCTGCAGGCTATCGTCGACGCCGCCGGAATTCACAAGGGTTCGTGCCGCCCCTGAGAAATTGACCGTGTCGTTACCATCGCCACCAAAAGCGGTGGTGAAGCTCCCGCCTTGGTCGTTGAACACATCGTCGCCGCCGAGGAAGAAAACGCGACCGTCCAGCGTGCCGCCCGCCTCAAGGGTAAGTGCCATGCTGGCATCGACGCTTCGGTCGATGACCGACCCTGCAGGGCCTGTCACGACGGCGCCGTTGCGCACGAATACCTCAGATCCCGCTACAGTCGTGACATCGATCCCCCAACTGGTGCGGCCGTCCACAAGGCCCGCGACATCGACAAATGTCGACCCGGTACCGTCATTGATCGCCGTGATGGCATCGACATTATCAGTATTACCCTCCGCAGCCCCGATGACATCACCGGTGGCCACGATGCTGAGGTCACCATCGGTGCCTTGTCGCGCGAAGATGCCCTCGCCCGCATCGCCGATGGCCGACCCACTCATCGTGATTGAGACATCAGTATTCGCGGGCGCTGGCGCCTCCGCTTCTGGATCAACCACCACCACTTGGCGATTGACATTCTCGACAAAGATGGCCTCGACACCACCCTCAATATCCCCAGAGATATCGAGAGTGACCTGTCCTTCGCCTTCATGGTTGGCGAAGACACCCACAAAGTCACCTCTGACGCTGCCCGTTGTCGTCACCGAGATGTCACCGACCCCGGAATGCTCCGCTTCGATGCCCCGATCGCCGGCGGTCACAATGCCGTGCGCCTCGACGCTGATATTGCCGATTTCGTCATGGTCGGCGTTGATGCCGTGCTGTCCAATCTCAGTACCGCCGGTCACATTGCCGTTCGCGATAATAAGGATGTCGCCATTGTCGTTACCAAAGGCCTGGATTCCTTCATCGCCGCCAATCACGTCGCCATTGGTGATGATGGTTGTGTCACCCGCGCCGTTATTTTTGACGAAGATCGCGTCGCCCAGACCGCTGACAAGGCCATCCGTCACGATACGGACATTCCCGTCATCGAACACCTCCGCGTCTATGCCTCGGCTCTCGGCACTCGTGATATCGCCACTCGTTGTGATGCTCAGATCCCCCTGACCAAATAGATTGGCGCTAATCGCGGTTTGCTCGGCGTCGATGTCCGCGGTCGAAATGGTGAGCGAACCATTGGCAGCAGCGAGAACGCCAATAGTGCCGCTCAGTTCGCCCTGTGCATCGATGAAGGTGTCACCCGTTCCGAAATGGTTAACATCGAGGGCTATACCCTCGGAGGCCACGCGACCGAGGGTTTGAACGGATAGGTCTCCCTCGCCGCTCTGGTCAGCGAGGATACCGACATTCACCGCAAGGATACTCTCTGCACTGATAGAGAGAGAGCCGCTTTCAAAGGACTGAGCCAAAATGCCGACATCACTCGCGGTAATCGGTCCCGTGGCGGTGATGGTGGTATCGCCCTGTCCCTCGTGGGTAGCATCGATCCCGATATCGCCGCTGATCGCGCCATCAGCGGCAATACTGATATCACCTAACCCGGCATGCTCCGCCTCGATGCCTGAACCAATATTACTGCCGTCACTATCGCCGACAAGGTCTCCCTGGGCGGCAATAACAATATCACCGCTGGAGCTGATCGAGTTGATATTAGCCTCAATCGCATTGTCCGCAGCAGAAACAAGACCGGTCGTGGTAATCAGGACCGATCCATCACCGTTATGAGATCCTTCTACACCATCATTGTCGGCTGCAATGACATCAGCATTCGCTGTAAGAACGATGTCCCCCGTGCCATCGTGACTGGTCTCTATTCCATCCTGAGCCGCGTCAACAAGGGCATTGGTGATGACAACAATGTTCCCGGTCCCGTCGTGATCGACCTCGATCCCTTCGTTGCCGCCTTCAAGGAGTGTCCGGACAATATCGTTCGTTGTCACGACCACGTCGCCGACGCCGTTGTGGTCAATATCGAAACCGTCACCGCTCGTTGATGTCACCGCACCATTCGTCGTAATAATGATCGAGCCCGTGCCTTCGTGGTCGACGTCAAAAGCGTCACCCACTGATGTCACCTCGCCATTGACGATGGCGGTAAAATCACCAACGCCGAGAAGCTGTGCACTGATCGCTTCTGCGTTACTGTTGTCGGCGACAACATCTTCCACGATGAGGGAAATATCGGATGTCGCATCGACATTTGTATCGATTTCGATCGCTGCACTCTCGGCATCGATCCCATTCGTGCTTATTGTTCCTGTCGAGACGAAATTGACCGCTCCGCCCCCTTCGCTCGCCGTGATGACGACTGCCGATATGTCGTTATCCTCAGCAAGCGCACGAACGTCGGCAACGGAAGCGTTGATGGCGCCGGCGCCATTCTGCCCTATCACCAGGCCGGCTGTGTCCCCGGAAATTTCCCCTTCACTCACAAAGTCGATGCCGCCTTCGCCGCTATTTGAAAGGACGACGGCAATGTCCTCGCCCAGAATTTGCGATCCAGCGTTCACCAGATCGAACGACTGACCGAGAGGGCCGGAACTATCTAACTGAACAGTGGTCTCGGTACTGAAAAAAATCGCTGGGAGTTCGGCATTGCCTGCTGTGACCGCCACATTGTCGACATCAATGAACAAGGCATCGATGACGGCATCAGAAAGGCAGGTAACATTGTCACCAGGAGCGGCAATTGTGCCGATCGGACCATCGGACACACACTGAGCCGGGAGATTTTGGGCCGCTGCGCCCGGCACAATAACCCCGGGAAGCGCGGAAATGATTGCCGTTGCGGAGGCAGCGAGAAGGAACCGATTAAGAGAAGGCGATCGCAGCCTATCTGCAGGTTGTCTGTTGCCGGATGCGGTGAAGGTGGAAGTAGTGATAGCCATTTTCAGCTCTTGACCTCTAAATATCCGCAGGCCCGAAAGGTCGGAGGCCCTCCCCCGTTTCGGCCTGCTCAAAAGGTCAGTCGCGAGCCCAGGGGGATTGGTTCAAAAAAATTGCGCGGCTGATGCGGCTGTTCATCGGCGGGGAGCCGGGAACGCGATCACCGAGCATGGCAGGCCTAGGCGCGCATGACCGACAGCGCTGGGTGACCAGCGCAGCGCATTAAAAAAGGGGCCGTCGGCCCCTTTTCTGAACAATCATTTGCGCGAAGGAAAACTTTAAGGGGTTCCGAGCACCCCGCGGAAACTCAGCTGCACCTCGTCGCGCACGACACCGCGCAACCCGGTCATGCCAAAATCAGATCGGCTGACCGTCACCTGACCATTAAATCCCACCTCATGATGAGGACATTGGTTCAAGCCATCACAGCCGAGCTTGACCTCCAGCACCGCGGGCCGCGTGACCCCCTTGATTGTGATTGTGCCTTCGACGCGGCCTAGACCTTCGCCCTCGAACCCGGCGAGGGACCCCTGAAACCGCGCTTCGGGATGACGCTCAACATCGAACCAGGCCTCGCTCATCAGCATATGATTATAGCCACGATTGCCGGTCTCCACCGAGGCCAGATTGACGGCTGCGTCGATATCGATCCGGTCATTCCCGGCGTCGACGATCGCCACCGTTCCACCGAAATGCTCGAAGTTTCCGCGGACGTTCGGAAGACCCACAGGCTTTGCGGTAAATTCCACAACGGCCCCTTCGGGGGCGAGAGTGTAGTGCTGCGTTGGAAGCTCTCTCAGGGCCTCCATCGTCAGCGAGCTTGCCGGCGGCGCATTAAGGGTCGCACACGCCGATAACAGCGCGGCCGATATGACGAGGAACTGACGGGAGGGGGTGAACATGGGGATATACTCCATTGTGAAAGCCAATATCCCTCAGTCGCCGTGACTGTCCCTCCGGTTCAAAATTTGTCTTCGCTGATGACGGCAAGCACGGCTCACAGATATGCCGGTTATGGTGGGCCGGCGCGTCCCTCGTCACATTTTGAGGAAGGCCGCTCTCACAAGCCGCAGCTTTCCCTCGCGGATAACAACCCCGCACCATAGACCTCATCGTGACCCTCCTCTCCAAGATCGAGGGCTGTCTCCATCAGCGCGGCTGGAAGAATGGTTTCGGGATGCGCCGCCGATCGCCAGCGCTCATCCGACGCTAATTGGGCGGTGACAAAGGGGACCGCAAACGATGTCCCCGTTCTGACCCTATACCCCCCTTTGAGGGGGATAGCGACGTCGACGCCGGGCGCCGCGATATCGATATGCGCCCCACGAACGGCTTTGCGATAGATCCGAAGATCGGCATCGACGGCGGTCACGGCAACAACCTGCCGAAAGGCGGCGGGATAGCGCGGATCGACTTTCGGTCCGTCATTGCCGGCCGCCGCGACGATCACCATCCCCTGGGCCGCCACGCGCTGAATGCCCCGGTCGAGGATTTTGTTATAGGGCCCCGCAAGACTGATATTAACGATGCGAACGCCTTCATCCGCCAACCAATCAAAGGCTTGCATGAGGTCATCCACGCCCGCCGCCTCAGTTTCGGAATCGGCATGGATGACGACGGCATTATAAAGGTCGACATCGCGCAACCTGCCCTCGCCAACAATCAGGGCCGCGAGGGCCGTGCCATGCGCTGTGGTGGGGGCGTTCGCCTGAGGCGTTTTCGCGCCGAAAGACGCCGCCCTAATCGTCGCGGACCAGTCTTCGGCCATCGTCGTGTCGATTGCCGTGTCGATGATTCCGACTTTGACGAATGCTCGGCAGCCTTCATGGGGCCACCCGATCACCCGCGCGGGAAAGCTCTCCCAGTCATCCGTGGCGGCCTGCAGACGGTAGGCATGATTGACGCCTGCGGAGGCCTCCGGCTCGATGCTTTCGACCTCGCGGATGGCAGCGCCGCCGGACATCCCTTCGGGAATGATCAGGGTCAGCATGTAAAGGTTCAGCCCCGATAACGTCTCCTGCCCCCTTACACGGTAGCCACGGCGCTCAACCTCACGGCTCAGCGTTGTCAGTGCCGTTTGCGTATTGACCAGCACAATCAATTCACGATCGTCGACCACATCATCCGCATGCGCCTCGACGACCGTCTGGGGCGGCAGGTCGAGGGAATAGGTCTCACAGGCTGGGAGGACAGCCAGCGCAAGGAGGCCTGCAGCAACACCACTGATCATTTGCGGTTTCATCGCCTTTGTTCCTTCTCCCCCTTTGTCGGCCACCGGTCGAGAAAGTTCAAAATTGCCTTGCCGCCGTCAGCCACAATCTTCGTTGATCGCTGCCGAAGCCTTTCTCCTCGTACCGGGCAAAGTCGATACCGAAGCCAATGTCGCCGATCTTCGCGTTGAATGAAGCGCTCCATTCCTGCCCATAGGATCGCCCGTCGCGCGCTGCGGCAAAGTCGCTCCAGCTGATAGCCAGCGTGACGCCCCGCGCAGGGCCGATTTGGCCCAATGCCGCTGAGGTCGCCACCAACCATTCCCGCACGCCATCGGGCGGCGTCACGGCAAAGACATCCGTCATCCCCTGGAATTTGTGGTTCGTGCCCAGCGGCGTCTGAAAGGCGGCGGTACCGTCGTAGGAGCCCAGGCTCTCGTACCGATACCGCGCACTGAACGCCCCAACACGGCCACGGAAACCGACCAAGGCATAGGCGGCATCGCCCGCCTGTCCGTCCTGCGTCTGCTCGGCCGCTGCGGCCTCCCAATCAATCCCGACATCATCATGATCGGCTCGGCCAGCCAGTCGCACGCCGGTGGTCAAACTTTCGGTTGCCGGGCCATCGTCGACGGCGAAATCAAGGGCATAGAGGAAGGTCGTCGCTTGTCCAAGGCGTGTCGCCACACTCATATTCACAAGGGTGTTCTCGCCTTCAAGCGGGCCATGGGCAGATGCCGACCCCAAGAAACTGTTCACCTGCCAAACATAACTGATATCGGCGTTCCATCCCGGACGCGGCGACCAGGACAGCCGCGCGGCATCATAGGTCTGCTCATTCTGGCGGAAGCCCACCCTACCGACGAAGCGTTCGTCATCGAGGGCGATGTGCTGACGCCCCAAAGTGAGATCCAGGCCCTCGGCAGCCTTGTACAGAAGCTGAGCCCTGTTGACCTCCAGGGTCTCCCGGTCGGGGATAACCGGCTGGAAGGCCCTCACCTCTGTGCCGTCGGCATAGTCATCGCCCAGAGCGGCCACCCCTTCGGCCTCCACCAAAGCCCATAGCGTGGGGGACAGGGCCGCTTCGATCGAAGCTCTCGCAGCGAGCGTGACAGCAAGGCTTTCCTCTCGGAAGGCCTCATCGTCCACCTGTTCGAGACGCAGGCGGGCATCCCCGTTCAGTCGTGGTGTGAGGGTCTGCGCCATGGCCGGCGTGAAGAGCGCCATAGCTGAGCCGAAGGCGGCAATCGCACGCCCCCTACGCCGCGCCATGGATCTAAGTTTGAACCCTTTGCCCTTAACCGGCGACCGATATAGGACAAAGGTCGATGGCATCACCGAACGCGCATCATCGGCCGGAAGGAGCCTCTTATGTCGGACGATCCCATTACGGAAGAAGAACTTCAGGCCTTTGCGCATGGCCGACTGGCGGGAGACCAGGCAGATACCTTGCGCCAGCGCATCGAACAAGACCCGGAGTTGCGGGCACAAGTGGCGATGATCCGGCAACTTGCCGATGATCCGATGTGCGATCACCCCTTCCCCGGAGAATTTGGCTGGGCGAGGCTGACCCGCGCGATGGACGCTGAGGACAGAAGGTTGCACACCGTCCCGGTGTGGCAAAAGCCCATTCCTCTGTGGCAGGCGGTCGCGGGCGTAGCCGCCGCCTTTGTCCTCTGGCAGGTCGGCAGCACCACTATGGTCGGACCGAGCGAGGGTCGCTATCAAACCGCGAGTGGAGACGCGATGAGCATAGCAACCCTCCGCGTTCGTATCGATGATAAGATGACAATCGGTGAGTTGAACGACCTTCTCCAAGAAATCGATGCGGTCGTGATCGACGGGCCCGGGGCCAGCGGCCTTTACCAGCTGTCCTTTGTCGACGAGGCTTCCCGTCAAGCCGCTCTCCCCACCCTCAAGGCGGCGACGAAGCGGGTACAGATTATTGAGTGATCGCTCCTTAGCCATGCGCCGTTTTACCTGCCAAACAGTGCATAAGGAGCTTCTTGGCATGATGCAGACGGGTCTTGATCGTGCCGAGGGGGCAGGCCTCAATCTCGGCGATTTCATGGAGGGGCAGGTCACGGAAATAGGCGAGCTGTATCGCGGCACGGTGGTTTGGGCGTAACCTCTCAACGCATTCTCGCAGGTGGCGCGCATCCTCCAGGGTCGAGAGCACGGTGTCCGGGCTCGGTGAGCCGTCGGGGATCGTCTCATCAGGCTCCGATAGGACCGTGCGTCCTGTACGCCGAAATCGGTCAATAGCCTTGTTCCGAGCAATGCCGAACATCCAGGTCCGCGCTGAGGACCGTCCCTCAAACGTATCAGCGCGGCGCCAGATCTCCATCATCGTCTCCTGGAGGGCGTCTGCGGCTTCGTGGGCGTCGCGAAGACGGGTCTGGATAAATCGATGGATGTCGGGCCCATGTGTATCGTAAAGTACCCGCATCGCGTCCCGATCGCCCCCACCGATCCGCTTCAGCAACACCGCCGCTTCGTCGGTCTCAGGCATCAGATGTCACTCCACCCCTGAGCGTTTGCTCAGCTCGTCTGGCCCCGTTCCGCGCACTATAAGAGAAGTTCGATCTTTTGCAGCCCCCCAAAAGGGGCATTGAGGCTCGTGATGACGCGTGAGTGTACTCCCTCGGCGCGACGAATGCCGCGGGTCGCACCGCCGCTTCTGCTCCCGTCATCCGGCGCCTCGATGGGCACCCTGCCCACCGCTCAGTCCCCTATTAAGGGCGCCTGGGAATCTTTTCTATCGACCGAATGAAGGACGTAGATGACGATATTCTCATCCGACGATCAGAATACGCGCGCCCCCCTCCTCCCTCTCTTTCGAGACTCCTTCACACCGTCACGTCAGGCCGGGCGGAGGCTGAGAAGGTCCGACAGCCGCTTGAACGCATCGCCCGCCGTGCGGCGCCGGTGCGGGACCGGTTTATCGATCCATCTGACATCTCGGACGTACACCCCCCTCGTACTGGCCAACCGCCGGGATCAGTGTGCTAACATCTACCGAGCTGGTCTAAAATTTGGAGACGGACGAAGAGGCCAGCACGTATAATGTCTATGCGTCGACTGCTGGAACTTTTGGCCCACTTGGCGTGAATTTGCGGTTCCAGACCGAAGCAATCGGGGATGACAGCGAGGTAAGGCAAGCTGCGCATCGGACGGGGTGATAATGGTCGCCGAGGGCCCGGCCCAGCGTACCGAGCCGATCCTGTCGCGCTGTTTCTCTGGTGTTTTGGTACCGCCTCCCCGGTTCGAACGGGGGACCTCTTGATCCACAATCGAAATTCAGGCGTTGCAGTACGCCGTCTACAAACCGTCCGATCCACCTAACCCATTGGTCTCCACTACGGTCGTTGATGGAAAGGATGGAAGGCCTTGGCTATCGGTTTGCTTCCGCTGTGCGCTATATGCGCGCTAAATTTCTGCTCGACCGGCACGCTTCGAAACGAGCACGATCGCGATCGTCCGCTTTGGGGCGATGGCGGTCGGGGCCTCAGGCCAAAAGAGACCGTCTACGATGTGACCCCGCCGCCCATCACGCTTCGATGTAACTGCTGCTCAAGCTACCTAGGGTCCACCACGGCTGCGAGATTCAATGAAAGCGCCTAACTGGTGTAGGGCCCAACTGATGACCGTTCGGACACAGGGAATGGAGCGTCAACTGAAACCCGGACGCAGCTCAATTCCCGATCGCTGGGCCCGTCTTCTGAAATCGCAAAAACGCCAGGATCAGGACGGCAGAACCAGTCACCTCCACGGCGATCATGTTCAGCGGCAGTGATGCGCCGTGGAATTGCCAGGCAAAGATCCGCCCCAGCATCGCGATGGCGATGAGCGAAAGCGCCGGCAACAGCCAAACCCGCTTGCCCGTCAAAAGCGCTACCACCATGCATCCGCCCAAGACGAGGAAGAACGAGGCGAGATCGCCGATCTGCGTACTGAGTCCAGCATCACTCAGCAGCATCATATCGAACTGTGTACTTACGGTCTCCGGCACGATCCACCAGCCAAGTCCCACAAGAAGGAACGAGGCGCCGTACGCGCCGACCAGGATCTTCAAGAGCATCGTTATTGCTGAAAGCCTCCGCCAATCGTTTGACGATCCGGGTCCGCCTTAGAAAGGCGTTTGCAGACCCAAGACAGGACCGGACAGTTTGGCGTCGACATCGGTGGGTCCGAACTCGCGCTCAATCGACAGCTCGCGATAGCCGCCGAGCACAGACCACCTATCGTTGATCCGATATCCGACCCCGCCAAAAGCCTGCCAGGTTAAGTCGGCAGAGTCGCCTATACCAAAGCCGCCAACTTCTCCGAACGCCACGCCGTACAGCTTTGGACCGTAGTTGCGGTGCAACCGGGCGGCGATCACGAGATCCACCCACCCCCCATCGTCTGTATAGGACGCACTTGGGGTGTCGCTGAGGCCAACTAGCCGGGTCTCGATGGCCGCGTCGGTGTACCGGGCACCGCTGCCAAGCTCGAACCGCGTGTTGGGGCCGTCGATGACGGCGTAGGACGTATAGGCGCTCAGCATGGTGACCCGGCTCTCAACTTTCACCAGCGAAAACATACCGCCAAGCGGTGATGCGTCCTCAGTCTCGAGATCCGCGAAGAGGAGGTCTGCGGTGAGGGACCACCGACCGTTTCGGGCGTCGATCGCGCCGAAAAAGGCCATATCGAGCGAGTCCACGATATCGCCGAAGTCGGCGTCAGCTTCGATCTCACCGAGGGGTATTTCGACTGTCGTGGAGGCGCCAGGGAACCAGGCGTAGAACGTGGTCATCACGTCCCAGTCGTTTTGGGAGAAGGCGGGGGTGGGGAAAGCAATAGCAAGTAACAAAAGTACCCGTTTAATCAACATTACGAAAGCCCTCCGTAAAAAGAGTTCAGAGTTGAGATACATAACACGTCAGCTTCTTCACAGTGCAGCGGCGACTGGCTTCAAGATCGATCCGTTTAATGACCACCGAGTTGTCGCACGATCATCGGTGCCCCGACCGTCCCTCACTGACGTTCTCGTTACGCGCTTGAAGTGAGCGCCTTCACTTCCTTTTCCTCAATCGTCTGTTGTTGAGAAAGCTCAGCCCGGGCCAAAGACTATTCATCACTGACCAACCACAAGACCGGCACGGTCGCTATCCAACGGCCTATCTCGAACGATCCGGAATCCGAGATGGGCCGTACTAAAATCGGGCTCAAAAGCCTCTCGAGCCGCAGCGCGATAGCGGCGACAATAGTTTTTGCTACACAGGAATGAGCCGCCTTTGATCGTGAACCGCGGCGTGCCTGCGGCAAAGGGACTATCGGTCCATTCCCAGACATTCCCGATCATATCGTAGGCCCCGATGCGGCCTGGCCGGTAGCAGCCGACGGGCGCCGTGCCGATGAACCCGTCCTCGGCGGAGTTGATGAGGGGGAAGATCCCTGTCCAGACATTGGCACGGGCTTCGCCATTGGGACCACGCATCCCTGAGTCCGGATCATTCGGATCGAAAAGGCCAAGGCTGGCCGCGTATTCCCATTCGACCTCGGTCGGCAGGCGCCCGCCTACCCATTCAGCATAGGCGTGCGCATCGGCCAATGAGATGTGTACCACCGGATGCAGCGCGAGACCATCAAGCGTCGACCCCTCACCGCCTGGTGTTCGCCAACTGGCTTCAGGATCAAGGCGCCACCACGACATCGGGTTCTGGGGTGTTACGGTGGTGCGGAACTGCGCTGAGCCGCCATTTCGCTCCGCGTCCGTGATATAGCCAGTTGCTTCGACGAACCGCGCAAACTGACTGTTTGTAACTTCATGGACCTGCAGCTCAAACGGCGAGACGAAAACCCGCTCCGGCCGTCCCTCTTCCGGATAGACCGGATCAGCCGCTTTGACGAACCCACCGCCCGGCACCTCGATGAAACCTCCGAGTTCGTTCGACGTGAGACAGGAGGGCGGCGACGGCGGCATCACCCGCGGCCAAAAGGTAATAGCCGCAACAGCTAACAAGCCAGCGCCGCCGATCAGGAGGCCGGTGCGTCTGTTCATGGTCGGGAGCCTAAGGTTCTACGTTTCTGCATTTAGGGCAATGAGACAATCATTGGACAGTGTATTTCAATGTGGCGAGCGCAATGCCAAGACTGCCCACCGACACCGCGCCTATCACCGGGTGCCACGCATCGCGGCTGACGACCCAGCCGACACGCGCGCCAAGCGTCACCAGGAGGAGGACGCAGAAGGCTTGCGAGAGGGAGAACGCGACGGTTGCGGGCAGCCATCCCAAACCCACCGCGACGAACAGAGCCGTCGGCACATTTACGACACTGATCATCGATTGACCGCCGGACCAGGCAGCACAGATCGCGGTGACCGTCAGCACCCGCTCCCCGGTTTCGACCGCATGGGACAGGAGAACCGCAAGTCCCCTCGCGAGAGTCATGGCGAGGACGGAACCAAACAGGATGAGGGCCGGCCGAAACGGCGCGTCTGACCGAAACTCCAGTGCCATCAAGACACTGAGGACCATGATCGCGCCGTATATCAGGCCGAAGGATGCCTTCTCGAACGTCTTCCAGGCGAGATGGGGCAAGAAGGTAGGTGCCCTCATTGCTCATCAGTCCCCGCCGGTTCGCCTGTTTCGTCTGTTCAGCATATTATCGATTGCTCTCGGTCGCCATCTTTTCGAGGATCCGATGTGCCGTCTCGTAGCCACTATTTTGATTTTGGCCGGTGATGATGTTGCGATCGATCGAGGTATGGGTCGTGAACGGATCGAACCAGGCGTGCTGACATTCAAAAAGGGCCCCCGCTTTGACAAGCTCTTCCTCCGGGTGCTTCGGCGTGACGGCAATACCGAAGCTATTGATCTGATTGTTGGTCACGCCAGTCACGCGGCGCCCTTTGACAAGAAGCTCCCCGTCGAGCCCCTTCGCTGAGACCAGACCCAGCGCACCGTGACAGACGGAGCCCAGGATCTTGCCCGACGCATTCGCTTTCGTGACCAGCTCAGCCAACACGTCACTCTGCGCGAGATCGTAGGCGGCGCCCCATCCGCCAGCCATGAAGATCACGTCGTAGTCGTCGGGATCGATCTCCGCCACCGGCTTGGAGTTTTTCAGCTTTTTCATCGCCGCAGCGTCCGCCATGAACCGCTTATCCTCCGCACACGCGAGCGGCCACGACCAGGAGGGCGGCTGTATCGGAATTTCTCCGCCCTTGATCGACGCCATATCGACATCCAGTCCCGCGTCGATGAAGGCATAATAGGGCACCGTGAATTCAGACCCAAAGGCGCCGGTCTTGCGGGGCGTCGGATCAAGCTTGTTATGGCTGGTGCAGATGACGAGGGCGCGCCGGCCTTTCAGATCGAAGGGCGGGACCGTGTAGTGCCGGTGCAGCCCCAAGGCCTGAAGGAGGCGAGGAAGAAGGAAGTAGGTCGCCACCGCGAGGATCAGCAGAGACACGAGGATAATGAAAAACAATTGCATTGAATGGCCCTTTCAACAGCGATGCGGCAGTGATCTGATCGACGGAGAGGTCAGGCGCTGCGACCCCGCAGCCACTGACGCCCAAACTTGAGTCCGAAGACCCCAGCTGCGGCGATGACGAGGAGAAAGCCCACCATATGCGGCCAGTATTTGTGGATCACTTTCGAGGTGAGATTGGTGGCCAGCACTTCAATGGCGTACTCGCCCGGCCCCACCTCATAGACACCCACGTCCTCTGCATAGGAACGATATTCCGCCAGCATATCCTCGAAGAGTGCCGGGTTCTCCCCTGACAGATCGATGGTTTCGCCCGGATCCACGGACAGATCGTAAAGGCGCCATTGCGCATCACCCAGCGGCGGAGTGTTGCGGGTGATCTTCCATTTGCCGCGATAGAGGGCCGCATTGCCGCTCACCTCAAACGCGAAACTTTCATCATCCGTATAGGTAATATCTGTCTGGCCTGAGAGCATCGGCAGCACGCTCCGCCCATAGAACTGAGCTGGGTCGTAAGAAACGTCAGCCACGTCGAGTATTGTCGGCACCAGATCCGCCACGTGAACAGGCGCGTGCTCGACGCCAGAAGCGGGAATGCCCGGACCAGCCACGACCATCGGGACGCGCAGGCCGCCCTCGCTGCCATAGAACTTATACAGATCGAAGGGAGCGGAGAGTACGGACGCCCATTCGGGGCCGACCGCTGTCACGCTTTTCCGCTGCCCCAGATTCTCGAAGGAGGTGTCGAAACCCTCCATCCATTGCACAATGCTAAGGCCGACACCCGCGATGCCGTCGAGGCTCGTCTGGCCAGACTCCGCGCCGTTATCAGACAGCACCATGACGATGGTGTTCTCAAGCTGGCCCGTTGCCTCCAGATGGTCGAGGAGGCGGCCAATGTGATAGTCGGCAGCCTCCATCATGCCGGCATTCACCTGCATTTCGCGGGCCGAAACAGCTTTTTCCTCCGCTGACAGATCGTCCCATGCCCGATGGATCTCTGGCACCTCCGCCAACGTGGTGGTCGGCGGCACAAGGCCACGGTCAATCAGGCGGCGCAGGCGTTGCTCCCGCATCTCATCCCACCCGGCCTCAAAGACGCCGTCATAGCGGTCGACATACTCGCGCGGTGCCTGGATCGGCATATGTGCCGCCTGTAGCGAAAGATAGCCGAAGAACGGCCGATCCGGGTCGCCTTGATCGACATACTCGATCATCTTGTCGACCAAGGTCTTTGACGAATAATAGTCGTCCGGGAGCGTCGTCGGCTCTCCGTCCTCGAACCATTCGACCGAGTGGGAACCGGGCAGGTAAGGCTTAGCGTCGTAATTACCGCCGCCGGTGGCATCCATAACGAAGGAGCGCTGAAAGCCGAACTTGCTTGGAAGGTTCGCGCCGATTTCACCGATGCCCCATTTCCCGCTAACATAGGTCTGGTAACCGGCGTCAGACAGTATGGTGCCGATTGTCTCTTGATCGGGCGCCCATCGCATCGAATAGCCGGGGGCTGATCGCATATCCTTCGTCACCGTCTCCACCAGCGTCCCCATGCCGACTTGGTGGTTGTCCATCCCCGTCATCAGCATGGCGCGCGTCGGCCCGCAAAACGGCGACGTATAGTACCGAGACAGAATGATCCCGCGCTCCGCAAGCTCGTCGATCCGGGCCGTGCGCGCATCCGCACCATAGGCGCCAAACCCGCTGAAACCCACATCATCGAACAGCACAAGGAGGATGTTGGGCCGATCATCCTGCGCATAGGCTGGTACCATGCCGAACGCCGAGACCGCCAACGCGGTGATGGTGACCAGTTTCCGCATCTCTCCAGTTCCTCTCATCCTAGGTGAAATATCAGCTTGGGTAATGCGCCCTGATCTCAGAACGCAGCGGGATCAGTACCATCGCGCCAGACGAGAACGTCCGTATTGGGATTGAGGTCCTCGTTCGGGTCCGTCAGGCCACCTGCCGCGAAAGACACCCGCACCGGCGTGCCTCGCGTGTCGAGACAAAGCAGGTGGTTGTTGTCCCCATCGGTGAGGTCGGCAAGGGCGAAGGGCGTGACTTCACGCTCCCCGCCTTCAGGAAGGGCGATGGTCACCTTGTACATCTCCCGTTCGAGGTCGCCGGGTTCCGCGCCGCCGGGCTTGGTCACCCCACCCGCCCAGGTCGCGCGCACGACTTGCTCGGTGTCGATCGGGCACCGGCTGCCGCCGCCCCAGACGAGCGACGTGGCCTTCTGGCCCAGTCCCCATTGAGCGGGCGGGACAATTTCGGCCCAGACAAGGGTGGGCCCGGGTTCGAGCGGGATGGCGTCGACGCTAGCGCCTTTGAAGTTGATGGTGTTGTCGAGGGAGAGGACGTTTCCGACGATTTCCACTATCACCGGAGGGTCTTCCGCACTCCCATATTCGCCTGCCAGCAAGGCGGTCCGCAACTCACCCGGATCATCCGCAGGCGCCAGCGTCAGGCAGGCAACGTGACCAATTTTGCCAGACGCCGTGGTCACGCGGAAATCACCTGGTTCGAGCGTTGTCTGGTCGACTTCATGGGAGAAGATCACCGGCATCCCGTCGGCGCCGCCTGCCCCTTCACACGCGACGCGGTCCGTCCGCCCCGCGGGCAACGCATTGTCCAATCCGAAGAAGGCGGAGAGGAGCTTCGCCTCTCGCCCATCGCTGTGGCGAGTGTTGGAAACGTCCGTTGCCGTCGTGTCTTCCTGAGCATAGGCGTCGAGCGTGCGCTCATACCGGGCGATGCCGGTTGCCATGGTGAGCGTTTCGCAGCCCACGAGGCTCGAGGCCCCAACGATCAATAGCGCGGCCTTCGCCCTAACGCTTGAACAAGTGACCATATCTTCAGCTCCCCAACTGAGACTGGCAGCTATAGCTACCCGCTGCGTTCCCGCGATCGTGCCGTAGTCAAACCTTTAACGATAGCGCAGGGCTCCGTGCGACGCGCTTATATCATTCCCCTAGTAGGCTGCGGAAAACGGATGCAGTAGCTCCAGTGCGGCCAAAAACTATTCATTTTTGACCTCCGTTCTTTGGAGGGCAGCCGCGTCGCGGAACGCGCGAGGGGTCATGCCGGTCCATCTCCTGAAGCTCCGGGAGAAATTCGATGGCGTATCGTACAAGGTCTTGTGCGATCAGACTAATAGGGTGCGAGCTTCTGCCGAGCAGCTCTTGGGCGCGTCGCTGGCGAATCTCATCGACCAAACGCCGAAAGGAGGTCCCAGCCATTTCCAGTTGGCGACGCAGTCCGCGCTCTGAGTATCCCAAGGCAGCCGCCGTCTCGCCCAGAGACCGGGAGAGATTATCGCCCTCTTCCAGAAAGCGCAGCACGCGTTTCGCCGGCGTCTCATCACTTCCGATTGACGTGACCAAGTCTTCGCATAATGCGAGCAGATGGGGGTGATTGATCGGATCGGCACCGGGGAGCGGCTGGCTCAGGAGAGCTTGCGGAAAGAATAGTCTGTCCTCGTTACATTCAAAGGAAATCGGGAAGCCGATATCAATGGCAATCGTCTCCCATCCGTCAGGTTGACGCGCCCTCGTCTCTGCCCTGCACACGACGGAATGGGTACGAAGCATTCTATTGAGTAGGTTCGCCGAACCGATCAGGGCACTGATATTAGCGCCAAAGCCAGCATTCTCGAGAGCCGCGGTTGACCGCAAGCAGATCGCGACCTCATCACGACATTGCGGCGCGTCTTCCTCCGGCAAGGTGAACTCGATTGCCGAAAAAATGAGGGAGAAGAAGCGCTGCATCACCCGCAGGCCTTCGACGAAAGACGGCGCGCTCATGGCCGCGAAGGCCGGAAGACCGATATATTGTGCGTCGAACCGCTGAGCGAGGCGTAAGCTAAGGTGAGGATCGCCGGTCAGCGCCACGGCATTGTGCATCAAGCGGCCAAGCACCTGGTACTCGATGCGAGCCTTCCCGTCGTCAAACGCCTCGGCCGTCAGTCCCGTCCCCGCCAGCAGCGCCTCAGCATGATGTCCGTCCTGTCTCAACGTCCGGAAGACGAAGCCGGGGTAAGTGATGGGACACGACGGCCCGCTCTCCGTGGGCACTGCTCGTTCCATTTCTACACCCTGCATTTGTCGTTGGCGGTGGCACTAGAATACCCGAATTGGTCGCTACGGGAAGCAGCCCTCAGTCGGCATTGCAAGGGGGCAGTCAACTTGACCGGTATGGTGGGTCTGCCCGTTCGCGCTTTGTTAAGGGAACGGACTGGTTGGGCGCGTTGCGAGGCTGAGGCTCATGAATGCTTTTGCCTCGGCCGGCTGGCTTGCGCCGCAAAGAAGCAATCGCTTGGGAAGAAGGTATCTTAGGGGCGGTCGCGCCAGCCCCTTGGCTTCCGTCAGGCTTCAGAGCGCACTCAATGATCAAGAGGTCCAAGCCTGCCGATTCGATGGACCGAGATTGCCAATATTGGCGATCAGTGCTGCAATTCCGAGAACATTGCGCGAAATGTGTGCGCTAGTTTCTCCGCGGCCACATTCAAAATTCGCTGTAAGTAATTGAGTTTGCTGGTACCGCCTCCCCGGTTCGAACGGGGGACCTCTTGATCCACAATCAAGCGCTCTAACCGACTGAGCTAAGGCGGCCCTGAAGGCGGCGAGGATTAGGCGTCCTCGCCGAGAAATTCAAGTCGCGATCCGCCGTGCCTCTGGTCGTTGAACCGGGGCGCTGCGCGGTCAGATCAGGAACAGCGATAGCCCAAGCGCTGCGCTTCGGTCCGCAAAGTCGTGATCCGATTGTCCGAGCCGGGGTGGGTAGACAGAAATTCGGGGGGCCGCGACTGATTGGCCGATGCCCGCTGCATGTTCTGCCAGAACTCGATGGCTTCACAGGGATTATATCCGGCCTTCGCCATGAGCCTCAGCCCACCGACATCCGCCTCCAATTCCTGACTGCGACTATGCGGCAGGAGGAACAACGCCATGGCTCCAACACTCGCGGCTGTCAGGGCGCCCTGCTGGCATTGGTCACTTTCACAGGCGGTCGCACCGATCACCGCCCCCACGCCGAGGACACCGATTTGCGCCAAGGTCGACTGCGCCATACGTTCCTGGCTGTGGTTGAACCGCACATGGGCAACTTCGTGGCCGACCACCGCCGCCAGTTGGGCATCGTTCTCCATGATATCCATGATCCCGGTATAAACGCCGATATGGTTGCCGGGCAGCGCGAAGGCGTTGAGGTCGTCAGAATCAAAAACAACGTAATCCCACGTCGCGGGATCCTCTCCTAAGGCGCGAACGATCTTTGGGGCCACACGATTGAGCCGAGAGGTATAGCGCGTGTCCGTGGACACTTTCTCTTGCTCTTTGATTTGTGCCCATGCCTGGTCAGCCTGGGCGGCAATCGATCCCGCCCCGCCGATCAGTAATTGGTTTCGCCCAAGCTCTTCATTGTAGCTGCAGCCAGCAAGACCAAGGGTGAGGAGAGCGAGTCCGGCCACAGCAGACTGTGCGGCACGCTTGAACGGAGACAATGTGTGCATCGGAGCCCATACCTTTTCCACTAAGACAATCTTGTCCGAAAACCATCTGCGGCCAGCAAGCAAAACCGACGGTCTCGCCCTGAAATATCGCTAATCCTCGGACGGTAAGACTGAGCGCCGATGAACGGCCAGGCGTCCCCCATCGACGAAAACGCATTGGCCGGTGATAAAGGAGGCCTCCCCGGAAGCAAGAAAATGAACGGCGCCCGCCGCCTCCTCGGGCTCGCCCCTTCTGGCCAAGGGGGTTTCGGCCACGGCGGCAAGCCGCTGCTCGCGGGTCTCCAGTTCGACATCGTCGATTTCGGATTTGATGGCGGCGATGCCCACCGCGTTTGCTCGTGCCCCATAGGGTGACAAGGTCAGCGCAACGGCTTTGGTCAATTGCACGATGGCGCCTTGGGTCGCGACAAAGATCGCATGATCGGCACTGGCAGTTACGGCCTCGTTTGACACGACATTCACAATCGCCCCCGACCTGGCAACATCCACGCCGCCATCGCCTGGATTGCCCGCCTGCTTGATGATTTCGCGCGTGACCGCCCGGTTGAGGAGAAATGCCGCGCGGACATTGCGGTCAAAAAGATTGTCGTAATCTTCCTCGGTCGTCTCAAGCAGCGGCGCGGCTTTGAAAAAGGTCGCGCAATGGGCGAGGATGTTGATTTCGCCGTAGCTGTCGAGCGCCTCGGCAATAATATTGTGGACATCGAGCTTGTTGTGCAGCTCCGCCTCGATGAACACCGCCGTCCCCCCGGCATTCTCGATCTCCTCCTTCACCGCCTCCCCATGGGCCGGTTCCTCATCGGCCAGGATCAACCGATCCTTGGATTTTGCGAAACGGAGAGCCACGGCGCGGCCAACGCCACTCCCCGCCCCTGTCACGATAACCGATCGACCTGCCATGAATATGCTCTGTTCCACTAAAAAGGCCCTGGGCATACCATGCACCAGGGCCATCGGAAACGGGGAGTGATCGACGCACTCAGTAGGAATGCGCCTCTGATTGCAACGCGGACATCTCGTCCTTGATCGCCAGCTTCTGGCGCTTCAAATGCATCAAGCGTTGATCGTCTTGCTGCGGGCGTCGTTGCTCATCAGCGATTTTCGCCTCAAGCGCCTTGTGGCGCTGATCGAGACTATCGAGGCGGGCAAAGATCGTCATAGGACACTCCTTTCATGGCTGAACGGTCCCCTATGGGAGCATCGAATCCTTTCCGAAGTCACGAGAAAAAGGCTTAACAATGCAGTTTCAGGAAAATCTTGGAACAACCCGCTCTTTATCTTAATCGTCAATGCTTTAAGCGAGAAATGTTTGCCTATGTCGGAAAAGCAGCCCCGTTTGATTGTCGGTGTGAGCGGCGCCTCGGGAACGATCTACGCGCAGACACTCCTTGCGATGCTGGCGGACATGCCGGTGGAGACCCATTTAGTGGTCAGCAAAGCCGGGCGCCTGACGGCCGCCTATGAGCTTGGCGCCAACACCACCATCGGGCCTGCCGACCATACCCACGGGATTGCCGATATCGGGGCACCGATCGCGAGTGGCTCTTTTGAGACTCTGGGGATGATCGTCGCGCCCTGCTCGATCCGCACAATGGCGGAAATCGCCACGGGGGTCACCTCGACCTTGCTCACCCGGGCGGCGGATGTCTGCTTAAAGGAACGACGGCGACTGGTGCTGATGGTCAGGGAGACCCCGTTTCACCTCGGCCACCTGCGTACCATGACGGCGTTGACGGAGATGGGGGCGGTGATTGCCCCGCCGCTACCCGCTTTTTATGCCGCCCCTCAAACGATCGAGGATCTCGTACATCAGTCGGTTGCTCGCACGCTCGATCTGTTCAATCTCAAGGCGCCGTCCATTCACCGATGGGGAGAAGATGTCGACAGACCTGACCCTAACTGAGGATACGGCGGGGGAGCTGTTCTGGCAGTGGTCCTTGCAGCTCTATGGACACAGCGATGTTAAGGATCGCCTCCTCATCCTTCAAAATCGGTATCAGTATGACGTCAATATCGTCCTTTGGTGTCTGTGGACCGCCGTCATGGGCTGGCGCCTCCAGGACGACGATGTCGCCTCGATCACCGCAACAGTGGACGACATGGCCAATTATGTCGTTCGGCGCATAAGGGAGATACGCGTCTACATCACGACGCCGAAAGCGCATTTCCCTGATCGCCCGTTACGCCTTTTACGCGATCACCTCCTGACATCTGAATTGATGGGCGAGAAAATGATCCAAGAGCGACTGGCGCGGGAGACGGTGCAACGCCTCGGCACCCCCAACGCCAAGGACTGGGCGATGGACGCGCTCGCCTCGCTGCACTTCAATTTGGTATCAGAACGGCAACCTCTTGCGTGGTTGTCTGCGCAAAATCCCTCGCACGAGACTCCCCATACGCTTTTCGCCGGTGTAGTGGCCGCAGCCCAACAGGAGCCCGCCCATGACGGATGACGACCCCAAACGCCCTCGTTTCATCGCAATCGACGGCGACAGCGCAAACGGGGAACCGATGCCGCCCAAAGGGGCCAATGACGAGGCCAAAGAGATGCGCCTCACCGCGCTCGAACAGGAGCATCGCGACCTCGATACGGCCATCGATACCCTCGAAGAGCGCATGCCGTATGACCGGTTGACGATCCAACGGCTCAAGAAAAAGAAGCTCTCGATCAAGGATGAAATCGCCCGGCTACGGGATGAGCTGTGGCCTGACATCATCGCGTGAGGGGGCGAGCGGCCCCCTGCCCGGGCAAGGGGTCCTCACCCCACCAGAAAAATGGCCGCCAAGCCTAAAAAGGCGAAGAACCCAACGACATCGGTGACCGTTGTGACAAAGACCGCCGAGGAAACCGCGGGGTCCGCCCCGAAACGCTGAAGGGTGACCGGCACCAGAATGCCGGCAAGCCCCGCCGACAGCATGGTCACCACCATGGCGGCCGCCAGGACCGCTCCAAGGATGACCCCCTCCCCCGGCCCCCCTCCGCCGATCGCTTCGTACCAGATCCCCGCCGTCACCCCGAGCAGGACAGCAAAGGCGGCCCCGTTGATCAGTGACACCGCCGTCTCTCGCCCGACAACGCGAAAAGTATTCGCGCCGGTAAGATCCCGCGTGGCCAAATTCCTGACGGCCACCGTCAGCGTTTGCGTCCCGGCATTTCCGCCCATTGAAGCAACGATCGGCATAAGGACCGCAAGGGCCACCACTTGCTCGATCGTCGCATCGAAAAAGCTGATGACGAAGGACGCAAGGATTGCCGTGCCCAAATTGACAGCCAACCAGATAAAACGCGATCTGGCGATTTTCGGAACGGGTACGGAGAGACCGCTCTCTTCACGGTCCACCCCGCCGAGGGCGAGCAAATCTTCGTCCGCTTCGGTTCTGACCACTTCGACGACGTCGTCAACCGTCATCATCCCCACCAACCGGTCGCTCTCATCTACCACCGGTGCTGAGATCAGATTGTACTTTTCGAAAAGATACGCGACCTCCTCCTGGTCCATGAGAACCGGAACACGGACTAAATCGTCCGCCATCAGATCCGTCAGCCGTGTATCACGCGGTGCCTTCAGGAATCGGGACAAAGGCACGCTGCCCAGTACTTTATAGCCGGGATCGACGACGAAAACCTCATAGAAGAGATCGGGCAGTCGTCCCCCCGACCGAAGGCGGTCGATGATTTGCCCAACCGTCGAGAAGGAGGGGGCGGCGAACACCTCCCGCTGCATCAGGCGTCCCGCACTCTCATCGGGGTAATCAAGGCTCGCCTGCAAGGCCAGACGATCTGCCAGGTCGAGGGCGGCGAGGACCTCTTCCCGGTCGGCGTCGTCCATATCTTGGACGACAAAGGCCGCTTCATCGGTATCGAGCTCGGCCACCGCCTCGGCGATCTGCGCATTCGGCATCGCCTCGATAATCTCGTCACGGACCTCCTCGGCGAGCTCGGCAAGCGTCTCAGGGGCCAGTTGCGGCCCCAAGACCTCGACAAGGTGATAGCGTCGTCCCTCCGGCAATTGCTCAAGGAGGTCGGCCATATCGGCAGGCCGCAATTCCTCGCACAGGCCTCGGGTTTTCTCGTTATCCTCGTCAAGGAGGCTTTCATCGACGCTGCGAACGAACTCTGCGGTCAACGACATCCGCTCGTCGAGCGCGGCATCGTTCGCATCGACGGTGTCGTCCGTGAACTGACCCTCAGAAATCTCGGGCACCATAGCTGTGGCAGTCCTTCTCGTTGAGGGCCGATCCCGTGCTCACTACCTATCTGCCGCCCCGTCTTAAAAGGGCAGACAGGGCACGCGATCGGGAACGCTCCCTATCGCTCGTAAAGGGATATCCATCCAGAATTGATGACGACAAAGATGATGCCCCACACGATAGCGGCAATCCAGGTGGTGCGTCTGATTTTGAACCAAAGTTTCGGATCGACCGGGGCGCCCCGCTCCTGCCCGCGGACAAGCGGCTGCTCGTCCTCATAGGCATTCCGCACCCGCATCGGCAGAACGGCAAACAAGACGGTCCACCAAACGATCAGATAGGTGACGATGCTTCCTGTTACGCCCATGGTCTACGCCCTGATGATCGACGCCAAAATATCGCCTCTCTTCCCCCATCGTGGGGCGAGGATGGCGCGAATGGCGCGACGGATATGTGTTTCTAATTCTCGGTCATCGGCCATTTTCGGTCGAGGGAGGCTCGCCATCAATGCTTCGAGCGTCTCTTCGATCAATGGCAGGAGCGGCTCGCCCTCATTGTCTTCTTCAGGAACCCCAAGGGCAGTGACCGCCGGCCCACCGACAAGTCGCCCTTTGGCGTCGAACGCGACCGAGACGACGATCACCCCCTCCTCGGCCAGGCGTCGCCGAGACTTCAGCGCCCGACTGTCCTCCGGCAAAAGGATCCTGCCATCGAGATAGAGGCGCCCGGCTGGGACCTGATCGATCCGTACCGGCCCGTCCGGCGCCAAGCGAATCATATCGCCGTTCCGCGGAACAAGGGTGCGACCAACCCCTAATTCCTCCGCCAACCGCGCATGCTCTCGCATATGACGAGGCTCCCCATGGACGGGGATCGCGGCCTCGGGCTTCACCCAACCATACATATCGCGAAGCTCATCCCGGCAAGGATGACCCGACACGTGGATATACGTTTCTTCGGCGGTGATGACGGTCACACCGAGATCGGTGAGATCGTTGATCAGATCAAAAATCCCGCGCTCATTTCCAGGAATGATCTTTGAGGAGAAAAGGACCGTATCCCCCTCTCCCAAAGACAATTCGGGGTGATCCTCACGCGCAATCCGGCCGAGGGCCGCTCGGCTCTCCCCCTGGCTGCCCGTACACAGATAAAGAACCTTGTTATGCGGCAAATAGCCGGCTTCCGACGGCTCGACGAAGGAAATGCCCGGCGGCAGCAGTCCGACCTGCTGGGCGACGTCCATCATGCGCAGCATCGACCGCCCCAATAGACAGACACTGCGATCGGTGACTTGCGCGGCGCGGCAAACCGAAAGCAGACGGGACACATTCGAGGCGAAGGTCGTCACCGCCACCCGGCCCGTCTGTTCTCCGATGATCTGTGCCAAGGTCTCCGCCACATCGCTTTCAGACCCCGACCGTCCCTCCGACAGGACATTGGTCGAATCGCAAATCATGGCCATGACGCCTTCGCGCCCAAGGTCCTCAAGTGTCGTGCGATCGGTCACGTCCCCCAGCACCGGCATCGGATCGATCTTCCAATCGCCCGTATGCAGAACCGTGCCGAATTTTGTCCTGATCGCGATGGCATTCGGCTCAGGAATAGAATGGGTCAGTGTAATGAATTCAAGGTCGAAGCCGCCGAGGGAAAAGCGAGCGCCGAGATCGATAATCTTGATCGGCGGATTTTTGATGCCCACCTCATGAAATTTTCGGCGCACCAGCTCAGCCGTAAAGGGCGTGGCGTAGATATCGCAATCGAGGTCGGGCCAGAGATGGGCGACCGCCCCGATATGGTCTTCATGACCATGGGTCAGAACCAGACCGAGTAAATCGGCGCCATCATCCAACTCATCCAGCAGATAATTATGGTCAGGCGTAATGAGATCGATGCCGGGCCATTCATCCCCCGCAAAGGTCACCCCGCAATCGATCATCATCCACTGGCGCGCATTCGCCGGTCCCAAGGCGAACATGTTGAGATTCATCCCAATCTCGCCCGACCCGCCAAGGGGTAGGAAAATCAACTCATCTTGCACGTTGTTAGCCTTTCACCCCTGTCTTCTGTGAGGGGGCGTTTCCAAGCGGCTCGCCCTCCATCATCCGACGGGCGATTTCTTTGAGACCACTTATGGTGAGGTCGGCATCATAATGATCGATCGTCTCGGCCGCGCTACTGAAGAGCGAAGAGACGCCCCCCGTGGCGACGACCGTCAGCTCTTGGCCATATTCCTTCTCGATCCGTCTGACCATCCCATCGATCAAATCGACATAGCCCCAAAAGACGCCCGACTGCATGGCGCCGACAGTGTTGGTGCCAATCACCTTGGCCGGTCGCTCAATCCCCACGCGCGGGAGACGAGCGGCAGCGTTATAAAGGGCCTGCATGGATAAATGGATCCCTGGCGCGATGATCCCGCCCAGAAAATCGCCCTTCTCGCTAATGAGATCGAAATTCGTCGCCGTGCCGGAATCCACCACAACAGTAGGCCCCCCATAGGTGACAAAGGCGCCCACGGCATTGGCGAGGCGGTCCGCCCCCACTTCGGCGGGACGGTCGATCAGCACCTCGATCCCGGGGACCGTGGTTTCCATCACGACCAGGGCCTCTTTGCCGACATAGCGGCGCGAGAATGTCTGAACATTATGGAGGGCATGGGGAACAACGCAGCAGACGATGCAATCGGTGACGTCATCGAGACTGAACGCTCCCTCGATCCGAAAGATCTGGGATAACCAGACGGCATATTCGTCGGCCGTCCACCCGACCGAGGCGGAGGCGCGCCAGCGACCCACGGTCGTTGTTCCTTCGATCATCGCGAAGACCGTGTTGGTATTGCCGATATCGACGGCGAGGAGCATGCCGTTCCTTTCCTTCCGGCCTTTCTGTCGGGCCTTTCTGTCGGGCGACGATCACCCGTTGCGTGAAACTGACTTAGGCCGTTTGCCGACGCAAAAACACGTCCCCCGCCAAGAAACGCGTCACCTCCCCCTGATGCTCGAGCAGCAATGCCCCATCTTTGTCGAGCCCGCGAAAGATCCCCTCAAGGGTGCGATCGCTCAATCTGACGACCAAGGCCTGGTTGAGGCCCGTCGCCCGCTCCAGCCAGGCCGATCTGATGCGGGAGAAGCCGTGTGCGCCATAAATCGCCCACCATTCGTCGAAGCGCGCGTCGAGCGTCTCAAGAAAAGCGGTGGGGGGGGGAGGGGTAATCCATTGGCTGAGTGCCCGGCCTTCGGGCGGCGCATGGGGGGGCACCTGCGCCAGATTGACGCCGATGCCGATGGTGGCCGCCATCAAGCCCTCTAATCCTGCCACGGTTTCAACGAGGATCCCGCACACTTTCCCCCCCTCAAGGAGGACATCATTGGGCCATTTCAGGCCGATGATCGTCCGAGGAATCCCCACCGCCTCAAAAGAATCGACAATAGCGAGGGCCGCGAGGAACGAAAAAAGGGCCGGCGTTCGGCCGTGTTCCGGCGCCAATGGCCATAACAGCGTCCCGGAAAAATTATCGGCATGGTCTGACCACGCCCGCCCCCGCCGACCGCGACCAGCGGTTTGGTGATCGGCGATAACCCAACAGGGGGAGCGGTCCATTTCCCCCTGCATGCGGGCCAATTCGGCCGCGGTATCATTGGTCGAGCCGACAGCGCGATAGTGCCAGACGGGTCGCCCAGCTCGGGTCCGTCGCAGCTCTGCGTCACTCACCCTGAAAAGAGCGGCGCCGCCGCCGCGTCAGCGAGGCGATAAAGGGGGGGCAACAAAAACAGCAGGCCAATCGTCATCAATAGAGCGACCCCGGTAGCGGTCACGGACACGGCTGTGCCGCGTTCACTGACAAACACATCGCTGCCTGCAGAGAACCAAATTGTTTTGATGACGGAAAGATAGTAGAATGTCGAAATCACGCTCGCCACCACCCCAATCACCGTCAAGAGATAGAGGCCCGCCTCCACCCCGGCGGTGAACACCGCGAATTTAGCGAAAAATCCAAGAAACGGTGGGATCCCGGCCAGAGACAGGAAGAGCGCCGTAAAGGCGAGCGCCAACCCCGGTTGGCTTTGACTGAGACCCGACAAGTCGGAAATATTCTCCGCCATCCCCTCGGGCCGCCGCATGGCCAGAATGCAGGCAAAGGTCCCGAGGGTCATCAGCAGATAGATCCCCAGATAGACCACAACCCCAGTCACCCCGGCCTCCGTCCCGGCGGTCAACCCAATCAACGCATATCCAATATGGCCGATCGACGAATACGCCATAAGACGTTTGATATTGGTCTGCATAAGCGCCGAGATTGAGCCGATCCCCATAGAGAGGACGGCAATGATCCAGAGAACGGGCTGCCAGTCCGCGACAATCGTGCCGAACCCTTCGATCATGACACGGATAAAAACGATCATGCCCGCGACCTTGGGCGCCGCGGCGAAAAACGCCGTCACCGGCGTCGGCGCCCCCTCATACACATCCGGCGTCCACATATGAAAGGGAGCGGCGGACACTTTAAAGGCAAGACCGGAAAGCAAGAAGATCAGCCCGAAAGTCACGGCCACGCGATCCTCACCAGCGGCAATTTCGGCGGCGATGGCGTCGAGGCGAATTTCGCCGGTAAACCCGTAAATCAGTGAAATACCGTAGAGAAGCAGCCCTGAAGACAGGGCCCCAAGCACAAAATATTTCAGCCCCGCCTCAGTCGACCGAACCGAGTCGCGATTGAACGCTGCCATGACATAGAGCGCGAGAGATTGCAGTTCGATCCCCATATAGACGACAAGCAAATCGTTCGCCGTCACCATAATCCCCATGCCCACTACGGAGAGCAGCACCAGAATGGGATATTCAAAGCGCGCAAGGCGCTCTATCTCGAAATACCGGACTGAAAGGAAAAGGCTGACGATCGCCCCAATATAGACGAGGGCCCGCCCCGCCTTTGCCAACCCGTCAAGGCTGAAGGACCCGCCAAAGGCGGTGGCGCGGTCCGCTGCGCCAAACCATGCCAAAAAGAAGGCCCCCACCAGAGCAAGGATCGCTCCATAGAGCACAGGTCGTACGGGGTCGCTCTTCACCGAGACGCCGAACACCAACAGCGCCATGGACGCGAGGGCCAGCAAAAGCTCAGGCCCCAGAGCGGTCAAATCCTCGATCAACATTATCGTACCTCCGCCGGGTCGACAGCGCGCGCCGCGGTGACGCTCTCCATCTGCTCCGCCTCATCGCCGCCGGCAATGCGGATTTGCACCAATTCAGTCGCAGGACGGAATACCGCCAAGGTCGGAGACGGATGCACGCCAAGATAGAGGGCCATGGCGGCCAGCACCGTCAAGAGACTGAGCTCCCGGCGATCGAGATCAGGCATCGTCTTCACCTCGGGGTTCGTGACCGTCCCAAAGGCGACCTCACGATAAAGGCGAAGCCCATAGCTTGCGGCCAGAACCATCCCGAGCGCAGAAAGGGCCGCCACCCATGTATTGACCTGAAACGCGCCGACCATTGTCAGGATCTCTCCAACGAACCCGGACAATCCCGGCAGACCGACATTCGCCATGCTGAACAGCAAAAAGAAGAAGGCAAACCATTTCATGTGACCGACCAAGCCGCCATAGGCCGAGATTTCACGGGTATGGAGGCGATCGTAAACAATCCCGACACAGAGGAATAAGGCCCCGGATATAAATCCGTGGCTGAGCATCTGGAACAGGGCCCCCTCAAGCCCCTGATCGGTCATGGTGAAAATGCCCATGGTTACAAAGCCCATATGCGCCACGGAGGAATAGGCGATGAGCTTCTTCATATCCTCCTGCGCAAAGGCGACCAGCGAGGTGTAGAGGATTGCAATGACACTCAGCGTGAAGACCAAGGGTGCAAAATAAAGCGACGCATCGGGGAACATAGGCAAGGAGAAGCGCAAGAACCCATACCCCCCCATTTTGAGGAGAATCGCTGCGAGCACGATTGATCCAGCGGTGGGCGCCTGAACATGGGCATCCGGAAGCCAGGTATGGACCGGCCACATCGGCATCTTCACCGCGAAACTGGCAAAGAAGGCCAACCAAAGCCATTTCTGCGCGCCGTCACCAAAGCTGACCTGCTGGAGGGCCACCACGTCCGTCGTGCCCGTTTGCAGATACATATAAATAAGCGCGAGCAGCAGCAGTAGCGATCCAAAGAGGGTATAGAGGAAAAACTTGAACGCGGCATAGATGCGATTTTGAACCGTCAGCCCAAAGATCGAACGTTCGCCTTTCGACCCCCAAATTCCGATGATCAAGAACATCGGAATAAGTGATGCCTCAAAGAACACGTAGAACAGTAGCAAATCCAGGGCGCAGAAGACGCCGATGATCAAGGTCTCAAGGACGAGAAAGGCCACCATATATTCGGCCACACGCGACGAGATCGAGCGCCATCCGGCAAGGATCGCGATAGGCATAATGAAGGTTGTGAGAAGCACGAACAGGATGGATATACCGTCCACCCCCATTTTGTAGGTGATGCCCTGCGGCAGACAGGTCTCATCGACCGCCTGATCCACGCCCGCGGACGACGCCTCCGCACACCCCGTCAGCCACGCAGTCTGCTCGACGAGCTGATAGCCCTGCGCACTCTGATCAAATTGCAGATAGACATATCCCGAAAAAGCGAAGGTGAAGAGCGTCGTTGCCAGGGCGACCCATTTGGCCGCCCGCGCCGCCCCATCCCGCTCATCGGGGCGTGATGTCGCCTGCCGCAACATGATGAATGCGACCCCGACCAAAGGCAAAAAAGTCAGGATCGTAAGAAGCGGCATGTCCGCGAAGCTTTGGTCGATCACGCCCCACCTCGCAACATTGTGAAGAGAACAATCAAGGTCACCCCCGCCAGCATGATGAACGCGTAGGTGAAGACATAGCCGGTCTGTATCCCAACCAATCGCTTAGCACTTGAGAAGAAAAATCCACTCAAGCCATTGGGCCCAAGGCCGTCGATGGTCCGCTCATCCCCTTGGCGCCAGAGCGCACGCGCAAGGATACGCGCCGGTTCGAGGAAAATCCGACGATAAAGAACATCAATATACCAACGATTTTGGAGAAAGCCGTAAAGAAGCCCACCGCGACTGATGAGGCCGGGGCGAAGCGGATCGCTGGTTGCACGATATTGGGTGAAGGCCGCGAAGAAGCCAATCAGCCCCGCGATCAGGGGGGCCCATAAGACCCAGGCTGGGAAGTCGTGGTGCGCCTCCCCATGCCCTTCGGCCTTATGCGCCTCAGCCCCATGATCCGTGACAGAAGGGGCCGCCCCGTGATCTCCCTCTGCCCCCGAGATCTCGTGGGTCGAGCTCATCCCATGATCTGCGTTTACCGCCGCAGGACCAGCTTCGGCAGCGTCATAGGCGGCATCGTCATGGGCGGCCGCCTCATAACTGGCTTCAATATGTAAACTCTCCCCCCAAAAAGCGGTCTTCCCGGCACCGACAAAGGGTTTGTAGAAAGCCATCCCGGCAATCACGGCGCCAAGCGCCAGGGGGAGCAAAGGCAAGATCATCGTGTTCGGGACCGGGTGAGGATGCTTTTTCACCGCATCATCGGCGCGCCAGCCCCCATCAAAGGTGAGGAAGATGAGCCGCCATGAGTAAAAACCGGTCAGAACCGCCGCCAATATACCGAGCACAAACGCATAGGTCGCGAAGGGCACACCGAGCGTAATGCCCTCATAGGCCGCTTCAAGAATGTAATCCTTGGACACGAACCCAGCGAACCCGAAGGGCGCCCCGAAGACCTGAACCATCGGAATCCCCACACCGGTGATGGCCAGCGTCCCCAACAACATCGCCACGAAGGTGACGGGCATATGATTACGAAGCCCCCCCATGGACCGCATGTCCTGTTCATGGTGGCAGAAATGAATAACCGCCCCAGCTCCGAGAAAGAGAAGGGCCTTGAAAAAGGCATGGGTGGTGAGATGGAACATCGCCTGGGCGTACCCACCGACCCCCGCCGCGAAGAACATATATCCCAGCTGTGAGGCCGTCGAATAGGCGATAACCCGTTTGATATCCGTCTGCACGAGGCCGATCGTGGCGGCGAATATCGCCGTACTGGCACCGATGACCGTGACCAGCGCGGAGGCCGCCGGCGCAAGGGCGTAAAGATCCGACATCCGACACACCAAGAACACCCCGGCGGTCACCATTGTCGCCGCGTGGATCAGCGCCGACACCGGGGTCGGCCCCTCCATAGCGTCGGGCAACCAAGTGTGTAGCCCGAGCTGCGCAGATTTCCCCATGGCCCCGATAAAGAGGAGAACGCCGATCAGATCGAGCACGGAATATTGCCGATCCAGAAATGTCATGCTCGCTTCGGCGATGGGGATCGGCCCCTCCCCGCCCAAAGGCAGGATCACTCCATCGGCCAGGGCGGCGAAAATCGGATCGAACTTTACCGTGCCGAAAGCCACAAAGACCGCCATGATACCAAGCGCGAGACCGACATCTCCCACACGGTTCATCACGAACGCTTTAATCGACGCGTCATTGGCGCTGTCTTTATGGTGCCAAAATCCGATCAGCAGATAGCTAGCGAGACCAACGCCCTCCCACCCGAAAAACAGCTGCACCAGATCGTCGGCGGTGACCAATGCCAACATGGCGAAGGTAAAAAGCGAAAGATAGGCAAAGAACCGCGGCCGCGAGGGGTCCTCGTGCATATAGCCGATGGAATAGAGATGAACGAGTGAGGAGACGCTGGTCACGACGATCAACATCACCGCCGTCAACGTATCAAGGCGCATCGACCAGCTGACATTGAAGGACCCAGATTGGATCCATTGGAAAAAAGTGATCGTGTCCTTCGCGCCGTTCGCGCCGATATCGAGGAAGGTCAACCAGGACAAGAGCGCCGAAATACCGACCAGAACCGTCGTCACAATTTCCGCAGCACGCGGACCGGCCGCGACCGCGGCAGGCTTGGCCAGGATCGCGCCGAAAAGCGGAAGCAGGATGATCAAAGGTTCCATGGGCGGATCAATTCTTCATGGCGTCCGCCGCCTCGACCGAAATATCGCCGCTGCGCCGGAAGAAAGTCACGAGGATGGCCAGACCGATCGCCGCCTCCGCGGCGGCCACAGTCAACACCATAAAAGCAAAAACCTGCCCCTTGATGTCGTCGAGAAACATCGAAAATGCGACGAAATTGATATTCACCGCGAGGAGCATCAATTCAATCGACATCAAAATGATGATGACATTCTTCCGATTGAGGAAAATGCCCGCGACACCGATTGCGAACAAAAACCCGCCGACAAGGAGATAATTTTGCAGGCTGACCACAGATCAAATTCCTTTTCCTGTCGGCACGGACACCACCTCAACCCCGTCCTCACGGCGGCGTCCGACCTGTCGGGAGACATCCTGGGTCTTGATTCCCTGCCGCTGCCGGAAGGTCAGCAAGATCGCGCCGATCATCGCCACGAGGAGAACAAGACCTGCAATCTGAAAGAAGTGCACATATTCCGTATAAAGGACCATGCCCAATTGCTCGGCGTTATTGGGGCCGTCAGAGGCAGCGACCGGCGCCTGCGCCGCCGGGGCCCCACTCCATGACGTCACCATGACCCCGATCTCGATGACCAATGCGGCGGCGACGACGACCCCGAAGGGCAAATATCGCGCATAGCCCGCGCGCAACTCCGCAAAATCGATATCCAGCATCATCACGACGAATAGGAACAACACCGCAACGGCGCCGACATAAACGACCACGAGAAGGAAGGCGAGATATTCGGCCCCGATCAGAACGAAGAGGCCCGCCGTGGAAATGAAGGCCATGATCAAGCACATGACGGAGTGGACGGGATTTCGGGCGAAGATCACCCCAAGGCCCCAGACCACGACCGCCGTGGCGAATATCGAAAAAGCGAAATCCGCAAACCCCATGATCGTCCTTCGCTAGTTGCGCGGCACAGATCGCAGTCACCAACGATCTGTCCAATCGGCAAGGATGTCGCCGGGCGTTAGCCGAATTGCCAACTCGGTGAAAACCCCTTTTTGCGGTGCGGCGGAAATCCGCCTGGCGTTTTTCGTGATTGACAACCGCTGGCGACAGCCCAGCTGGCGATGAAAACCGATTCGTCACGAGCCGATTTTCAGGAAATGACCCAAATTCTCTCCGTTCATACGTTTGAGGGCGCCCCTCCCCTGCCGGAGCGCCGGGGCGTCAGTGAGGGATGAGGGATGAGGGCGCCCTGTTAGCCTCCCGTGCCGTCATCCGCGACTTCATCGTTGTCTTTGGGGCCGACAAGCATATCATCGGCGATCAGGCCCGCATTGCGCCGCACCGCTTGCTCAATGGCGGCGGCAATATCTGGATTATCCTTCAGGAAAGATTTGGCATTATCCCGACCCTGACCGATTCGCTCGGAATTATAGCTGTACCAACTTCCTGATTTTTCGACGATATTCCCTAATACCCCCAGGTCGAGCAATTCGCCGACTTTGGAGATACCTTCTCCATACATGATATCGAATTCGACTTGCTTGAAAGGAGGGGCAACCTTGTTTTTCACGACTTTCACCCGGGTCTGGTTACCGATGACCTCGTCCCGTGCCTTGAGGGCCCCGATGCGCCGAATATCGAGCCGGACGCTGGCGTAGAATTTGAGGGCATTCCCCCCCGTCGTGGTTTCGGGCGACCCGAACATCACCCCGATTTTCATCCGTATTTGATTGATGAAAATCACAAGGCAATTGGATCGTGAAATCGACCCCGTCAGCTTCCGCAATGCCTGGCTCATCAATCGCGCCTGGAGGCCGGGGAGGCTATCGCCCATCTCCCCTTCGAGTTCAGCCTTCGGCGTCAGGGCCGCGACCGAATCGATTACCAGCACATCGATCGCCCCCGACCGGACAAGGGTATCGGCAATCTCAAGGGCTTGCTCCCCCGTATCGGGCTGGGAAATCAGCAATTCATCGAGCTTGACCCCCAATTTTGAGGCATAGATGGGGTCCAACGCATGCTCGGCATCGATAAAGGCTGCCGTCCCCCCCGCTTTCTGCGATTCCGCTGCGCAATGAAGCGCCAGCGTCGTCTTCCCGGAACTTTCAGGTCCATAGATCTCGACGATCCGTCCCTTCGGCAACCCGCCGATCCCCAAGGCGATATCGAGGCCCAAAGACCCCGTCGAAATCCCCTCGATTTGGACAATTTTGTCCTGGGATCCGAGTTTCATCACAGATCCCTTGCCGAAAGCCTTGTCGATCTGTGACAGGGCCGCTTCGAGCGCTTTTGATTTATCCATACCGCCGTCGATTACCTTAAAATTTGCCGACATTGCCTATCCCAACCCTTCAGTGCTTGCGAGATCCAGTGATCTCTTTATTTGTACGCTTTTTGTTCCTGTCACGCAACGAACAAGAACACAAAAGGAACAAAAACACCTCTTATGGGGTCAGGCCCATCTTATCGAAATGAAGTGACGCCGATTCGGCCTTCGAATGAGAGAGCCGATCATGGGCGATCATGGGGTCCAATCACCTCACCGCGGACCGCTGAGGACGCGAGACACCGCATCTTGCCATCTGGCCGAAGCGGCCGTGCGGTCCTCCGCCCGCATTTTGGGACCAAACACGGCTTCGGTGCGCCGCGCATCTGCGGCCTCATCGAGGCTCGAATACCATCCGACGGTAAGGCCAGCCAGGACAGCCGCCCCCTGTGCCGTGGTCTCCGTGACGATGGGCCTGTCGATCTCAAGATCCAGAATATCGGCCAGCCGCTGGCACAGCCAATCATTAGCGACCATCCCGCCGTCGACTTTGATTCGCGTAATGTCCCCTGCATCGGCCCGCATTGCGCGCAAGAGATCGGCGGTCTGAAAGGCCACGGCCTCGAGCGCCGCGCGGGTAATATCCGCCGGTTGGGTATCACGGGTCAGGCCGAAAATGGCCCCGCGCGCATGGGGGTCCCAGTAGGGCGCGCCAAGACCGGTGAATGCGGGCACAAACACGACCCGCCCCTCCTCCGTCGAGGCCGCAGCGAGCCGCGCGGTCTCCTTTGCATCTTCGAAGAAGTGCAGATTATCACGTAGCCATTGGATGGCAGCCCCAGCGACAAAGATTGAGCCCTCTAGGGCATAGGTGGGCTGACCATCGAGCCGATAGGCGATGGTCGAGAGCAGCCGATGGGACGATTCTTGGCGGCGGGTCCCGGTATTGATGAGAGCGAAACAGCCCGTGCCGTAGGTCGATTTGACCTCCCCCACAGCAAAAGCAGCCTGCCCGACCATGGCGGCATGCTGATCGCCCGCCACCCCCCCAATCAGGATGGGATCCCCAAAAATCCCGGCTGCCGTCGTGCCAAAGCAAGCGGCGCAGTCCTGAACATTTGGCAGACATGCCATAGGCACACGGAATAGAGCACACAGCTCCTCGTCCCATGTCTGGCGATCGACATCGAACAGGAGGGTACGAGCGGCATTGGTGGCGTCCGTCACATGGGCGGTACCGCCGGTCAGATGCCAAATCAGAAAACTGTCCACCGTACCGGCCAGCACCTGCCCCGCTGCGGCCTTGTCCCTCGCCCCGGGAATGTGATCGAGGATCCAAGCGATCTTGGTGGCGGAGAAATAAGGATCGAGGAGCAGCCCGGTCTTCGACGTGACCATCGCTTCGGCGCCATCACGCCTGAGATCTGCGGTGGTCGCCGCCGTCCGTCGATCCTGCCAGACGATCGCCCGATGCAGCGGCTCTCCCGTGGTTCGATCCCAGAGAATAACCGTTTCGCGCTGATTGGTAATCCCAATCGCCGCCGGTCGACCCCGCGCGGCGATAATGTCTTGTCCCGCTTTGACTGTGAGACGCCAGATGTCTGCCGGATCGTGCTCGACCCAGCCATCGTCGGGATAATGTTGGGGCAGATCATACTGCGCCACCATCCCCGGGGCCCCCCACCGATCAAATTCGATCGCCCTGGCGCTGGTGGTTCCTTGATCGAAGGCGAGGATATAGTCTTCAGCCATCGTCACCGCTTAGGTGGTTCTGTAACCATAGAAAAGGCTGATGCTAACGGAAAAAAATCCCGCAAAAGTTGATTAATACCAATTATTCACGTTTAAGTGGCAGGAAGTTCCTTTCTAAGGTTCTATCCCATGACACTTTCGATTTTTCAAACATCGCTAGAACATACGCGTCGTCGCTATGTCCGGTACCCCGTCAAGGGAGCGGTCGAGATTAGTCATGACGGCCAAAGGGTTGGGTTCGGGAGCTTGGTCGATATCTCCAAAGGGGGGCTCGGCCTCACCTGTGACACGCCGCTGACTGTCGGCCAGACCTATGTCTTCCGCACGAGCACGGGGATCGTCAGGAAGGGCCGGGTCGTCCATTGCGTTGGGCTGACCCGATACGGGGTAGAATTCAAAAGTCTCGCAGAGGCATAGATCAACAACGAGCGAGGCGCCTTTTTCGCCGATCGTCACCTTATGGAAACCCCAAGCGACTAGTTATTCCCTCGGGGAAGTGATTGGGACCTTAGGATATTATGCTCGTTTATCCGCGGCCTCGCCTTGACATGGTCAAGGCAGAAATCGGTCAGCGCTATCAAATCCTCAAGGGATCTGCGGCGTATGACACCAATCATCTCGCCAGGACCGCGGCCCTCACCTTCGGGGTTCCAATCGTTCATGTCGCGCTTGTCGAGCGTTATCGGCGTTGGTTCTCCGCCGCCCATGGGGTCAATACAGCTGACGCCGAGGCCATTGAGACCTTGGGCGCGCTCTCCATCCTTTCGGATACCGGCTTTTGCATCGAGGATGCCCGGACCGAGCCCTATTTTGCCCAAGAGGCGGCGGTAAAAGGATCGCCCCATATCGCCTTTTTCGCGGGCACCCCGCTACGGGACCCAGGCGGCAAGCGCTTTGGCACCCTATGCCTCTTCGCGCCCGAGCCCCGCCGCCTCACCCCGCGCGAAGAGCGCACCCTTCAGAGTTTCGGCGACGTCATCAGCAGTGATTTATGCTTGAGGAGCGCCGCCCGCTATTGCGTCAACGATCTCATCGACGCCGAAAGCGACAAGATCCAGCTCTATGATCTGGCGATGACCGACCCCTTAAGCGGCGCCCTTAACCGGCGCGCCTTCACGATCCTTGCCCAACGCGAAGTCCGTCGCTCTCTCCGCCACCACAACGCCCTGTCGGCGGTGATGGTGGACATCGATCATTTCAAGCGCGTCAACGATACCTACGGCCACGCGGTGGGCGATGAGGTCATTGCTTCGGTCGCCGCCCTCATCAATCGGATCAAGCGCCAGGAGGATCTCCTCGGTCGGCTCGGCGGGGAAGAGTTTGGGCTTATCCTCCCAGACACGGATATCGAGCAGGCACTGCGCATGACCGACCGTCTCATCGAGGCAATTCGTGGGCTGAGCTTCACGGGCGGCAGCGGCACGTTTCGTATCACCGCGAGCTTGGGCGTTGCCAGCTTGCGGGGACATGATGACCCCCTCAGCGAGTTTCTGCGCCGGGCCGATGAGGCCCTCTACAAGGCCAAGGAAAACGGTCGGAACCGTGTCGAAGTCCATGGCGAAGATGCCCTTGGCCTCCCCTCGCCCTCGCCCCGGGATCTGTTGAGCCTCGTCTCGCAGGCCAGCAGCCCCTGCGAGACCAGTAGAGCCTGACGAGGATAGACGGCGAAGGATTGCCCCCATGGGGAGCCCCCCGCTAGAGGGGGCCTATGCAAACTCATCCTTCTGTTCTTTCCCTTATCGGGAACACCCCCCTCCTGAAGCTGCGTCGCGCGTCCGAGGAGACCGGCTGTCTTATTCTCGGCAAGTGCGAATTCCTCAATCCGGGCCAATCGGTGAAGGATCGCGCCGCCCTCTCGATCGTCGAAGCGGCGGAGGCGGCGGGCACCCTCAAACCCGGCGGCACCATTGTCGAGGGCACCGCAGGCAATACAGGGATTGGTCTTTGCCTCGTGGGGAAAGCCAAGGGCTATAAGGTGAAGATCGTCATGCCGCGGACGCAAAGCGCGGAAAAAAAGGATGCGATCCGACTTCTCGGCGGCGAGCTGATTGAGGTGGATGCCGTCCCCTACGCCAATCCCGCCAACTATATTCACCAATCTAAGCGCATCGCCGCAGAGACCGAGAACGCGGTTTGGGCCAATCAATTCGATAACACGGCCAATCGCGACGCCCATATTCGGACGACGGGGCCGGAGATCTGGACTCAGACCGACGGAACCGTCGATGGGTTTTGCTGTGCCGTTGGATCGGGCGGCACCCTCGCCGGCGTTTCGATGGCCCTTAAGGAGAGAGGCGACGTCAAAATCGCCGCCGCCGACCCGGAGGGCGCCAAGATCTATTCCTGGATCAAGACCGGTGAACTGGCGGGCGACGGAAGCTCCGTGATGGAGGGCATCGGGCAGGGTCGGGTCACCGCCAATCTCGACGGCGCTCAATTCGACGACGCCTATCGGATCCCCGACGACGAAGCCCTTCAAATCGTCTTTTCGCTGATGGAGGAAGAAGGTCTGTGCCTTGGGGGCTCGTCCGGAATCAATATTGCGGGCGCCAAAAGGTTGGCGAAGGATCTGGGGCCTGGGTCGACCGTGGTGACGATCCTTTGCGATTACGGCAATCGCTATCAGTCAAAGCTGTTCAACCCCGAATTTCTCCAATCGAAAGGCCTGCCGGTACCCCCATGGATGTCCTGAGTTCCCCACCGCGCACCAGGAAGCCTGAACGGATCGAAGCGGTCATCACCTATCTGGAACAGACAAAGCGACCGAGCAGCCCGAAACCCGCGCAGCCAAAGGGGCGTCACGCGATCCTGCGCTGCGAAGAGCCGCCGGTGAGCTTTTACCGCTATATCTACAGCGCCGTTGGCACCCCGCACAAATGGGTGAGCCGACGCTATCTGAACGATGATGACCTGAGCGCCCTCATCTGCAAACCGAGTGTCAACATATTCGTTCTGTACAGAGAGGGATGGGTCGCGGGGTTTGCCGAACTCGAACATATCGACACGTCACTGATCGAGATACGGTTTTTCGGCCTTGTGCCGGAGGCGAAGAATAAAGGCCTTGGCGGTTGGTTCCTGTATGAAATCCTCCAGATGGCGTGGCAACACGATCCCCAAAAAATACGGATAGAGACTTGTTCCCTAGACGATCCCGCCGCTCTGAGGTTGTATCAAAAAATGGGCTTCAGCGTTTACGGTCAGGCGACCGGTGTCATTGAGTGGTACGGATGAAGGGACCGACGAAAGACACCCATTTGGGCCGACCGACCAAAGGAAGACGTCTCATCAATCCAAGCGTGGAATGCGGATCGACCGTCCTGTTTTCCTCCTACGATGATTTCCGGGCGAATCGCCCTCCCTGGCATTATGGGCGCACCGGCACGCCGACCCATAGAGCCCTGGAAGAAAGTCTTTGCGACCTTGAAGGCGCCGATAACGTGGTGCTCACCGGATCGGGACTTGAGGCTTGTACCCTAGCGATCCTCTCCTGTGTCACGGCGGGGGGCCATGTCCTTGTGACCGACAGCGCCTATGAGCCGACCCGGACATTTTGCGACGGGCTGCTGCGCGGCTTCGACATCGAGACGACCTATTTTGACCCCCAGGCGGGGCGTGAGGAGATTGCCGCGCTTTGTCGCCCCACGACGCAACTCATTTTCTGCGAAAGCCCTGGCTCCCTCACCTTCGAGGTGCAGGACCTCCCCGCCATCGTCGCGGGCGCGGGGGAGGTGCCCGTCGCCGTCGATAACACCTATGGCGCCGGGGTATTACTCCGCCCCTTGGAGCTTGGATGCGCGATCAGTGTCCAGGCGCTGACAAAATATGTCGGCGGCCATTCAGACCTCCTGCTCGGCGCGGTGGCGACCGCGCCTAGGCTTTCCGCCAAGGTCAGGCGGATGGCCAGGATGCTCGGCATTTCCGTCTCAGGCCGCGATGTCGCCATGGCCCATCGCGGCCTTCGAACGCTGCATCGGCGCCTTGCCGTGCATGAAGAGAACGGCCTTGGTCTGGCGCGCTTTCTTGAAACCCACAGCGCCATCCGGCGGGTGCTGCATCCTGGCCTCGACAGCCACCCCCAGGCGGCGCTCTGGGCACGGGACGCAAGCGGCACGAACGGGCTGTTCTCGGTCATCGCGGATTGGGAGGACGAAGCCGTGACCGCACGGTTTATCGACCATCTCACGCTTTTTGGTCTGGGCTATAGTTGGGGCGGTTATGAGAGCCTTTGCCTGCCCGCCTGGCCCACCGCCAACCGGACCGCGGTTCCCTGGACCGAAGGGGGCCAAGTGCTCCGGTTCCATGCGGGGCTTGAGGACCTCGACGACCTGATTGAGGATGTCGCTGCGGCGCTCGCCGCCGCAACCTCGACATGAGCGATGGCGGGGATCCGATGATCGGAGGAAGGATAACCATGACAAAGGCAATGACCGCCCTCGTGATCGTGGCGCTCGGCACTCTTCTGGGATGTGCGGCGACCCCGTCCGCCGACAAGATCGTTTATGTCTCCCTCACCACAGCGCCGAGCGGCGCCCTTGTGACCTTCGAAGGGGGGGAGACCTGTACCACCCCGTGCGTTATCGGGGTGATCGAGAGCGTCCCGCTGACGATTGGGCGGATCGGCTATGAGGCGGTTCCGATGGAATTGACCCCTGACAGCCCGCGCCAACTCTCCGTCGATCTCAAACGTGTGGTCGAAGACGACAGCTTCACTATTGAGAGCCTGCCCGACCTGTAAAACCAAAAGGCCTCCCTCGTCAGTACCGTAACGGCATGGTAAACCTCCCGCCAGGGAGAGGGGAATTGCGACATGTCTATTCGGGACCGGCTTGAGACCTTTGTCCGCTCCGACCGGATCAAAGACGGTTGGCGCCTTTTTCTCGACGATGAGAATAAGGAGACCATCGCCCGGGAAACCTTTCCCTTTGTGACCGACGCCCTTGTCAGACAGATCGTTGCCGACAATGTAGAGACGCCGCTGGAAAGGCTTTGGTCGACAGCTCCCCTCCCCGCAATCCTCTTGAATTACGCCTTCTGGCCCTATGCCATCGGTCGCTTGGCTATGTTGATCGGTTTTGGCTTGTTGGGATTTGTCGCCTTGCTCGCCACATTGGTTTTGCTTCCTGCGGCGGAACCCCTGGCGGCGGTCCTGGCCCTTTCCTCGGGGAGTGCGGTCCTCCTCACACTGATTGCGATCTCGCTCCTGACCGATACGCAGATCAGCCGCTCACGGCTCCGGCAAGAGCCACGGCTGGGCCCCTCGGTCCAAAAAATCACCACGGCGATCAATCGAACCCACAAAGATTTGAAGTCCTTCATCGATGAGGTGAATGACCTTCAGGATACCTATCTGCGGGACGATTCCGTGACGCCGCCGCATGATGGCGAAGGCTATGCCCTCAGGGCGGGACGGATTTTGATCCTGCGGGACATTGCTCGACTGGCGGTGGCGAAATTCAGCGATCTACCGAGTACCCTCGCCGATAAGGAAGAAGCGCTTGGCCTGTCGGCGATACGCCGGCGGGTGGATGGCCTGACCTTTACGGCCCTCACCGTGATCCTTCTTGGGTTCTTCGGCATTCTGGTGGGTCTCACCCCCACTTGGCTGACGCTGTTCGGCGCGGAGATCCCCTCGCTCGGCCCCCCGATCTTAGGGGTGGCGGCGTTGCCCTTGCTCTTTTTCTGTATTGCGGCGGGCGTGATAATCTGGGGTGCCTATGAAGCGGTCAGAATCTATGACGAGGATCGGGCGGCCATCGTCATGGCCCTGAGAGACTTCGTTCTCAATGCCAAAGCAAAGTCAGCCGAAGCGATCGTCACGCTGCTGGCGGAGACCGGCCCTGAGGGCGTGGCCCGCAATGAGGCCCTGACCGCGTGGGAGACCAAATTGGTCGAAAAAGACGGCCTGAGCGATCTGCTCGGCCGGTTAGAGGTCAGAGTGGCGCGACCGGAAAAGGCCAAAAAGATCGCCTTCCCCCCGTCGGCCACTGTGGCCCCTAATCACAGCGGTCGGCCGCGGTCGTTGCAGCGCTTATCTCGACCGAAGGCGCCCCCCACCCTCTGGCAGCCCTAAGCGGTCAGAGGGTGAATCTCGCCCCCAAGCAAGGGTCGGGGGACATGGGTGGTCATCGGAAACGATATGGGCAATTCCTTCAGTCGACGGACCGCCAGAAAGGCAAAGGCCTCCGCTTCGACAAAATCACCCCGCCAGCCTAGCTCCTCACAGGCGACGACGGGGCTTGGCAACCGGTCGGCCAGCGCCGCCATCATGACCGGATTATGCCGTCCGCCCCCGACGACGACCCAGATTGACGGCGGCTCAGGGAGGAAGGCGGCAGCGCTCGCCACGCAACTCGCCGTAAAGGCCGTTAAGGTGGCGGCCCCATCCTCAAGCGTAAGCCCGTCGACCCCGCCGAGCTTGAAGTCATAACGATCAAGGGATTTCGGTGGCTTTCGCTTCAGATAGGGGCTGTGGCTCATCAAGTGGATACGATCCTCATGGATCTTTCCATTTGCTGCCAGCTTGCCCCCCTCATCCATGCGGTTGACCGTCTTTGCGCTGACCCATTGATCGATCAGCCCATTCCCCGGGCCACAGTCAAAGGCCATCAGACGGGCGATCGACCTGTCTTTGGGCAGGAAGGTAATGTTCGCCACACCGCCAATATTGAGAACCGCGATCGACCCATCGATCGCCGCTCCGCGGGCGCGGGCGAGATGGTAAATCGGGGCCAGGGGCGCCCCCTCCCCTCCATTGGCGATGTCCGCCCGCCGAAATTGATCGACAACAGGGATCTGAACTTCACTCGCAAGGTGACGCCCATCTCCAATTTGAAGGGTCTGGCCAGGGGCGGCCCGACCGGCAATGGCGGGCCGATGAAGGATGGTTTGACCGTGAAACCCGACCACATCCACCGCCTGGGGCGTGAGGCGATGGGCCTGCAGAAAGTCCCGCACGGCTTCGATATGCGCTGAGGTTACGAGGTCCGAGGCCTGATGAATTTCCTTAGCATCGCTTCGCCCCTCAAGCGCCGCTTTGGTGGCGGCCACCACGGCAGCCCGGGTTCCCGACGGATAGGGGAGAAAGTGCATAGGGCCGAATTCGGACAGGGTTTCTCCATCCGTCCGAAGCATTGCCACATCGACTCCGTCGAGGGACGTGCCTGACATGAGGCCGATAGCGGAATAGACCCGGTCGGGTGAGGGCGCGCGGATTGTTCTTGGAGCCATGGAAAGCGCCTTCCAGCAAATCTTCTCGCGAGAAGGGTAAATGCGAAATCTTGCCCTCTTCTTATCAGCAGCACGCCGCGAAAGGCAGCGATCGAAGCATGGGCGAGGCTTTCTTCTGCCCGAAGGATTGCCTAGACCGCTGAGCCGTTCGACCTCTTTATGGGCCCTCTCCTATGACCCGGTTTCAATCTGACCTCTTACGCGTCCTCGACGAGCGTGGTTTCATCCACCAAATCACCCATCCAGACGCCCTGGATCAGGCCGCCAAGCAGGGGACTGTCACCGGTTATATTGGGTTCGATGCCACCGCGGACAGCCTCCATGCCGGTCATCTGACCCAGATCATGATGCTGCATTGGCTGCAGCAAACAGGACACCGCCCGATTGCCCTGATGGGAGGCGGGACGACAAAAATCGGCGATCCGTCGGGGAAAGATACGCAACGAAAGCTGCTCGACGATGCGACGATCGCGGCGAACATCGCCGGTATACGGCAGTCCTTCGACCCCTTCTTGCAATTCGGCGACAGCGGCAATCAAGCCCTTATGGTGAATAATGACGACTGGTTGTCGAGCCTTGGATATATCCGTTTCCTGCGTGATTTCGGTGTCCATTTCACTATCAACCGCATGCTGACATTTGACTCGGTCAAACTGCGACTGGACCGTGAGCAGCCGCTGACCTTCCTCGAATTCAACTACATGCTCATGCAGGCCTATGATTTTTTCGAACTCAATGAGCGGTATGGCTGCACGCTTCAGATGGGCGGATCGGATCAATGGGGGAATATTGTCAACGGGGTCGAACTCTGCCGCCGGATCGCAGCGGCCGAAGGGGCCGAGGGCAGTAGAGATGTGTGCGGTCTGACCACACCGCTTCTCACCACCGCCTCGGGCAAGAAAATGGGCAAGACGGAAAATGGCGCCGTATGGCTCAACGCCGATCGCCTGAGCCCTTATGAATACTGGCAATATTGGCGGAATGTCGAAGATGCCGATGTCGTCACGATGCTGACCCGGTTCACGACCCTTCCCCTCGACGATATTCAGCGCCTTGGGGCATTAGGCGGCGCGGAAATCAACGAGGCGAAAAAGATCCTTGCCACGGAAACAACGGCCTTGCTGCACGGAAGGGAAGCCGCCGAGGCGGCTGCCGAAACCGCCCGACAGACCTTTGAGCAAGGCGGGGCGGCGGACGACCTGCCCAGCGTCACCGTCGCTGAGGCCGCCCTTGCTGCGGGCCTCCCCCTCTTCGAGCCGTTCACCGAACTTGGGTTGATCAGCTCAAAGAGCGAAGGACGACGTCATATCAAGGCGGGGGCCCTGAAGGTGAACGATGCCCCAGCGACGGAGGAATTTTCCCTCACCCCAGAGTATTTGATCGATGGGCGGATCAAATTGTCGATCGGTAAAAAGAAGCACGGCCTGGTGGTGATGAGCTCATGAGCGACACGGTGGTCCTGACATGGTCGGGCAGCGAAACGGCCCTCCAGTCCCTCGAACAGGGGCTGACCCATATCCTTTATCCCCCTGCCGAAGCCGTATCGCTGACAAAAGACGACCCCACGTCAGACGATGCGGAAAGTGGCTGGCGATTGGAGGCGTATTTCGCGCTTCCCCCCGATCTCGACCAGATCGCCGCACTGACCGCGCCTCTCCCCCTCGACCCCTGGGAGGAGGAGCTGCTTGAGGACCGGGATTGGGTGTCCCACGCGCTGGAAGGCTTGGGCATCGTCAAGGCCGGCGCCTTTGTGCTGTTCGGTCGCCACGATGCGGACAAGGTCAATGCCGAAGACGGACTGCCGCTTCAGATCGAGGCCAATCGCGCCTTTGGAACCGGTCACCATCCGACCACGGCAGGCTGCCTCGAGGCTCTCACGGCGCTCGCGAAAGGCGAACCACGGCGCCTTCTCGACCTCGGCACGGGGTCGGGGGTGTTGGCCATCGCCGCCCGTCGGTTATTCCCCGAAGCGCGCATCGTCGCCACGGATATCGACGCGCCCTCGGTGGCGATCGCGGCTGAGAACGCGGCGCTCAATAAGGCGCCGGGCATTGTTTTTCTCGAAGCCACTGGGGTGCCCCAAGAGGTGGCGGAGGAAGGGCCTTTTGATATCATCCTCGCCAATATTCTCGCCGAGCCTTTGATCAGCCTAGCACCTGCCCTTGCCGCGGCCCTCGCCCCCACAGGACAGATCGTTCTGGCGGGATTACTGGATCGGCAGGAAGACGGTGTGACGGCCGCCTATGGCCGCGAAGGGCTTACCCTCAAAGGCCGCTTCGACGGCGGGACGCCGACATGGCCGACCCTCCTCCTCTCTGCCCGCTCCGGAGGATGACGACGTCATTGCACGGCTGACGCCTCGCCTCGGCTCCCCCCCCCCTGAAAAGGCCCTAGGGGCGACGCGCAGCGTGGACCAGGGCCCCGCCAAGGCCGGCTTGAAGCGCCAGGAGAAACGTCTTTAGGGAAAGAAAAACGAGGGTGAACAGCACACCGATCCCGCCCTTGAGCCAAAGGGTCAGATCCCCGTCGGGAACGAAGGCTTCGTAGCTGGAAATCAGATAGGCCGAGCCCGCCTGGATATTGGCGAAAATGACCATGATGGCGATAAAACTGACCCATAAGGTCGCGAAGCTGATCACCGCATAGAGGGCAACAATGGCCATCAGTGAGAAGACATTGATCCCCGCCGACAGACCGAGGGCCGCGCCAAGGGCTCGCCCCTGGTCCGGGCGGTGGGCCGCCACGAGATAGGGATAGGCAAAGAGCCGGAGGATGACATAGCCGGCGACGAGGACAATCGGGATCGCGACGATCAGCTTCGCCGTCCCAAAGGCGATCCCGAAGCGCAAGAACCACATGTCGATGGCGCCCACCAACGCCCCGGAGGCGCCGAAAGCGGGGGCGGTGTCGATCGCATGCAGGCTCCCGGCCTCGAAACTCGAAACCTGCTGTCCCAGCAGCGCTCGCAGCGGTCCGCCCAGACCGTGACCAATCACCGAAATCAGCGCGCCCGCAACGATCAGCACGACCGCAAAACTGCCTGCCGCCGCGAGAACATATTTGAGATGTCGGGGACCGAAGGCGAGGTGCATGAAACGGTGATGGGGAACCTCGCCAGCCGCCGCATAGCGGACCAAAGGCACCATGACGCTCGCATAAAGAATGACGGCGATCAGCAGTCCCCCCCCAAGAAGAGGACCGAATGGGGGAGAGAATCCGGTCGCGGCCCCTTGCGCCAGAAACGTCGTGAACTGGGTAATCGGGCCTGGCTGCAATTGAAACTGGAGGGCCAGGGGCCGTTCCTGCTCAACGAGCCCCATTTGGATCATGACGAAGTCAAGCAGGAAGAGAAGCGCCACCGGCAGCCAGCTCAGTCGCAAGACGGTGCCGAAATGGCCGACCGCAAAGCCAAGGGCCTCATAGATCACGCCCATGACCGATAGTGTCGGTCGCCCCATATCCGCCCCCAAACCGCAGCCCGCACTCCCTCGAACGGTAGGACGGTGACCAGTCGCTGTCTATGACGAAGGCAGATAATGCGAGGGGGCATCGATGGCGATGCCCCCCTATGCCCGCTAATGCTCGTTAGAAGGCCCGTTAGTCCGCCGCCGGTGCCGGCTCGTCTTCGCCGGGATCCTTCATCAATTCCTCACGGCTGACCGTCGTCTCGGAAATCTCCGCTTTCTCGATAATGTGGTCGATGACCTTGTCCTCGAACAGCGGCGCGCGGATCTGGGCCAGGGCGGCGGGGTTCTGCTGCAGGAACTCGATCACTTGCTGCACCGGAACGCCAGCCTGCATGGCTTGCATCTGAATTTGCCGCTGAAGGTCCTGATCGGGCACGGTGACGTTCGCTTCCTTGCCGATTTCGGCCAGGACAAGACCAAGGCGGACCCGACGCTCGGCAATCTTGCGATAGTCAGCTTTCAGATCGTCCTCGGACTTTTCCTTGTCCTCCTCGTCCCGCTCGACATTCTCAACCTGTGACCAGATCTGGTTGAACTCCGCCTCGACCATGCCCGGGGGCAGGTCGAATTCGTGCTGTTCATCAAGCAGGTCCAGAATATCGCGTTTGAGGTGAAGGCGCGACTGAGTCTCGAACCGGCCTTCCACTTGCTCGCGCACCCGCGCCTTTAATTGGTCGAGGTCCTCCATACCGAGGGACTGGGCGAGTTGATCGTCGACCGTCGCCTCCTTCGGCGCTTTCACCGCATGGACGGTGATGTCGAAAGTGGCCTCTTTGCCCGCCAGGTGCGGCGCCCCGTATTCTTCGGGGAAGGTGACGGTGATGGTCTTTTCCTCGCCGGCCGTTACCCCGAGCAATTGCTCCTCAAACCCAGGAATGAAGGATTGGGAGCCCAGCACGATGGGGACATATTCGCCCGCTCCGCCGTCAAAGGGCTCGCCATCGATTTTGCCGACAAAGTCGATTTCGAGCTGGTCGCCATTCTCGGCCGCGGCGCCTTCGTCACGGGCCGCATATTGGGTATTCTGCTCGGCGATCTTCTTCAGTTCCTCATCGACTTCGTCGTCAGGAACTTCCGTCACCTTCTTTTGGAAACTCAGCCCGTCGATGGCGATCGGCTCGAAGTCGGGAAGCACCTCGACGTGGATGTCATATTCAAGATCCGCATCGCCCTCGATGACCTTCTCGATGATCCCGTCTTCAAAGTGCGGATGGGGCGGCATGGCGGGGCGGATCTTGGCGTCGCCAAAGGCTTTTTCCTGCGCCGCAGCCATTTCTTCCTGGATCAGTTCGGACATCATGCCCTTGCCGTACATCTTCTTCAGGAAAGACAGCGGCGCCTTTCCCGGTCGAAATCCTTTCAGATGAACCTGGCCTTTCACTTCCTCGAGCTTGGCATCGAGGCGTGTGGACAAATGCGTCTGGGGGATGACGACGTGGAATTCTCGGCTCAGCCCCTCAGCGGACTTCTCAGTGACGTTCATGGTGACCCTTTGGGCAACAACGCCGATCCAGATGGACGGCTGGGAAAACGGAAAGCAAGGCGGTTAGCGGTGCCTCTTCAGGGACGCAAGGCCGGGACGCGGCATGGCGGCCACTAATTCGGGCCAGTCGAGCGTAAACCGGACTTAAGGACGTTTCGGCGACACTCAGCGAAAGGACGGCCGGAAGCAATTATCGATGATCCTCTCCCCGCCCGCACTGCGCCTTGGCGATCGTGCATTTCCCATCTTCCCCGCCAAAGGGGAAGGGGGGATGATGATGAGCCTCGCTATCCTGGGGCTCAGCGGCCTACTGGCGGCCCTTTATCTTCCCGCAGGGACCTATATCGTCGATGAGGGAACCTATGGGTATCTTGCCCGCCGGGTCCTTGAGGGCGGGCGCCTCAATCTCGACATTCAAGACCATCATACCGGCCTCATCACCTATGCGAATGCAGGGGCGATGGCCCTGTTCGGCGACGATCTGCTCAGTTTGCGGGTCCCCCTCGCGGTGATGATGGTTGGCCAGACGGGCCTTGCGATGATCCTGCTCGCCCGCTTGCCTGCCCCCTACCCGCTCCTTGGCGGCCTGGTCGCCATGGCATTCAGTTACGGGGTGTGGATCAACCCCAACCCCAGTTGGTATGCGGTCTTTTTGAGCTTCGGTCTGGCCGCCCTGCTGACAACAGAGGGCCGTCTCGGCGTCCTGCCATTGGCCTTTGCCGCGGGGGTCGTCGTCGGGGTGATCTTCGGATTTCGTCAATCGACGGCCGTCTTTCTTGCCCTCGCCGTGTCCTGCCTCATCTTTCTGGTTCCCGCCAGGGACGCCGCCGCCCCTCGCCCCCTGGCGGCGACGTGGCCCGCGCGCGGGATTTTCGTCCTCGCCGCCGGGCTGATCGTTTATTACGCGCTCGCCAACCTGCAGAGCGCAGGGGCGGTGTTTTTCGCCTTGGGCCCCTTGGCCATCGTTCTGGCCTGCGCCCGGCGCGTCACCCTGGGCCCCGTCGAGACCGCCTGCCGCCTTGCCGCCCTCTGCCTGGGGGGGACCGTCGCGCTTTTGCCCTTGGTCGCGATCCATCTTGGCCAAGGGAGTTTAGGGCCCTGGCTCCACGACATTCTCATCGCCCCCCTGACCTTGATCGACCTCCCCTTTTTTGATGACGCCTCCTACTGGCTGCTGCCGCTTGCAGGCCTCGCCAGCCTTGCCGCCGGGGATCCGATGGGGCTTGTCATCTTCGGGTTTTGGACAAGTCTTCTGCTTGCGCCGCTGCTGGTCTCGGGCCTCGCCGCCGCAGCGATTCTCCGTGGCCAGATAGATGTCAAAACGCTCAGCCTCCCAATCATTGCGGGATTTCATGGGCTCGTCGCCGCGCATTACGAAATCCCCGTCTATCTGCTGCTCACCCCCGCTCTATCCCTGACGGCGTTGATCGCAATTGCGCCCCGTCGCTGTCGGGCCGCCGCCGCGGCCCTCGCTAGCTTCTGTGCCGGCATCGCGCTTCTCTTCGTCGCTGGACAGCCTCAGGCCGCCTCCCTCGCCGATCAGGCCCGCCTTCGTCCGACCGTCGCGGTGCCAATGGCGCTGGCGGGGGCACTCGGGGGCGAAGGCATCGTTCTGCCCGCCCATCTGGTGTCTCAGGAAGCCCAGACGGTCGCGATGATTACGGCCTGCACCGATCCCGGCGAAGCGATCTTCGCCGCCCCGATGAGCGGACATCTCTACTATCTCGCGGACCGGCCCGCGCCCTTCCGATATTGGGGGACGGCCTTCGGCTTGACCGATGAGACGGCCATCAAGACGGCGATCGCCCAGCTGACCGGACCCAAGGCCCCCGCGATGATCGTCCTCGATCCGCAAGACAAGTACCGCACCGCGGCCCTCGACACGGTGCTCGCCGAAAGCCTGCCGTTCTACACCCCCCTCGGCGCCATCGGCGCCCGTCGCCTTTACCTTCATTCCCGCCGCGCCCCGCGCGATGGCTGTCGCCTGATGGAAACCCCATGACCACCGAACGCCCGACCCTGACCCTCGTCATCCCCGCCCACAACGAAGCGGAGGGGCTCGGGCATCTCGTCGATGCCCTCGATCATACGCTGCGCCATGTCACCGATTACGAGCTTCTCGTCGTCGACGATGGGAGTACGGATAACACGGCCGGCGTCTTACGCAGTCTTCGCGAAGCGTGGCCGCATCTTCGCTACGTCATCCTGTCGCGCAATTTCGGTCACCAGGCCGCCGTGAGAGCGGGGTTGAGCCGCGCCAGGGGCCGGGCCGTGATCGTGATGGACGCCGATATGCAACATCCGCCATCGGTCCTTATCGAGATGATTTCGGCGTGGCGCAGCGGCGCGGACGTCGTCCATGCGGTGCGCCGATATGGGGCAACCATCCCCCTTTTCAAACGCCTGACCTCGGGGCTCTATTACCGCCTCCTCAATCTGATCAGCGATGCTCGATTGGAAACGGGGGCGGCGGATTTCTACCTTCTCGACGAGCGGGTAGTCCAGGATCTGAACGCCCTCACCGAACAACATTTGTTCTTACGCGGCGTGATCCCCAGCCTTGGATATCGGCGGCGGACCGTGCCCTTTACCGCCGGCGACAGGTCGACCGGGCAGTCTTCCTATAGCTTGAAAAAAATGCTGCGCCTTGCCCGTGACGGCGTCCTGTCGACAAGCGTGAAACCGCTGCGGATCGGCGTTTTGTTGTCGAGCCTCGTGGGCGGCGCCGCGGCGCTTTACGCCGCCTATGCCCTTCTCGTGGCGCTCCGCGGCGAGGCCCTGCCGGGCTGGACCTCGATCATTTTGGTGGTGTCCGTGATCGGGGCCATGCAGCTTTTGACCTTAGGGATCATCGGTGAGTATCTCGGCCGGGTCCTGGCCGAGGCCAGGGGCCGCCCTTCCTTCTTGATCGCCGATGACAGTCTCGACGCCGATCGCCATGTCGCCGCCCTCAGCGATGAGCCGTCCGGTCGGGAGGATGGTCCCTTTCGCGTTGAGGATGGGTCGTGATGAGCCTCCTTGCCACGCTCTTCGTCTACACCCTGCTGTCGGTGGGGGGATTGGCCATGGTCAAATCCGCGTCCGATATATGGTCGGTTCAGTTCATGGCGGGATCGACCCTCTACGGTCTCGGCTTTCTTATCTGGTTCGGTATCCTCCTTCGCGCGTTACCGCTCTCGGTCGGGTTCCCCATCGCCGCCGGCTCCCTGATCGTCGGCACCCAAATCATGGGCGCCTTTGTCCTGAACGAGACCCTCTCGCCCCAACACCTCATCGGGATCGCGCTGTTGATCCTCGGGCTTGCGGTTCTCGTCGCCGGGGGGGAGCGCCCCCTGCCCTGAAGGCGAAAGACCGGCGCGACCGTCGACGCGCCCTCCCATTGCGGGGCGAGCCAATCAGGGGGCATCGGCGCCAGGGAAGAAATCGCCCTTGAAACCCGCGACCAGCTTCGCCATACACCCCTTTCTGGTCCGCACCGGTAGCTCAGCTGGATAGAGTACTTGACTACGAATCAAGGGGTCGGGGGTTCGAATCCTCCCCGGTGCGCCATTTATTTGCGCTATCGCTTCGCTACTTGAGCGCGGCATTCCCTTTTGCGCTATCGCTTCGCTAGGTGAGCGCTGGTTTGGTTCGCGGTCAGTCCTCTCATCCGCGCCCATCCCGAAGCCTTGCCCATCCTGCGTGCGGAGGGGCGGTTCGGCTCCGACCAGCCCCTCGACAACCGCTACGGACCGGTTCGCGAAAAACCCTATGAGGGGGCTCATTCCTGGCAAGCCGCCCCGGCGCCGAAATCAGCACCCTGACCCCCCCTGAATAGACGAGTGGCCCAAATTTGTCTTTTCGTCCCCTTTCGAAATGGGCAACCACTTCGCCTTGGCGAGCGGACGCGCTAAGGCGACCCCATGAAGTTTGCCCTGATCCCGATGCTTGTCCTTTCCTTGGCCCTTCAGGAGGTCCCCCGATCGATCAATTGGGGCGCGCTTGTCCCCGCCGGGGATGAGGCGGCAAGTGCCGGCGACCCAACCGAAATTTCTCACGATACGGTGGGGAAGCAGTCTGGATCGGATCGTCCGGTCCGTTCGCTTGATGGTGAATATATCAGGATGCCGGGGTTCATGTTGCCCCTCGACTACACCGAAGAAGGCATGGTCACGGCCTTTCTCCTCGTGCCATATTACGGGGCGTGCATCCATGTCCCACCGCCCCCACCGAACCAGATCGTTTTTGTGAAAACCGAGGCTTCGCCCGTCCGGTCGAAAGGGTTGTGGGATCCCGTGTGGGTGACCGGGACCTTGCTCGTGGCCCCCTATGACAATGATTTGGGCGACGCGGCCTACACCCTCACCCTCGACAAAATTGAACCCTATACTGAGGATTGACGAGTGTCGCTCGATTGACACAAATGATCGCTAATCCTTTGACACATTCAGATCTTGCCGGGCTTTCCTATGGTTCTTGCCGTTATCGCCGCTTCCGCTCTCGCCATGCAATCGGCCAGCGTGTCCCCCGCCGGTCCGACCGATTGGGTCGCCCAGGGCGAGGCTGCTCTTGAAGCGGCGAAAGCGGTGACGCCAAGGGTCGGTCGGGCGAAAAACGCCATATTGTTCATTGCCGATGGTATGGATGTCACGACCATTACGGCGGGGCGGATCCTAGCCGGACAACAGCAAGGGAAGCTGGGCGAGGACCATGTGCTCGCCTTCGAGACGCTGCCCTTCACCGCCCTCTCCAAGACCTATACGACCAATATGCAAACGGCGGACAGTGCGGGGACCGCCACAGCGATGTTGAGCGGGCACAAGACCAAGTCCGGCGTCATCAATGTCGACCAGACCGTCCCACGGGGCGATTGCGCCGCAGCGGAGGGGAAGGCGTTGACCTCCCTAATGCATGTAGCCGCGGCAACCGATCGACAGGTCGGGGTGGTCAGTACAGCGCGCTTGACCCATGCGACCCCCGCCACCGTTTATGCGTCCAGCGCCGATCGAAATTGGGAAGCCGATCGCGACCTCCCCGAAGAGGCGGACGGCTGCACCGATATTGCGACGCAATTGATCACTGCCGCACAGTCTTTTCCGATCCGCGTAGCGTTGGGCGGTGGACGGCGCAATTTCCTGCCGCAATCCTCCGTCGACCCTGAATATGACGACAAGACCGGGGCACGCGAAGACGGTCGCAATCTGACGGCTGAATGGACGGCAATCGCTCCGGGTTATCTCTATGTGTGGAACGCAGAGCAGTTCGGTGCCCTGTCCCCCACCGAAGAGGGCGCCGTCCTGGGCCTCTTTGAACCTAGCCACATGAATTACGCCGTTGATCGTCAAGACGATGCCGCGGGGGAACCCTCACTGAGCGAAATGACAAGCTTCGCCATCGACAAGCTGTCACAGCATGAAGAGGGATATTTCCTTTTGGTCGAAGGGGGGCGGATCGACCACGCCCACCATGCCGGCAATGCCGCCCGCGCGCTGAACGATCTTATCGCCTTTGATGCGGCCATCGAGACCGCCCTGCAAAAGGTCGATCTCGACGAGACACTCATCATCGTGACGGCAGATCACGGACACACTTTGGTGCTTCAAGGCTACCCCCACCGCGGGAACCCCATCCTTGGCCTGGTGCGGAGCGTAAACGGCGCTGGGGCGCCCATCGACACACCTTTTCCCGGCGGGGACGGAAAGCCCTATACGACCCTCGTTTATGGTAATGGTCCGGGGTCGCCCTTTGCCCGCCCCTCCTCCGACCAGGCGATTGAGCGCCAGTTCGTGACCGATGACGAGGCGCAGGCCATCGACTATCGTCAGCAATCCATCGTGCCTGGGGGGTCCGAGACCCATGGCGGCCAGGACGTGACGATCCATGCGGTCGGGCCTCAGGCGCATTTGATCCGCGGAACGGTCGAACAGAACTACATCTATTACGTCATTCGAGACGCCCTGACCTATCAGGCCGAGTAAGGGCCAGACTGGCTGTCCTCAAGCCGGATCGATCGGAGGGGGCAATGTCTCTCGATTGGTGTTCGGACAGTCCTTACCCCAATCGGGTCCTACATCGCATCAGGACGCTCTAGAGCCGTTTCAGTTCAACCCGAGTGAAACGTCTCTAGATCTTTGTTTTCGCCATTTCTTCACGCGCACCGGGGGCCATTTGCGGTGAAAATGTCTAGGCGCGAAAGCCGGCCATGGCCGTGAAGCTCTCGTCATCGACCTTGCTTGCGAGCGACAGACCCGCGAACCGCGATCGGAATTGGCCGGCTGATTTCTCCGATAACCGGACACTGATCACGCGATGACCGACCTCGCCGGTCTCGACGATTTCGCGAATGTCCCCATGGGCATGGAGCCAGGCATCCGCAGCCCCATCCGCAGGTCCAAGCCGTACGTGAAACAGGGTGTAATCCTGGGTCAAGAGATGGTCGATCGCGCCGAACAGACCCTCAAGCCCCTCTCCGCTATGCGCACTCACGGCACTGACGAGTGGAGACAAGAGCGTTGCCTCCGCGAATGTCGATCGGTGCGCTGCCGTGAGTACTGCTGTATGCTGATCATCGGGACTAAGGAGGTCAATCTTGTTCCAGACCTCGATCACCTGCTGGGGACTGTCCTCATCGATGCCCAGCTCCCCCAGGACGGAAAGAACGTCGAGACGCTGGGCCTCATGCTCCGAATGGGAAATATCGCGGACGTGAAGCAGGATGTCCGCCTCGAGAACTTCCTCAAGCGTCGCCCGGAAAGCGGCAACCAGATCCGTCGGCAGATCGGAGATGAACCCCACCGTATCGGACAAAATGGCGCGCCCCACGCCGGGCAGATCGACCGCCCGCATGGTGGGGTCGAGGGTGGCAAAGAGGAGATCCTGCGCCGTCACCCCCGCCCCAGTCATCCGATTGAACAGGCTCGACTTTCCGGCATTGGTATAACCGACCAGGGCGATGACGGGATGGGGGGCCCTTTTGCGCTTCGCCCGTTGCAGGGTTCGGGTCCGGCGCACCTGTTCCAGCTGCGCCTTCAGCCGGTCAATTTTCCCCGCCAGAACCCGGCGGTCCGCCTCGATCTGCCGCTCCCCCGGCCCCCCAAGAAAGCCCGCGCCGCCGCGCTGACGTTCAAGGTGGGTCCAGGACCGGACCAGCCGAGACCGCTGATAGGTCAAATGCGCCAGATCGACTTGCAGGCGTCCCTCTTTGGTCTGCGCCCGCTCCCCGAAAATTTCGAGGATCAGCGCGGTTCGGTCGAGGACCTTGGCCTGCCAAGCCCGCTCAAGATTGCGGTGCTGAACCGGCGTCAACTGGGTATTGACGACCACTAGGCCGGGGGAGGGATCGGCATTGTCGATCAACTCCCCGATTTCCTTAACCTTGCCTGTCCCGAAATAGGTCGCCGGGCGGATATCCTGAAGACCCACGCCTAGGGCGTCGGTCACTTTGAGTCCAATGGCAGCGGTCAGGCCAACGACCTCATCGAGACGCTGGCTTGCGGTGCGGGAAACAGTGCCTGCGCGGCTCCAATCGGGGTGAATGACGATGGCATGATGGAGCGAACCTTCTCGTTTGGGGGGCTCGTCCAGAAAATCCACCAAATCAATCGTCTCCGTCTTCGTCGATCCGCAGATCGAGGGGTTCGCTCGGCATTATCGTCGATACCGCGTGTTTATACACGAGTTGGGCTTGCCCATCACGTTTTAGCAGCAAACAGAAATTGTCGAACCAGCTAATTGTTCCTTGAAGCTTCACGCCATTGACCAAAAAGATGGTCAAAAACGTTTTCGACTTCCGAGCTTGGTTGAGGAAAATATCTTGAAGGCCTTGTTTTTTCTCAGTCATTATCGCTGACCCTAACTTTTCGGGTTATCTTGTGCATTGCAACATCATACCAAATGCGTGCCACCGCAAGCCGCCAGGCGCATTATCCCATCCAGAATCGTCGACTGAGCATCATGAGGAACACCACAAGCTCCAAACGCCCCGAGATCATGGCGAAAACCAGCAGAACACGAAGGCTGGGATCGAAGATCCGATAATCGGCGGTCATCAGCGGCGCGTATTCGACAATCGGCCCGACATTGGCGAGGACGGCCACGGCTGTGGCGGCGGAAACTTCGAGGGAATGGCCGTAAAAGGCGACGGTGAGCACCACCGCCGCCAAGAGTAGCGCAAACGCCATCGTATGGATCCAGATGCCAAGCTCGTTCGGCTCGGAAGGCCGCCCCAGAACCGCCCCGGGGTGAGTGATCCGCCACAGCTCATCTCCCGTGCGACGAATGGCGACCATCCATCTTAGAATTTTTATCCCCCCCGCCGTCGACACCGCCGCGCCCCCGATCACCGCGCTGACGAGCAGCGGCGTGAGGGGCGGCACTTCGCCCAAAGTGGGCCCATTGGTCGACAGAAGAGAAATCGCGTTGAACGCCTGGGCGCCCAACCGGTCGAGATCCCCGGCACCGGTCGCCACCCAAAAGAGCAAGGCGACAAACGGCAAGACCGCGAGGAACGCCAGGGTTTCCTTGTCCCCGGCTGCGCCCAAACGACGTGCTCGGCCCAGCAACATCCCGGAAATGAGGAGGAAATTCACGGCCCCGAGCAGCATCATCGTCGCGGCGACATAGACGGCCCCATCGGGATAGGCGCCAATCCCGTTTGCGGCGGGGATGAAGCCCCCCGTCGCAATCAAGCTCATCGCCATGGCAAAACTGTCGATCACCGGGACACCGACGAGCACAAACGCCACCCCACCCCCCAGGGTCAGCCCGACATAGACCGGGAGAAAGGCGCGGAAGGCATGGTCGAACGCGCGCAGGAACGACCCACTCTCCCCGCGCGCGAAAGGCGGGACAATGGTTGAGACCCCGATGAATTCGGGCCGCACGAATACCGCGGCCGCCGTCGCCAATGAGATGAGGCCGCCAAGCCATTGTAACGAGGCGCGGTAGATCACGTCATAGGCGGTGGATCGCGCAATGGGGTCGGACAACCACCCCCCGGTCGTGGTGAGGGCCGACACCGCTTCGAACCATGCATCGCCTAAGGTTTCGCCATCCACCATCAAAGGGATCGAGGCCGCGAGCGGTAAGAACGTCCAAGCGATCACCAGCGCCAAAAGAAGCTCTCGCAGGCCGTTTCTGACCATCGGTCTTGGATCATATCCGCGATCGGCGGACAGGCAGAGAACTGCGACCGTCACCGAGGCAAAAAGGCCAATAACGTATCCGCCAAGCGATCCGTCCGCCGCCAGCGCCGAAAGAAGGGCGGCAGGCAACATGGCCGTCGCAATGCCGAAATGCGCATAGGCGGTGAAGCGGAGAACGGGACCGATACGCATGGATAACTGGACTAAAAATATTCGATCCCGACGCGGAACATTTTTTCCACGGCGGCAACGGTATCGCGCATGGCGAAGAGGATGACCCGGTCTCCCGGTTGGATGACCGTTGTGGGATCGGGAAGAAGGATCTTCGCGGCCCGTTCGATCGCGCCGATCACGACCCCGCGAGGCAGGGCGGCTTCTCGCAAGGGAATGCCCACAAGATTGGACGTCTCAAGAGCCACCGCTTCGATCAGTTCGCCTTGCCCCTCAAACACGGAGTAAACAGATTTGATCCGCCCCCGCCTGACATGCTGGAGGATCGTCGAAATCGTGATCGAGCGAGGATCAATAACCCGGTCGATGCCTACGGAATGGGCCAGCGGCCCATAAGCCGCCTCGTTGATTAGAATATTTGCGCGCCGCGCCCCCTCCCGCTTCGCGACGATCGAGGCGAGCAAATTGGTTTGATCGGAATTGGTGACCGAAACGACGGTCTCGGCATTGGACACCCCCGCCTCGCGCAGGATCTCCCGGTCGAGACCATCGCCCTGCAGCACAATCGTCCTTGAGAGGCGATCGGCGATTTGCGAGGCGCGCTCTTGTTCTCTTTCGATCAGGCGAATCTTCACTTGGCCGAGCCGTTCGAGGTTTCGGGCAACATCGAACCCGATATTCCCCCCGCCGATAATGATCACGCGCCGCGCCTGGCTTTCCTCTTGACCCAGAATACTGATGACGCGATCGACATTATCGCGGGCACAAACGATATAGACGCTATCCCCTGCCTGTAGCTGATCGTCCCCGCTGGCGCAAAAAAGGCTCCCGCCACGATCCACCGCCACGACGGTCATCATCAAATCGGGAAACAACTCCCGCACCTGGTCGATCGGCGTTTCGAGGATTGGGCAATCCTCGCCGAGCCGAAGCCCAAGGGCCCAGACACGCCCGTCCGAAAAGCTCTTGATATCGAACGCCCCGGGGGTCGTCAGTCGTTGCAGTACCGCATCGGCAACTTCACGTTCCGGGGAAATAATCACATCGATGGGAATATTGTCGCGGCTGAAAACATCCGCATATTGCGTTTCCAGATAGCTCTGCGCCCTGATCCGCGCGATCTTCGTCGGGATCGAAAAAAGGGAATGGGCGATCTGACAGCTGACAATATTGACTTCGTCGGAGGCGGTGACGGCGATGACCATGTCCGCCTCTTGGGCACCGGCTTCGCCCAACACGTCCGGATAACTGCCCGAGCCGACCACACCGCGCACATCAAGGCGCTCAGAGACCTGCTGGATTAATTTCGCCGAGCGGTCGATCACCGTGACATTGGCTTTTTCCTGAGCCAATCGCTGGGCGATCCCGTACCCAACCCTGCCCGCCCCGCAAACGATTGCGCGCATGTGGTGCCTTTCGCGTTAGAGTGTGTGGTTCTGCGCGGGTTTTGCCCGAAAGAAAAGGGCGAGAGGCGCCCCCCTCCCCGTCACGCCGCAAAGGGGTCCTTCACCAAGATGACATCCTCCCGCTCCGGCGATGTCGAGACCAGAGAGACGGGACAATCGATCATTTCCTCGATCCGCCGCACATAGGCGATCGCCGCGTCGGGCAGATCCGCCCAACGACGCGCGCCGACTGTACTGTCTGACCATCCGCTTAAGGTCTCGTAGATCGGCTCCAGCCGGGACTGATCGGTGACCCCGGCGGGCATGTAGTCGATCTCTTGCCCATCGATCCGATAGCCCGTGCAGACCTTGAGTTCCTCAAGGCCATCAAGCACGTCGAGCTTGGTCAAGGCGATCCCATCCACACCGGAGATCCGCAAGGACTGGCGCACCAAGGCCGCATCGAACCAGCCGCAGCGCCGTTGGCGGCCGGTGACGGTGCCAAACTCTCGCCCCCGCTCCCCCAGTCGCTGGCCGACCGCATCGTGCAGTTCGCACGGGAACGGACCGCTGCCCACCCGCGTCGTGTACGCCTTCACAATGCCCAGCACATAGCCGACCTGATTGGGCCCCACACCAGAGCCTGAGGCGACCTGACCGGTCACCGTGTTCGAGGAGGTGACATAGGGATAGGTGCCGTGATCGATATCGAGGAGAACCCCCTGAGCCCCTTCAAACAGGATGCGCTTTTCGGTGCGCCGCACCTCATCCAATAGCCGCCAGACCGGTCGGGCAAACGGCAACAGGATGTCGGCCGCCGCGGCAATCTCGTCGATCAAGGCATCCCGATCCAAGGGCTCCACACCAAACCCAGCCCGCAGCGCATTGTGGTGGGCCAGGAGGCGGTCGACCTTCATTTCGATGGCGTCACGGTGAGAAAGATCCCCCACCCTGATCGCACGCCGCCCCACCTTATCTTCGTAGGCGGGACCGATCCCACGGCCCGTCGTGCCAATCTTGGCCTCCCCCGCCGCGTTCTCCCGCAACCCGTCCAGGGCCCGGTGAAAGGGAAGGATGAGACAGGCATTGTCGGCAATAGCGAGCTGTTGGGGGGTGATCGTCACCCCTTGCGCCCTGAGGCGATCGACCTCGGCCGAAAAGGCTTCGGGATCGATCACCACGCCATTGCCGATCACACTCAATTTTTCCCCGCGCACGATCCCCGAGGGCAAGAGGGAGAGCTTGAAGACCTCGCCATCGATCACCAGCGTATGACCGGCATTATGCCCGCCTTGGAACCGGACCACGACATCCGCCCGGGCCGATAGCCAGTCGACTATCTTGCCTTTGCCCTCGTCCCCCCATTGGGCGCCGATCACCGCACAATTCGCCATGACGGTCCTCTCCATATTTCGTCGCGAAAGCGCGAGACAATAAGCTTCCGCGCCCTGAGCGCAATGGCTGACCGACGGCTTTCCAAAGCTTATCCCAAGCGCCAGGGGCGATTGCCTTTCCCCAATACCGATCGCAAAGCGATTTGTGATGTCGAGGATCTCTCCACCCCTTGCGCCCGCAGGCGCCCCAACGCGCCCGGCTTTGACCATTGCCCCCAAGCCACGGGACTGGGCACTGCTGGTCGGCGTCGTGATCCTGGGCGGATCCGCCTTCAGTGGGATCCGCGCGGCCCTGCTGAGCGCCGCCCCCCTGACGGTGGCCGCCGGACGGTTATGGGTCGCCGCCTTTGCTATGGCGATCATCATGCGCGTCGCGGGGGAGCGGTGGCCCGCCTTGATCGACCAGGGACGGCTCAATCCCCTATGGGGATCGGCCATCGCCATTGGCCTGATCGGCTATTCGATGCCGATGACGATGTTCCCCCTCGCCCAGCTCACCGTCCCCTCGCTCCTGGCGGGCATTTATATGGCGTTTATGCCAATCGCGACGGTTATTCTCGCTGCCGCGTATGCAGACGAACCGCTGACCAGGGGAAAGATGATCGGCACGGCCCTTGGCTTTGCCGGGGCCCTGACCCTGATCGGTCCGGCGGCCTTCAGGAATATTCTCGCAGCCGATGTCGTCGCACAGCTCATGTTATTGGCGGCCACGCTGGGCTACGCCATTGCCGCCGTCCTGCTGCGACGGGCGGCGCCGCTTGCCGCGCTCAGCTTCACCTCGATGATGCTGATCGCCGGGGCGCTTGGGGCCAGCCTCCCCGCCATCCTGATTGAGCGGGGCGATGGCCTTCCCACCCTGCAAGGGGCGGCCGCGATCGTCTATCTGGGCCTGTTCCCGACGGCCTTGAACGGCCTCATCATCACCCTGATGGTGAGAAGCGCCGGGGCGGGCTTTCTTGGGCTCGCCAATTATTTCACCCCCTTCGCAGCCATCGGTTTTGGCCTCGTCCTGTTCAACGAAGCCCTGCTCGCCAATCATCTTGCGGGATTGTTCCTGGCCTTGGCCGGGGTCTTTGTGGCGCAACCCCGCCCCCTCCTCACCCTCTTCAAATGGCTGCAGGACCGACGCGGCGTCTGACGATCTTTAGGCCGAGAGGAATGGCGCCGTCACCACCCTTACGCGAACCGGGGGCCACTTCGCTTGAAAAGGCTCAGTCTAGGTCGACGAGTGGCTCGCCCCCACAGCGATCGCCCCGGCCAGCTTCTCATAGGCCACATTGATCGTCGCCATGCGGTGCTCGGCGATTTTGACGAGGGCCGGCGGCACCCCCCGCGCGGTCAACGCATCGGGGTGATGCTCCTTCACGAGGGCATGATAAGCCGCCTTGATCTCGGCAATCGTCGCATGGGGCTCGACCCCCAAAATCACATGAGGATCATCGCGTTCAAAGCCCAAATGGGCGGCCTTGATCCGCCGCCAGCCACAGGGGCCGACCCCAAACGCGTCCGCCGCCTCCCGCAAGAGATCAAGCTCGGCGGGATGGGCGACCCCATCGGCAAGGGCGACATAAAACAGACAATCAAGCACGTCTTCGAGGATCGCCGGTTCGTCGCGGAATAGCCGTCCCACCTGGCGCGCATAGGAGGAAAAGCCCGCCACATCCTCCATCGCCAGACGGAAGACGGTCATGACATTGCGCTCTTCTTTCGGCGGATAGGTAAAAAAGGACCGAAACGCCGCCAGTTCGGACTCGCTGACGGCGCCATCGGCCCTGGCCATTTTGGCTGACAAGGCGATGAGCGCGATCGAGAAAATGGCCGCGTCACGCTTTCGCCGACGGGCCTCCATCGCCGCCATGATGGCGCCGAGCGTGCGGTCCCGCGCTTCGTCGAGGAGGGCTCCAATGCTTTCCCATAAAGTCATGAGACTGGGGTAGCGAGCCCCCCCGAATTTGTAACCTAAGTTTCTCTCAATTCGCTGTGATCGGCGCTGACCCGCCAGATGACGTCAGCGCCCGATCACGTCAGCGCAAGATCAGCTCATCAATTTCAGTTCACCAGCCGACGACCGGCCACGACGATCCTGAACCATCTCATAGGAGACGCGCTGATTGTCATCGAGGCCCTTCAATCCGGCCTCCTGCACCGCCGAGATGTGCACGAAGACGTCCTGCCCACCCTCATCCGGCTTGATGAAACCGAAACCCTTTTCGGCATTGAACCATTTAACCGTACCAGTCGCCATATCGGCGCCTCCTTACCCAAGACCCGCATCGCCCCACCATGAAGCGTGTCGGAATAGAAAGTCAGATCGGGCAGGAGTCGTGTGGCGTTACCGCCGATAGTCCATCGCCAAACAGTCTTTCAGTAAGCCCCCTATAGGCGACCTCGCAGATACCCGCAAGAATTGCCTGACACGCTGGCCCGTGGAAAATGACCGCGGCACAGCCGGCCCATGGGCATTTAGGGGATTATCGACGACGCCTTGGCGCTCTCTCCCATTTTCGGGCACAGGCGCTCAGGTCGGGCAAGCGCCCCTAGCGCTCAGACCGCGCGAAGGTTTAGCGGTTTTCCCGCAGGAGACGCTGCTTTTGCCGAGACCAATCCCGCGCCTTTTGCGTATCCCGCTTATCATGCAGCTTTTTGCCTTCGGCGAGGGCAATGGCCAGCTTGGCGATCCCCCGGTTATTAAAATACAGCCGGAGGGGCATGATCGTGAAACCTTTACGCTCCACCGCTCCCGTCAGGGTACCAATCTCTCGCCGAGAAAGCAGCAGCTTGCGGGGGCGCTTTTGGTCGTGATTTTCGCGATTGCCGGCGGAATAGTCGAGGATCGTGGCGTTGATGAGCCATATTTCCGTGCCGTTCGGCCCCGCCTCAGGCGAGCAATAGCTCTCCGCGATGTTCGCTTTGCCCTCCCGCAACGCCTTCACCTCCGTCCCGGTAAGGACAATTCCCGCTTCCACCGACTCATGGACATGATAGTCGAAACGGGCCCGACGATTCTCGGCAATTGTCTTGTTATGGGGATCGGATTTTCCGCGGGGGGCCATGGGGTGTGCGCTCGGGTGATAACGGACCAAGCCACGGGATATAGGGCGCGGTTCTCTTCGATCCAAGATCCGCGCCCGCATTGAGAAGGCCCCGGGGAGGGGTCAGGCGACCAAACTCCTTATGCCTTCTCTAAAAATGGGCCTGCGTGAAAGGGCCTCAGGCCGCGAGGTCGACATCCACCGTCTCGACCACGGTATCGAGAGCGGCGTCGCCGAAGGTCAACAGCCCTTCGAGGATATCGAGGCCGGTATCGACCACCTCTTCGATAATATCGGTCGCTGTATCGAGGGTTTCCTCGACGAATTCGAGCTTTGCATCGGTCACGTTCTCGATGAAATCAAGCGTGCTTTCGATGAACTCATCCCCGACGGTCGAGTCCTGACCGAACAGGAAATCGAGGGCTTCTTGGGTGACCCCCTCGGTAAATTCGAGGCTATCCTCGATAAGGCCGCCGGCGAAATCGACGGCAAATTCCACGCTGTCGTCTTTATATTGAATAACGGTCTCGAAGACTTCGGATTTATAGTCGATGGTCGATTCGATAAACATGTTGTAGTCGAGGGATATCACCGACTTCACGATGTCCCCTAGAGACTCAAAGGTGGTTTCGATGAGGCCCTGTGCCGTATCGAAGGTCATCGAAAGGAAATCGAAGGTGATTTCCAACGCCCCATCGATAATCTCAATCGCGCCATCGATGACGGCGACGACGACATCCGTGGCGATATCGAACACGCTGGTGACTGTAGACGCTAATTTATTGAAAAGACCCATTTTTCTCTCCTCTTGCCAAGGGGAACCCGATCCGGCCCTCACCCTGAGTGCCTGTATCGAGCGTTTAATCTCCCTTGTCCCGCTCTATTCGCAGTTGCAACAAAACCCGTTAACCGCGGCCTAGTCACCTGCCCCCATCGGCTTAGATGAAGGGCTGAACAAAACATCGACCAAGACCAATTGAAATAATCCGAACAAAAAGTCAGGAGACAGAATAGAGTGGACAAGACCGCCAAGGACCGGGACTGGCTCGATGAAGCGTTTGCGCGCATCGCGATAGATGATGAAGGTCGCGCGTGTAAAGATATTCCGGCGTCCGCATGTCATGAAGAATCGAGCAATTTCTTCCTACATGCCGCGTCGTTATCCCTAACCAAGAGTGGAGATGGATTGATCGACCCCAAACTTGTCCTGAGCTGGCTATTGACGGCGCATGGGGCGCCGGCAGTGACGGTGGGCCTGCTCGTGCCGATCCGCGAATCCCTTGCGCTCCTCCCGCAATTGTTCACAGCCGGGATGCTGCGTCGCCTCCCCAAGCGAAAATGGGCCTGGGCGATCGCCTCGGGGGTCGAAGGTCTTGCCGTCCTGGCCATGGCGATGGCTGCCTTCTTCCTGAGAGGTCCCCTATTGGGATGGAGTATCGTTGGGCTATTGGCGGTCTTCGCCCTTGCCCGCAGTGTTGCGTCAGTGACGTATAAGGATGTTCTTGGGAAGACGGTCGATCGGTCCCGCCGTGGCCGGGCCACCGGATTTGCCAGCTCGGCGGCGGCGATCAGCGTCATTGTCTTCGCTGTGCTTCTCTTTTCAGGACTCGTCGATCGGATGACCCTGGTGCTGGCCGGCCTGATCGTTGCGGGGATTGCGTGGATCCTTGCGGGCCTCTTATTCACCCGGCTGACCGAAGCGCCCGGGGCGACCGAGGGCGGGGCCACCGCCATCAAAGAAACGATCCGCCAATTCTCCTTGCTGCGAGAGGATCCCCAATTGTCGCTGTTCATCACCGTTAGGGGGTTACTGACGGTGACGGCCCTCGCCCCGCCCTTTATGGTGGCCGCAGGATCGGTAGGGGAACAGCCATACAATTCCCTTGGGCTCCTCGTCCTTGCCTCCGCGAGCGCAAGCTTCGTTTCGGGCTTTGTCTGGGGGCATCTGTCCGATCAATCGAGCCGCCGTGTGCTCTTCTTATCGGCGGCGGCGGGCGGTCTTATTCTCACGGCCACCAGCGCCGCTGCGTTTTTAGGGCTCCTCTCCACAATGGCGGTCCTTCCCCTCTTACTCTTTATATTGATGATTTCCTATGAAGGCGTTCGGGTGGGCCGGTCCACACATCTTGTGGACATGGCCAGTGAGGAGACCCGCGCCGCCTATACGGCATTGTCGAACACCCTCATCGGCGTCGTTCTGGTGCTCGGCGGCGCCTTTGGCGGCCTGATGAGCGTCACCGGGCCTGCAACCGTTTTAGCGGTCATGGCGGGACTTGCCCTCGCGGCCGTACCGCTGGCCATGCGGCTTGAGGATGTTCAGCAACGCTGAGCCCCCTTGCTTGCGACACAATTCCGCGAGGGGTCGAGGGGACCTCTTCTTTGGCTTTTCGGTCGCGAAGCGTACCCTATCTCATGGTCATCGATAGGAGCGGATAGATGGCAGCTGAGGATGATGATCGCCCTGGCCTGAAGGTTCCCTCGGGCCGTCTGTCGCGGATGGTGTCCATGGGGGGGCTCGCCGGCGGGATTGCGGGCAATATGCTGGTCGAAGGAGGGAAACGGTTGGCCAAGGGAGAGCGCCCCTCTCTCAATGAATTGCTGCTCACCCCCGGCAATGCGAACCGGGTCGCCGACCAGCTTTCCCGCCTGCGCGGTGCCGCCATGAAGGTGGGCCAGCTCATCTCCATGGATGCCGGGGAAATCGTCCCGCCCGAACTCGCCGAACTCCTCGCCCGTCTCCGCTCCTCCGCCCACGCGATGCCGGCCAAACAATTAAGGTCCGTCCTCAACGATCAATGGGGCCGGGGATGGATCTCGAATTTCGAGCGCTTCGACGTCACGCCCCTCGCCGCCGCCTCGATCGGCCAGGTCCATCGCGGCCTCACGAAAGACGGCCGGGACCTCGCCATCAAGGTTCAATATCCAGGGGTCCGAGAGAGCATTGACAGTGATGTCGACAATGTCATGTCACTGATCAAACTCTCAGGTGTGCTACCCAAGTCACTCGATTTGAAGCCCCTCCTCGATGAGGCGAAAGCACAATTGCACGAAGAAGCCGATTACCGGCGGGAGGCTGAATATTTGAGCCGCTTTGTGGCATTATTGGGTGAGGACGACAGGTTTTGCCTCCCCAAAGCCTATGACGATCTGACGACGACCGATGTCCTCGCCATGGATTACCTGCCCGGCAACCCCATCGAGTCCGTTGAACATCTCGACCAGGTGGAAAGAGATCGCGTGGCCACTCTCCTCTTCGATCTCTTCATCCATGAGATCTACAGCTATCGTCTCATGCAGACCGATCCTAACTTCGCCAATTTTCTCTATCATCCAAAGACGAAGAAAGTCGTGCTGCTCGACTTCGGCGCAACGCGCGAATTCGAAGAGGACTTTACCGAATGCTACCGTCGGCTCGCCGTGGGCGGCCTGTCGGGGGATCAGGAGATGGTGCGGGCAGCCGCGGCCGGGATCGGGTTTTCGACCGACGGGATGGCAACGGAGAAAGCCCAATTGCTGATGGACATGCTGTCGATCAGTCTCGAGCCTGTCCGGGAGAACGCCCCCTTCGATTTCGGGAAAAGCGACATTGCCCAGCGTTTGCGGGATAAGGGGTTGGCTTTCAGGCAGGACGGCGATTTCGGCCCCGTCCCCAAACCCCAGGCGCTCTTCCTCCACCGGAAGGTGGCGGGGATCTATCTTCTCGCCCATCGCCTGAAGGCCCGGGTAAATGTGCGGGCCTTGCTCAACCCCTTCATTCCCGAAGTCTCAGAGTAGGCCCAACTCATCGAGCGCGCGGTCGACCGCGGCCTTACTGCGCTCGCTGGTCGGCACGAGGGGCAGACGCAATTCCTCACGGCAGAGACCGAGGCGGGCCAGCGCGTATTTCGTCGGCCCGGGACTTGTCTCGACGAACAGGGCTTCGTGGAGGGCCGTCAAGCGATCCTGAAGCTCCAGGGCATCGGCAAATCGCCCATTGAGACACGCGTCCTGTAATTGAGCACATTGCTCGGGGGCGACATTCGCCGTCACCGAGATACAGCCTTGGCCGCCCATGGCATTATAGCCGACAGCGGTCATATCCTCACCGGAGAGCTGAATGAAGTCTTTGCCGCAGGCCCGGCGATGCAGCGCCACCCGACCCAAATCGCCTGTGGCGTCCTTCACCCCCACAATGGTGGGAACCGTCGACAGACGGGCGAGGGTTTCGACGGCCACGTCGGTCTGGGTCCGGCCGGGCACGTTATAGACCAGGATCGGCAGATCGGTGGCTTCCGCCAGGTGACGGTAATGGGCTTCGATACCGCTCTGTGGGGGTTTATTGTAATATCCTGTCGTGGCGAGAAGGGCGTCGGCGCCCGCCCCCTCGGCCTGTTCAGCCAAGCGGATCGCCGCCACGGTATTGTTCGATCCCGCCCCGGCAATCACCGGGATACGTCCCTTCACGGTCTCGACGCAATGGGTGACGACCGCGATATGCTCCCGCTCGCTCAGCGTGGCCGACTCCCCGGTGGTGCCAACGGGAATAACGGCCCGGGTCCCCGCCGCGATCTGGCGTTCGATCAGGGCGGCGTAGGCGTCATAATCGACCTCACCGCCTTTGAAGGGAGTTACGAGGGCGGTCATCGATCCCGCCATCCACTGAGTCACAGTCGCAAGAGAAAAAGCCATTCGTGGCAGCTAATCTCTGAAAATTCATACCGCAAGCATCTCTTACCGGACTGACGAAGCCCGAAGCCGTGCTATTATAATAAAACGACTATTTTGGTACTGCCATGCGCCCTTTGTATCTGTCTTTCTTGTCATTTCTGGCCATCGTCGGCGGGGGGCCAATGGCCGCCTCCGCCGCTCTATCCGCCCAGACAAAGGCCCCCTCGGCCGATCCGACGGTGCGGTATCTGAGCCAGACCGATGAGGCGCGGCTAAGGGGCCTCTTTGACGCCATTGAGCGGGGGGACAGCGTCACCGCACAGCAGCTTCGGCGCACCCTTGAGGGGGGAATTGCCTCGGCCCTTGGCGAATGGGCGGTCCTACGGGCTGAGGCCGAAGACATCGGCGCGGCGCGGATCTTCGCCTTTCTGGACGCCTACCCAAACTGGCCGAGCACCTCATGGCTGCAGGAGCAAGCGGAAGGACAGCTCGACGACCTCGCGCCCGCCGAAATCCTCCATTATTTCGATGGTCGGGACCCTGTGAGTTTCGAGGGATGGGTTGCCCTGGCGCGCGCCCGCCGCGCATCCGGCAGCGAAGCGGGCGCCACCGCCGCGATCAAAGAGCTCTGGATCGACAGCAATCTGGCGAACCGGCAGGAGGATCAGATCCTTGAGGAGTTTGGCGACCTGCTCACCCAGCAGGACCATATCGCCAAGGTCGACCGTCAATTGTTCGATATCCGGGCCACGGTCTCGCGCCGCCTCCTCCCCTATTTGCCGGCGAAGGAGCGGCGGGAGGCGGAGGCCAGGATCGCCCTCCTGCGGGCCGATGCGAATGGCCTTGCCCTCTACCGCGCCCTCCCCGCCGACAGTCAGGCCGATAGCGGCGTCCTCCACGCGCTGGTTCGCTATTACCGCCGGTCCGATCAGGACGATTTGGCGATCGAGACCGCCGGTCGCGCGCCCCTCTCCCCCACTGCCCTGCGGGATCCGGAAGATTGGTACGAGGAACGTCGGCTCCTGACCCGGTGGGCCCTGAAGAACGCGCGGTTCGAAGATGCCTATACGCTTTCGGCCTATTCAGGCCTCGAAGAGGGGGGCGATTTCGCCGAGGCGGAGTTTATGGCGGGGTGGGTGGCGTTGCGCTTCCTCCATGACCCTGAGCGGGCCGTCGCACATTTCACCTATCTGAACAGCGGCGTCGGCGCCCCTATCAGTCGGGGGCGGGCGGAATATTGGCTCGCCCGCGCCTATGAAGCCGCCGGCATTGAGAGCCAGGCGCGGCTCCACTATACCGTGGCCGCCGAGTTTCCTTACACCTATTACGGCCAGCTCGCCGTTGCCGCCCTTGGCGTCCCGGAGGATAGCCCCCCCTTCCCGGAGGCGCCGCCGCTCTCCGCCGCCGAGCTGACGACCTTTGAAAACTTGCCCTTGGTGCAGGCGATGCGTGTCCTTGTGCGGATCGATGAGGACGACCATTTCGACCGGTTCGCCAGGGCCCTCGACGATGAGCTTGACAGCCCCACCGCCGTCCGCGCCTATGAAGACCTCGTGCTGAGCGAGGGGAAATATTATCTCTCCGTCCGCGCCGCAAAGGTCGCGCGCAATAACGGGGCCGAGGTGCCAGAGGTGATCTATCCCCTCTATCCCGTGCCTCAGGCCGCGACCCGCTATGCCGAGCCCTCTCTGATTTTGGGACTCAGTCGTCAGGAGTCGGAGTTTAACCCCCGCGCCTATTCCCCGGCGCGCGCCAGGGGGCTGATGCAAATGCTCGCCTCCACCGCCCAGATTACCGCCCGCAAGGAAGGGATCCCCTATTCCACGTCACGGTTGATGAGCGACCCGGACTATAATCTCACCTTGGGCGCCGCGCATCTCAGCCACCTGATCGAACGCTTTGGCGGCAGCTATATCATGGTGATGGCCGCCTATAATGCCGGCCCCCATCGGGTCGACCAATGGATCGAGACCTATGGCGACCCGAGGGCTCGCGATGTCGACCCCATCGACTGGGTGGAATTGATCCCCTTTTCCGAAACCCGCAATTACGTGATGCGGGTGACCGAGAACACCCAAGTCTACCGCGCCCGGCTCAATAATCAGCCGCTTGGCTCGATGATCCTCGCCGATCTGACCCGCGGCGGCGGCTCCCCCGAGGCGATTGGGGTCCGCCCCTCCTCACCGCAATTGCTGCAAGCGGCCCTTTCGGGCAGTCAGGCGACCTTCGGCGAAAATGCCCTGTCCGTCCCCGGACGATTGCCCAAAGCGATGCAGGTCTTTGACAGTCTCAAGACGGTGGTGACGCCCGTCGGCGGGGGCGTTGCTCCTATTCCGGCCACGGAATAGATCACTGAAAAAGGGGGGACCTCAGCCCGCCTTTTGCCAGCGCCCCTCCGGGTCCTGGCGCCAATAGGTGGCCGCCTGGCCGCTGGCCTTGACCGCCCGCCACGCATCCCGCGCCGCCGCCGCCCCGTCCTCATCGAATAACAGGACGATCCGCTCCAGGCCCTCTCCCCCCTTCTCGACGCCCTCGGCAACGAGACTGAAGAGGATTTGCCGTCCAGGCGGCAGGGTCTCATCGGCGGTGAGCCAGATTGGCTGATCCGCCGCCGGGGGCCCCGCACCATGGGGCAGGAAGGAATCGTCCGCATAGGTCCAGAGCGCGTCATCCCAATAGCGCACCGCCGCCTCGTCGGGCAGCCTGACCACGGCGCGCCAGTCCCGCGCCAAGGAGCGTTCGAGCAGCACCGGCAGCACCGCCTCCGGCCTCGCCCGCTCACAATGATAAAACAGGATTTCGGTCATGCGCCTTTGTGACGACCCTTCGCGCCGGTGCCAAGCGCGGCTATGCCCGCCCCGATATGCAGAAAGATCCCCTCACCCTCTGGGCGGTATCGGATGGCCGTGCCGGCATGGCGAACCAGGTCCTCGGCCTGGCCGAGGCGCTGGCGCGCCGGACCCCCTGCCGGATCGTCGAGAAGACGATCGTCATCACCCCCCCCCATGACCGCCTGCCAAGGGGTCCCCTTGGCCCCTCCCTCGCCCGCCTAGCCCCGTCGAGCGATCCCCTCTCTCCGCCCTGGCCGGATATCTGGCTTGCCTGCGGGCGTCGCACGGTGCCCCTCTCCCTTGAGGTTCGGGCCATGGCGGGCGCCCCCTTTGTCGTGCAGACCCAAGACCCCAAGGCCCCGCTCGGCGGTTTCGACCTTGTCCTGCCCCCGGCCCATGACCAGCTGAGCGGCGCGAATGTCCTGCCGCTGATCGGCGCGCCGAACCGCCTCTCCTCGGTCAGGATGGCGAAGGACGCCCTGGCCCTGGAGGCGGAGGTGGGGCCCGCCGACAAGACCGCCGTCGCCCTGATCGGCGGGGACAGCAAGCAGTACAAGATGACCCCGAATGCGGTGAGCCTGATGCTCGAAGCCCTGGCCGCGGCGGAGGATGCGGGCCACCGTGTCCTGATCACCTTTTCCCGCCGCACCCCGGCCTGGGTCAAACCGCATTTCGCCAAAGGGTTGCCAAAGGCGTGGATTTGGGATGGCAATGCGGTGGGACAGATCGGCAACCCCTATTTCGGCCTTCTTGGCCTCGCCGACCGTCTTTATGTCACGGCGGAGAGTGCCAATATGCTGACCGACGCGGCCTTTACCGGCTGTCCCGTCCACCTGCTGCCCCTGCAAGGGGGGGCGGCGAAATGGCGGCGCCTGCACGCGTCGCTCGAGGCCCATGGCGTGCTGCGCCCCGATGCCGGGCCGGACGACCACTGGACCTATCCCCCGCTGCGAGAGACCGACCGTGCCGCCGACGCCCTCCTCGCCCTTTATCGGCGCGCCCGGAGATGAGGGGGACGCGATCAACGCCTCGCGGTCTCCGGCGGCTGACCTGGCGGGTCGGGCGATGGCTCGGCAGGGAGCGGCTCCGGACCCTCAATCAGGGGCGCACGGTACTGCGGCGGCCATGGCGGGACTGGCGGGCGTTCCTCAAGGGCATGGACGTTCTTGAGGGGGCGTTTTACCGGCTGTTCCTCATCGTCTTCGTCACTGTGGTTTTCAGTCTCGGCTGGCTCTCTGTCACCGGGCATTTGCCGGTCTTCGACGGCCTCATCCCCTCCGGCTATGGCGGGCGGAATGGGTGGGAGGAATTCCGCTCCCTGATGTTCGGCCTTGCGGGTCTCGCCGGGGCGATCTTTGGCCTTTATCAATTGGGCAATGCGTCGACCCGCACGCGGCTGACCCGGCTCGACACCGACACCAAGCGGGAGGCGGTGCGCAATGAACGCTTTGTCAGTGCCGCCCAATTGCTGGCCCATGGGGATGGGGCCGTCCGGATGGCCGGTATTTACCCCCTGGAGCGTCTGGCCACCGAAGACGGCCATGTCTATTTCCAAACCGTCATCGACGTGCTGGCGGGGTTTGTGCGGGAACGGACCAATCGCCCCGACTATCCCCCGCGCCTCGCGGCGGGGGAAGAGCCTGAGCTGGAGGCGGCATCGCCCGACGCCTCATGGGCTGACAGAAGAGCCCTTGAGGCGCGAAATGCCGAAAAGCGGCGCGATTGGTACGGACAATGGGCGCCGCCGACGGAGCCCATGGCCACGGCGCTCACCGCCCTCAGCCGCCTGACGAAAAACGCCCATGGCCGCGCCGTCGCCTTGCCCCGCGTCAACCTCACCGCCGCACGCCTGCCCCATTGGCGCGCTTCAGAGGTCTTCGCCCGAGAATGGGAATGGCGTGAAGCGGTTCTCGTTGAGAGCGACTTGCAGTCCGCGGACGTTCGCGGGGCCAACCTCAGCAAGGCCAACCTCAGCAAGGCCAACCTCAGCAAGGCCGACCTCAGCAGGGCCAACCTCATTGATGCCGACCTCAGCAAGGCCGACCTCAGCAAGGCCGACCTCGTCGGGGCCAGACTCATCTGGGCCAACCTCAGCGGAGCCGACCTCGCCGAGGCCAACCTCAGCGAGACCAGATTGACTGACGCCAAGGGGCTCACGGCACACATTCTCAATCGCTCCCTATGGCCTACGGCACGACCGCCTAAAGGAGCTGTCAGCCAAAGCGCCATCATCGAAGAGCTCGACAAAACCTGGTGCACGGACCCCGAGGACCCGACGCGCCTTCACCCTATAGGAAAGCAGGGCGCCCCACCGCCCTTGCCGGAAAAATAACGGGGGCGAGAAGAGGAGCCCTTCGACCTCTGACAGCCGCCCTCAGCCCCGCGCCGCCCGCGCCGCCTTGAGCTGGGCGAAATCCGCATCGGCGTGATAGCTCGACCGTGTGAGGGGGGAGGCGGAGACCATCAAAAAGCCCTTGGCCCGGGCGATGGACTCATAGGTCGCAAATTCCTCAGGCGGAACAAAACGGTCCACCGGGGCGTGTTTGCGGGTCGGCTGAAGATATTGCCCGATGGTCAGGAAATCGATCCCCGCCGAGCGCATATCGTCCATCACCTGCATCACCTCTTCCCGCGTCTCGCCCAGGCCCACCATCAGGCCGGATTTGGTGAATTGCCGGGGCGCCCGCTCCTTCACCCGCTCCAACAGGCGGAGGGAGTGGTAATAGCGCGCCCCCGGACGAATGGAGAGATAGAGCCGCGGCACGGTTTCGAGATTGTGGTTGAACACATCGGGGCCCGCATCGATCACCCGGTCGAGGGCCGCTGACGGTTTGCGCAGAAAATCGGGGGTCAGGATTTCGATGGTCGTGCCCGGCGCATGGTGCCGGATCGCCTCGATCACCTTGGCGAAATGGTCGGCGCCGCCATCTGCCAGATCGTCCCGGTCGACGGAGGTGATGACCACATGGTTGAGGCCCATTTCGGCGGTGGCGCGGCCGACCTTGTCCGGCTCCTCCGCATCGAGGGCGCCGGGCAGGCCCGTCTTCACATTGCAAAAGGCGCAGGCCCGGGTGCAGGTATCGCCAAGGATCATCATGGTGGCGTGCTTTTTCTCCCAGCACTCACCGATATTGGGACAGGCCGCCTCCTCACAGACGGTGACCAGCCCCTTGGACTTCACGATCTGTCGGGTTTCCTTATAGCCCTCTGAGACGGGGGCCTTGACCCGGATCCATTCAGGCTTGCGCCCGACGGGGCTGTCGGGCCGCTTTTGCTTTTCGGGGTGGCGACGCGCGGCCGCGCTGGCGGTGTCGATGAGAGTGACCATAGCCCTTAGATAGGGAATTGCGGCGGGTTTGTCAGCGCACCGTCGCCGCCGCCAGCGAAAGGGCCGCAAGGCGGGTCAAAGGGTCCTCCGGCAGCGGCGCTGCCTCCTCATCCGTGGCCAGGGCGGCGAGGCGGTCGAGATCCTCCATCCGCACCAGATATTCATCCGGCCGCGCCAGCCCGAGCACCGAGCGCACCTTTTCATCGAGGAGATCCTTGTCGAGCCGATCCTCCCGCAGGCGATCGGTCCGCTCCTCCAGCGCCGTTTTTTGGGATTGCAAGGCCGCAAGATGGTCTCGCCGTGCCGCGATATCCGCTTCGAGCCGCTCGGCGACGATCAGACCTTCGTCCGAATTCACCGTCAGGAGCGCATTATAACCGGTGGTGACCACCAAGAAGGCAGCCGCCACGGGCTGCAAAAAACCGACTACTGACAATGACAAGCCCAACCTCTCGATCCTCTCAAGGGCTTTGCTTTGGCCTCATCAAGGTGAAGAGAGTCTGAATCGCGGGGCCGTTTTTTCGGCTTTTCGTGAAAATGTCCGTTTACCAATATTACCGGAAGCCCGTCCTGTACCGCCCCAGGCCACCTTGTCGATAAGGGCGTCCCGAAACGATACAGGCTGATAAGGGGTGAGGCCGACTAGTCTTTGTCGCCCCCCCCCGCGGGATTAGCCCCGCAGGATCGATTTGCCGGCAAAGCGGGCGGAGGGGCCCAGATCCTCCTCGATCCGCAGGAGCTGGTTATATTTGGCGGTCCGGTCGGCACGGGCGAGGGAGCCGGTCTTGATCTGACCGCAGGCCGTGGCCACGGCGAGGTCGGCGATGGTCGTATCCTCGGTCTCCCCCGATCGGTGAGACATCACCGCGGTATAGCCGCCGCGATGGGCACGGGACACCGCGCGCATCGTTTCGGTCAGTGTACCGATCTGATTGACCTTGACCAGGATCGAGTTCGCCGCGCCCTTTTCGAGGCCGGTGACCAGGCGTTTTTCATTGGTCACGAACAAATCATCGCCCACCAATTGACAGCGGTCGCCGATTTTTTCGGTCAGGGTGACCCACCCGTCCCAATCGTCTTCGGCCATGCCATCCTCGATCGAGATGATGGGATAGGCATCCACGAGGCGGACGAGATAGTCGGTCATCCCGGCGGCATCGAGGGTCTTGCCCTCCCCTTCGAGGTGATATTTGCCGTCCTTGTAGAACTCCGTACTCGCCACATCGAGGGCGAGGTGCATGTCGTCACCGGCGGTGTAGCCTGCCTTGTCGATCGCTTTCATGATGAAATCGAGGGCTTCGTCGGTGGAGGACAGGGTCGGGGCAAAGCCGCCTTCGTCCCCGACATTGGTGTTGTGACCAGCGGCCTTCAGCTCGGCCTTGAGGGCGTGGAAGGTTTCCGCCCCCATGCGCAGGGCTTCGGCAAAGCTGCCCGCGCCGGTGGGCATGATCATGAATTCCTGGATGTCGATGGGGTTGTCCGCATGGGCCCCGCCATTGACGATATTCATCATCGGCACCGGCAACAGATCCGCCGAGACCCCGCCGACATAGCGGTAAAGCGGCTGGCCGGTCTGCTTGGCGGCCGCCTTGGCCACGGCGAGGGAGACCCCCAAAATAGCATTCGCCCCGAGGGACGCTTTGTTGGGGGAGCCGTCGAGGTCGATCATCGCTTCGTCGATAAAGACCTGCTCTTCGACATCGAGGCCGACAATCGCTTCGAAAATCGAAGAATTGACGGCATCGACCGCCCCGCGCACGCCCTTGCCGCCATACCGCTCGCCGCCATCGCGGCGCTCATGGGCCTCGTGAACGCCGGTGGAGGCGCCGGAGGGCACCGCGGCCCGTCCCATCACGCCATCTTCGGTGAACACATCGACTTCAACCGTCGGATTGCCGCGGCTGTCGAGAATTTCCCGGGCATTGATGTCGATAATCGCGGTCATAGAGCCTCCTCGCAAACGTCTGCTCTGCTATGGACTATCCTGCCGCAAAGCGGAAGATGCGGGCGGCGCCGATGAGGCGGGGGCCTCGCGCCCTCGCTTTTGCGCGGTGGTCTTCGCAGCTTTTTTTGAGAAAATTTTTCGCTTGGGCGGGCCGCATTAACCCCGCCGCCTTAACGCCATCGCGCGGCACCCCCTTACCGCTGCCCTGACCCCCGCGCCAGTCAAGGGCGCCAGGGCCCGGCCGGCATCGGCGGGGCGTTCTCGCGAGGGCCTTAGTCGTCCTGGGGCGGCAGGACCTGGCGGCCGCGATAGGTGCCGGCCTTCAGGTCGATATGGTGGTTGCGGCGCAGATTGCCGCTCTCCCGGTCCTCAATGAAGGACGGGGCGCCCAGCGCATCATGGGCCCGGCGCATGCCGCGTTTGGCGCGGGTGACCTTACTCTTGGGGACAGCCATGGCGAGGCTCCTTCTCCTGGGTTCTGACCGAGGACGACCGACGCGGCGCCGCCGCCCCAGCCATCGGGGGTCGAAAAGACGCTGCCAATACGCGCCGCCCCGACAAAAGACAAGGCCCCGATGCGGCGGGCCCCTCCCCCCTCATCCCCCCTCATCCCCCCTCATCAGCGTAAAGAAAGACCCCGTTAAGCTTACTGAAAACCGATAAAAGACAATCCCTTAAAGTGACGGCTTTGAGACATCTGAAAGGGTAATCCTTGGGCAAGTTTCAAGGTGCTCTCATGTCCCTTCGCGTTGCGTTCCCCCTCGCCGCTCTCCGCCGCTCTTTCCTGCTTGGGGGGCTCATCATCGCCGGAATGCTCGCCATCGCCCCCCCCAAGGCCAGCGCCGCCGAGCCCATCGCCACGGTGCAGGACCTCGCCCGCGCCTCCTGGCCGATTCTGTCCCCGGCCCAAAAACGGCTCGTCGACCTCCTCGCCGAGGCCGCCTTCGAAGAAGAGCTCTCCCCCACCCAGCGGGCGCGCATCGGCGGCACCCCCACCGCCCGCTTCACCAGCCTGCCCGAATGGCGCAAAACCGCCTTCCGCGGCATGGCCATCAAACAATTGGGGTTCGCCGCCCCCGACGCCCTCAGACAGGCCATCTAGGGGCGAGACGAGGTTAGACTAAGCGCGACCGATCAAGGGCCGCCTTGATGAAGCTCGCGAAGAGAGGGTGCGGATCGAAGGGGCGGGATTTGAGTTCCGGGTGGAACTGCACCGTCACGAACCATGGGTGGTCGGGGATTTCCATGATTTCAGGGAGGCGACCATCCGGTGACAGCCCCGAGAAGAGAACCCCATGGGCCTCGAGCGAGGCCCGCAAGCCCATATCCACCTCATATCGGTGCCGGTGGCGCTCAACGATCGTATCGCTGCCGTAAATCTCCCTGACCCTTGAGCCCGGCGACAGCTTCGCTTCATAGGCGCCAAGACGCATCGTCCCGCCAAGGTCGCTGTCCCCCGACCGCTCCTCGACCACATCCCCGCGGACCCATTCGGTCATCAGGCCGACAACGGGGTCACCTTCTGCACCAAACTCCGTCGATGTGGCGTCCGCATGGCCAAGAAGATTTCGCGCCGCCTCGATCACCGCCATCTGCATGCCGAAGCAGATCCCGAAATAGGGAATCGAGGAGGTGCGGGCATAGCCCGCCGCCCTGATTTTCCCCTCCGAGCCTCGCTCCCCAAAACCGCCGGGGACCAGGATTCCATGCACTGACTGGAGGCGGGACACCGCATTCTCGGTATCCTCAAAGACCCCTGAGTCCACCCATTCGATATTAACGCGGACATTATTGGCGATGCCGCCATGGATCAGCGCCTCGATCAGGGATTTATAGGCATCCTTCAGGACGGTGTATTTGCCCACCACCGCGATCGTGACTTCCCCATCGGGGGCGGTGATACGACTGACGATTTCCCGCCATTTGGAAAGATCGGGGGGCGGCGCATCGTCAATCCCAAAGGCTGAGAGCACTTCGGCATCGAACCCTTCGGCGTGATAGGCCAAGGGCACCTCGTAAATCGTCCGGGCATCCATCGCTTCGATGACAGAACTGGGCCGGACATTGCAGAAAAGCGCAATCTTCCGCCGCTCGCCCTCGGGAATGGGCCGGTCAGCCCGAACCAGCAGGATCTCCGGCTGAATGCCAATCGACCGCAATTCCTTGACGGAGTGCTGCGTGGGCTTGGTCTTCATCTCCCCCGCTGCGGGGATATAGGGCATCAAGGTCAGATGGATGTAGAGACATCGTCCCCTCGGCAATTCGTTCCCCAACTGACGAATTGCTTCGAAGAACGGCAGGCCCTCAATGTCACCGACCGTGCCGCCGATTTCACAGAGCACAAAATCGGCCATCTCCCCGTCCTTGCCGGGGGCAGGGGATAAAACGAACTCTTTGATCGCGTCGGTGACATGGGGGATCACCTGAACCGTCGCGCCGAGATAATCGCCGCGACGCTCCTTCTCGATGATCGAGGAATAGATCTGCCCGGTGGTGACATTGTCCGCCCGGCTGGCGCTGACGCCGGTGAAGCGTTCATAATGCCCAAGGTCGAGATCAGTCTCGGCCCCATCGTCCGTCACAAACACTTCCCCATGCTGATAAGGGGACATCGTTCCCGGATCGACATTGATATAGGGATCGAGCTTCCGTAGGCGGACAGAGTACCCTCGAGCCTGAAGAAGCGCACCAAGAGCGGCCGAAGCGACGCCCTTGCCGAGTGAGGAGACCACGCCGCCGGTGATGAAAATGTACCGCGTCATGGAAGGCCCGCTTAGGCGTGAGCGAGGCAAGGCCGCAAGACCAAATCCACCGCCCCTGATCGAAAGACAAAAAAAAGCGCGCCGCCGGCCTCCGACAACGCGCCTTGCACCTCAGACGACGCTTAGTTGAGGGCGTCTTTCAGTCCCTTACCAGCGGAAAATTTCGGCTGGTTCGACGCTTTGATCTGGATGGTTTCGCCGGTGCGCGGGTTCCGCCCTTCGCGCGCGGGGCGCCGTGAGGAAGAAAACGTCCCGAAGCCCACGATGCGGACATCGTCGCCGTTTTTCAGCGCTTCGGTGATCGCGTCGAAAACGGCATCGACAGTGCGTCCCGCATCGGCCTTGGTGATATCGGCAATAGCAGCAACGCGGTCGACGAATTCATTCTTATTCATTGGAACTCCCATTTTAATCGTTAACCCGTCGCCGACGGTGCGACTGAGGCGGGACCGCGTCAAATCAAAAGATACCGTTTTTCGGGGCTTTACGCCTTGTGTTGCGCTGCGTGCATCATGCAATCGCAGTGGTTAAAAGCATCGTTTCTGATACGGAAATAGACAGGTTTTCTCTGGCATGATGGCCTTAACACCGCCGCTTTGCCGCATGACCGGGGGATATTCGCGTCCAAAGTCGCAACGATTCGGCACAAAAGCCCCCCTTTAGCCCCGCCAAATGAGGGTAGATTTGCACTCCCCCGGCGAGCGCTCTACCTAGTCAGTTGTGTCGATGCCTATGGGTCGCTCATGCCGCCCCTGAACCTCTCCTCCCCGACGATGCCCCACAGGGCCAGAACAGCGCCGGCGGGCGTCACAGCCGTTCTCGGACCGACCAATACCGGCAAGACCCACTACGCCCTCGAACGGATGATGGCCTATGCCGGCGGGATGATCGGCCTGCCGCTGCGGCTCCTGGCGCGGGAGGTCTATGAAAAGCTTGTGGCCCGCCGGGGGGAACGGGCGGTCGCCCTGGTGACGGGGGAGGAGAAGATCATCCCCCGCGCCGCGCGCTATTTCGTCTGCACGGTCGAGGCGATGCCCCTCGAACGAGAGGTCCCGTTTCTCGCCATTGATGAGGTCCAACTCGCCGCCGATCCCGAACGGGGCCGGGTCTTCACCGATCGTCTTCTCCATGCTCGCGGCCAGCATGAGACCCTGTTCCTGGGCTCGGACACGATGCGACCGCTCCTGAAGCGCCTGATCGACGATATCGACTTTGTCAGTCGCGACCGGTTTTCGAACCTGACATTCGCGGGCCACAAAAAGGTCACGCGCCTGCCCCGGCGCTCGGCCATCGTCGCCTTCAGCGCGGACAGCGTCTATTCCATCGCCGAACTTGTCCGTCGGCAACGGGGCGGGGCCGCGGTGGTGATGGGGGCCCTCAGCCCTCGGACCCGGAACGCGCAGGCCGCGCTCTATAACGAGGGTGAAGTCGACTACCTCGTCGCCACCGATGCGATCGGCATGGGCCTCAACATGGATATCGACCATGTCGCCTTTGCCGGCGCGTCGAAATTCGACGGACGGCAGTCGCGACGTCTGCTCCCTGCCGAGGTGGGACAAATTGCCGGTCGCGCCGGACGCCATGTCAGGGACGGAACTTGGGGCACCACCGCCGATTGCCGTCCCCTGCCCGACGACCTGATCGAGCAGGTGACGAACCATCGCTTCGATCCTGTCCAGGCCCTACAATGGCGGAACCCCACCCTGGATTTCCGCTCCCTGCCCGCGCTCCTCCGCGCACTGGAGCAAAAGCCGCCGCGGCCCGAACTGGTGCGCGCGCGGATGGACGATGATGAGGACACTTTGCGGCGCCTGACCCGCCGTCACGACATTCACGACCGCGCGCGGGGCGGGGCGGCCCTCAAGCTGTTGTGGGAGGTCTGTCAGGTGCCTGATTTTCGGAAAGTCACCCCCGATCAGCACGCGGCCATGCTGGGGGAGATCTATCTCCAGCTTCTCGACCGGGGGGAAATCCCCTCGGCGTTTGTAATGACGCAGCTCAAGCGGCTGACCCGCCTCGACGGCGACGTCGATGCCCTGTCGAACCGAATCGCCCATGTGCGGACCTGGACCTATCTGTCCCATCGGGCAGGCTGGCTTGAGAATGCCCCGCACTGGCAGGATGAGGCGCGCGCCCTTGAGGATGCGCTATCGGACACGCTGCATGAAAAGCTCACACAACGCTTCATTGACCGGCGTACCTCAGTTCTGCTCAAGAAGCTCAAAGATGACGCCCCGCTGCTGGCCGGCGTCACCGACGATGGAGAGGTCATCGTGGAAGGCGAATTTGTCGGCCGTTTGCTCGGGTTCCAATTTATTCTCGATCCGCGCGCGAAAGGTCCGCATGCGAAAGCGGTCCGTTACGCGGCATTAAAGGCGCTGCGACCGGAACTCGCCGCGCGGGCGGCGGCCCTGGCGGCGGCGGGTTTTCATGAGTTCTCGCTGCGGGATGGCGGGCTGATCTGGTGGCGCCAATCCGTTGTCGCCCAGCTCGAAAAAGGGCCTCTGCCCTTACGCCCCAATTTCCGTCTGGTGGCCGTCGATCACCTTCCCGCCCAGTGCCTGCCCCGGATCGAGGATCGCATCCGCGCGTTCATCGCCGATCAAGTGGAAAGTCTCGCCTCCCCGCTGGTCGGCCTGCAAAAGGCGGCGAACGAGGTGACCGAGGGTGCAGACATTCTCGGCCCGGGCGCCAGGGGTGTCGCCTTCCGGTTGATCGAGAATTTCGGGGCGGTCTCCCGTCGGCAAATCGCCAGTGAGATCAAGGCTCTTGAACAAGATGAGCGGGCCAAGCTCCGCAAGCTGGGGGTACGGTTCGGCGAATATACAATTCACATCCCAAGCCTTCTCAAGCCGGCGCCGGCGCAGTTTCTGGCGCTTCTCTGGGCGTTGTGGGACGACCAGGATCTCGACAACCTCACGCCGCCCCAGGCGGGCGCCACCTCCGTCGAATTCGACGAGACGCTGCCGCACGCCTTCTATTTTGCCAGCGGCTACCGACCGTCGGGGAAAAGAGCTGTACGGATCGATATGCTCGAGCGGTTAGCAGGAGAAGTGCGCCAAGCGCGAGAAGCCGCCGGGAAGGAAGGGTTTGAGACCACGAGCCGGATGATGAGCCTCGTGGGCGCGTCCGGGGAAGACTTCGAAGGGATCCTCCTGTCCTTAGGGTTCAAGAAAGCAACGATCACAAAAACCGTCCCTAAGCGGACCCTCAGCCTCAAGCCGAAAGAGGAGCGTGGGCCTGCGCGCCCAGCCGACGCGACGGAAGGGGACGCGGCCGAGGGCGAAGCCGCGCCTGCCGATGCCGCCACCGCCGCCCCCGGCGAGGTCACGATCCAGGTGCCCACCACACAGACCCCCCCCGATATGGCGGCCCCAAAGGTAGCCGCAGACTCCGAAGCGCCCGCAGCCGACGGCGCGACAATCCCCCCGTCAGAGGAAGAACTCCCCCCCTCTCCTCAGGCAGCGGCGGTCGAGGCGTCTCCGAAACCGACCGAGGAGACCGAAACGGTGGAGGTCACCGTTTGGCACTGGTCACCGCCGAGGGCCAAGCGCGAGGGAGAACGGCGCGGCAAGCCGAAAGGGAAACGGGGAGACGACGCGCCCACAACCTCCCGCGAGCGCAGCGATCGGGGGCCTGGGGGCAAAGGAAAGGGTAAAGGACAGCGCGGCAAGCCGAAGGATAAGGCTAAAGACCAGGGTCCTCGCACTTTTTCTTCCGGCCCCAAACGATCAGGGAAGGAGCCCGATCCCGATTCCCCCTTCGCGGTGCTCGCCAGTCTGAAAGACAAAAAATAAGGGGTGTCTTGCTTGCCCTTGGCCCGGGCGGCGATTTGGAACCCCAACGGGTCGCCCCATGCCGGGGGCGGCCCCTTCATTAGGAGCTGTGCCATGGTTCGCCCCCTTCGGTCGTTATTGATCCTCTCCGCCTCGGCAGCGCTGATCCCCGCGCTTGCCGCCGACGACCTGACGGTCAGCGCCCTGCATCAAGAAGCAGCCCTGTCAGGCCCTTCCCTCCGCTCACCAAGTTTCTCACCGGATGGGCGCCAGATTACCCTCCTTCGCGGGCGGGAGGACGATGCCCGTACCCTCGATCTTTGGGCGTATGATGTGGTGAATGGCGAGGCCACGATCCTTGTCCGGTCCGACCAGGTGACGGAAACCAGTGGCGATCTGTCCGAGGAGGAAAAGAACCGGCGGGAGCGTCAACGCATCTACGAGACGGGGATTATCAGCTATCAATGGGATGGCGCGGGGGAGAGCATTCTCTTTCCTATTGAAGGCGATGTCTTCCTCTTTGACCTGAACGTCATGGCCCCGCAGCAGATCACCGACACCGAGGCTTTCGAGACTGACCCGAAAATTTCCCCCGCCGGCGGGTTCGTTTCCTATGTCCGGGACAACGAATTGTTTGTCTATGACCTCGATCGACGCAAGGAGCGTCAGGTCACCTTCGGCGCGAGCGACACCGTGCGAAATGCGACCGCCGAATTCGTCGCGCAAGAAGAATTCAAGCGCAACACCGGCTATTGGTGGTCGAGAAACGATGAATATATCGTCTTTACTCAAATCGATGAAAGCCCCGTCGATGAGGTGGAGCGCCTCGATTTTACGCGTGAGGGGACAGAGACGATCACACAGCGTTATCCCTTTGCGGGGACGGATAATGTCGATATCTCCCTTTTTCTCGCCAGACCCGACCGTCGGGGTGTCCGGGAAATCGATCTGGGTCCTGATGACGATATCTATATCATCGATGTCACCTGGCATGGCGGCACCCCTTATGTTCAACGCTTGTCGCGGGATCAAAAGCGCCTCGACCTCCTCCGGGTCGATCCGGCCACGGGGAACAGCACGCTTGTCCTGACCGAGACGAGCGAGACTTGGCTGAATAAGCGTGGTGGCCTCACCTCTCTCGATGATGGCACCTTTCTATGGGAGTCAGAGCGTAGCGGCTACAATCATATCTATCAGTACGATGGAGACGGAACGCTGTTGAGGCAGATCACCAGCGGGGATTGGCCTGTCGCCTCGATCAATTGCGTGAACGAGGGCGAGGCAGGTGGCGCGCTCTATATCACCGCCTCCAAGGATCAAGCGATCGAGCAGCATCTCTTTCGCGTCCCTCTTGAGGGGGGCGCGCCCGAGCAGCTCACCACCGAAGCGGGCTGGCATGGCGGTAGCTATTCGGCGGATTGCAGCCGTCTTATCCATCGCTACTCCTCCATCGATCAGCCCCCTCAGGTGGATGTCCGATCCCCCGGTAAGGACCGCGATTTCTGGCTTGTCGAAAATCGGCTCGATGAGTCTCATCCCTATGCCCCCTATCTAGAGAGCCACCGTCCCTGGACGTTTGGCCACATCGAGGCCGAAGACGGTCAGATGATGGACTACGCCCTGTTGGTGCCCGAGACAGCAAGGGCGGAGACCCCCGCCGCGGCCGTTCAGCTTGTCTATGGCGGACCGAGGGCACAGCTGGTCGCCAATCGCTGGGGGGATCTCTACGCACAGCTCCTAGCCGACCGCGGCTATGTCGTCTTCAAGCTCGACAATCGCGGGGCCTGGAACCGGGGAAAGGCCTTCGAGGATGTGCTTTATCGGCGGATGGGGCAGCCGGAAGTCGTCGATCAGGCGGCGGGGACGAGGTGGCTCTCGGACCGTCCCTTCGTCGATGCCGCGCGTATCGGCGTGCAGGGCTGGTCCTATGGCGGCTATATGACCTTGATGATGCTGGCCCAGAACCCAGATCTCTACCGGGCCGGAGCGTCAGGCGCCCCCGTCAGCGACTGGCGCACCTATGATACTGGGTATACAGAACGCTATATGGGCGACCCCAGGCAAGTGGCGGAGGCCTATGACGCGGCTTCGGTCCTCACCTATCTTGACGGGATCAAAGACGATGCGCTCCTCCTCATTCACGGCATGGCGGATGACAATGTCATTTTTCAGAACACCATCGATGTCATGGCGTGCCTGCAAGAGGCGGGCACTGACTTTACCCTGATGACCTATCCTGGGGAAAAGCACGGGTTCAGGCAGCGGGAAAATCGGCTGCACCGGGATCAAGTGACGCTTCGCTTTTTCGACGAGCGGCTTACCCCGTCGCCATAAGCGCAGCACGTCCGCCCCGGGGCCCAAACCGGCCCCGCCCTGTCAGCTGGTCATCGCCTCTTTCACGACGGCGGCGACCTTTTTCAGGGTGAAGGGTTTTTGCAGATACCCCGCGCCTTTGATCTCGCCCAATTTGTCGCGCATGGCGGTCTCGGCATAGCCGGACATGAAGATCACCTTGACCCCGGCGATCTTGTCCCCGGCTTCTTGGATCAGCGTCGGCCCATCCATTTCCGGCATCATGATATCCGACAGGATGACATCGAAATGACCGTCATCGTCTTCGATGATTTCCAATGCCTCATCGCCATCCGCGGCCTCCACAATATCGTACCCACAGGACCCAAGGGCGCGCACGACCACATTCCTGACGCTCGTTTCATCCTCAACGATCAGGATGCGACCTTTCCCGGTAAGATCTACAACGCGGGAGGCCGCCGCACTTGCCTCATCGATCTGTGGCTGCTCAGGCACGACATCGGCACTGAGAGCAGGCAGGAAGATCAGGAACGTCGCCCCCTCTCCCGGCCGGTTTTTCAAGAAGATCCGCCCCCCCAACTGGCCGATAATGCCGTGGACGGTCGACAGACCGAGACCTGTGCCCTTCCCCTCGCCCTTGGTCGTGAAGAAGGGCTCGAAAATTTTATCGGCAATCTCTTCAGGGACCCCCGGTCCGGTATCGCTCACCTCAATCAGAATATGGTCGATCTCATCGAGGACCGCATAGCCGTAACCAGCGACATCTTCAGCCTTCACCCGCTTTGATGAAATGGTCAATGTACCGCCTTTTTCCATCGCGTCGCGTGCATTGACCGCAAGGTTCATGATCGCAAGCTCCAGCTGCGCGCGATCGACCTTAAAACATCCGACATTTCGGCCGTGCTCAAGGCTCACCTTCACCTTCTCCGTTACATAGCGCTGAACGAAGGGCTGGAACTCAGACAAGACGTCCGAAACCGAGAGAATTTCAGCCTGCAAGGTTTGCTTGCGAGAGAAGGCGAGAAGATTCGAGGTGAGGTTCCGGGCGCGCTGAGAATTCTCCTTAATCTCCACCAGATCCTGATATGACGGGTCCCCCGCCGGATGCCGACGCATCATCAACTCTGTGGCCCCGAGAATGGCTTGGAGGAAGTTATTGAAATCGTGGGCGACACTCCCCGCGATCTTGCCGATCGCTTTGAGACGCTTGTCGTGGGCGTAGTCTTCTTCCATGCGCTTTTGGAACGACACGTCGAGAGCGTATAGGACCGTTTGCCGCGGACCATAGGCCCCGCGACGGCGCTTAATAGGCCGTGCCAATACTTTGAGATTGATGGCCGTTGCCCCCTCACCGATCGTCATGTCGATAGTCTGGGTCAGCGGTTTTTGCGCGCTCTTCACTTTGAGAGCTGCCTGAAGGTCGCGTACGGCCTCACTCGACAGGGTTTCGTTCAGCCGCATCCCCGGCTTCGCACCGAAATAGGACGAGAACAGACGGTTGACACTCGCCAATTTTGCATCGGTGCCGACATCGCCTTCGACAAGAGCCACCCCAATCGGTGCCTCGGTTACATCCCCCGCCGCATCGCTGGTGGCGGTATGCGCGTCCGTCAATTCACGGGGAAGCATCTCGACACAGACAAACCCTTCGCCGAGGCCGGCTTTGGTAAAGGGCGTGAAGACGATGGCCACCGACTGCGACTGATCGTTCTTCCGTGTTCTGACGCGGCTTTCTAGTTCCTCGCCCGTTTCGTCCCATAGGGAAGAGATAATTTCCTTTGCTTCGCCGAGAACGAATTCGGACAAATGCGCATCTCTGATGGACCGGGGGCCGAGGAAGGTGACACCAGCCTTGTTGATCCAGGGCACATTCCCCGATTTTTCAAGGGCGATGACCGGTCGAGGATAATCGTCATAGGCCCGCCGAAAGGTCTCAAGCGCACTTTCGACCGGCAATTCCTTGAGGCGCCAGGCAATATGCTTGCCTTTATCCGACATCGGCCTGACCGATACTTCGAAGCGTCGACGGACCACCGTTTGCTCGGCGGTGGTGCCCATGGTCTGGGTAATCACCTCATCGGCCTCAAGGCCCGATCGGGCGGCCCGGGCGAGGCGGAACATCTTTGAGCTCTCCCCGGCCGCTTGGGCGAAAAGGCGATCAATGCGGGGCGGCAGACCGGTCGTGGTGGTGACCCCCGCCGCCTTGGCGAGTTTGAGATATTGTTGGTTGGCATAAACCACGACCCCGTCGCGGGTGGTCATCAACCGCGCATCGACATCGGCATCGATGAGATTTTCTGCAAGCCCAAGACCGGCCAGCACATTGCGTCCAGCGAGCCCAAGGGCTTCGTCTTGGGAAGCGGTGGCGCGATTGAGCAACATCCCGCTGAGGAGGAGTGGCGAATAGGCGCCCGTCACGGCGGCTGTCCCCAAAATAGCGGCGAAGATCCCCACCCCCGTTGCGAAAATGGCCAAGGTGGGCACGTTCACCCCGCCGGCAACGACCCCGTAAATAAGACTCGCAAAGACAAGGGCGACGGCCGCCCATAGCGCAACGGGCGTCAGCTTCTCAATGAGCGGCTCACCAGAGGCCAAATTATCGTGCACTGGGGTGCTGCTGTAGGGACGTTGGTAATCAGCGTGGGGATCATGCTGATCGACGGCCTCACTAGCCGCGATATGTGGGTCCGGTGCGTCGGCGGGACGGTGCCCTTCGTTTTCGGTCTCCCCTTCGGTTTCTCCGGCGTCATCAGCGGCGGTCGCGTCCATGTCGGCCTCCACTGGGGGAGCCGGGGGCGCACCGAGAAGGCGAGGATCCTTTTGGGACGTTGAGTCCGGCGGCATGGCCTCAACAACGTCGAGAATATCCTCCTCGTCCGTGAGCTCGCCGTCGCCCCCCCGAGCGATTTCGGATTCGAACTCGTCAACCAGTTCGGCTTCGAAGAAGGGGGAGCCCCCGAACTGGTCGGTCAACGACCCGCTGGCCGTTTCGTTTCTCCCTTCCTCGCTTTCATCGACGCGGGCTTTCTTACGGCGGAACAGCGGCAGAGACATGCGGGGCCTTTAGGAGCCGCGCCGCGACGAAGGAGGCGACGGGCTGCGAAAATGAATTATACCTATTCGTCAGGAACCGTATCCGAATCCCTCCCTTAAAGGGTTAACGAGATTCTGATCCTTCGTAAGGGTGTTCAACATGTCAGCTAGTGAGCCCAACACCAAGCGCCCGAAAATTGGCCTCGCCCTCGGATCGGGGGCGGCCCGTGGATGGGCGCATGTCGGTGTCATGCGTGCCCTCGATGAATTGGGCATCGAAGTCGATATTTACGCCGGCAGCTCTGTGGGCGCCCTGGTCTCGGCCGCCCATCTCTTGGGTATCTGGGAACGCTTTTTGGACTGGGCCCGATCGATGAGCCCCGCATCGGCGGTGTCCCTGTTTGGCCTCAATGTCCGGCGGGGCGGATTTATCGACCCCACCCGCGCCTTTGCCGTTTTCAAAGAAGACGACCGGCCGATCGAGGACTTGCCCAAGCCGTGGGCAGCCGTGGCAACCGATCTGGCGACGGGACGGGAAGTCTGGCTCGATCAAGGTTCGGTGCTCGACGCCTGCCGCGCCTCTTCGGCCGTGCCGATGGTCATTCAGGCGGCGCAATATAAGCTTGGGAACCAAGAGCGATGGTTGATCGATGGCGGCGCGGCGAACCCGGTCCCCGTCAATGTCGCCCGCGCCCTTGGCGCAGATCGCGTGATCGCCGTCGACCTCAATGCGGTATCCGTGACCTTGTCGCGGTTCGATCGCCCCCAGACCCGCGCGGTGATCCCGGTGGATGCGATCGAGACGGAAGGCTCAGGCCCCCTCGCCGCGGTACGCCAAGCGATCGGCGGGGCGCGCCGCGACATCGCTCAGCGTATGGCCCTGCAACGCGCCGTCGCCCAAGCCGAACCCCAATTCTTTGAAACCGCGGCCGCCACCCTCGACATCGTGCAGGCGCAATTGGCAGACGCGCGGTCGAAGACGGATATCGCCGATGTCCGCCTCGCCCCCGATCTCAGCTTCGCCTCAGCGGCCGCCTTCGATCAATACGAAGCCTTCGAGCGATTAGGCTATAATGCGGCCATGGCCCAGGCCTCTTCCCTGCTCGCCATGGCGGCGTCCTCGCCAGCGAGCGACCCCCCCGCTCTTGCTGGACGGCAAGAGCCATTGTCTGGACCGTCACACAGCTGATAGGCGGGGTTATGGGAGCATCGCTGATGAAATATGTGATCATGGGGCTAAGCTTGGCGGTCGTCGCGTCCTGTAACGGCGGTCATTCCGATGCGGACACGGCCGCCGCCGCGGAGTCGCAAATGGTGCGCAAATCCGTTATCCAGGATCGCTTTCCCGTCACCGAAAGCCAGTATGATTTCAGCGGGACAATGGCCGCCTTGTTTGAAGCGCTGGATCGTCGCGATTTGACTGTTTTCGCCGTGATCGATCATCAGGCCGGGGCACAATCGGTCGATATGGAGCTGGGCGCCAACAGCCTCGTGATCTTCGGCAATCCCGCCCTCGGCACACCGCTCTTGCAAAGCGAGCCGCTTGTCGGCGCAGAACTCCCCCTTAAGGCGCTCGTCTATGAGCACAATGGCAAGGTCAATCTTGCCCTGTCAGGCGCGCCATTCCTTCAGCGCGCGTATTTGCTGGGGGAGGACGAGGCCATCATCAAGCAAATCGATGAAACCATGCGGTCGATCGCGAGCGAAGCCACAGGCGATCAGTAATCCTCTTCTTCGAAGAGCGCCCCGCCCCGTCGCCACAGATCGGCGATCCCCTCGGCCGTATCCGCCCCCGTCCCCGATTTCGCCGCCAATGCGCCCGGCATGGCTGCTGCGGGGAGAGCGGGGAGAAGGATGGGGCCAGGCAACGCCGCGGCCCTGCCGACCGCCACCAGCTCGCCTGTCGCCAACATGCCAAGCCGCTCGATACAGGCAGGCGCCTGTTCGGGCAGCATTTCTTCGACAAAGGCGACATCCGGCGCCGACGGCAATCGGTGCAGTAGGAAGGTTTGCGCCCTGGACAACATGTCTTCGTCGATGGCGCGGGGATTGACGGCAATTAATCCGAGGGCGGCGCCGCGCTTTCGCGATTGTAGCTCGAATTCACACAACCGTGCGGCACAGAGACTTTCTATTCCGGGGGACGGCGTTGCGGGCATAAACCGCTCCGCCTCCTCGATGACCAGCAAAGTTGGCCGGTCAAGATTGCTCCACTCGGCCACAGCCCCCGCAAGACGCGCCAGGACGGCCACAATCAACCGACTGACGCCGATTTCGATCCCCCCCAATTGCACGACAGTCAGCCCCCCCCCTTTCCCGCCGATATCGAAGAGATCGGTGAGAAGGGCCGGCAGGGTATCCGTGACCGTTGCGGCCCCGAAAACCATGGCTAGCCGCGGATCGGCGATCGAGGCCATGACCCGGGTCCGAAGCCGTTGGTACAAGGCGTTGGATCGACCATCATTGAGCTGTGTCTGCTTATCGATATAGGCAATGAGATCGGTAATCCGATAAGGCACCGGACTGCTCACGGATATTGTCTGCCCGGGGGACCGTTGCCGACCGGCACGCTGAATAAACCGCTGGCGGGCATAGGGCACCGCCTCTTCGAGTATCGACAGCTCTCCTTCATCCGGCGCCCCGCCATTGAGGCTCAGCGCCCAGGCCAATTCTTCGAAGGAAAGCAGCCAATGGGGCAGCTCCTCGGTCGCGAAATCGACAACCTGAGCGGCCTTCCCAAAGCTACGGCTATATTCGTTAAACGGATCGATCAGGACGATCTGCGCATTATACCGAATGCGCAACAGGGCGCGGCCAAGGCTGGCCATGGTGGCGCTTTTCCCCGTGCCCGGCGCCCCAAGAATGGCAAAGCCCCCCGCAAGCAAGCAATCGGGGTCGAGTGTCGCATGCACCTCGTCATGTCCAGGCACGCTCCCCAGACTGACCATCCCCTCATGGTCGCTGCGATAGATTTCGCGGATGAGGGCAGGGTCGGCCAGGACGGCGGGCATCCCGAGGGCAGGGATATTGGTCACCGCCCGTTCGAACCGCAAGCTCTTGTCTTTTCTGGCGAAAAGCGTCCCGACGAGTACCGTCTGAGCAAGCCGCACATCCTCCGTATCGGCATCAAGCCCCGGCGCCGGCTCCTGAATCCCCGTGACGATAGTGACAGTGACGGCGGATCCATCGCCGACAAGGACGATATCGCCGATCTTGGCTTTCTCCCGACCGGCTTTCCCCTCGAGAAGAACGACGAGTTCACTTCCCGAGCTCGCCACGATGCGACCGATACGCCAATCGCCCCAGCTATCCTGCTGGTGGGTGACAATCGTTTCCGCGGTCGCGCTCACGACGCCAATCTTTCATAGGTCTCTGCATGGGCCCCTTCGGCGAGCGGGAGGGCGAACCGCACACGTAATCCGTGGTCGCTGGGAACGGAATAATTGAACCGCCCCCCATTCAATTCGATATAGCTCTTGGCGATGGCCAGGCCGAGTTTCGCCGGATCGAAGCGGCGATACAGCCCCTCATGAATATGGTCGAACACCCTCAAGGCCTCCTCGATCTCCGCCTCTCCATGGACCGCATCGGGACTATCCAGGGAAACGTATATCCAGCGCGCGCTCTTCCCCGCCACGCCCTGCCTTACGGTGAGTCGCATCCGTCCCTCCCCCTCTTCGGGCAGGAGGAACGACACCAAATGACCGACCGCCGCGGCAATTTTATCGGGATCGGCATTTACCGGCGGCAATCTCTCGGGAACATCGATGTCGAGCGACGAGCCCGGCGCTTCTGCCTTTCTCGATGAAACGATTTGCGTGAGGAGATCGACAAGGTCGATCGCCCGCCTTGAAAGCTTGGCACCGCCGCTTTCGGCATCGGCAATCTCTAAAATCGTATTGATATGGGAGAGCAAAAGATCCGAGGACTGTAGGATGTAGTCGAGATAGGTGGCCTGTTGTTCAGGCTCGATCCCGCCCGGCCCTAACTCCTTCAACAAGCCTGCAAATCCGGAGATCGCATTCAATGGCGTGCGAAGCTCATGGTTCATAGAGGCGAGGAAGGCGCCCCGCGCCTGATAGGCCAGTTCCGCCTCAATCTTCGCGGCCCGCAAGGTGACATCCGACTGACGGCGGCGGAGGGCGCGACCGTAATGGGCGGCATACTCCCTTAACAAGGAATTCCGTTCAGGGAGGGATCGTCTGATCGGAAACGCGGTCGGCGCCATGCAAATTCCCTATCCGTCTGCCATTAATCTAACGGCGAGCTTTGTTAACGGAGGGTTAAGGGGTGACGTCGTCGATCACCTCCTCCTTCCGTTGTTCGATCTGACGGACTTCTTCTGATTTGCCCTCCGCGTCGACAGGGGCGTTGGCTTTACGACTCTCTTTTTCCGGCGGGACATAGGAAAGGACACGGTCCCCCGGCTGAAGGCGAATCGGGCTTTCGGCCGTTTGGAAGGTCAGCCCCTGGCGACGCTGCACCATGACGATGATGGCCTCATCGTCGAGTTGTTCAAGGTAACTCTCCGGCGGAAAGGCCTCGGACAGGCGGGTGAATTGGAATTTCCACCCTGCCCAATGACGCTGCAAGAGATCCTCAAGCCCCATTTTGTCCGACAGGAAACTGCGCCCCTGGAGCGCGAATGAGACCGAGGTCCGGCTGTCGTCTTTACCGCCTGCGGATAATTGATAGGTCGAGTTATGGCTTAATTCAGGCGCGAGGTCGGTGCAGACAAGCGAATTATGCGCCTCGTTCCCAGACAGCGCCAGAAGATGGCCATAGCGCACAAACTCAATGTGATGCTCGGAGACCTCCGACAGGATCTCGCCATAATATGTGGGAATCCCCGCATTCCGAGCGCCGCGCAAGGCGCGGTAATTGGGGTCGGTGACCAAGACCGGCACGTCGAGATCGTGGATCTTCTTTGCTAATTCGATCGACCAAGGCGACGCGCCCACGATGAGCACCCCGGGCGGGGCGTCGCTGGCCAGTCCCAAAAGCTTGCCCAAGGGGGCGATGGTGAAACCATGCAGAACGACCGTCGCGAACACCATGGCAAAGGCCAGGGGCACCATCAGCCCCCCCTCTTCAAAGCCGCTATCCGGCCCCATCGAGGCAGCAAACAGCCCTGAAACGGCGACAGCCACGATCCCGCGCGGCGCGATCCAGGCCACCAGGGCGCGTTCGGACCATTTGAGTTCCGTCCCGATGGTCGCGAGGAAAATCGCGGCGGGCCGCACCACGAAGAGCATCACCCCCACGAAGAACATGATTTTAAGGTCGATTTGCCCCAGGATTTGCGGGGTCAGGTTGGCGGTCAGCAGAACAAAGACCCCAGCCACCAGAAGGACCGCGATCGTTTCCTTGAAATGCCTGATCTGATTGATCGAGGGCATTTTGGAGTTGGCCATGGCCACCCCCATCGCCGTGACCGCAAGAAGCCCCCCTTCCTCCTGCAGCAGATTGGCCATCTCAAACGCAAGAAGCACGGCGGACAACAAAATCGGCGCCTTGAGATATTCAGGCGCCCAGCCGCGGCGAAAGACTTCAGCGAGCCCCAATCCGATGAGCACCCCCCACACGACGCACAGAATGGTGCCGACGAACAAACTCCCAAATACTTGGAAGGCGGGAAGAGATTCTCCGTATTGAGTGATGACGAATTCATAGGTGATGACCGCCGCCAACGCCCCGATGGGGTCATTGATGATGCCTTCCCATTTCAACAGAGCGGAAGGTCGGGTCGACAACTTGGCCTGGCGAAGCAGAGGAATGATGACCGTCGGCCCGGTCACGATCATGATACCCGCAAAGAGTATCGCCGTCGGCCAATCGAGCCCGGCAACGTAGTGCCCGGCAATCGCGCCGAACAGCCAGGCAAGCGGCCCGCCGATAAACACGATTTGACCAACCCCGCGGCCAAGCCCCCGCAACTCACTGAACTTGAGTTGCAATCCGCCCTCAAACAAAATGACCGCCACCGCGATTGAAATGATCGGCCGATAGAAATCGCCGAATTGTTCCTCAGGGCGCAGAATACCGAATAGCGGTCCGATGATGAGACCGGCGATCGACATCAGAACGATCGCGGGCATGTTGGTGCGCCAGGCCAGCCACTGGGCGCCAATGCCCAGAATGCCGATGAGCGTCACCGCCAGAACAATATACTCACCCATTCAGGGATTCCTTATGTCGTCGCCGAACCGATCGAGGGGCACCTTTGCAAGGCTCACTTATTCTTGAAGGCCGGTTTCCGTTTCTCCACAAAGGCGGCCATGCCCTCCGCCTGATCTTCGAGAGCAAACACAGCATGGAAGCTCCGCCGCTCAAACAACAGCCCCTCCTGGAGGGAGGTTTCGAAGGCGCGATTGACCGCTTCTTTCACCATCAAGGTCACCGGCCGGGAGAAACCGGCGATCTTTTTCGCCGTTTCAATCGCTTCGCTATTGAGGTCTGCGGCGGGAACCACGCGCGAGACGAGCCCGCATCGCTCTGCCTCGTCCGCCGCCATCATGCGACCGGTGAGGCATAATTCCATGGCCTTGGCTTTCCCCACCGAGCGCGCCAGGCGCTGGGTGCCGCCGGCCCCGGGGATGGCACCGATCGTAATCTCGGGCTGGCCAAATTTGGCCGTATCCGCGGCAAGGATAAAATCGCACGCCATGGCCAGTTCGCATCCGCCGCCAAGCGCATAGCCGGCGACCGCCGCAATGATCGGTTTGCGGCACCGATTGATCTGATCGAAGCCGGAGCTGACCTTATCCTCAAGATACATGGTGGCGAACTCACCAGAGGCCATTTCCTTGATGTCCGCGCCGGCGGCGAAGGCCTTTTCCGATCCGGTGATCACGATCGCCCCGACGGCATTGTCACCCTCGGCCTGTTTGAGCGCGTCGCTGAGTTCGGCCATGAGCTGCGCGTTCAAGGCGTTCAGCGCGTCTGGTCGGTTCAGCGTCACGACCAATACCGCGTCGTCCTTAGCTGTCTCGATCGTTTCGTACATCGATCGCCTCTCCTTTTGCATAAGCTAGATCGTAGGCTGGAGGCGGCTACTACGCGCACCTTCGCCCTGCCTCAAGGGACGCTGGCTGACGTGAGGCCGGCTCACCAATCATAAGGCGGATATCCGTCCCCTGTACGAGGGCAGCCCCCCTAGACGCTGGTGTCAATGTCGCTTACCGGCTAGCACGTCGACAATATGAGGTTCCGAGATGACCGCCCTTATCGTGATTGGCCTTTTCGTGCTTTTGTTTGCAGGCTTGAACCTGATTGAAAAAGGCCGCTGGGACTGATCTGCTTTCGCTCCATTTCATTGTGAGCTTTGTGAGCAATCTGTCTTTGGGGGTGTGATGGTCATCGACCTGATCCTGATCGGCGTCGGCATAACGATTCTGCTCGTCGCCGGCGATTTTTTGGTACGCGGCGCGGTGGGAATCGCAACGCGTCTCGGTATTCCGAGCCTTTTGATCGGCCTGACGATCGTTGCCTTCGGAACGTCGGCGCCCGAACTCGTGGTATCGATCAATGCGGTGGTGACCGGCGATAACGGGATCGCGGTGGGGAATATCGTTGGCTCCAACATCGCCAATGTCTTTTTGGTGCTCGGGCTGCCGGCGCTGATCTCTGCGATCAGTCTTTCCGGACCAGGGCTCGGTCGCCACGGGTCTGTGATGTTGGCGGCGACGGCGGGCTTTGCCTTTGCTGTCTATGGGTGGGGACAGCTCGACACCGCCATCGGGATTTTCTTTCTCCTGGCCATCGCCCTTTACGTGGTGGCCATCGTCGTTGCGGCGATGCGGCCCGGCACCGCCCCTCCCCCCGTTGTGGACGGCGATGTCAGTGTGAGCGCCGAGGAGGCGCAAAGCTTCAAGCCGATCCTCCTGACCCTCATTGGCCTGGTCGGTCTTCCGATCGGCGCCAATCTGCTCGTCACGAGCGGCGCGACCCTGGCCATGGATCTGGGCGTTCGCGAAGAATTGGTGGGCCTTACCCTCATCGCCTTCGGCACCAGCCTGCCTGAGCTCGCAACGGTGATCGCGGCCGCCCGCAAAGCCGAGGCCAGCGTGGCGGTGGGCAATGTGATTGGCTCCAACATTTTCAATATTTTGTTCGTCGGCGGCGCCATGGGGGTCTTCGGGACCACGGTGTTCTCGGACCCGGGGACAAAGATTTACGATGTGCCGGCGATGGTCGTCGCCGCCCTCGCCCTCGCCATCCCGCTCTATCTCAGGATGACGATCACCCGTACGGTCGGCATCCTCTTTATCCTCGCCTATATCGCCTATATCGTCATCATATCGGTCAAGGCCGCGCCTGGGGGAGCTCTCCTGTGAGACGCGTTCTGGTCACCGGGAGCGCCAAGCGACTCGGTGCCGCCATGGCCAAGCATCTCACTGCCCATGGCTGGCATCCGATCATCCATTATCGGTCCTCCGAAGCCGCGGCCCAGCGTCTTGCCGATGATCTGGGGACGGTGGCGGTGCAAGCCGATCTGGCAGCGCCCGAATCAGCCCCCCGCCTTATTGAGGAGGCTGTGGCCCGCTCAGGCGGGCCCTTGATCGGGCTCGTCAACTCTGCCTCGATTTTTGAGCATGACCGGCCCGAAACTGTGACGAGCGAGGCCCTGCTGTCGCACTATCAAGCCAATACGGTGTCGCCCCTCCTCCTGGCCCGGGCGTTTGCCGAGCAAGTGCAGGAGGGCCACACCGGCGCCATCGTCAACATCCTCGATCAAAAGCTCTGGAATCCGCACCCGGATCATTTCAGCTACACGCTGTCGAAATCGGCGCTCCACCACGCGACGGTGCTCATGGCCCAGGGTTTCGCGCCGAGGGTGCGTGTTTGCGGCGTCGCCCCGGGCTATACTCTCCCAGCCCCCGGCGAGAGCCAGGAGGATTTTGAGAGCAAGGCGACGAAGGTCAATCCTCTCGGCCGCCGGTTGACGCCCGATGACATCGCCGCCAGCGTCCGCTTTTGCTTGGAGAACCCCGCGCTTACGGGAATCTCGATCGTCACCGCCAATGGCGAGCATCTGGTCCCCACCGAACGGGATGTTTCTATGCGGATCGACCTGTGATTATTCTGCCGCCCCTTAGCCAGGGGACCTATGCCGTCTTTGCCGAGGATCTGCGCCTTGAGATGCGCCTTGGGGTCTATCCCGAAGAGCGCTCACCGCAACCCGTTCGCATCGACACAGTGGTGATCGCCCGTCGTCTGGGTCGCGGCGACGGCATTGAGGATGTGATCGATTACAATCATTTGCGCGACGATGCCCTCAACCTTGCCGAGGAACGTCATTTCGGTCTCCAGGAGACCTTTTGCGAGACGCTGATCGCCCGTCTCAGAATGCGGCCCGGGGTTCTTGGGGTGATTGTGGAAACCCGCAAGCTGACCGCCTTCGCCGACATCGCGGCCATCGGCTGCCACATGGAACGGATCGACCCCGACGCTCTTGCCCGCTGACCCACTGGGCGCGGATCTTGCGTTGCGGCGACACTTGCGGCATCTGCGTGACCTTTTTGCGGGATGCGTCCCCCTTTCCGGACTTCGGCATGTACTACCAATCCTATAGCTTCTTCTTTGAGGCCGCGCATGAATTGGGGGAGATGAAGCCTGAGGATTCTGCGCATCTTTACGCCGAGATTCACGGTCACAGTTTCGAAGTGACCGTGACGCTCGCCGCAGCCACCATCGAGCCCGAAGGGTGGATTATGGATTTCGCCGAGCTGAAAGCGGCGTGTGAGACCGTTCGGGGCCTCCTCGATCACCGACTGCTGAATAGGATCGAGGGCCTGTCCCGTCCCACCCTTGAGCGGTTGGCGGATTTCATTATCGAGCGGTTGAGCCCCGATCTGCCGGCCTTATCGGAAGTGGAAATTGCCCGTCCCTCCTTGAACGAACGCTTGCGGCGCGTCCGCTGAGCGTTGAGGGGGCCGCCGCAATCCCCTAGTGAGGGGGTTTGCCTCCCGCTCCCCCCTTGAGGACTATCTATGCGATCAATGTTCTTCCTCTTCCCGCTCTTGCTCGTCGCCGCGTGTGGCGGGGCCGATGCGCCCTCCGCCCCTGACCCGGTCGACACATTGGCGGTACCGAGCCTCGATGATGAGGAAGAAACGGCCGTTCCGATGGATGTCGCCACCGCTCCCCCCACCGAAGGCGCGCCCAGCCTGCCCGATATTGAGGAGGCAACCCTAAGAGGCGCGCTCTCGGTTCTCGCCTCCGACGCGTTCAACGGCCGGGCCCCAGCATCGAGCGGCGGAGAAAAGACCCGCAAATATCTCATCGATCAGATGGAACAGATCGGCCTAACCCCCGCCAATGACGGCGACTGGGAGCAAAAGGTCGGTCTGGTGGAGCAGGCGATCATTCCTTCGCAATCCTCGCTGAGCTTCTCCCTTCCGACCGGCACCGATTGGCAAACCGAATATGGCGAGGAGACGATGTACTGGACCAAGCGCGTCCAGCGGACGGTCTCCTTCGATGAGAGCGAGGTCGTCTTTGTCGGTTTTGGGATCGTCGCGCCCGAATATGGGTGGAATGACTATGAGGGCCTGGACGTCGAGGGCAAGACGGTGGTCATGCTGGTCAACGATCCTGGCTTTTATCAACAGGATGAGGCGTTTAACGGTCGCGCCATGACGTATTACGGTCGCTGGACCTATAAATACGAAGAAGCGGCCCGGCAGGGGGCGGCCGCGGCCTTGATCGTCCATGAAACGGCGCCCGCAGCCTATGGATGGGGGGTTGTCTCAGGCTCCTGGTCGGGGCCGCAACTCGACCTCGAACGCCAGGATAAGGGCATGAACCGCGTTGCCCTCGAAGGCTGGCTCTCCCTCGACGCGGCGAACCGCCTTTTTGAGGCGGCCGGTCATTCCTATGAAGATCTCAAGCAGCGCGCCCTTTCTCCCGATTTTAGGGCGATCCCCTTTGACGGCGTGTCCGCCGAGGGCACGCTCAAAAATGTGATCAATCGTAATGAGTCGGCCAATATCGCCGGCATGATCGAAGGTACCGAGCGACCGGACGAGATGATCCTCTATATTGCCCATTGGGATCATCTCGGCGCGGGCTTTTCAGGCACCGATGGCGATCAACGCGACACCATTCACAATGGGGCCGTTGATAACGCCACCGGGACCGCGGGCCTCCTGGCGATCGCCGAGAGCTTCGCCAATGCCGAAGTGCCGCCCGAACGGTCCCTGCTGTTCCTGGCCGTGACAGCCGAAGAATCCGGCCTCCTTGGATCCGCCTATTTCGCCGATGATCCCTTTGTGCCGCTCGATCAGATTGTGGGGGGAATCAATATGGACGCAATTCAGCCCACAGGACCGGCCCATGATCTGTTGGTGATCGGCTATGGGGCCTCGGAGCTCGAGGATATTCTTAAGACCGTCGCCGACGATTATGGGAAACGCCTGCGCCCTGATGACGCGCCTGAAAAAGGGTATTTCTATCGCTCGGACCACATCAGCCTCGCCAAGACAGGGGTGCCGATGATCTATGTCGACCAGGGGGTCGACTTGATTGAGGGCGGCGAGGAAGCAGGCCGCGCCTTTGTCCAGGACTATATCGACAATCGCTATCACAAGCCCGCCGACGAATATGACACGGCGTGGCGGGTTGACGGTCTGGCGGAGGTTTTCACGATCCTCCGGGATGTTGGGGTGGTTCTGGCCTATGGCGAGGACTGGCCCAATTGGTATGAGGGAAATGAATTCCGCAGTCTTCGGGATGCCCAACGCACCGAAACTGCCGACTGAGCGATCTTAGGGGGGCGAAAAGGCCCCTCCGTCTCCCCGCCAAAAACCGGCGGGAGACAAAACATTTGTGAGGATGACGATGACTGACCTCCCCGAAACGTCTCTGCCCGAGGCGCCTGACACGACTGTTTCGGCCCGCGAGGCCTTTGGTCTCGACGTTGATCTCGACGTCCCGGCATTTTCGCAAACGACCCCTTATGTCCCGCCAAGGGACGAGACCTATCGCTTCGATCCCCAAACGACCCTCGCCATTCTGGCGGGATTTCGGCACAATCGGCGGGTGATGATCCAGGGCTATCACGGCACGGGAAAATCAACGCATATTGAGCAGGTCGCCGCCCGCCTCAATTGGCCCTGTATCCGGATCAATCTGGACAGCCATGTCAGCCGGATCGATCTGATCGGCAAGGATGCCATTGTCTTGAAAGACGGCAAGCAGGTGACGGAGTTCAAGGAGGGCATTCTGCCTTGGGCTTTCCAAAATCCCGTGGCTCTCGTGTTCGACGAATATGACGCCGGCAGACCGGACGTGATGTTTGTCATTCAGCGTATATTGGAGGCCGAAGGTCGTCTCACCCTGCTCGATCAGAACCGGGTGCTGACCCCCAACCCGTTTTTCCGCCTTTTTGCGACAACAAATACAATCGGTCTCGGCGATACGACGGGTCTCTATCACGGCACTCAGCAGATCAATCAAGGGCAGATGGACCGGTGGTCCATCGTCGCCACCCTCAATTATCTCGAGCATGACGAAGAGACATCGATCATCGTCGGCAAGCTACCGGAATATCAGACGACAGAAGGTCAGCAAACGATCGACAAAATGGTCCGGGTTGCGGACATGACACGCAATGCGCTGATGAACGGTGACATCTCAACGGTGATGTCGCCAAGGACAGTCATCAATTGGGCGCAAAACGCTGAAATTTTCGGCGATGTCGGATATGCCTTCCGCGTGACGTTCCTCAACAAATGTGACGAGCTGGAGCGGCCTTTGGTGGCTGAATTCTATCAGCGGGCATTCGGTCAAAATTTGCCCGAGACCCTCTCTCTGATCAATGTGGCATAACTCGTTGACAACGATCGAGGCGCGCGAGGACGGGCGGCGCTGTGGCGGGAAACCCGACCAAATGCGCCTCAAGCCGTGAGACCGGCTCACACCGAAATGCCGGCTCAAGCGTGAGGGAGCGACGATCAACATAAGTAAAGCGCCACAATTCGTCGATCTCGGACAATAGATGGATGGTTCGTGGCCCGATGATTGTCGTCGACGGATCGGTCGCTTTGAGGGTGGCCAGGAAGCTTGGATCTGACGACGCCACGACCGCCGATGTCCCCGTCACGGCCACCATCTCTTTAGCCAAGCGGCGATGCGGGATATTTTCCTCTTCCACCTTGCCAGTCAGCCCGTTTTGCCACGGCTCACTGGCTCTTCCAACGAGCAAGATCGCAAAGCCGATAAGAAGCGATACCATGCTGATCCGCAGACCGGTTGGCGATAGCCATCTGTCGATGGCGATCGCCGCCACCGGTGCAAAGAAGATCAGGGTGCTCGCCAGCCATCTATCGCGAATGACAGCTACATTCAGTATCAGGATCGCCGCTGCCAGGATGGCGGCAAGTACAGCATTGGCGATCAGGGCCCACTCAAGGGGTCGTTTCAAGTCGGCGCTGGCGGCAGGCCCTCTCCACCAGGCCACCCCCAGTACAGTCCCAAGAACGGCCCCTTCGGCCAGAAAAGAGGAGACAAGGTCGACCGCCCCCCGTTCCCATGACGCAAGCCGTCCGGGGTCGCGAAACACGGCGGTCTCCTCGATCAGGGTTTCGGGACTGACGAGAAAACCCAAATAGATTGGCAGACAGATAAATAGGGCGCCGAGGGCACCTCCCCCCAATATGATCATCATTCGGCGCGTTGGCCGACAGATTAAGAATACGGCAGCGATCTGCGCGGCGATCACCAGGGCCATGCCGTGCTTCATCATGACCCCCCCCGCCCAGAGGAGGCACAGAAGGCCCACTTGCCTCCCCCGCCGGGCGGATCCATCAGGTAACGTCACCAGAATGTGCAGCGCAATTGTGCTCCATACCACAAATGCCAAAAGCGCCGTGGTATGCGGATATTCCCGCAACAGCTCGTCGTGAAGGGTTGGCAGGAGGAAGGCGAGCAGCACGGCCAGCCCCCCCACCATATCGGTGCCCCCCAATCGCCGCCCCAAGACATAAAGCCCAGAGAGGAGCCCAGCGAGAGACCCATATTTCAGAAGATCGAGACTGAGAACCGACCACCCCGTCACCGACAGCAAGGCCGTGGCCAGCCATTGAAAGACCGGCATCTCATCGTCATAGGTCCATTGCCAGGTCTCGGCATAAACGACGACCTTCGCCTGATCCTCGATATACGCGCCGACCAAGGCGCGGGACAGGAGGTTGGCGAGCATGCCGATCACCGCCACCCCCCAAAGCGCGCGGGCCCATCCCCTCCCCTCCGCCGGGGGTGTCGTCATCTCGGTCATCGACATCCTCTTACAAGTCGACGGCTCGCCCTGCGCGCCCATCGGCATATGTCGTTGCCGTGATGCCACCGGACCCATCGACGATGACAGAGCACGACTTGCCTTCTCTCTATGATCATCTTTGGGCGCGACTGGAAAGGGCGACCTTCGAAGGGAAGGATCCCTGGCGCTGGCCCATGCTCGCCACGGCCTCCCCCGCGGGCGGCCCGGCTGGGCGAATTGTGGTGTTGAGAAAAATCTCACGCGCTGAAACGACACTGACCATCTACACTGATACCCGAAGCGAAAAGGTCCATCAGATCGAGGCCATCGCCCGCGCCGCGCTGGTGTTCTTTGACCCAACCTCAATGGAGCAGCTGCGGGCTACGGGCACAGTCTCCCTCCTGAAGGAAGGGGACAGGTGGCGATCATTGTGGGACGAGATTCGCGAAGGTCAAGATACTGATTACCGAAGGAGAAGCGCTCCGGGCACACCTATTCCCTCCCCTTCGGCGGCGGCAAGTACGCCCGATGGCCCGCCCCATTTCGCCGTCATCGATCTTCACGTCGACCATTTCGATTGGCTATCGATCGACAGGGATGGTCATCGGCGCGCGCACCTCTTCCCCTCAACGGGCAAGCGCCAAGCCACTTGGGTGGTTCCCTGACATCGTCCGGTCGATCCGTTCCGACAACTGACACTACCTCCAGCGCACCTCCCCCGCCGGCGGCGGTGAAACGCGGGGAGTCACCGCAAAGCCAGCCGGAAGTCCGTCGCTAGCGAGTTGACGTAACAAACTAATCAAGACCCCGATGGGCGGGATCTGCGCCCGCACCGATCGCCGCCTCTTGGTCAGCCCTCATACGGCTCCAACTTGCGGAGAACGAGCGTATACGCTGCGTTGCCGATGTCATTCTCGTTTCGCTTGGCGTGAAGAACGCCTTCTGCCCAATAGGGTACCCAAATGTCGTCAACCGAGATCGACGTTTCCCCCTCGACATAGACGATCTGGTTCGGCGGCGGCGGCGGTGTGTGAATACAGGCGCCGAAATAGGGTACGAACAGAAAATTTCTCAGCCGTCCCTTGGCGTCAAAATCGAAAGGCACGACGAAGCCTGGTAACCGGACGGTTCGGCCGTCGAGTTCACTGACCGTATCGTAGGTGCCGATTTGCGGCATGACGTCGAAAGAAGACCCCTCTTCAATGCCGCCGATGGATCCGCCAATATTGCCGATCGGCCCCGCCGCCGACGACAATGGGGCTTGGCTCCCCTTCATTCGCCGCTCAAGCTCACGATAATAATCCGCATACATTCTATCGAGTCGGTCCTCTTCGCCCTCAGGCAAGAGGTCATCCCACTCAAGGACGCGAACAGCCTGCTGAGATGCCGCCGACCCTTCCCCCGGGCCTGAGGCGGCCCCCCGGAAACCGGCTAGCTCTGCAACAACGAAGAGGGAGAAAGCGAGGAGTTGAAGGTTCATGGCATGCGCAATATCGCATTTTTGGGCGCCAGTTTATCCCCCATCTGGGCATCGTCGGTGAGAACAACGACCTCGATTTCGACGACTGCAGGAAACCGCTCGAACATCGTGACGTCGATCCGTTGCAGCCGGTCCGGATGCGCGCAGTCCCACGTCCAACGAGCCGTCACCATATGCTCGTCATGCGCCTCATCTGACTGCTCGTCCCCGGCCGCCCCGTCGGCATCATCCAACATAATCAGGTGAGCATATCCCCCCTCGGAGGTCGCCGATTGGGGGACGCAATTTGCTCGATCGGAGAGGTGGAAGGGCGGCTCTCCGGTCCTAAAATCTCCGTGCAGCGCACGCAACGCGGCCGCCTCCTCCGGTGTCGTCGGTGCGCGTTCGGCCCCCACAAGATCGGCAAGATCGGCCCTCAACTCCAACACCAGCTCTTGTCCCTGGGAGATGACAGCGAGTTCCGCATGCCCGTGGTTGTGGGCATGGTGAGGGTCCGATCCGGCATGGGCGTGCGACGCAAGCGCTAAGCTTGATATGAATAGGAAGATCGGTCGCATCTAAGGCCTCCATCGAATACGTGCCTTTTGCCGACGATGTCCGTGTTACACTATCACGCCGCTTCCGACGCGTACGATTCGCGTATAACGGGAGTCGGGAACCGCTGGTCTGCTTGTTCGGTGTGTGATACCGTCACAATTAATATGTGTGAGGGAGAGCGGACCCACGGGCCCATGCCCGTTAAATGGACCGCAGGCTGGCGCCTTGCGGTGCTTTTGGTCGTCCTTTTTTCTTTCTCCCTTTCCACATTTCATACCCATGCAGATCATGACGATGAGGCTCATTGCGTATTCTGCCTGACGGTGACGGGAAAGAAATGGGTGCCGACACCTGATGTTTCCCAGCTGTCTGTAACAACGATCGTCCCTGCTCATCTTATGTTGCCCCCCTCGCCGCCATTGCGGCGACGCAACGTCCATGAACTTGCCGCGGCGCCGCGCGCTCCTCCTCGATTTCCTCGACAGCACTGAGATTACATCCGCTCCTTGGGGAGCCAGTGAAAAGGAAAATCATGTCCACAACCGCTCTTGGCATCGTTCCGTATGCCGAAAAGCGGTGGCGAGAGGATTGTCGCAATCATTCGTTGCCGCATAATGCACGGCTGGTACTCGAGGCGCTTCGTCGAACTGACGAGCCGCTAAAGGCCTATGGCCTTCTTGAGCAGCTACTAGACAAAGGCATCAGTGCGCCCATGACCGTCTACCGGGCGCTGGATCGACTGATCGATGAGGGCCTTGTGCGTAAAATCAACGCGCTGAACGCTTTTGTCGCCGTTCCCGCCCCCCCCGACGAAGCTGCTGCGTATTTGGTGTGTCGTCAGTGTGGGAAGCTCCGTGTCGAGCCGCTCGATCTTTCGGTTCAGGCTTATCTGACAAGCTTGGGGCTCGAACCTCACAACACCTATATTGAGGCGTTTTACGACTGCCGAAAATGCCTTGCGCAGGTCGACCGCCCCTTACGAGACGCCGGTTGACCGGCACGGGTCGGCGGTACAAATCCCGCCGATCCACTGCGCCTCCTCGTCACCGAGCGTTCCTCAACCTCGATGACGCCGCCCCCCTCAAAGAGGTCGGATGACCGCCCAATGGTACGCTGTATAAATTATGTAATGAATGGGTGCGGGAGGGCGCACCCAACAAAAGAGTAAGCTAGTAATTCCTTTTATTTCAGAAGGTTAGAGATTTCCCTGTAAGCAACGATCATTCAAAGTTCCGGCAGGCGCTCGCTGATGCGCGCCAGAATATCGTCAAAGGGTGCGGGGTCCCTGTAGTAAAGCGCTCGTGACTTTGCATAAGCGTCCGCGTACGCCTTTCGCGTTTCTGCGTCGCTCAACAGAAAGGCTTCGTTCCTGGTGAGGTCCGGTTCATCTGCCTTGCGGAACCTTTTGGCCTTGTGGTCCTTGTACGCGTCTGTTCCGATGAACTCGATCACCGAGGCGTCAGCGAGCAGGCAGTACACGTCATAATAGTGGCGCATGAAGTTGACAGGCATACCGCCGTCCACCTGCTGCTTTCGAAATTTCGTTGAGATGGTCTGGAGCTTTTCGACAAAAGTATAGCCCGGCTCATAGCAAGGCACATCGACCGCGCGGGTGTCGGTCAGGTCTGCAATCCCACTCTCCACTGCAAGTTCGTAGGCCCAGGACGAAATCGTACATGGCCGGTTGGGCGCCACCTGGTCGAACCCGACTTCGAGCAGGATGCCTGCCTTCAGCCCTTCTGGTAGTGGATTCACCGACTCATACTTCAATCGAATGCCCGCGCCGCGATAATGGCGTGTGTCGTCGAACTCTTCGTCGCGGACCACTTCGATAATGCCGGGAATTTTGATGGCTTCGGCCAGACCGTTGAAGAATTCGAGACGCGCTTGTACCTGCGCAGGCTTATTGTGGTTTGGACCATACTGAAGGTCGGTCTCTGGGTGGATCAGGATGTCGATGTCTTCCGAAAAACGGTCGATGAGGCCGTATCCCTTTGACAGCGAAGTTCCGCCTTTCAGCTCAAACTTATAGTCAAGCTGCTGCAGTCCCCAGAGGCAGTGCATCAGCCAATAGTCCTTTTCGATGAGCCCCGGGTCGATGGTGTTGTTTCGCGCAGCAACAGCGATCAGGTCGGCAAAGTCAGGCAGCTCGTGCAGAAGCGTCACGTGGCTGACGCCTGATCAGGGTTCAATACAGGCTTGAGGAGCCTTGCAGCCCGCGCCGATCCGAAATCCTTCACCGCACGTGACAGTCGCGCGCGGTCCATGCGCCGCGCACGCCCTAGTGCCTTGGAAAGCACGGTTGCCTTTTCCTCGGGAAGCCGATCGAGGTTGTGCAACAGATCCACCAGGAGGAATTCTTCGCTGAGGTTTGAAGGAACAGAGGTCCGCATGCGGAAATCGTAGCGTCGGCCATCCAGCTCGAAATGCCCGTGACGTTTGCGATTATAAACTACTGGCTCATTGTAGAGCTGCGTCGTCCCAAGTTCCAAGCTGTTATACGCGTTGGGCGAAACCATAAGAAACCGGTCATCCCCCAGGAACGACTCAACCAGCTTTTCCGGCCTGGCGGGTGTCTGGCCGAACCGGGTCTTCCGGGGCACCATGTAGAGCCCTGCCCCAACTTTCTCCAGGCGGCCTTCTTCAAGCAGCTGTCCAACATGTCGATCGACAGCGTTCGACCAAGCCGCAAGCTCCTTGCGCCGGTACACTTGCCCGGGGCGCAATTTCCTTTTTAGTTTTGCAAGCGCGGTCATGTTCTGTCTCCATCACCCACAATATAGGGGTCATGCTCCATATTATGCAACATTTTTTATTAAAAATTCATGCATAATGGAAGGAGGAAATCGCTCTCAGTATATACACAATATTGATTTTACGATGTTTTATTGAATCAGAGAGTGGACCTCAGGCCAACCGTGTTGTAATCCTCCCATTTTTGGCGGAATGAATTCTTCGACATACTGCCGAGCCTGAAACCAAGGCAGGACGGCCCCAAGCCGGTTTGCTCTGACAGCCCCCAATACGGTGCATAATGGCATCGACCACGACCGCTTCTTCGATCCATAGAACGACATCGTAACCAGTGCCACTATCATCGTCGCCGAGATCGTGGTCGAGGCTTATCTCCATGACTCGACCGGTCTTTAGTTGCGCAATCGCCTCATCCGGCCAGTAAACCCGCTCTCAGCCAGGAGACGTCTCTCTTTCGTCATCTAAAAAGTCGCATGTCAAAACTCTTCTTGAGAAGCGTTAATTCAATTCATTAGACGCTTGTTCAGCCCCCAGCTTATGGGCCACCCTGTAGCAGAATTCCGGGGCGGTGGTGCTGACCCCGACTTTGGTCTGACCGTCATGCGATTTTCCAAGCTGGTTCAAGTAGGGCCGCAAAGGCGCTCGGCGTCGAGTTCAACACTCGTTGGATCAGTTACGATGAACCAAAAATCCTCCTTAAGCGGAACCAACAAAGTGTTTCACGATCGCAGAGCCACTACAGCAAGGAGACAACTCTCATTTATCGCTTCGGGTAAGGTTCTGCGCTAGCGAAAACACTCGATAACGCTTTTCTTACTTCGTATTCGGATTTTTAAGCGTGTGACCTCAATGCTGTGCCTGCTGACAATTGCTCATGTAGGATGTCATCCGTGCATCAGGAATAAAGGTGTTGATGACCGTATCAAAATCTTTGTCTTTGTTTCCCGTTAAGTCGATATCTTCTCCACGAACGCGTAAATTCATATCGATTGATAGTAGTGTCTCCTCACTCTCGCCATTGATCAATGCGTCCGCCAGACACACACATCCTTTTTCTTTATCCATCTTCATCAGGGGAAACGAGCTTGCTACGAGACTATCCCAACATGCTGCCGTGTAATTGTCCCCGCGGATACGCGCCATAACTTCTCCGGAAGATACACTCTTCCAGGCGGGGACATCGCCAGATTTCTGTTCATTGTGCTCCGGGACTTTTTCTACTGCTCGAAGCTCTTCCGGCCAGGCTGCAAGCGCCGCTTAATAACGTGGCTTGATGATGAATTTCGGGACGGGCGCATATTCCCCCAGCTTCGAATAGAACGACATGCGTAGCGGGTATGTCCCACTTGAACAGGGCGGGCTCGCAGCCGAAAGCACAGATGATAGGCTACCTTTGCGGTTGATCGCGCCGCTTTGTGGAACGCAAAGGACCGCAGGCGCGCGTTTATTCCCGCTTGCTGCTTGCGCATCCTGTGGATGGTAAACCGGATTGCCGACCCCGCCATTCATGAGCGCATGGGTAAAGCCGATAGCAATGCCCTGATAGACGGACGTGTTCACATCCTCACATTTGCCTTTGTGGATCGTATGCCAGCCGGAAAGTTGCGCACGATCGCCCTGGCCGAGATTCCAGCGTGTTCTCAAGACGACGTAGTGCAGATCGACATCGCCCCGATTACAGACATTCACCCAATGATATTCATTCGACTGGGCAGACGCGCTTTGGACACCACCCGCAAAGCAGGCCAAAGCGCTCAACACAAACAGCAAACCACGGATCATGTCTCTTTCCCTCCATCACGCAGGGACTCAGCTCCGATGGATTGATAGAGAACGAAGAGTGCTTGATGGGCTTTTTCAGCCAGCGTGGACCAGTCCTCATTCTCCTGGATCGCCGGATGTTCCAGTAACTCGGCATCTACGCTTCGCATCAGAAACGAGGCCATGTGCAAAGCTTCATGCGTGAGTAGCGGATCAGTTGCTTTTGGGGGTGTCGTCTTCGTCATCGGATTTGTTGTCGTCTTGTTGATCTGAGTTTTGTCCGTTTGTCGCTGTGCAGGCTATCGGCGCACTGCCATCAGGATTTTCATCGAATGGCAGTTCAAAACATCCACTCGGCCAGTCCACGGTTTGAGGCGCAGGCTGATCGGTTGAAGCATAGGCACTAAGCAAGTGCATCAAGCCGAGATACACCGAGCGCGTCATTTAGCATCCATTGTTTCGTTAATGTACGCGCGGCGGGACTCGCAGCGCCGGGAGCTCGTAAGAAAGAACGCATAGGTTGCATCTCTAATATTGGAGTCTACAACATTCAGCCCCGAATTCTGCAAACCTTTCAGGATGGCGATCACGTCGAGCCTCGAATTCGCGGCATATTGCTTCCCTGTGATTTGTGAATCCCAGAACGATGCGTGCGCTGTGTATTTTGCGATCAGCACATCGGCTGTGTCCTTTTCATGAGCTGTGAAGATGTCCGGCGTCGCCTTCAAAACATCTACGGCCTTGGTCATCACGGCGCGGCACTCCGAAATATGCCTTATCGTCAATAATCGCTTCCATATGCCGTGTTAGAACCGCATCCCATTGCGGTACGTAGACAGACATGAGGAGACCGTTCATTCCCGGCAGGACCGTCTGAACCTCAGCTGCACAGGCGTCGTAGTCATCTTCGCCAAATTCCAGAACGAGTTCCATCGCAGTGGGATCTAGTTTCAGACCGGTTTGTCCTTGGTATCCGGCCCCAAACAAATCATAGCCATGCAGGACAGACATGAACTGTGCCGCCAGAAAGACACGACGCCAATCTTGTTGATAGGAAGTGAGATTGTCATCATTCCCCCAGTAATCGGCATCCGGATCAATCGCATAGCAGGATTGAGCACGCCGCATCAGCTTGAAAGGGTCAGGATATTCGGTGGAGAGCTTCTGAGAGAGCGGTTGCGGGGTGGCTTCAGCTTTCGTGATATTAAATCCGATACTGATCATAACACCGATGATCAGAGAAATGATGATGACTCTAAAGAAGACGCGGTTAAAGCGTGCCGCGTGTTCCCTCAATCCATTCTGATCACTCATGAATTTAACTCCCCGACGACTGTATTCACCCAGTCTAATTTTCTTGGCCGCGAAGCTTGCCCGCCTTCACAGGGGTGAGGCAGTCTGTTGATGTTTGGGCAAGTCCCGGAAATCTGGACGAGGCGCCAAGACCTGGCCTGCCCCGAAGAATTCGCCGAAAATCTAACATCAAATCTGGACCACTTTCACCCGGTCACGCCATTTTGATTTTGACCCCATGCCGCCTCCTCAAACCAAATCGAAAAAATGACATATCCAAACACGGCATTTCACGAAACCTGGCAACAAACCAATATGGTTACTTTGCCGCTGCTGTAGTTCTGGTTTACCTTGCGGCCAGATATTCTGAATATTCCTGAGGTAAGCAAAAATGGCTCATCACAAGCAGGAAAAGCCGAAATTGGCGCGCGATGTAGCGGCAAATGACACAGAAAGGAAAAACTTGAGATCATGGACGGGAGCGATATCGCCACCTATCGGCCTGCATGGGCTTCATACTGGAAGGCATGGCTCGCGGTCGCCGCGCTAGCCGCAAGCGCATATGCTTTCCCGCAGGTCAGGGGTGCTTATCTGGAAACACCAGCACAACTTCAGGAAATCGCGACGTTAGTAAGCCTTGCGCCAGCCTTGCTGATCATCGCGGGGATATTATTTCACCGCTACACGCGCGCTTACCAGATCGAAAGTGGGCGGCGGCTGCGCACGACCATCGGCTTTATCGCCCGCGACCGCCGCGAGTTTCTGATATCCGACAAAATCCAGACTGACCTGAAGCAGACCGTGCTCAGCCGCTTGCTTGGTTACGGCACCTTGCGTTTCTGGACTGGGGACGACCAAAGCGGCCAAAGCTGGGTGAACGTCGCCGCCCCGAACCGGCTGGAAGCCGAGATCAAGGTACTGGCGCTGAATACAGACGACGCTGCGGGCAAGCCCTCGAGAAACGCCGTGAGCGCACGAACAGAAAAACCCAATTCACGGATAAATCCGCCCGATCCCGCCACCCCGCCGCTCCCCCATACGCCGGCAGGGACGATATTCGCCGATCGCGCGATCGTACTGACCCGTTTTCACCCCTCCCTCATGCGCCACATCGGCGGTGAATTTAAATCCGCCGTTGAACCACAGCAATTTGTAGCCAAAGGCGAACCCTTGCTCACGCTGATACTGATGACGGAAGATGAAACGCTGTTTGGCAGCGGCAAGTTCGCCGATGTCGTCATTCCGGCCCCCGTATCCGGGCTCGTCCTGAGGCGAAGCCACGTCGCCAGGCCTTACTATGACCAGTCGCCGCCGGACCCGGCAGACGAGATGCGCACCACCTTATTGCCGGTCGAAGGCGAGCCAGTGGAGAACGGCGTCTTCATCTATGGTGCATTGTGCGATGCGATATGGAAACACCGCGATTTCCTATTCCGGCGCCAGAGAAAACTGAAGGAAATTGCAAAACACAGCCCTGGCTCTGCGCAATGGGTCGCCACATGGGCCGACGATACAACCATACGCAAAGCCCTTGATGAATTACTGATCCAGCCTTGTGATGAAATTCCCGCACGCCCAGCATTTGACGACTATCTTTGCGAGGCGTGGATCAAGCGACCGCATCTGCGCGATTTCCTTGCTCCTCTCGTCGATGAGACAACACTTAGAAAGGTGAATACCAACTACAAATTGGAGGAACAGCAGATGATCGAAGAGGCGATCCGTACCCATCGCACGACACTCGAAAAGCTTGCCGAGAATGACTGATTTCCGTCTGCCAGTCTGTGGACAATTGCGATAAGGCGCATCGACGCTCAGACATTGAGGATGATGAATGTGCCGTATTCCGGCGCAACTGGCGTCCCGTAGTGTTCCCGGATCGCGAACCAGACAACGTCATAAGGCGGCGGCTCGGCGGGATAGCGAATGGCCATGTCGGAGAGTACGATCACACGTTCGGTGTCCGGGTCTTCCGACAGCCGGTCGAAGGCGGCCGTGAGGTCGCTCCCGCCATATCCCCAGACTTCGAAACTTTCGAGTCCGTCAATATCAACAGTTTCGTCAGCGGCTACATCATCCGATGCCTGAATGATCCGCACCTGCGACACACCGGCGGCCTTGGCCGATGCCTTGATCAGCGACAGGAGCCGCGGCAGCACCCCGGTCATCGAGCCCGATGTATCGAGGATCAGGTTGAGCGCCCATCCCTCGTGCCGCCGGCCCGGCAAGACAATATCCTGCCGCGTGCCCTGCCGGCGCGAGGCCCGGCGATAGGTCCTGACCTTCGGGGCGGTCATGTCGATCCCGCTCTGCAGGGCAAGTTCGACCGGTATCCGGTCATTCGTCGCGATAATATCAAGCGTCGCGGTCAAATGCGGATAGGTAAAATCCGGATGGCGGTACCGCAGGGCGGAGGTGACAACGGCATGCGTGCTGAGCGCGGCATCTGCTGCCAGCCGCAATGCCTCCGCACGAGCCGCGACGGCATCACCGGCCGATCCTCCATCTGAGATCAACGGGACCGCGATCACCGGCACAGTGATGGACAGGCGCCTGAGATCTTCTTCCGTCAGGATATCACCCGGGCAGTCCGCTGGCGCGTCATCGCCGGAGGAGGCCTCCACAGGGGCGAGATGGGTTCCGCGCAGCGCCTCTTCGAACGGTGTTGGCGTCCGCTGATCGGGTCTGCCGGCCTCGGCATCCCAGACCGACCGGCGCGCAGGCGAAAGGATGTTGCCATCCTTCAGCCACCGCACCAGCTCCTCGGCCGAGTGATTGTCAGCGTCGCCCAGCCACAGGCCATTCTTCGGCGGCATGATGCCCAGCTCATCCGTCAGTATCCTGTTGATGATCCAGTCATGCGCGACATTGACATGCCACGCATCATCCGCCCCCGCGCGCGCATGGCTTTGCAGGACGAGGTGCCACAATTCATGGGACATGACATAGATCGCCTCCGGCCCGGACAGCGACAGGAACCAGTCCGGATTAACGAACAGGCAGCCATCGGCGGTAATGCCGGCCGTCGGGATGCGGGGTTCGACATGGATCACCACTATATCGGCAAGGTCGCCCAGATAGGGCTGGAGATTGCGGACATTGTTCAGTGCGCGCTGCGCATACGCCTGTGCCAGCTTCAGAGTGTCCGCCGCCGCGTTCATCTCAGGCCCGTGGCCTCCTTGAGGGATGACAACAGGCTGTCGCTCGCGCCCAGATCCCCCCAGATGCGGACCAGGCCGACCAGCAGCGAGAACCTTACCTCGCCCGGTGCGGCGGACAGGAAGTGCTCGATCTCATCGGGAGAGAATTCGCTGAGGCCGCCTTCTGCTGCCATCTTCCGGATGATGCGGATGATGAACCATTTCTTCGCAGGCTCAACAGGCAAGAGCGACGGATCGCGGATATAGGCGGATGCGGGCTTCAGGTCTTCCATGCCGCTCTCCGCCAGCCCGCAAAACAGGCTCGCATCCCCGGCGCTGACCTTGCCATAAGCGAGCGCGCGGCGGGTCTGTTCCAGCGGCAGGCCTGCGCGTTCGGTAAGGTCCAGGCTGGCCGACAGCGACGCCCAGGCCCGCGGCGTGGAAAACGGAACAGGCTCGGTCGACGCCGGACGCATCAGCGCATCAGGCACTGCGGCGATAAAGGCAATAATCTCTGAACGGATATTGTTGGCACGCGCCCAGCTGATCCATTCCTCATTGTCTGCGCGCACATGCAGGATGAGGACGCGATTGACGAGCGCGGACGAGATGGTGCGCACCAGCGCACGGTCTTCCGCCCGGTTGCCGGCCGCGACAACCCATGTGCCTTTCGGCAGGTCGAACTCGCCGATCCGCCGCTCCAGCAGCAAGGCGTAGAATGCCTTCTGCACATCCGGGCCGGCGGCCGGCAATTCATCGAGAAAGAGACAGAATGGCTCCCCGCTCTCAGGAAGCAGGATGCGCGGCGGGCAGAAGACGGAGCGCTCGCCATCGATCTTCGGAACCCCGCTGACATCTTCCGGCGCGATCTGCGTGCCCAGAAGCGAGCGGCATTCGAGCCCCGCCTCTGCGGCGACGCTGCGCACGATGTCGGATTTTCCAAGGCCAGGCGATGACAGCAGGAGAACGCTTTCATCCGCCGCAAGCGCCTTGATGATGTCCTTGGCCTGAGAGAGCGTCACGGTCTCATTCATGGTTTCCCCCCTTGGATTTCCAGTCGTCGAAGACCTCCGGCGGACGGTAGGCCTTGTCCCATATATCAAGGGCGCTGAGCCCTCTGATTGTGTCGCGCTGGCGCGCGCGCAACGCGCTGATCGCCTCCTGTCCGCGAACAGGACGGGTGCCCTGAACCCTCGACAGAAAAAACGCCGCGACGGGATGAGAGGCATCTTCCAGAATCGTCGCCTTTCCATCGCCTTCGACGACGCCAAGCGCAAGATCAACCAGATGATACAAATCATCAAAACACGGCAAAGGGTGAGCGCGCGGCGCAATGATACCGGGCGGACAGCCCACGCGCTCGCCTGCTGCGCAAGTCGCCGTCAGAAGCAGGGACAGGAACCAGAAAGCGTCCGCATCGAACGGCATGATCGCACGCGCAACTGCCTTGTCACCAGTCGCCATGAGATGACCAAGCGCCCGCGCCAGACGTGCCTGCGCGCAGGCGACCGCATAAGCAACGGCGATTTCCGGCTCTTTCAGTATCCAGCTGTATTTGCCAACGGCGCCGATGTCGCGCGCGGCGATTATTTTCCGGTAAGCCCGGCAAGCCGGCCCCGCACGTCCTTCCATGTTCACATGGATATAGTTGCAGGTGATGATCCGCGTGATTACGGAAAGGCCTTCCTCTGAACTGTAGAGAACCTGCGAAACGGCGTCGATCACGGCTTCCGTATCTGCGCGTGCAAGACGGTTTGCAATTTCACCGATTGTCTCCGGAGCGCCGTCGCTGGAAGAAAAGCGCCCAAACGCCTGCAACGCCCTAGAGGCATCCTCCCGCTGCGCAGCAAGACGCGCGACCAGATCATCAATAAGGTTGTTTTGCCCCGTAGGAATACCCGATTTCGGTCGAGGTTTACGCTTCTCAAATTCATCGATTTCGACGTCAACGTCTTCCTCGTTGTCCGAAGCGGCGTGATCGCGTTCCCAGTATTCATCATAGCCACTGTCGTAGAACTCGCTAACGTCGCAATAGTCATTATTAGACAGCCAGTAGATGTCCTCGTTATTCAGCTTCTGGTTCCGCCACAGATAGCTGATGAGTTCATCGATCACGCGCACGGCAAAAATCTCCAGACTGGATGAATGCGGTCCAATCCTGCCCGCGGTAAGGCATACCTATTTCGTCAATACCGGATAAGTGAACTGACAAATCCTGTTATGACCTTCCGGAATCCTCTCGCACAGTTTCATCAACTCACTTCCTCATCGATTGTCTTTGGAGCATGAAGTTCACCTCCAGTCAGGCGACGGACGAACATCACACCCATCGCGCCTCCTGTCTTGTGGTCTCCGGCCGGCATGGAGCCATCATAGGCCCAGGCAAGCCCGCCCCCTAGACCTGTCGCCGTCCACAACCGAACGCCAGTCCCGAACAGTTCGGGGTACAGGCGTTCGAAATGTGCCTTGCTTGCCCCGATTTTCCACCACCAGTCAGATTCCTCATCTGCGGGCAGTCTTGTTTCAAGATACGTATCCTCGCCAGCATGCTTATGAAGGAATGGGGCGAACCTGCTGAGCTCTCCGGCTGTAGGCAGGCGCCAGTCCTTGTAGCCGGCCGCATCGATGATGCATTTGCCTTTTTTGTAACCGTTTTCGAATGCAGAAGCTGCGCGTTTTTCATGCCCCATATAGGCGAAAGTGCCGCCAATATTGTAACCGACAGCTTCCCCACACCCGAACAGGTCTACAGCGTCCCCCCAGCGCATGAGGATCGGCTCGCCTGAAAAACCTTGTCCTGTCCAGACCATGCCCCAAGGCGCTCGCAGCCACATGAGTCCGCTGGCACTATGAGAGACGGTCCCGTCATCATTGTCTACATAATCACCAAATGGCGTCGTGATACGCTTGGCCACCATGTCCTTGAGTTCCTTGTACTCGGCTGCTCTCCCGAAATGCGTGTGGCGCGTTGACTTTGCTTCCTTCAGCGTTGGAGGAGCGGGCATGCGGGACACATCTTGAGACAGCGCATCGGAATGTGTCGTAGCGCGGTCACCGGACGCTTCCGATACACTGGATTTCAGCTCATCCAGAAAGGCAATAATGCGATCAGGATCGGGGGCGTTGCGCCATTCGAGCCGGCTGCGGTCATCGCCGGTCCAGAAAGCGATCGTTCCATAGTTGAGGAGGCGTCCGGCAATTGTCTGCCCCATATCCGTCTGCACTTTGTCCGTCAGCGGAAATTCCCGTTTCACACGGGAAATGAAGCCGGCAAGCAGGCGCAGCTTGCGTCCATTCTCGATCTCATAGGCGTGAGTATAGCGGTGATAGGCGACGCCCGCGACGATCGGCAGTAGCGCGATGGCAAGCCCGAGGCCCGAAAGTTCCACAGGAATGCCAAGGCGCTGCGCCAGTCCATCGAACAGTTCACGCTGCACGAACCAGAGACCAGTCACCACCACAGCCGCAAGGCCGCTCCGCCAATAGCTGGTCCATGCGGGACGCATCCGAAGAACTGTCTGTCCCTTACGGGATAGCTGTTTGAACTGACCTCGCTGCACGTTACGATGCCCCCTTCACGCGAGAATACTAATATGCCGTGCGGAACTGTTTCCCCACGCTTTCCTGTATCGGCGGTTAGGCTGGATGACGCAACTTACCAGACGGGTTATGACGGCCGCACGAAAGCGATGGACACTTTCAGGCCCGGATTCGTGTTGGCGAGCGTCAGCCGCGCCCCATGGCGGATCGCAACGGCCTGAACATGCCTCAGCCCGAATCCATGACTGCCGGGGCCAGCCTTGCGGCCCGCGCCGGCGAGTTCGGCAATGCTGGTCGTCGCAACGCCCGGCCCTTCATCCTGAACGATCACGCTGAAATGCCGGTCAGTCGCGGCCAGCACCAGCGAAACCGCCGATCCTTCCGGGGCAAATTTCGCGGCATTGGACAGAAGATTCGTGATGGCACTGGCGAGCAGCGGCGCAGATGCTATGACTTCCATCCGGTCATCCGACGGCAGCTGCAATCCGAACCGGATATCCCGGTCTTCGAACGTATCGGCATAGAGCGTTGCCACCGAGGCCGCTGTTTCCGCGAGCGAAACGGGCTGCATGGCATAGCCCGGGGTCGCCTCGATCTTCGCCAGTTCCAGAATGTGCGAGACGAGGTCCAGCAATTGTTCAGCATCCTGCGCTGCGCCGGTATCGCCCGCAGCGAGGAACCGCTCCCGCATGATCGAGACGGCATGGTTTAGCTCGTGCGCTGCGACCTGGCTATAGGAATCCAGCCCCCGCATCAGGCGCGCCACTTCAGCCAGCGCCTCATTCACATTTGCCCCCAGAGTCGACAGCTCATCGCCTTCAGGGGTGAGGAAGCCGGGCTCCACACGCGCGGCAATCTCGCCGGTGCGGACGCGGTCGAAAACGCGGTTGAACGCCCGGACGCGGCGCTGGTAGCGGCGATTCAGGAAGATGAAGAGCAATGTGCTGACGACACCAAGACACAGGACGGCCCCTACAAGGACCGGCACATAATTCTGAATCAGAGCCTGCCGCGCCGTCAGCCGGCGGCCGACGAGCAGGAAAAACCCATTATCGACAGCTTCTATCCGCGAGAGCATGGCCCCCTCGCCCAGGCCAAGCTCGGCAGCGTCCATTTCGGTCCATCCCTCTTCCAGGGGCGTCTCAGAGGGCCAGGACGTTGCATTTCCGGCAACAACACTCCGATCAGACCGGACGAGCATGTAGACGGACTGTGCATCCTCACCGCCATCATCGAACAGGCGCTGGCCAAGCGATGCGGTCAGGCTTGCCACGGGCGGCAGGACATCCCGGTCCTGCATCCGCTCTGTCAGCAAGGCGATATCGCGTCGTATTTCCTCGCGGAGTGTCCGGTCGACCGCGCCATCAATTGCCGCCGTTGCCGCAAGGCCGGCAATCACGGCAAGGCCGAGTGTCACGACCAGATTGATCAGAAGGGATATCTGGAAGGGGGACCGAAAACTCCGGATCAAATCTCAGCGCCTCATCATTCCGGCATTCATGCAACCATCTCGCCCATGTGTACCGGCCGAGCACATGCGTGTCACATAACCGTTCGGGTTGGCATCTATTCGCTCGCGAGGGCCGTGCCAACGCTCCGCGCATCGCCGCTGACAAAGACGACGACGCTTACGCGTGATTCGCTCCGGTTGGTGATGACAAGATCGATCTCCGTATGCGTGCCCGCCGGCACAAAGCAGGCAAGGCGCCCGCCATCGGAAACCGTCTCGCAACCTTCAGCAGCCGTCCCGCCGGATGCCGCTACAGGCAGAACCGAGAGCGCGAGATCCGGCACAAAGCCGGCGAATTCCCGCGACGGTTCGACAAATATTGTTGTTCCGGCATCCCTGACGACGGGCAGGCGCAATTCCTCAGTCATGCCGGCCGACAGAAAGATGTCCATCTCCATCCCGACTGTGACATCCACCTTGCGCAAGGACCTGACCACCCCATTACCGAATAGCCCGGAAAACACACCCTCCCCGGCTGGATTTTCCATCGCGAACATGCGTTCGATCCCGGCGAGGATCTCTGCATCGTCTGCTGCCATCTCCCGGGTTTCGTCCATCATTATCCGGGTCGATGCAAGGAATGCATCGCGTACTCTGGGGTGAATCCGACTGGATATATCCAGGGCCGCCAACACAGTCATACGATCGCGTACCGCTTCGGCCATTCCCGCCGCATCGCTTTCGCTGCGGCGGGCACGGTAAGCTTCTTCGGCGCGGAACAGTGACGAAGCGACAGAAGAATCAACAGGCGTATCCGCCATGTCCGGCGCTGGCGTGACAGCACATCCCGCCAGAAAAAGGCAGAGCATTGCCATCGCGCTGAAATCCCTGAACACCTGCATGCTTCTGCAAACCTCGTTTGTTAGGTGGAGAAACTCAATCGCAGTGCTAGGTAAAAGTGGCAATCCCATAGAGGCGGGAAAACATGGATACACGCAATCACGTGCTCGTTGTGGAAGATGATGCCGACATCGCAGGTCTCGTGGTGCACGAGGCCAGCCAGCTCGGATATGACGTCACCACAGCTGACACGGTCGATGGCGCCAAGCGCCGGACATCCGAACAGATGCCCGACATCGTGATCCTTGACCGCATGCTGGCTGACGGGAGCGAAGGCCTCGATTATCTCGCCTGGCTGAATGCGCTGGAAGGCCCGCGCCCCGGAATCCTCGTTACCAGCCGGCTGACTAGCGTCAGCGATCATGTCGCGGGGCTTGAAGCGGGGGCTGACGACTATATCGACAAGCCCTTCCATCCGGAGGAACTGCGGGCACGCCTGCGTGCGGTTGCACGCCGTGCTTCGTCAAGCCGCGTTCCCAACAGCGTTCTGTTCTTCGACACCCTCGAACTCAGGCAGTTGAGCACTACGGCCCTGGTTGGCGATACAAAGCTGGACTTACGCCCGCAAAGCTTTGCGCTTCTGAACGCCATCGCGACACGGCAGGGCGAATGGGTCAGCCGGAAGGCGCTCTGGCGCGAGGTCTGGACCGACTACCCGAACCTTCCCCCACAGGACACGGTCATTAACACGGCGGTCAGCCGTCTCCGCCGCGTCCTGTCCGCGGTTGGCGGCGCCCCCGGCCTCCTCAGCGAGGATCTCGGCTATCGTCTGGTGCCTGGCTCACAGGCTTAGTGTGCCACCCGCCCCGAACGACCGAAAGCATCAAATCAATTACCGTGGAGACAGCATATGAGCGATGGCATCATCGGAAAATTCAAGCAATCACGCCCTCTTCAGGTCGGTCTTGCCCTTGCTATTGCGTACATCGTGCTGACTTGGGGATTGTATCAGAGCTGGCTGGGCTCGGTTGAGGACTTCCTGAATGGTGCGACGAGCGGGCTCTCACGGGACGATCCTGACCGTACACGGCGCATTATTGACGCAACCGGCAATGCACCGGAATGGCCGCTCATCCTGAAGATGCTGGCTTATCCGATTCCGGGTCCCGCGACCGTCGAGAATGGCGGCGCGATGCCCTTCTGGGCGGTCGCACTGCAGGGAATCTGGCTCGGCGTTGTTGGCTGGTCGGGCTTCAGCCGGACGAATGGCATGCTGCTCGTCCTTTCCGCATTTCCCTTTGCGGTCCTCGTGCTGATAAGCGGGAATGTATTTGCCAGCCTGTTTCTGGGCGCACTCGGCCCGGTCATCGTAAGCCTTGTCTGGTGGATACTCAGCCCCTTCGCCAAGCCCGCATAGGAAAGCGCGTCAGACCGCGCGGGGGGCATATTTCAGTCCCCGTCATATGCGCCGCCCCGGTACGGAATGTGGCAATCGGACTCGACCGTCACGAAGTATCGCGGGCGACCCGGATTGAACACGAGCGCGGTCAGTCCGCCACCATGCACGGCGCCGGTATCGATCCCCGTTGCGTGGGGGAATTCCGCCGGTCCATCCGGAAAGGGCTGGTGCCCGAAAACGACATGCCCGAAACGCCCGTCATAGACTTCCGCCCAGAAGGGGTCTCCTTCGGCCTGCTTGCCAAGAGCGAGAAATTCCCCGGTGTCCGCATCGAGGTACCGCGTGCGCAGGATCTTCTGAAGCCGCTTTGATTCATGGCCGGCGAGCATGGACGCGGCTTCGAGAGAAGCCGGAAACTCCTGCATCGTTCCGGGGATGCCACCATGGACGATCAGCACGCCATAGGCCGCGCAGCGGTGGAATGGCACGGACCAGTCCAGGAACGCCTGACCGCGATCGTCCAATTGTGACCTCAGGTCCGCAAGTTCGGGCGCGCGCTCGGCCTGTGCCTTTGCCACGGCAGGACGCACAACGAGGTTGCGAAGATAGCGGCGCATGCGGTCTTCATGGTTTCCCTCGACGAGCACCACTTCGCAGCCCGCGCTGCGACGAAGGTCTTCGACATATGAAACCACGCCTGCCGGGTCCGGCCCCTTGTCGATCAGGTCGCCAACAAAGACGACCTTGTCGGAAGGCTGAAGATCCAGCTCGCGGACAAGCAAACGCAGGGGCGCGAGCATCCCGTGTACATCGCCAATGATGCATAAGCGGCTCATTCCCTAGCCTCACCCACATTCCAAACAGACCCGGCAATCCCGCAGCTCAACTGCCGGCACCCTTCACCTTTTCGAGCAGATCGCCAAGCCTGTCCTTCGATTTGACGTATGCGCCCTTGCCGCGCAGCCCCTTGTAGGAAAGCCAATGCGGCTGCATCTCACTGAACAGTTCTTCGACAATAGCCTGACTCCCCTCCGGCCATTCGGATACCGGAATATCCTCAAGCATATAAGCTGCCTTCGCCGCCATGAACTTGTCGGCAGAGCGCAGTCCCCAGGCCATGAAATCACGCCGGTCCTGCGGACTTCTGAGAATATGCACCCGTTCAGATATGACCACATCAAGGATCGCCTTCTGCGTCTTCGTGTACTCCTCTGTTCGCGAAAGCGGCCCGGAAAGCTGTTCGGGAGGCAAACAGCTCCGCGCCCATGCGATAAAGCGCTGGCATTGCTCATCACTCACGTTCAGCAGCCAATAGCGGGCGTTGGATAGCACGAGGTCAGGCCGGCGCGTGACGAAACTCATATACAGGTCGAATTCGTCCGCGCCGTAGAACCAGCCGGCAATGGATATGAGATAAACGAAATCCGCGCGGGATTTGTCGCCCAGTGCGTCCTCGATTGCCTTCCGGTACCTTTCTTCCTGGAAAAGGCCGGACAGCGCCTGAATGGACTGACGCAACCATGGGAGATGATCCGGACCTTCGCCCTCTTGCTCATAGTCGAAGAAGCCTTCGATAATGTCGAACACATAAAAGAGGTCATCGAGATCGAGATCCGTCTCCGCTATGCGGCCAACAAGGACAGAAAACGCTCTCAGCGCCTCGTCATAATGGTCATCCTGCTTCCAGAAGAGAGTCTGAGCGGCATCGGCATAGAAGAGCAGGAGGTTGTAGACGACATCCCTGCCCGGATACTCTGCAGCGAGCCGTTCACAGAAGTCTTCTTTATACAGATCGTCCAGATAGATGCGAAGATCGTATTCGAACCCGGCGCCCGGCGTGCCCGAACTGAAAAACCGAGTGGCGAATGGGTGGGATGATTGCCCGGAAGGCATTCTGACAGGTATCCTTTTACTTGTACTGGTTCTCTAGCTTGGCGAACGCTCCGGAGCGTTGCAATCGCTCTCGGACTGTTCCGGTTCCGGATCGCGCTGAGGCTTCCTGTAGCAGACAAAAGGGCAGATAAGGACGGGCTGGCCCTCATACTCCCTGTCACAACATGTGCGCACCTTCGACTCCCATGCGGCGGGCTCCTCCGATGAGGACGCTGTCGCACAGGCTGAAAGGCCAAGCAGCACCGGAAAAAGTATGCGCCGGTAATGTGAATCAGCTTTCATTCAGAATGCACGCCTTCTCGGCAATACGAGGGAACACGAAGCCTGACTATTGGCTAAATAGGCAAGCCGCATGAAACCCTCCCAGCCCCTTTTCACTGGCTTCTGACCCAAAATCGCCCAGCATCACTGTCCGAACAGCGCCGTTTTGCCTGATGTCCGCGTAGATCTTGATAGTCTTTGAGTGCATCGCATCTTCTAGTGAGAGAAAACTGATCCCCATTCTGGTCAACGCTTCTACGGATGTTCCAAAAAGTTCGGCCTGACGCCGCGTTCGCTCCAGCAACGCCGGATCCTGAATATATTTATTATCGAGTTTTGATGGGATCATATCTGCGAATATGATCCGCAGTGTGTTGGTATACCGAGTATTGTCGATGACTTCTAACGCGGCGTGGTGGGTAATGGTGCCGCGCTCCGTTTCTATTCGGACTGGCACATGATTGTTTCGCATAACCCAAGCGGCATTTGTTCCCGGAGAAGCCGCGTGGGTGATTGTCACGTAAATCGACTGATAGCCCGATAGGTTGTGGCAAAGCATCTTGCTCTTGAAAAGAAGCCCACGGTCACGGAAGCGTCGATCAACACCAAAGTACTTTCCGCTCACGCCTTCCAATGTCCCCCAACGCTCTCTGTCAATTAGAGCATTGATATCGTAGGCTTCGCGGTGCAAGTCGGACAGCTCTTGCTGCAATACGGCATATTGTTCGGCAGTTGAAACATTTGTCTCTTTAGGTGCCGCGTCATTTTGAGAGGCTTGTCGTGCAGCTCGCGCTTCAGCCAACTCTACCGCTTCGTTTCTCGCCTCAGCCGCAAGTTCCTCGGTTCGCGCCGTACGCAGGACGTCGCCAGCGCGAGCGGCCTCGAATAGCTGAGCTCGTTCGTCCTTTGCATGAGCTTTTATTTTATATTCGTCGCACTCAAGTTCGCTGTGGCCCTTCGCTTCCGTTGCCTCGGCAAGGACCAGCATGGCTATCCCGGCTTTTCTCGTGAAGGCGTGTCCGGAGGCGCGCATCGAAGCGAACTGCGAAAACTCATCATGCAAGCCCTTTCCTTGTTGAAGGAGAGTGGAGCAAATGCCGAAGACATCATTGGAGACAAAACTGGCAAACAGCAATTGGCCCGCCTGCCCCTCTTGTTCTGCAACAGACACGAACATGGTTGTGTCGCCATCTTCAAAAACCGATTTGGAGAAATTTCGATTTGCCTGCCAGTCTTCGTGCGGTTCTTTGTATGTCGCCATTCGGTCAATCGGTACCAGTCCTATATTGAACACGCGAAACTTTTGCTCAAACGAGTTTGGTTCAGCATCCCGGAAGACGGGCCGATATTGGTTTTCAGAATTGATTTCGTAAATTCCGAGCGGCCCGAATTCATCACTTATCGATACAAGTTCGCTCTTAACCGGGATAAAATAATCCTCGGCCATGTAAATTCTGTCTTCCGATTGCCAGCAGCCCGCGAGCGCGAACGCAGAAATCAGTAATATCACTCGGCTCATAATCATGATCTGATCAATCTTGTCTTTGGTGTTTCCAAGATATTCTCCCACATCGCCCGAAAGAGGCGGTGAAAAATGCGGCGCTTGAACTCGTAGATCTATCAAACCAATGCCTTGGCCCACATTGATTCTGGCATTGCAATTCCAGTAATCGGTGAGCGTATCGTCTTCGGCATTTTGACGCTTAATAGACGTGCGGCCTCATCTTTCTTTCGAAAAAAACTACTATTCTTCCGATAACTTACTCACAAATATACTTGGAACTGGTTTCTTGCTCTCGCATGCTTCCTCATCGACGCAAGACAATGCCTTTGCGAGCAATCTATAGTCAGGGGTGAAACATCCCGTCGCAAAATTGTTGAACCATACCTCGTACTGCTCGGCTGGCGAGACCGCTCTAGGCGGCGCAACATCGGAGATTTCCGTCTCGCGCCCTGCCGGCCGATGAGCGCACGATGAGATGACCATCGGCACCAATAGAAACGCAATAACGGCTTCGTATATGTTCCAACTGGGTATCATTCCGTTCCATTTCGTTGCGTCCGCTAAGCCTCTAAGCTTTCTCCAAATTGACCATCTGAACAACTAACCATTCGGGTTACACGCCTGCGTGAGAGCCTCACAGTTCATCCTGCCTCCCACACCAATCGCTTCAGAAGCTCACCGGCGCCCCAGCCGGCGGCTGACATCTCCGTAATAGGTGATCATGCCCTGCTCCAGTTTCCTGACGGCGGGGCTGTCACAGCCATGCTGTTTCATCGCGCCATCAAGACCGTCGACCAGCCCATTGGTTTTGCGGTCATTCAGCAGCCAATCCATGAAACGGGCGTCCGTCGTTCGGGGATCAGAGCGCCACAGGGTCTGGAAATAGCCCGCAAGAGAGGCCGGCACCTTGTACTGATCTCGCGTCGTCCAATTGGTAACATGCGAGATCTCCTGACCAAATTCATCTCGCGTTACCGTCGACTGGCTTTTTGTCACTTCGAACACCGGATCGCTGGCTTTCAGGCATTTCGGCCAGGCATCCTGATAATTCAGGAGATAAGCGCCAAACACGCCATGAATCGCAGACAGATTGGCCAGTTCCTTGTCCATGGCCGGCCCAGCCGCCGGGTTGAGCATCGACAGACTAGCCCCGGCGAGCGCGATCATCGGGCGATAGCCGCGCGTATAGTGGGCATCCAGTTCCCGCAAACGCGCAAAATCCTGATTGACCAGCGCATTGAGATAATCCCCGCCTTCCAGCCCCCGGAACGGGGCCTCATCAGCGAGGCGCTTGTCGAGGGTTGTGGCAATCTTTCGGACCCCCTTCTGGGCCAGATCATCGTTGAAGAAATAACGCCGCTCAAACCCGGTCAGCGCGTCAGCTCCTGAGAGACCATCAAGCTCTGCCTGCAACGGCTTTGCCAGGCGCTTCTGTAGCTGCTGGCGGGTACCCGTCACATCCGCCCAGCTATCCGTGAGTTTTCCAATCTCCAGAAGGTCGCCGTAGAGCATGTCCATATCCCCGGCGAATGTGACCTGCGTCGCCAGCTGTTCGAGTGACCGGTCATTCCTGTCAGTGCGCCGGGCTGCGGCCTGTTCGAGGGCATCGGCGAAGTCCTTTGCCATGTCGGTCACGCGGGCCTCGAACCGCTTGCCGATCCTGCGGCACGTGGCGGGCTTGCTCAGAGGGCACAGATCGGCGGTTCCGGCCTGCACAGCCCAGGCCAGCATGTATTCTGCTTCGCTGACATTGTTTGCGTCGCGGGCGTAGACCTCACTCGCGGGCTCAAGATAGGTATCCAGTTTGTCCTGCACCTCAGCCAGAAAATCCTCATCCTGATTTGCGTGATTGCGAGCGACTTCGATCAGCAGGTCAAACCGGTCCTTGTAGCGGTCATAGAACGCCAGCATGTCGGCGCGATTTTCTTCTGCCCGCAGGATCGCCTTGCGCCGTTCAATGTCCGCGTTCAAGTCACTGACATTGTAGCCATACCGACCGATGCCGATCCCGCGCCACATCGTATCCAGCAAGTTAAGCTGTGCGGACGTCATCGGAGTATCGCTCTTCAGGACATCTGACCGTGTCTCGACCCACCGGCTGGCCGCTTCGCTTTCGAACCGCCACAGGAGATGATCCTGATGCGGCTGGCCCAGCCCTATCATATAGGCGAGCTGGTTCGTCTCGTTGCCCCGCACCCGGTCTTCCGGCCGGCAGGCGCCGCGCAACAAGCTGGCATTCTGCTTCAGCCGCTCCGGGTCGACGGTCTCATAGGGCGCACCAAAGGCTTTCCTGAACGCGTCTGTATAGAAGATATCATACTGTTCCACAGGGTCGCGGCGCGTCTCCTGGAACGCCAGCGCTTCATCGCGCCAAGCCGCCAGTGCGGCGGGGCAGCTTCCCTTCTCCATATCCGGGCGCCAGCCTTCGAAAGCCGCAGACAGAACCGCAATCCTCTCCAGCGTGGCCTTCTTGTCCCGGTCCGTCGCAAATACCGCACGTGCCCGCTGCGCACCGCGTCCATTGATATGGCGTTGTTCAGACGCGACAGCGACGGAACCGACATCGCTCACCGCAACATCAAAGATCAGTTCGCCACGGCGGTCTCCCGATTGCGTGGTCAGTGACAGAACTCCGACGGGGGGATCATATGTCCCTTCGACGGGGATATCCGCATCAGCCGTCGTCAGGCGTGGCACGGCGCCGTTGAGGGATTCAACCCTGAGGACACCCTGCACATCGGCTCCATCGACGTCCAGTCTGAGCGTCGCCGGATAGGGTTTGCGCGACTCGAGCACGAAGCCAGACCAGGATGCCGGCAATTCGGTAACCGCCGTCTTCGCATATGGCTCTGATCGCTCCTCAGCGGAGGAACTATCGCAGGCCGCGAGCACCATCAGCACGCCTGCACATATGACCTGCAGGACAGTCGCGTCCCGTACCTTGCCTTGCCTCACTTGCCCGACAGTCCCCCGGCAATTGCCCATGACGTCCCTCTCAATGGCCTGTTTGCCATTCAAGCCCATGAGTGAGCCAGAGGAAAGGGACGTCCCCAATAACCGTTTTGGTGACTTTCCCTCTCTGGTACGCGTCGTATGCTGGCTGCCTTCCCAGATGACGGCTGCCTCGTCGTCACCAGAAAGGATATCATATGCCGAGAACCATCATCCTGCTTTTGATCTCGGCAATGCTGTCACTGCACACGGCGTTCGCACAGGGCTTGGAGGATCGCAAGATTCAGGGCGCCCGGCTTTTATACGAGGACGCAAGCGGAAAGTATTACGGGGCCATCGTCACGCATCGCAATGCCCGGCCGAACCAGGCCAACCTTTACGATCAGGAAATCAAGATCTTCGTCGAACGCATACCGGATGCAGACGGCGTGTTCTTCAATGCGACGCCGGCAAAAGTAAAGCCCCAAAAGGAGGCCCCCGCTCAGGACGGCCTGAACTATAGGGAAGATGAGATCGCCCGTATCGCTGACCACGTCCTTCCCAATGTCGATCACGTTTTTCCGGAATGGCGCGCGCACCCGATGTGGAAACACTCCAGGGATCGCGTATTCGTCGAATTCTATATTCAGGATCTGCACCTGAAAACGACCCGGGATTTCGACTATTCAGATACCGCCGAAGAATCCGTTTTCTGGATGTGGCTGAAACGCCAAGGGAGCGTCGGAGAATGGCGTCCGGCCTATGAGGTGGACGGCCTGCTCGGCCACCCCCAGACCGTTGATCGCCTTACTGTGGCAAGCGTTCTGGAACACCGCAAGCGCGTTGATGACGGCGTGAGTGATGACCGGAAAATGATCCTCGCCATGTTTGACCGCCACAAGACAGCTGCCGCGAAAATGCAGACTGACCTGCAGAATGCTTACGCCCGCAGGCTCGTCTCAGATCGGCGTCCTGGAATCGTCTACAAGCCCGGTTCATATTGGAAACAGTACGCAAACTTCGACACGCCCCGCAATGTCATCGAAGGGAACTTCCCCTTCATTGAACACCCCGCCGAGTTTGCTGCAGCCTACCTCACCTATGTCGATCAGTACTATCAGGTCTGCGAATCTTACTTGCCGCCAAACCCGGCAGACCGGGCATCCTACACCGCGACCTGGTTTGAAACACGTTATGGCATGACCTCACAGACCAGTTCGTATCACGTCGAAATGGCACCGCGGTTTGCGACAGCCTATGAGAAAATGGCGGATATCAAATACAAGAAGGATGCTTCCGCTTTCCTGATGTCGATCGTGAACTCCATGGCTGAGGTTGAGGGTCGCACCCCCTTCTCTTTCGTTGGCGAAACGCTGACAGAGGTGGCGGGGGATCTCGTTACGGACCGGGAAACAGCCCGTTTCCTGCGTACGGAAGGCTGCACGTCTCCAATCGTCCGGCAATATGGCGAAAACCTGTGGCGCGGGGCAAACGGGCTATCGCCGGCACAAAGGGCAGGTCTCTCGTTTCCGGGGGCTAACGCGGCCAGCGCCGACTATGAGCGCGACGACGCCCGCCGATTCATGGATGAGAACATCGCCGCGCGCGCCCGCAATCCCGGTCCCAAGGAACAGGGATATGTCTATTATGACGAAGAACTCGTCGCCTACCGGACCGGCATGGGCATGGCGAATGATGGTCGGCGCCAGGTTCCCGCCATGCGTACGGTTGGCCTCGAACTGGAGAAGCGCGGCTATCCCGTACTCTACTGCAATTACGGCCCAACCGGATTCTACGACAATGGCGAGTACAAGACCCTGAGTTATGCGTTCTGGTACGAGCAGAAGCCGGCTGAACTGAACCGCCTGCTGGCCGCACGCACCAAAGAGACGGATGTCTACAAGGGAATGAAATACGCCATCTCCGCTTGTCCGACCAATAGCCTCGATGCGCTCGCTATCATCAATGGGAAGTAAGTCTCGGCCCTGCTCCATTTCACGGGTCGAGGGCAGCCTGTTCGTCGAAGAAAGCTGCGATTGGCGAACGCGCGATTTCGACCTTGAAGCTATCTAAAAACGTGCGTGCCCAGCGCGCTGAATCTTAAAGGGAATACAGACGTAATGAAGCTACGAGCCTTATTTGCCATTATCTGCATGCTCACCGGTACGGGAGCAGTCCATGCGCAGGATGCACAGCAATGGAGCACCACTGGAGGCTGGCAGGTTCGTTATAACGCCTCCCCTGAATTCTGGCGGCTATATCACAATGATAGCGCCTGGAGAGATACGATCAGCGTACTCTGGGCAGATAGGCGGAAAGATATTTCTCTGGCGCAGGCTTTTGAAGAAGTAAAAGCAACACGGGCGGAGCTGGATTCGTGTCCCGCATTACTAACAGCCGAGACAAAAGCTGAATATGAACCCTTTGCTAAGGCTATGCTTGCTCTGACAAAAATCAAAGACCCCGAAGCCTATGCCGTAATGGATAAGAACATCCCCATCATTGGCTATGAGGCGGCGGATGATGTGACAAAGCCGCATTGCGTTTTGATCGCACGCGAATTTTCTGGGGGTGCGATGCTGTATGCACTCATCAAAGAAGATACGGACAGTTTAAGCACACAGCTCGGGACGATCAGATTGGCTGTGCATGATTTGATGGATGAGATTAACAAGCGTGAAGCTTCTATAACGTCGAGCACGCTGGCCACTCCGACAACATCAGGCAAGGACGTTCCGGTTCAATGTGACGGGCAGCGGGCCTATGAAAACTTTGTTGTTTCCTGGTCTGCCAAAAGCGCAATTGTGTATGTACGCAATCCGGCTTTCATTGACTCTGAACAACGTTCTTCGGATCAGTTTCGCCTTGGCGTGAGTGTTGGTGGCAAAATAGATGCGACACGCGGCAGAGAAGAGACTTATTACAGCATTATAATTTCTGCAAAAGAAAATGGACAAAACACCATACCGGAAAAACGTACGCTGAGTGTTGATGGAGAAGTGGTCCAGGAGTGGGGTAAAGGCGGTGGTCAGTGGAAAGCTCTATCCGAAAGCGCCATGAGCGCACTCTATTCAGGTCAGGATGCTGAGCTAGATACGGGCGAGTTGGGACGCATTCGTTTCGACTTGGATCGGCTTGAGACGCACTTAAAACGCGCCGATATCGCTCAACAAAAAGCTGTCATTCATAAAGCGCTTGGAGAGTGTTCGCAGTGAGTGATTGCCTCAAGATTCCCGATGGCGCGCTCTAACTCTGGACGTCAGGTTTCGGTTTGTTCTGAGAATTCGTTTGTTTCAGCAAACCGCCAAGCCGTTCCTTTTGCGTTGTATAGCTGCCCTTTTTGCCCTGTCTTTTGAAGGTCACCCAATTCGGCTCCATCTCCTCGAACAGAGCGGTAATAACGTCCTTGCTATGTGTGCAAGGCCATTGACTGACGGGAAGCTCCTCCAGCAAGTAAGCGGCCTTCGCCGCCATGAATTTATCAGCGGAGCACAATCCCCAGATTGCAAAATCCTGACGGTCTCGCACCGACTTCAGCACATCCTCCGCCTTCCATATGATACGATCAAGAATACTGGTGACCGTTTCGGAATATTCTTGCGTCCGAAAAGGTGTCCTTGACAGTGCTCTGCCCCACTGAGGTGCTCCACCGGTTTTGTTGGTCCGGCGATTGCTGAATTATGGAGCATCATTCTGCGATAGGTTCGTCCAGCGAACAGGATTTGAACCTACGAACTAATCCATTGATTTTATTGAAGCACGACTAATGACACGCACTCAGTAAAAACAATAAGACCCTGAAATCGTTACGATTTCAGGGTCTCTATGGGTGCGGTAGGGCGCACCCAACAAAAGAGTAAGCTAGTAATTCCTTTTATTTTAGAGGGTTAGAGGTTTCCCTGCGAGCAACGATCATTCAAAGTTCCGGCAGGCGCCGGCTGATGCGTGCCAGAATATCGTCAAAGAGTGCAGGCTCCCTGTAGTAAAGCGCTCGTGACTTCGCATAAGCGTCCGCGTACGCCTTTCGCGTTTCTGCGTCGCTCAACAGAAAGGCTTCGTTCCTGGTGAGGTCCGGTTCATCTGCCTTGCGGAACCTTTTGGCCTTGTGGTCCTTGTACGCGTCTGTTCCGATGAACTCTTTCACTGAGGCGTCAGCGAGCAGGCAGTACACGTCATAATAGTGGCGCATGAAATTGACAGGCATGTCGCCGTCCGCCTGCTGCTTTCGGAATTTCGTTGAGATGGTCTGGAGCTTTTCGACAAAAGTATAGCCCGGCTCATAGCAAGGCACATCGACCGCGCGGGTGTCGGTCAGGTCTGCAATCCCACTCTCGACTGCAAGTTCGTAAGCCCAGGACGAAATCGTACATGGCCGGTTCGGCGCCACCTGGTCGAACCCGACTTCGAGCAGGATGCCTGCCTTCAGCCCTTCTGGCAGTGGATTCACCGACTCATACTTCAATCGAATGCCTGCGCCGCGATAGTGGCGTGTGTCGTCGAACTCTTCGTCGCGGACCACTTCGATAATGCCAGGAATTTTGATGGCTTCGGCCAGACCGTTGAAGAATTCGAGACGCGCCTTTACCTGCGCAGGCTTGTTGTGGTTTGGGCCATACTGGAGGTCGGTCTCTGGGTGGATCAGGATGTCGATGTCTTCCGAAAAACGGTCGATGAGGCCGTATCCCTTTGACAGCGAAGTTCCGCCTTTCAGCTCAAACTTATAGTCAAGCTGCTGCAGTCCCCAGAGGCAGTGCATCAACCAGTAGTCTTTTTCGATGAGCCCCGGGTCGATGGTGTTGTTTCGCGCAGCAACAGCGATGAGGTCGGCAAAATCAGGCAGTGCGTGCAGGAGGGTCACGCGGCGGTTGCCTGATCAGGGTTCAATACAGGCTTGAGGAGCCTTGCAGCCCGCGCCGATCCGAAATCCTTCACCGCACGTGACAGTCGCGCGCGGTCCATACGTCGCGCACGCCTAAGTGCCTTGGGAAGCACTGCTGCCTTTTCCTCGGGAAGCCGATCGAGGTTGTGCAACAGATCCACCAGGAGGAATTCTTCGCTGAGGTTTGAAGGAACAGAGGTCCGCATGCGGAAGTCATAGCGTCGGCCATCCAGCTCGAAATGGCCGTGCCGTTTGCGATTATAAACTACCGGCTCATTGTAGAGCTGCGTCGTTCCCAATTCGAGGCTGTTATAGGCGTTTGGCGAAACCATAAGAAACCGGTCATCCCCCAGGAATGACTCAACCAGCTTCTCCGGCTTGGCGGGTGCCTGCCCGAACCGAGTTTTCTTCGGAGCCATATCATATAGAGCCCTGCCCCAACCTTTTCGAGGCGTCCTTCGTCAAGCAGCTGTCCAACATGTCGATCGACAGCGTTTGACCAGGTCGCAAGCTCCTTGCGCCGGTACACCTGTCCGGGGCGCAATTTCCTTTTTAGTTTTGCAAGCGCTGTCATGTTCTGTCTCCATCACCCGCAATATAGAGGTCATGCTCCATACTATGCAACATTTCTTATTAAAACGTCATGCACAACAAAGACAATAAATACTCTCGACACAGGTGCAAGATATTGATTTTACGATGTTTTATAGAATGAGGAAGCAGGTCTCTTAATCACCGGAATGGCACAATCCGTACTAAACAAAAGGGTCTGGGGTCCAATTTATTTATGAATTGAAGCTCGTACGCAGCGAAACCAGGTTGCCCTTTCGCCAAGAGCCGACAATGGATTCCGAACCGCGAGTGACGCGCCCAGTAATCGTGCTTGAAATTAAATTAATTCAACGCACTATGGCACTCAAAACTTCGCTTGTTGTGCAGATTGTTTGCAATTTGTAGTGCAAACTGTGGTGCAGCCCTTTCGTGTTGTCAAAGTTCGACGCTGCCTATCAACGACATTCACATCGCTAACATGATTTGCTGGCCGTTCAAATTCGCGCTGGAGCGTAGCCATGCAACTTTTCGCTCGGGACTGACCCGCGGGTCTGGGTTGATCCTGCTCCGTTACGACAAACCTTGAGTGCTCAGAGGTTCTTTCTTGATTTAAACCCCTATGGGGTATAAGTGGTAGTCATGAACTTTGTTGTCGCAACTCTCGTGACGGTATTTTTCAGCCTGTCGCAGGTGCTCTGCGCGTGTCCCGTCGATATGTCGGCGACGAATAGCATGGCAACCGAGTTCACCGCTCATTCTCACCAGGCGCCCGCCGATGGGCCTGAGGCGCCCTGCAATGATGAGACTGATCACTGCAAGCTTCAGACAGCAACGGTCGCCCAAGCCGACAAGACGGCGAACCCGGTCCAGCACGTATTAGGCGATACGACGCCCATCGGGCTTGCTACACCCTCATGGCAACACGCATGGAAGCGCGTCGTCAATGTCCGCACGCCCTGGCCTGAGGTCCGAAGTTACCTGCTGCAACAAACGCCAGTCACATTGAAGGTGCGTTCCCTGAGCTGATTTCGTGCGTCGCTGCATTAGCAGCCCGATTGCATAAATTCACCTCATGGAGACGATTATGTTGAACAGACGACGTATGTTGCAGACGGTGCTCGGCACCGGCGCAACCTTGGGGGCAAGCAGCCTCCTGCCCGCTTGGGCAAAATCTTCCAGCAACGGAAACCTTGGTGTGCCCTCACTTTCGGGCACGCGCTTCGACCTCGAAATCGGGCAGTTCCCGGTCAGGCTCAACGGCAAAGTCGGTATGGCAACCGGAATCAATGGCACACTTCCCGGTCCGCTCTTGCGGTTGCGCGAGGGCGATGACGTTACAATGAACGTCACCAACCGGCTTGCCGAAGACACTTCGATCCATTGGCACGGACTGCTTGTCCCCTTCCATATGGACGGCGTGCCGGGCGTCAGCTTCCCGGGCATCAAACCGGGCGAAACGTTCAAATATCAGTTCAAGGTGCCGCAAAATGGCACTTACTGGTATCACTCCCATTCTGGTCTGCAGGAACAACTCGGCCATTACGGTCCGATCGTCATAGATCCGGCAGGTACAGACCCAGTGGCTTATGACCGGGAATATGTGCTCGTCCTCAGCGACTGGAGTTTCACGCATCCGCACCGGATCTTCGACAAGCTCAAGAAGAATGCCGAGAGCCTGAATTTCAACCGCCCGACCCTGTCGAACCCAACCGGACTTGGCGGCATGTGGGGGCAGATGCGAATGAGCCCGCGCGATCTCGCAGACGTGACCGGCGAAACCTACACCTACCTGATCAATGGCCATTCGACGGCCGATAATTTCAATATGGTCTTCCAGCCGGGCGAGCGGGTTCGCCTGCGCATTATCAACGCCTCCGCCATGACCCTCTTCAATGTCCGCCTCCCGGGCTTGCCGATGACGGTGGTCCAGGCCGACGGTCTGAATGTCCAGCCGGTTGAGACCGACGAGTTCCAGATGGGCGTGGCCGAGACGTATGATGTCATCATCGCGCCGACCGAAGCGCGCGCCTACGCCTTTGTTGCCGAATCGATCGACCGCTCCGGCCAGGCCGTCGCCACGCTCGGCCCGCGTGCCGGTATGCGGGTCGATGCGCCTGCGCTTCGAGCTGTGCCGATGCTGACCATGCGGGACATGGGAATGGCCCATGGAGACATGGCGGGCATGTCAGGCATGGGGAGAATGGATCATGGTCCGGACACCGCGACGGCCGGGGACGACATGAAAGGCCACGACATGGGTGCCATGTCGATGATGCCCGATCCTCATGGTCCGGCGGTCCAGCCCGTCAAGATTGAAGCAGATATAGAGCGCGGCCCCGGTGTCGCAAAAGTATCAGGCATGACGATGAGCCGCTTGGGCGAACCCGGTCTCGGGCTTGATGATGTCCCCCACCGCACGCTCACCTACAACCAGCTTCGCGCGCTCGACATGAATGAGGACCATCGCCCGCCTGGCCGCGAAATTGTCATTCATCTGACGTCGAACATGGAACGCTACATGTGGTCGTTCGACGGTGTAAAATTCTCCGAGGTAACCGAGTCAATCAAGTTCTACGAGGGTGAACGTGTTCGCCTGACGCTCGTAAACGATACAATGATGCCACACCCGATCCATTTGCACGGCATGTTTTTCGATCTCGTGAATGGCGGTGGTCATCACATGCCGCGCAAGCACACAGTAACGGTCAAGCCTGCAGACAGGGTCAGCGTCGACATCACCGCAGAACATGTCGGTGACTGGGCGTTCCACTGCCATCTGCTTTACCACATGCACGCTGGCATGATGCAGGTCGTCAGCGTCATTCCGCCAGCAGACGATACGACACCAGCTGAAAAAATGCCGGCAGGTCAGATGAATATGCCCATGGACCATCACGGCATGAACCATGGGGAGGGAAAATCATGATGAAACCGAATTTGGCAGCCCCTCTCCTCCTCGGCTTCGCGCTCTACGCGACCGGCAGCGCGTTCGCGGAAGACACAAATCAAACCCCGCCCTGGGATCAGGCCGACGCCATCTACGGCGAGGATGCAATGGCGGACGCTCGCCGGGACGTTCTTGCGGAAGGCGGAGACCAGAAGAGCTTCTACATCCTCTTCAACCAGCTCGAGGCTCAGATGTCTGACGAGGGCGACAGTTTGTACTGGAACGGACAGGCTTGGTATGGGGGCGATATCAACAAGCTCTGGTTCAAGAGCGAGGGCCGCGCCTCTCTGAATGGAGAGGGCGTGGATGATGCCGAGATCCAGGCGCTCTATTCCCGCGCGGTTGCGCCTTTCTGGAATGTTCAGGCGGGCGTTCGCTACGACATCGAACCGGATAGTCTCGCGCATGGGGTCGTCGCACTGAATGGTCTGGCGCCCTACTGGTTCGAAGTCGACGCTTCCGCCTTTCTCAGTGAAAAAGGCGATGTAACGGCCCGCATCGAGGCTGAATATGAGTTGCTCCTGACCCAGCGGTTGATCTTGCAGCCTCGGATCGAAGCAAATCTTTCCGCGCAGGACATACCGGAAAGGGAAACGGGCGCGGGACTTAGCACACTCGATGCCGGCTTGCGGCTTCGTTATGAAATCAGGAGGGAGTTTGCGCCTTATGTCGGCGTCGAATGGCAAAGCGCCTTCGGTGAGACACGCGACATGATCAAAGCCGCAGGCGGTGAAGGCGACGATATCGTCTTTCTCGTGGGCCTGCGGACCTGGTATTAGGAGAACAAAATGGGCGGTTTCATAGAACCCAATATTCACCCCGTGCTGGTGCATTTTACCTATGCCCTCGGCACATCTGCAGCCTTGGCATATGTGGCTGGCCTCCTCGTACCTGCAGGCCGCTGGCGCGACAGCCTTCGACCGGCCGCCGACTGGATGCTGGCATTGGCTGCCTTGGCGGTTCTGGCCACCATCGCGGCCGGGTTTCAGGCCTATTACAGCGTTGCTCACGATGCGCCGTCCCATGAAGCGATGACAACCCATCGCAACTGGGCTGTTCCCACGGGCCTCGCATTACTGGCCCTCGCCGGTTGGCGCTGGCTGAGAAGGGCCTCGTCGCCCGGCCCGGTATTTGCGATCAGTGCCCTGGCGGTGGCAGGTCTTTTGACGGTTACAGCGTGGTGGGGAGGCACAATTGTCTACAAGTACGGACTTGGCGTGCAGACCCTTCCTGAAGCCAGCGGGCCAGGCCACGATCATGATCATGGCGGCGGAGCCGGTCATGGCGACCAAGGCACCGTAAATTCAACAGACGATCATCAAGACGCTCACGGAGCGCCTCCATCCGACACGATGGATGGATCATCGGCGAGCGGCGATGGACATGATCACGACCATACCGACGGTGCAGCTGATCGAGAAATGTCAGGCACGGTCCCCGCCGGACACGACAACTCCGACGGCCATCACGACACCAAACCGGTCTCGACTGATGAACAGGCGATCCTGGATATCATGGCCGCGATCGAAACCGGTTGGGAGACCGGCGATGGCGAACTGTTCCGACAGAACTTTCTCGACTGGTCAGGCGCCCGGTACTTTGAGTCAGGCGGCGAGAATACTGGCCTGCTCGACCTTGTCGAAAATCATGTCGAGCCCGAAAAAGATACCATTCCGGATCTCGAACTCGACTTCTCGAATATAGACGTGCAATTCGAGGGAAGTGACTTTGCATGGGCTGTCGCGGACACAGCGATCAGTGGAACGTTCAGCTCCAGTGGCGAACGCCTGGAGCGTATCGGGAAACAAACGGTGCTGTTCCGCAAGGTCGCCGGCACCTGGCAGGTCATTCACACGCACTCGTCCTCCCGTGCGCCGCGATAAGGAGGAAATCCAACCTGCCGCTTGCCGGCCAAGTTGAAATGCAACCAGCAAGCGGCGATGATATTGAATATACCCCCTAGGGGTATTATACTATGACTATCCTACTTGCTCTTGCCTGGACCGCTGGAGGTCAGAATGAAAATTATCGCCGTCGGACACTCGCTGTCTCTGTTCCTGCTCGTCAGTTATTTGCTGTGCGTCGGCTGGGGGAGTGTGACGCCGTCCAGCCTTCACATGCATCCAGCATGGCAGGATCTACTGCCCGGATTTGAGTTTGGAACGCTGACCGGTTTTCTGATCGGCCTTGTCGAGAGCTATCTCTATGGCTGGTACATCGCCCTTCTGTTCGTTCCCTTGTTCAACTTCTTCAACCGAAACAGCAGCGCATAAAAGTGATGCATACCCTCATCCTGTGAAGCACTCCTGCTGAAAGAGTCAGAGCCATGACCAACGACACTTCTCACGCCCATTCCGGACATGCGTGCCATCACAACGATCAGGCCGCTCCAGAGAAGCCCGATGATGCCTATGACAAGGTTCCGATCGGCTATGCCGGCACCGTCTGGACCTGTCCCATGCATCCGCAGGTACGCGAAACTGCCAATACAGGCTGCCCGATCTGCGGCATGGCGCTCGAACCGGAAACGGTGACGGCCGAGCAGGATACCAGCGAACTGGATGACATGACGCGGCGCTTCTGGGTCGCCCTTGTCTTCTCGGCGCCACTGCTCGCCTTTGTCATGGGCGAAATGATTCCCGGCAGCCCGCTCAGGCACTGGATTGATCCGACCTGGAGTGTCTGGCTTCAGGCCCTGATCGCGACTCCCGTTGTCGTTTGGGCCGGCTGGCCCTTCTTCGTGCGCGGCTGGCAATCCGTGAAGCGACGCAACCTCAACATGTTCACCCTGATCGCGATGGGCGTCGGCGTGGCCTATATTTATTCCCTGGTCGCAACATTCGCGCCCGGCATATTTCCCGATTCATTCCGTGGGCATGGCGGCGCGGTAGCAGTCTACTACGAGGCGGCCGCCGTCATCGTTACGCTGGTTTTACTTGGCCAGGTGCTCGAACTGCGCGCGCGCAACGCCACCTCAGGAGCCATTCGTGCACTGCTGGAGCTTGCCCCTGCTACTGCGCGCAGGATTGCTGACGATGGCAGCGAACAGGATGTCGATCTCGCGGATGTAAAGTCTGGCGACAAGCTGCGGGTCCGGCCAGGTGAGAAGATCCCGGTCGATGGCGAGGTCGTCGACGGCCATGGGTCGGTTGACGAGTCCATGGTCACCGGCGAGCCCCTGCCCGTCGAAAAAACTATTGGCGCACGTGTGACCGGAGGTACGGTCAACGGAACCGGTTCGCTGGTCATGAAGGCGACACATGTGGGCGAAGACACGCTCTTGTCCCAGATTGTCCGAATGGTTGCCGCCGCTCAGCGGTCCCGAGCTCCAATCCAGCGGCTCGCTGATCTCGTCGCTGCCTGGTTCGTTCCGGCTGTTATTGGAATTGCAATCCTGACCTTTGTCGTGTGGGCCGTGTTCGGACCCGACCCGGCGATGGCTTTTGCGATCGTGAATGCCGTTGCCGTCCTGATCATCGCATGTCCCTGTGCGCTAGGTCTGGCAACCCCGATGTCGATCATGGTCGGCACGGGCAAGGGCGCGTCCAACGGCATCCTGATCAAGAATGCTGAAGCGTTGGAGACGCTTGAGAAGGTCGATACGATCGTGGTCGACAAGACCGGGACGTTGACGCTCGGACGCCCCGAACTGGTACGCGTCCAGCCAGGCGAAGGCTTCGACGAAGCCTCGTTGCTTAGTCTCGTAGCCGCGGTGGAACGTTTGAGCGAGCACCCACTTGCCGACGCGATCGTGCGTGGCGCAAAAGGCAAGGGCGCGCCTCACAAGGATGCGCACGGATTTGAATCCGTCACTGGCGAAGGTGCGCAGGCAAGCGTCGACGGCCAAACCGTCGCCATCGGCAACAGAAAGATGATGCAGCGGATCGGGGGCTGGTCTGACGACCTCGGGACACGCGCTGACCAGTACCGCACCGAAGGCCAGACGGTTATGTTCGCCGCCGTCGACGGAAAACCGGCAGGCATTGTCTCTGTGGCGGACCCGATCAAGGAGACGACACCGGAAGCCATCAGACGTCTTCATGCCGAAGGGTTGAAGATTGTGATGTTGACAGGTGACAATGAGACGACAGCACGCGCGGTCGCCGACAAGGTCGGCATCGATGAGGTTCACGCCGACGTCTCGCCTGAAGACAAGCATCGGATCGTGTCCGAACTCCAGAAGAACGGTGCCCGCGTGGCCATGTGCGGTGACGGCATAAATGATGCGCCCGCGCTCGCGCAGGCGGATGTCGGAATCGCGATGGGAACCGGAACCGATGTGGCCATGGAGAGTGCCGGTGTGACGCTTGTGAAAGGCGATCTGATCGGGGTTGCAAAGGCCCGGGAGCTCAGCCACGCCACGATGCGCAACATCCGCCAGAACCTGTTCTTCGCGTTCTTCTACAATACGCTTGGCGTGCCGGTTGCCGCTGGCATTCTGTATCCCTTCTTCGGCTTGTTACTGAGCCCGATGATCGCGGCGGCCGCCATGAGTTTCAGCTCCGTATCTGTTATCGGTAACGCCTTGCGGCTGAGAACCCTTAAACTCTAATTTTCCGGAGCACAGACATGTCCAGACCACTTGCTATGAGCGCGCTCGGTGCGCTGATGATTGCAGCCCTGATAGCGGGCGTGATGCTCTTCTCCGCGTCACCCGCAGCCAACGCGCAAACGGTCACTGTACACAAGACGCCATGGTGCGGTTGCTGCGCGGCTTGGGTGGACCACCTGCATGACGAGGGTTTCGAGGTCATCGTGAAAGAGGAAGAGGACCTGACACCCATTCGGTCACGGCTTGGTGTTCGGGATGAACTGATGAGTTGCCATACCGCAGAAGTCGCCGGATATATCGTTGAAGGTCACGTTCCCGCTCGGGAAATACGACGCTTGCTCGAAGAAAAGCCTGACGTCAACGGCCTCTCGGTCCCCGGCATGCCGCAAGGCTCTCCCGGCATGGAAACACCGAACGCGCCAGATCGGTATGATGTCATCATCTTCTCCGGAGAGGATGCCAGGACATATGCCTCCTATCGGGGAACGCAATTGGTCTCCGAACCGGCAAGACCATGAGTGAGGATGACTACAAGCAAGGGTCACTGACGCTGGCGGGCACCGTCGCCATGGGGACGGGCGTGATGATCGGTGCCGGCATCTTTGCCCTGACCGGTCAGGTCGCTGAATTTGCAGGCGACCTGTTTCCGCTCGCCTTCCTCACGGCAGCCATCATCAGCGGCTTCAGCGCCTATTCCTATATCAAGGTCTCCAACAAGTATCCTAGCGCCGGCGGCATCGCGATGATACTCCAACGCGCTTACGGCCCGTCTACCGTGACCGGAAGCGCCGCCCTGCTGATGGCGTTCTCGATGATCATCAATGAAAGCCTGGTCGCCCGCACGTTCGGTACGTACACGCTGCAGCTGTTTGGCGTCGAGGGCGGCATATTCGTCCCCTTGCTGGCAATCGGACTGATTATCCTGGCTTTCGTAATAAATATTGCCGGTAATCAGGTGATCGGCGGCGTATCGAAGGTCACGGCTATTCTCAAGATTGGTGGCATACTGATTTTCGCGCTTATTGCGATCTGGGCTGCCGGATTCAGCTTCCAGCCAGCAGCAGACGGTTTCGCTGACAGCGCATCTGCCGGTGGGTTCCTGGCCGGCGTCGCGCTCGCCATCCTGGCCTATAAGGGATTCACCACCATCACGAACAGTGGCGACGAGGTGAAGCAACCGACCCGCAATGTCGGGCGGGCCATCATGATCTCACTTGCGATCTGCACTTTCATCTATCTCCTTGTCTGTTTCGCTGTCGGATCAACCCTCACTGTCTCGGAGATTGTTGCGGCGAAGGACTATGCCCTCGCCGAAGCGGCCCGGCCAGCACTTGGAAACTATGGATTGTGGTTCACCGTAACGATTGCGATCATCGCGACAGCTTCAGGCCTGCTTGCCAGCTTGTTTGCCGTCTCCCGAATGCTCGCCATGCTGACCGACATGAACCTGATTCCGCATAGACATTTCGGCATGCCAGGAACGGTACAGCGTCATACGCTCGTCTATACGGTTGTGGCTGCCGGATTGCTCGCGGCTTTCTTCGATCTCAGTCGCATCGCTTCGCTTGGCGCAATCTTCTATCTGGTCATGGATATCATCATCCATTGGGGCGTCTTCCGGCATTTGAGAAAGGATGTCGGCGCCGCACCTGCAATCCTTATCTGTGCGATAGCGCTCGATGCCGTCGTCCTGATCGCCTTCCTCCTCCTGAAGTGGCAAGCCGATCCAGTCATCATCCTGATCGCGGCTTTCGGCATGGTTGTAGTCTTTTCATTCGAGCATTTCTTTCTGAAACGTCTCCGCGACAATCCTCCCGGAGAGGAGTCCGGAAACGACCAGCACAAAGCCCATTCATGATCATTGCAACCTTGATCGGACTGCTCACTTTTGTGCTGGCAAGCACGGTGCATTATCTCGCACTGGCGCATCTGCACCGACGCCTGAACCATGAAGCGCGTTCAGGTCTCCCGATCGTTGTTTCGGGTATCGTAGGTGCAGGCCTGGCGCACCTCGCTGAGGCAGCGCTCTATGCAACCAGCTTTACGCTACTGGATGCCTTTGACTTGGGTGGTTTCAAGGGCGGGCAAGCGGACGGGTTCATGGACATATTCTATTTCTCCCTCGTCAACTACACATCGCTTGGGCTGGGCGATATCTATCCAACCGGACATTCGCGGTTCCTGGCGGGACTGGAATCACTCAATGGTTTCCTGCTGATTTCGTGCTCGGCATCCTTCATTTTCCTCCTGATGCGAAACCAAATGGATGGTCCAACTTCAGGCGGAATTCAAGCATCGGATTAACTCGGAACCTGTTCACACACTTCTCCGTTAGTCGTGGAAATACCCCACCACTGTATAAGGAGGATGTTGAAAGTGGATATGAAGAACAGTTATTGGCGGTTTGGCGCAATGATCATCACATCGATGATCGTGATGTTTGGGCTGATGTACCTCAACACCTATGCGTGGGAGCATGTTCGCTGGAGCGAGACACGCTTCTACATGGCCTTCATCATGGGCGCCGCGATGGCCGTCGTGATGCTGAGCTTCATGCTCAACATGTACAAGGACAGCCGGATCAATTTCGGCATTTTCGTTGGCGCTGCGGTCGTGTTCGTCCTGGCCCTCTGGCTGGTGCGCAGCCAGAGCACCGTCGACGACCGGTCCTACATGAAAGCGATGATCCCCCACCACTCCATTGCCATCATGACAAGTGAACGCGCCGGCATCGAGGATGTCCGTGTGCGCGAGCTTGCCGACGAGATCATCACGGCGCAGCGCCGCGAGATCAAGGAAATGGAATGGCTGATTTCCGACATCGCGGAGAATGGCCCGGCATCGACGGAAAGGGAGGCGGCGAGCCGCCCCGTTCCCCCCTTTGAAGGCACGCTCAATCCAGACGACGCTGCCGGGGCAGCCATCGCGGAGGACTAACGCGCCTTCCACGTCCAGTCAGACCCGTTCGATCCCGAAAAGGAGCGAAACAGAATGAGACTTGAAAAGATCAAGACACAGGGCCTTGCCCACCTTTCCTATTTCCTGAGCGCCGATGGCGAAGCTGCGGTCATCGATCCGCGGCGTGACATCGACATCTATCTGGACCTCGCCCGTGAGGAAGGCTCTGTCATCAAGCACGTCTTCGAAACCCACCGGAACGAGGACCTGCTCTCAGGCGCCCCTGTCCTGAAGGAAGAGACTGGCGCAAAGGTCTGGCACGGGCCGAACCCTGAAAAGCCGATCCAGTATGCAGCCGAGACGCGGGAAGGCGACACGTTCGAGATTGGCGGCGCGCTCCTGAAGGTGCTTGAAACGCCCGGGCACACCGAGGACAGCCTGTCCTACGTGCTTTATGACAAGAGCTTTGAGGAAGGCCCGGTTGGCGTGTTCACGGGCGATGCCCTGTTCATTGGCGATGTCGGGCGCACGGACTTCTATCCCGACCGCAAACGCGAAGTCGCCGGCCTGCTCTATGACAGCCTGGAGAAACTGTTGGGGCTCGGCGACCAGTGCCTCGTCTATCCCGCGCATGGCGCCGGTTCGGTCTGCGGCTCCGGCATGGCCGACCGGGAGTTCTCCTCCATCGGTCACGAGAAGCTCAACAATCCACGCCTGCAGATCGGCGACCGGGAAGCTTTCATCGACGCCAAGGTGGCCGAGAACCATTACATACCGCCCTATTTCCGGCGCATGGAAGAGGGCAATATGGAAGGCACCGAAGCCGCGCCGCCGGCGCCCCGGCCCGCCTCCCCGGCCAGGTTGCTCGATCCGGGCGATGCGGTCTGCCTCGATGTTCGCGGCATTTTCGACTTTGCCGGCGGACACCGCACGGGCTCGCTCTGCATCCCGGATGACATGCTTGCCGCCTTCGCGGGCTGGTTGCTGCCAGGCGACAAACCGGTGCTGCTGGTGGCGCGCGATGACGACCAGGCGGTCGATGCGGCCACCACTCTTCAGCGGATCGGCTTCGACAATGTGAGCGGATTTGTCAGCGGCGCCATGCCCGTGGCGGTCCAGAACGGCCCGCTCGACACACTCGACTTCGTCGATACCGAAACCGTCGCCGCGCGCGTAGACAACCCGCCGGCTGGCTGGACCCTGCTCGATGTCCGGGCCATCGACGAATATGAGAGCGGCCATATCAAGGACAGCAAGCACGCTTATGTCGGCAAGCTGCCTGACGCGGCCAGTGACCTCGACCCGGACAAACCGGTCACGACCATGTGCGGGAGCGGTGCACGTGCCACGATTGCCGCCTCGCAGCTCATGCGGAAGGGGTTCTCGAACGTCGATGTCTATATCGGCTCGATGAAGGCGTGGAGCGCGGCGGGAAATGCCATTGAGTGATGACTGTCAGTCCATCTTGGGCAGAACCTTTCGTTTCTGACGCATAAAGAGACTGGAAATTGCTTCACGAGGTCCCCATATGGATACCCTGTATGGGGTATTTGCCATGAAGACTGAAACCAAAGAGGCCGCGACCCGGAGGCTTGCCCGCATCGAGGGACAAGTGCGCGGCATCACGAAGATGGTGTCCGACGATCGGTATTGTATTGATGTCATTCGTCAGGTGCAGGCTGTGAAGGCCGCGCTTGTCGGCCTCGAGGCCGTTATCCTGGATGACCATATCGCAACGTGTGTGGATCATGCCCTGACCGGAAGCAATGTCGATGACCGGCGTGAAAAGGTCGAGGAACTTGTTGCTGTGCTTGGTGGCCGCAAGAAGTAGCGGCCTCACAGTTTGTTGAAATGAAAGTTTTAATCTTTTCACGTATTTGAACAATGATGCAGTTTGTGACCCGCCTCCTGACACTGTTTGCCGCTGCCTTCATGGCGGCTCATCCGGTCATGGCGTGTCCATTGATGGTCGGGACCTCCGAAACCGCGCCGACTGAAATGAGCAGCAATCACCCCTGTCATGACATGGCGATGGAAGCCATGGCCGACACCGGGCATACAGATCAGGCATCATCGTCTGATTGTCCCGCGGGATACGACTGTGCACCCATGCTTATCCAGGCGCACAGTGACGCCAATCCAGTTGCACCTGTTGCGAATGTAGACGCAGAATTTGCTGCGGTTCTCGCTAACCCACCAAAGGCATTCCTGCCAGAGCGCGAAACGCTAAAGACCGGGCCTCCACCTCCGCTGGATATCGTCCAGCACACGCCAATATCGCTAAAGCAGCGCTTCCTGAATTGAGAGCGATGACCTGCGGCTGCCACAGCAGCCCGTCGTCATCGTCTCACACAATTCAGAAGAGCCCGTTTTATCATGCCCCACATTTCAAGAATGCTGCTGGTCGCAGCGTTTGCCGCTGTGCCCCTGGCGGCGGTTGCCAACGCTCAGAGATTTGCCGAGCTTGAAGCCCGTCTCGAGGCCCATCCAAGCCTCTCCGCTCTCGGTTACGATGCCGAGGCCGACCGGGAGCGTGCTGTCGCCTCAACCGCACTCCCGGACCCCGTCGTATCCCTCGGGATCAACAACTTTCCGATTTTCGATCCCTCGTTCGACAGTTACTTGCCGACCAATAAAGCCGTTGGTATTCGGCAACAATTTCCGAGCTTCGCGGGCCGTGAAGCCCGCGCCGGTGAAGCCCGGGCTATGTCAGCACAGACCGAGGCGGTTCGCGATGCCCGTTATGCGGCCTTGCGCGCCGAACTCATCGCTCTTCTCGCTGACAAGACTAGACTGACCAGGCAGAGATCCCTAGCCGAAGCGCGAAACGCCAAATACGACGAGCTTGTCGACATTGTCGAGGCCGAGATCGACGCGGGCCGCCCGGCCGTCTATCGCCTTGCCGAAATTGAAAGCGAACGGGCAGAAGTTTCCCGGACGCTTGTTGATCTTGATCGGCAGGAAGCCGAGACCGATGCGCGCCTGATCGACCTCGTCGGACTGGTCCCTTCAACCGGCCTCCCTCCCCTGACTGAAAGAGACTGGTCCGGCGCAGCGCTTGAGTTCCATACCGTACGCATTGCCGACGCGGCCGTCCGCGTTACCGATTACGGTATCGACGAGGCCCGCGCGGCCTGGAAGCCAGAATGGGGGGCCCAGCTCACTTATCAACAGCGCGATGAAGGCGCGATGTTCGCGGGGGATGACTGGGTCTCCGGTATGGTGACTTTTACGGTTCCGCTCTGGGCCGAAAGGAAGCAGGCACCGAACTTGCGCGCCGCAAAGGCTGAGCGGGCCGGCGCCGAGCAACGCTACCAGGCTGCCGCACGGAATGCGGCGGCCCAGTATGCGTCCCGGGACGCCATTATACGCGCGGCCGATGCCAGTATCGACGTGCTGCAGGTCAAGATTGCTGCCGTCGAAGACGAAGTCGAGGCCCAGCTGATTACTTATGAATCCGGTGTTGGCGGTTATGCGCCGATCATCGACGGCGAGATCGCCATTCTCAAACTCCGGGCGGAAATCGACGCTGAAACGGCCCGCAAGGCCGCTGCGATCGCACGCCTGAATGCCCTCCTGGTGACACAATGAAAAAGACATTCCTGATAATGGGCACCGCATCTGCCGCCCTCTTGCTCGCCGCATGCGGCGCACCGGGCGGATCACCGGGCGGCCAGGGTGAAAAACCGAACGCCTCGAGCGAGACGCAACGATACACCTGCCCCATGCACCCTCACTATATTTCGACCGATCCGGACGGCACCTGCCCGATCTGTGGCATGGACCTGGTGCCTGCCGACAAGACCCAGGAACCAACGAGCTCAGCAGGCGAAATCCTTTACTACAAGCATCCCATGGGCAAGCCGGACACCTCGCCCGTTCCGAAAAAGGATTCCATGGGCATGGATTACATCCCGGTTTATGCCGATGACACCGGATCGGGCGTGGCCGTCTCGCCGGAAATGATCCAGACCATGGGGATCCGGACAGCACCTGCCGAGACCAGGGATTTCAGCCGTGTACTGAGAGCCTTCGGCACGGTCGAGACCAATGAACGGCTCGAAAATGTTACCGTCTCGCGGCTAGAAGGCTGGATTGAGAACCTGGCGGTCAATGCCGAGGGCGACACCGTCCGCCCCGGCAGTCTCCTCTACCGGATCTACAGTCCGGACCTGATCGCCGCGCAGAAAGATTATCTGAACTCGTTCAGGATCGGCAACGAAGCGCGCATCGCGTCGGTTCGCCAGCGCCTGCGCTCCCTTGGCATGCAGAATGCGGCCATCGACCGGCTGACCGAAACCCGCCAGGTCATTGAACGTGTTCCGGTTTACGCAGAAGCCGGCGGCACGGTTGCCGAGCTTCAGGTCCGCAATGGCGACTATGTCAAACCCGGTACACCCATACTGCGCCTGCAATCCTATGCCGATGTCTGGGTCATTGCCTCTGTGCCGGAGAGCGACCTGCCGCTAGTGCAGGCAGGCATGCCGGCCGAACTCGATTTTCCGAGCGCGCCCGATGCCCCCGGTAAAGGCCAGGTCGACTATATCTATCCGACAATCGACCCGAAAACCCGTACAGCCGACGTCCGGATCGAAGTGGACAATGTGTCGGGCTATCTTCGCCCGGGCGCCTATGCGGACATAAGGCTGAATATCGGCGGCCGACCGCGTCTTTCGGTTCCGAGTGAAGCCATTCTGCTTGGTAGCGAGGGCGCCCGTGTCGTCATCGCCGAGGGCAATGGCCGCTTCTCCGGACGCGCCGTGCAAACCGGCATTTCGGCCAATGGCCGGACCGAAATCCTGTCGGGTCTGGAAAGCGGCGACATGGTCGTCGCCAGCGGGCAGTTCCTGCTCGATAGCGAAGCCAACCTGAAAGAAGGCCTTGCCAAGCTGGAAGCTCCAGATGCGAGTGCGGCCAGTCCGGAAACACCGCTCTCCGATATACCGGTGGACAGTAAAGCCCTCGCCGAAATCGATCACTTCACTGACATGGCGCTCTACTTCCACGAGGCCCTGAGAGACGGGTATGACATCGATCCGCTATTCGTGGACCCGGCGCTCGCCCTGGTGCCAGTGCTGCGGGACCGTTACGCGAACACGAAACTGGCACCGGTCATGGATGCTACGCAAACCGCTCTCGCCGCCGCGCAGGACGCCACGGACCGCGAAGACCTTGCCACACAACTCTCAGACCTGGTCGAGGCCTTGAAACCCTGGCTGCTGGAAGGCGCACCTCAGCATTACAGCGAGGCTGGTCTGGTGCTCTACCGGGACACCGCAACGGGCCGGTACTGGCTGCAGGAAGAAGCGAAACCAGCCAATCCGTACAGCGCAGATGGAGCCGAACGGATTGACTGGCTCAACCCGATGGCCGGCATGTCGATGACGACCAATGACGGCGAGACTGGCGCTGACCAGGCCCCTGGGCATTCGGGGGACAGTCATGACTGAACGAAACGACAGAAACCTCGCGGGGCAAGACCCCTCCAAATCATGGGTGGCAAAGCTGATCTCCTGGTCGGTTTCCAACCAGCTCATCGTCCTCATGCTCGCCGCTGCACTGGCTGTGACCGGGTGGATGGCGATCCAGCGCACGCCGCTCGATGCAGTGCCGGACCTGACAGATACCCAGGTCATCATTCGCACCGATTTTCCTGGCCAGAGCCCGCAGATTGTCGAGGACCTCGTCACCTATCCACTATCGACGAACCTTCTCGGTCTGCCGAAGACGAAGGACGTGCGCGGCTCCTCAATGTTCGGCACCAGTTTTGTGTATGTCATATTTGACGATGATGTTGACCTCTACTGGGCCCGCTCGCGCGTTCTCGAAGCCTTGTCCCGGCTGGGGTCCGAACTCCCGGAAGGCGCCGTACCCCAGATCGGACCGGATGCGACCGGCGTTGGCTGGGTCTATCAGTATGCCTTGGTCGACAAGACCGGCAAGACCGATCTCGCCGAGCTGCGTTCACTCCAGGACTGGTTCCTGAAACTTGAACTCGCCGGAGTGGAAGGGGTCTCTGAAGTCGCTTCGGTCGGCGGTTTTGTCCGGGAATACCAGGTGCTACTCGATCCCAATCGCCTGAGAAGTTACGACCTGTCGATCACCCGTATCCGTGACGCGGTCCGCGCCGCCTCGAGCGAGGTCGGTGGCCGCGTGCTCGAACAGGGCGAAACGGAATATGTCATCCGCTCATCAGGCTATGTCGATGAGAAACTTGATCTCGAACAGGTCGTGGTCAAGGCAGAGGATGGCACCCCCGTCCAGCTGAGCCATGTCGCCCGGATTGTCGAAGGCCCGGCCCTCCGGCGCGGCATTGTCGAACTCAATGGCGAAGGCGAAACGGTGTCCGGCATCGTGGTGATGCGCGATGGCGAGAATGCGCTGTCGGTGATCGAACGTGTGAAGGAGAAACTTGATAGTCTCCAGCGCGGCCTGCCGGAAGGTGTCGAGATTGTCACTGTGTATGACCGCGCGCCACTCATCGAGGGTTCGGTCGATTATCTGAAAGACAAGCTGATCGAGGAAGGCATCGCGGTTGCGCTCGTCATCCTGATCTTCCTCCTCCATGTAAGGTCGTCTCTGGTTGCCATCATCACCTTGCCGCTCGGAGTGCTCGGCGCGTTCCTGATCATGTCCTGGCAAGGTGTCACAGCGAACATCATGTCACTTGGCGGGATCGCCATCGCGATCGGCGCCATGGTCGACGCCTCGATTGTGCTTGTTGAGAATGCCAGCCGGAAACTGGCGGATCTGGGACCGAAACCCGATCCGAGCGTGCGCCGCCAGGCGCTGGTCGAGTCGGCTCAGGAAGTCGGCCCCGGCATATTCTTTTCACTCCTCATCATCACGGTCTCCTTCCTGCCGGTCTTTGCCCTGACCGGTCAGAGCTTCAGGCTCTTCAGTCCTCTCGCCTATACCAAGACCTATGCGATGGCCTTCGCGGCCATTCTGTCGGTGACACTTGTCCCGGTTCTGATGCTGTACCTGATGCGGGGTCGGTTCCGGCGCGAGGAAGCCAATCCCCTGAACGCCTTCTTCGTCTGGGCCTACAAACCGCTGCTCCATCTAGCCCTGAGGTTCAAATGGATCACGGTCGCCCTTGCGCTCGCGCTGACGGCCAGTGTCATCGTGCCGGTCCAGAGGATCGGCTCCGAATTCATGCCGGCCCTTTATGAAGGCGAGCTCCTCTACATGCCGACCACCCTGCCCGGCGTGTCATCCACCAAGATGCGGGAGATTCTTGGCCAGACAAACCGCGTCATCAAGACCGTGCCAGAAGTCGATCGTGTCTTCGGCAAGGCCGGGCGCGCCGATACCGCAACCGATCCAGCGCCACTCACCATGATCGAAACATGGATCAAGCTGAAACCGAAGGAGGATTGGCGGCCAGGTGTGACGGTCGAGGACATCACCGATGAGCTCGATGCCAAGCTGCAAATGCCCGGCCTCGTGAATTCATGGGGCTATCCGATCAAGATTCGCATGGACATGGTTTCAACAGGTGTGCGCACGCCCATTGGCATCAAGGTTACGGGCGATGATCTGACAGAGATTGAGACCATTGCCCGGGACATAGAAGCGGCCATTTCGGACGTACCCGGAACGCGCTCGGCCTTCGCCGACAGGGTCATGGGCGGAAAATATCTCGAGATCACGCCGGATAGGGGCGAACTCGCCCGGCGGAATATCGACATGGCAGCCTTCCAGTCCGTGATCCAAACCGCCCTGGGCGGCATGACGCTCTCCCAGTCTGTCGAGGGCCGGGAACGCTATGACATCATCCTGCGCTATGATCGGCCATTTCGTGAGAGTGCCACAGACCTGGAAGAGATACTCGTGCCTGCCCCGTCCGGCGCCCATATCCCTCTCAGCGAACTGGCGGACATTTCCTATGCGGAAGGCCCGCCAATGATCCGATCGGAAAATGCCAGGCTGACTGGCTGGGTTTTCGTCGACATCGCGGACCGGGACATGGGCAGCTATGTTGCAGACGCCAGACAGGTGATTGCCAACGCCGTCGACCTGCCTGCGGGATATGCGGTGGAGTTCTCCGGACAGTATGAACAGATGCAGGAAGCGAATGCGCGGCTGAAAATCGCCATTCCAGCTGCGATTGCACTGATCTTCCTGCTGCTGATGCTACATTTCGGCCGGCTCGACCGGACCCTGATCATCATGGCCAGCCTGCCATTCGGCCTGGTCGGCGGAATGTGGGCCGTCTGGCTGGCAGGCTACAATCTGTCAGTTGCCGTCGCGGTCGGTTTCATCGCCCTGGGCGGCATCGCTGTCGAGACGGCCGTCGTGATGCTGCTCTATATCGACGCGGAAGTCCGAAAGGCGAACCCGTCTGACAGGAGCCAGCTTTTCGCAGCTGTCAGCAAGGGCGCGGCCATGCGCGTCAGGCCGAAGTTGATGACGGTCACGACCATTTTTGCAGGTCTTGCCCCGATCTTCCTGACCGACGGCCTCGGATCGGACGTCATGCGCCGGATTGCCCTGCCCATGCTTGGCGGCATGGCCTCAACCCTCATCCTCTCCCTGATCGTGATCCCGGCCATCTACTACATCCGGGTCGGGCTGCAGATTCCATCAGATTTACCCCGGGCCGAACCGGATAACCGGGCCGGCTCATTCACCCCCGAAGGAGAAAAACCATGACGAGACACCTGTTGAAAATTCCGCTTTTGTTTCCACTGCTTCTGAGTAGCGCCATGCTGCCGGCGGCCGCGCAGGATCGCTCATCAGGCAGAATGATGATCGACGGCGGCATGATGGGTGGCGGCCTGTTCGGCACGGTGTTCATGCTGCTTGCTGTGCTCCTCCTCCTGCTCGGGATCGCTGCCCTCATCAAATATCTGAGGTCGAAATAATAGTCCCGTGTCCATCCACCCTATTCCCCCGTCCCGGCGCGCATCGGGGGCCTCTGTTGAAAGCCGCGCCTGACAATCAAAAAGGAAGAAAACGATGAAAACCCTCGTCAGAAAGACAGCAGTCACAGGCGCAATCCTCGGACTGGCCCTGATTGGTCCGGCGCTCGCCCAGGAGGCCGGCATGAAAATGGACAGCATGAAAGACATGGACATGTCCGGCATGAGCTGCTGCGGCGACATGGCGCCCGGCTTTGGCGTCATTAACGGCGTCGATCTGGATGCCCGAACCGTCAATATTTCACACGATCCGATCAAGAAGATCGGCTGGGGTGAAATGACAATGGACTTCGAGGTCGGCGGAATGGTTGCGCTCGACAAATTCGAGAATGGCGACAACGTCCATTTCATGCTCAAGCAGGACGACAGCGACAATTATGATATCGCCATGATGATGCCGATCGGCGGCGATCCGGATGCTTTCAAGCTATCCATGATGTCGATGATGAAAGGCAAAGGCATGATGGACTGCAACATGGGCGGACACGGATCCATGTCCGGCATGTCAGGCAAGGATCATGACGACACCGATCACTAGCCGGTCCTCTGTTTCAAGCAAAAAATTCGTAAATCAGGTTCCGGCCGCGTTCCGCGGCCGGAATGCCTGCGTCTCCCGATTAGTTCACCAGGAAATCCCAATGACTCAAAGAATTCTGATTACCGCCTTCTTGTTAGGTTCCGTTTCCCTGACAGCCTGCAGTGACCCCGAAAGCCGAACGCCGCCAGCATCCGGCCCTGCGGACCAGACCAGGCCTGAACCGTTCGAACAGGCAGATGAAGCTATGCCCGGCGATACTGGACGGGCCACGGGCAGGATCACATCCCTTGATCGCGACGACGGCCGGGTCACCATCGACCATGGCCCTTTCGAAGGCATCGCCATGGGCGCGATGACCATGAGTTTCGCTTTAATGGGCGATCTTGAGCTGACTGACCTCTCTGAAGGCGATGACGTGATCTTCCAGGTCAAACGGGGCCGGGACGGTTCTCATCGCATCATGGAAATTTGCAGCATTCCCGCGAATGGCCGCGACTGCCCGGACCAAGAAACGGTCTATCCGCACAACCCTCCAGATCAGTAAGGCGGCATACTCCGGCACTGTCCCCGATCGAGCTAAAGGGAAGACGATAAAGACCCGTTTCGCCATAGCGTCAAACTGGCATGCGCGGACCAAAAAGAATAACCGCAGCCCCGATCAGACAGGTTACAACCCCTATCAGATCCCAGCGGTCGGGACGAATCCCCTCAATGGTCCATAGCCAGATGAGCGAGGAAGTTATGTAAACCCCACCATAGGCGGCATAGGCGCGCCCGGCTGCAGACGCTTCCACCAGTGTCAGCAGCCAAGCGAATACAACAAGGGATATCATCCCCGGAACCAGCCAGAAAGCGGACTTTCCAAGCCGCAGCCAGGCCCAGAATGCAAAACAACCGGCAATTTCGGCGGTTGCCGCGCCAGCATAGATCAACAACGTCGCGCGAATATCCATGGCTGGGGCATTACCTGATCTGGCTGGACTGGCGAGGCCCCGTTGCGGTTAAAATTGGTTTCAGCCTGCGCAGCATGAAAGCTTCGCCACGTCCTTGTCGAACGTCTGTGCCGCCAATTTTAACCCTTCAACAGTTGTCAGGTATGGAAAAATTGTCTCGCCAAGCGCCTTGCTCGTCATGCCGAACTTCAACGCCATAGCCAGCGTCTGAATCGCATCAGACCCTTCGGGCGCCGCGATCTGTCCGCCCAGGAGGCGGTCGGTCTTCGCATCCGCGACCAGCTTGATGACGCCGCGGGTATCGCGGGCGGCGGCGGCGCGTGCCACGTGGTCCAGCGTCAGCACGCTGGTCTTGACGTCATGACCGGCTGCCTTCGCCTGCACCTCGGAAAGGCCGACGCCGGCGACCTGCGGATCGGTGAACACGACCCAGGGCATGGCCGCATTGTCATAGCGCAAATCCTGAAGCCCGAGCGCATTGTTGACCGCCACCTTGGCCCCATAAGCGGCCATGTAGACGAACTGGTCGCGATCGGTGACATCACCCGCTGCCCAGACGCCAGGCCGCGTTGTGGCCATGTCGGCTCCGACCTTGATCGATCCACGCGCATCGGTCTCGATGCCGAACTCGCGCAAGCCGAGGTCTTCGGAATTGGCCACCCGGCCAGTGGTGGCCACAAGCCGCTGCGCGGAGAGGGTCACGGGCTTTCCACCCCGTTCGATTGTCAGCGTGACGCCGCCGTCACTCCGTCTCACCGATCGGTAGGACAGGCCGGTCTCGACCGCGACACCCTCAGCCTTCAACGCGTCGGTCAACGCCTTGGCCACTTCCGGTTCCACGCCGGGCAGAAGGCGCGAACGCGTGACCAGTGTAACCTTGACGCCCAGCCGCGACGCCATCTGCGCCAGTTCACAGCCAATATAGCCGCCGCCCAGTACCAGGATGCTTTCGGGCTGATCGGGCAGGCTGAGAAGGTCCCAGGAATCGAGCGCCTCCACGGTCTCGATCCCGTCAATTTCCGGCAAGAAAGGGCGCGAGCCGGTGGCGATCAGAACCTTCGGTGCAGCGATGATCCGCCCGCCGACTTCGATGCCGCCTTCGACCAGGCGTGCGGCACCTTCCTCGATATAGGTGACATACTCATAGGAAGGCAGCAGGTCGATGTATTTTTTCTGGCGCATCTCGTCGACCAGATCGGCCGTGCCCTTGACGACCGCCGACCAGTCCACGCTGTGCGCACAGGGCTCAATGCCCGGAAACCGTGCCGCCGCTGTACCAGCATGCACCGCTTCACCGGCCCGTATCATCGCCTTGGACGGCACGCAGCCGACATTGACGCAGGTGCCGCCGATGGTGCCATGCCCAACCATGGCCACGCGCCTGCCGGCCTCGGCCGCGCTAATCGAAGCCGAAAACCCGGCCGAGCCAGCACCTATGACGATGAGGTCATAGCTGTCGTCGCCGTTTTTATTGACGGAGCAGCAATCGCCTGTCTTTACGGTTTGATTCATTATTTCTTCCTTGGCTTGTGACCAGACATGGCGACGCGGCCTCGATCAAGTATTCAAAATCACACCATCGACCCGATGTCGGAGGCGTAGCTGGGATAGGCGAAGATCATCGCCTTGATCTGATTGGCGGTCTGCCCGGCGCGCATGGCCATGGCGAAAAGGTTGATCTGTTCCTCAGCCCCCGGTCCGATCAGATGTGCGCCCAGGATCTTTCCGGTGTCCTGTTCGACCAGCACCTTGTACGCGGTTCGCTTCGCGCCGACGCGCATTGACGAATACCAGTCATGGGTCTTCTCAAAATGGATATCGAACTTCAGACCCTGTTTCCTGGCCGCCGCCTCTGACAAGCCAACGGTGGCAACCATTGGCAAAGTGAAAACCACTGAGGGAATCGGCGGGTATTTGACTTGTCGCTCGTCCTTTCCGGCCAGCAGGTTCTTGCCCGCCACACGCCCCTCGAAGGCAGATACCGGGGTCAGGTTGGGGCCGCTGTCGGCGCAATCGCCGGCGGCGAAGACCGCGGGATTGCTCGTGCGCATCGAGGCGTTCACCTGAATGCCCCGGCGGGTGTACTCGACGCCGGCAGCCTCAAGGTTCAGCCCGTCAATATTTGGCACCCGGCCCGTGCCATGCACCACTAGGTCGCAGGTCAAGGTTTCGGCACCACCCGCGCCTTCCACAGTGACGATAAATTCTTCGCCCTGTTTCTCGATCGCCAGCACTTTCGCCTTGGTGCGCAAGTCGATGCCAAGCTCTTCCGTGCCCTCCACAAGTATCTCAACCAGGTCGTCATCGAAGGTGCCCAGGGGGCGCTCGGCCATTTCGAGTACAGTAACTTCGCTGGCCCCGGCGCGCCTGGCAATATGAGCGAACTCCATGGCGATGAAGCCACCGCCGACAAAAGCGATCCGGTCTGGCCGCTCGGTTAGTTCGAGAAACTCGGTGCTGGTGGTCAGATACGCCTCGCCAGGAATGTTCAGCGTTATCGGCCGTGCGCCGGTGGCGATGTGGAAATGTTTCGCGCGCAGGATTTCGCCATTCAGCTCGATACTGTCCGCGCCTGTGAACCGCGCTTCACCATGCAATACATCAATGCCTGCCTTTTCCATTCCCGCCTCGATACGCGGCGGCATGGCGTCGGTGAATGTTCTCTTGAAGGCGATCATCTCCGGCCAGTCGACGGAAGGCTGCATCTTCAGCCCATTGCCCTTCATCCTGTCTGCCCAATCGACGCCTTCTGTGACCGCAACCAGCATCTTCTTTGGATCACAGCCGCGCAGGGCGCAGGTTCCACCATAAGGCAGGCTATCGATGCTCGCCACATTCCAGCCCGCCTTTGCGGCCATCCGGGCGACACCATTGCCACCGGTTCCACCGCCAATCACGATAAGGTCATATGCGTCTTTCATGGCATGTCTCCATTGGTTGCGCTGATTGCCCTGCGCGGAAGATCCCGAGACCCGTTCAAAAAGATCCAGCCCCCTTCCACAATCGGCACCTGCCTGCTGCTCCACCCGGAAGCGATCCTGCTCATCGCGGCACGTATTGAGCCATCATGATTGGTTTCCGTCAGGGCTGCATGGCCGCTTCTGCCTGCGCCAGACAGCATAGACCGTCAGCGCAATGAACAGGGCAAGCGCGGGCAATAGCACATAGTCGATCCAGCCCAGCACTGCCGACAGGCCCACAGCGCCAAGCAGCACCACGAGTATCGGTGTGAAACAGCAAAGTGCCGCAATGACGGTACCGGCCAGACCCGTTATCAGCAGTTTTCGGTCAGTCCATTTTGACATCAAAGTGAAAGCCTTGTGTGAAGATCTGACGATGTATGCGAACATCGACTGGCAGGTGCCTCATCAGGATATTCCAGATGCTGCGTGTTCAACCGTCCGTAACGCTTGCCGGGTATCCTACATCGGTTGAAGCCGCAGCGATCAGCACAGGCGTTGTCGCCGCCGTATCGTAAACCACCTCTGCGGTCCTGGCCGCATAATCGATATCGACAGATTTAACGCCCTCGACACGCATCATCGCTTTCCTGACAGCAATCGGACATGTCGCGCAGGTCATGTTTCCGATCGTAAAACGGGCTGTCGCCTGTTCGACCTCCACCGAGGCATCCGGAGCATTCTGCGCGCCGGCGACTGCGAGCCCCCCCGCGAGTGCCAGACCTGCCAGTCCGGCGATCATCCATGTGCGTTTCATACTTGTCTCCCTGGCTAGTAAAATAACGGTGCCCATACATCGATGGTCAAGGCCGCCAGCACGACAAGCGCGCCGCTCCACAGGGCGACCTGCTTGACGACTGACGACTGCGGACGGGCGCAATAGCTACCATCCTCGCAGACACTGGTTTTTCGAAAATAGACATCCCAGAACCCAGCCGCGAGAAATCCGATCGCGACCAGAAGAAAAAGGGGCTTGTAGGGTTCCAGCGCCGTCAACTGGCCAATCCACGCTCCGGAAACACCGAGACTGATCAGCACAAGCGGCACGATGCAGCAGGATGATGCAAGGAATGCCCCCAGCATGCCACCGGCAACAAGCCACCTTGAACGACGCTCATTTGCTGGGCTGTTTTCCGTATCTGCCATGACCAGCTGTTCCCATTGCATTATTGATCATGATCACGTTACGCTCTGTAGTTGGTACAGACACAAGCGGGTATTTCATCATGGCCATCACATCGCCGCGAGCAGCACTCAAACGGGCTGAACTGGCCGGGCGGCTCGGCTGCAATCTTGAAACGATCCGCTATTATGAAAAGATCGGCCTTCTGCCCGAACCGGCCCGCACGGCCAGTGGCCACCGGCTGTATTCAAATGAAGATCAGGTACGACTGCGTTTCATATTGCGAGCCCGCAGCCTCGGCTTCTCCGTGGAAGATGTACGCTCGCTACTTGGCATCAATGATGGCAGGCCGAGCTGCGCGGAGGTCAGGGCGCTGGCAGAAGCACATCGGGGCGATATCCGTAAACGCATCGCCGATCTGAAGCAGATGGATCGACGGCTCGGCGAGATCATGGCTGGTTGCACCGGCGCTGAAACACCCGATTGCGCACTCACCGACAAACTGTTCGAAGATAGCTGACAAAAGGGGCTCCTGCATCTGCCAGAGATGAAAATGATGGACACCCACGACACCATCACCGCTCCGCATCGCCTCAATGACGGCACCGTTGTCAATGTCCGGCGGACTACCTAGCCACAACATGTGGATCGGCCCGCCGATTTCGCGGAACGACAGGCAGAGAATGTTACCGCGACACCAATCGTCACGAACGGATCGAACAGTTTTCAGTCATAGATGAGGATGAGCGCGTCGCCCGCAACCACGGCTACAGATGCGAGTGCGTCGGACAGATTGTGAAGGAGGAGCGCCCGGATATTCACGCTCCCATTCTGCACCGAATAGATCAGGAGGGCTGTAAGCTCGGCAATGACCAGCGCAACACCGCCACGAATAACGATCATCCAGCCACAAACGGCGGGCGGATCAGTGATTCGTATGACACTCTTATTGACCAGATAGCAATGGAGACCCGACGATCATCGCTCGCGGGATCAAGATCGTCATGATCATGTGCGTGGCTCAGGATCGGCCTCCTCTTCCAGCACCTTGCGCTTGCACTCGAGATACGCGCGTCGCCGCGAGTGCACCGCGTTTTTGACACGACTCTTTGGTGGTATCAGGCCGCATTCCTCCTGCACCTTGGCCGCCTGCTCACTCGAAAGGGCCCCCATCACGTTGTCGAGACTCTCGCAGCCGGCCAGGGCTGCGAGAGAAACGGACATGACCGCGAAGCGAAGTTCACGATGGATGAACATGCTCGGCCTCCAACAAGGAATGGTGCGCGTCGGGCTTTGGTGCGAACCAGCGGTGAAGGGCGGGTAGCACCAGCAAAGTGAGCACGGTCGAGGAGACCAGCCCGCCCATGACCACCGTGGCCAGTGGCCGCTGCACTTCAGCACCGACACCACTTGCGAAGAGCAGCGGCGCAAGGCCGAGCGCCGTCGTAAGGGCGGTCATCAGCACAGGACGTGCCCGCAAGCCTGCCGCCTCGACGGCAAGTTCATCGCGACCACGGCCCTCCCTGGCAAAATCATCCATGAAACTGACCAGCACCATGCCATTGCCGAGCGCGATACCGAACAGGGCAATGAAGCCGACCGTGGCGGGCACCGAGATCGGCAGGCCAGCAAGCCAGAGCGCCATCGCCCCGCCGGTCAGCGCCAGCGGAATGTTGAGCAGGATCAGGATGGCCGATTTCATCCGCCCGAACGTCAATAGCAGGATCAGGAACACGATACCGAGCGTGATCGGAATCACGACGGCGAACCGCGCATTCGCTTCCTGCTGGAGTTCGAACTGTCCGCCCCATTCGACGCGATAACCAGCCGGCAGGTCGAGCTGACTGGCGACCGATTGCTGCGCATCAGCGACATAGCTGCCAATGTCGCGTCCTCTCACATTGAGCTGAACGGTGATGAATCGCTCACCATTCTCGCGCGTGATCTGACGTGGACCGACAATCTCCCTGATGTTTGCCACGCTTTCGAGTGGAACCCGTGCGCCGCTGGACGATTCCAGAATAATCCGTCCAATGGCCTCCGGCGTGTCCCGGTCCTCTTCGGCATAGCGCACGATGACGGGAAACTGGCGCACTCCCTCGAAAACGGCACCAGCCTCTGCCCCGCCGACGCCGGAACGCAAGGCATCGAGCGCCTCCTCCACGCTCAGTCCATACCGGCCGAGCGCAGGACGGTTGAGCGAGACCACAAGCTGCGGCGCGCCGGTGATCTGATCGGCCTGGACGTCGGTCGCCCCAGGAACCTCCTGAAGAATGGACTGCAAGTCCTGCGAGCCTTCCAGCAGGACCGCCGTATCCGGACCGAAGATCTTGACCGCCAGTTGCGCCTTTGTGCCGGTCAGGAGCTCATCAACAGACATGGCGATCGGCTGGCCAACATTGACCCTGACGCCTGGAAAGCCGCCGAGATTCTCGGAGATCGACGCCCGGAGTTCATCCGGGCTGATGCCATTGCGCCATTCGCTTCGGGGTTTGAGCGCCACGAAGGCCTCGATACTGTTGACCGGGTCGGCATGCGCGCCGACTTCCCCACGACCGATCCGGCTGACAATGGAACTGATCTCGGGGAAGGCTTCAAGCAGTCTTGTCTCGATGCGGGTCGACGTTTCCTTTGCTTCGGTTAGTGAGATGGACGGCGCCATCGTCACACGCAACAGGACATCGCCTTCCTCCAGCGCAGGCGTGAACTCCGAGCCAAGGCGTGTCGCAGAGAGCCCCCCAACCAGAAGCAGGACGCCTGCTAGCCCGACCGCCGCGAGACGTCGCCGGACGAAGAAGGCCGCAAGCGGCTTGATCAGCGAAACAAGCCGGCTGTCGCTCTCCTGGCTATTGCTCTTGGGCGGACGCATGAGGCCGAGCGCCATCGCCGGAGCGATGAGCGCGGCATAGATCAGCGACCCTGTCATGGCGAGCGCGGCAGAAGCGGCGAGCGGCCGAAACGTCTTGCCTTCAGTGCCCTGTAGCGAAAAGAGCGGCAGGAAGACGATGACCACCACGGCGACGGCAGCAATTAGCGGCGCGATCACTTCGGCGCTCGCTCGCGCGACCGTCGTGCGGCTATCTTCACCCTCGCGTCGTTCGCGCAAGCCGCGATCCACGTTCTCGGCGATGACGATGGCGCCGTCGACCATCATCCCGATGGCGATCGCTACCCCGCCCAGCGTCATCAGATTGGCCCCGATGCCGAGGGCCTTCATCGCGATGAAGGCAAAGCCGACCGAGAAGGGAATAGCCATGACGACAACAAGACTTGGCCGCCAGCCGCCGAGGAACAGGAAGACGATGACGGCGACCAGGAGCGCGCCCTGCCAGAGCGCGGTCGTCACGGTCGCAGCCGCCTTTTTCACCAGCGTGCCCTGATCATAATACGGGACGGCTTTGACACCGTCGGGAAGCGACAGGTTGATCTCTTCGAAGCGCGCCTGAGCGTTCTCGATCACCTCAGACGTGTTGGTGCCATAAAGTTTCAGGACGAGACCGGCCACGGTCTCACCTTCGCCATTGGCAGTTGCGAGCCCCTGCCGGACGCCGCCACCTATCGCGACTTCACCGAGGTCGCTGACGCGGACGGTTCGTCCATCCACGGTCTTGACCGGCGTTTCACGCAGATCATCGAGAGATCGAGCGAGCCCGACCCCGCGCACCGTGTACTGTTCGGCGCCAATTTCGATGAATTGCGCGCCGGCCGTCCGATTGGCGCTTTCCAGGGCGGCAATCACCTCGCCGACGCTGAGGTCATAGGATGTCAGCTGATCGGGATCGAGGCGGACCTGGTACTGCTTCTCGAAACCCCCTAGTGACAGAACCTCCGTCACCCCTTCAACCGACTGAAGCGGATACTTGATCATCCAGTCGGCAATCTCGCGCAGCTCAACCAGCGACCGCTCGCCGGTCTCATCGACGAGCCGGTAGTACATGATGATACCAAGGCCGGTCGAAATCGGCCCCATCTTGGGTGTGCCGAAGCCGTCGGGAATGGCGTCGGCGGCCTCGCCGAGGCGCTCGCCGACGACTTGGCGGGCGAAATAGACGTCCGTGCCATCCTCGAAATAGATATTGATGACGGACAGGCCAAAATTGGATGTCGAGCGGATCTCGTCGACCTTGGGGAGGCCGGACATGGCCGTCTCGATCGGATAGGTGACATAGCGTTCGACCTCTTCGGGCGACAGGCCTTCAGTTTCGGTGAAGACTTGGACCAGAGAAGGTGAGGGATCGGGAAAAGCGTCGACAGGCAGGCTGCGAAAGGCAAACAGCCCCCCGATCGACAGGGCGAGTGCGGCCATGGCGGCAAGCAGCCGGCCACCCGCAAGGCGGTGCATCAAATTGATCATTTTGCGGGTCTCCTAGTGTGCGTGGCCGTCGCCGAAAGCGTCTTTTTCAAGCTGCGCTTTCAGGGTGAAGGCGCCCTCGGCAACGAATGCTTCGTCGGCCTCGAGCCCGGAAATGATCTCGGTATAGCTGCCTGCACTCTCTCCTGTCCGGACCTCGCGCGGTTCGAACCCGTCATCCGTCGGGACGAAGACCGACATCCTGTCTTCAACACTGACAATCGCATCGGAGGGAACGCGCACGACGGAGCGCCCCTCTCCCGTGTCGATCCGCGCCGTTACGAACTGACCGGGCTTCAGCCTGTGTTCGGCATTGTCGACAATGACCCGCGCGGTCGCGGTGCGGGATGCCTCATTGATGACAGGCAGGACATTTGAAATTGTCCCTTCGGCCAGGACGCGGCCATCTTCCTGCTGGAAGGTCACGGTCTGGCCTTCGCTGACCTTGCCGAGATCTTCCTTGTAGACGGCGATGTCGGCCCAGACGACGCTATCATCGATGATGACAAAGATGGGCGCGCCGCCAGCCGATACGGTTTCTCCAAGAGAAACGCTCCGCTGAATCACCTCTCCGGCAAGGGGAGCCGTCACATAGGCTTGTGCAAGCGACCCATCCGCAGCCTCATTAAGCTTGTCCAGTGTGCCATGACCAATGCCGATCGCATGAAGCCTGTTTTCAGCAGCTTCCCGGCCGGCATTGGCTGCGGCGAATGCCGCACGCGCCGACTGCAGATCGGCCTCGGCGGTGATTTTCTGCTCCCAGAGGTTTTCCTCACGCTCAAGCTCGGCTTGCGCGAGGCGCTCGGCGCTCAGGGCATTCAGATAATCGGCCTTTAGGCCGGCGAGTTCACGACTGGTCAGCCGGGCAAGCGTGGCGCCGGCTTTCACGATATCGCCTTCGCCTGCATAAAGTTGGGCAACGGTGCCCTCGACCTGTGGCGAGACCCTTGCGACACGGTCCGCATCGAAACGGATCTCGGCCGGCAGTTCCAGCTGGCCCGAAACCGCTCCGGTCTGGGCTCGCCCGGTCCGGATACCGGCAGCTTCCGCCTCCTCGGCGGTCAGCTCGACATGATCGCCGCCTTCACCTTCGTGTTCGGTATGACCGCCTCCTTCTTCATGTCCCTCATGATCGTCGCCATCGGCCTCATCATGGCTTTCATGCTCCTCATCACTACCGTCTTCGTGGTCGTCATGGCCATCTTCGGCTTGTGGGGGCGTGGTCTGCCTCCCGAAAAGTGGTCCGGTTGATGTGTTAGACTTGGCTCCATGGAAGGAGCTGAGGAATGGGACGGAAGAGACGAACGGCCGAGGAGATCATCGGTCATTTGCGAGAGGTCGAGGTGCGCCTGGCGAAGGGCGAGACCATCGGGATTGCCTGCCGGGCGATCGGTGTGACCGAGCAGACGTACTATAGGTGGCGACGGGAGTATGGCGGTCTGAAGGTCGATCAGGCGAAGCGGCTTAAAGAGCTTGAGAAAGAGAACCAACGCCTACGGAAGGCTGTGTCGGATCTCACGCTGGACAAGCTCATTCTTTCTGAGGCCGCAAAGGGAAACTTCTGAGCCCCGACCGCCGTCGGAAATGCGTCGATCACGTCACGAAGGAGCATGGCGTCTCAGAGCGCCGTGCCTGCGAGGTGGTGGGTCAGCACCGTTCGACCCAGAGGAAGCGTCCTTCGGGCCGTCCTGGCGAGAAGGCGCTGACCGGTGCCATCATTCAGCTAGCTGAGCAGTATGGCCGCTATGGCTATCGCCGGGTGACTGCATTGCTCCGGCGCGACGGATGGCACGTGAACCAGAAGCGGGTCTATCGCATCTGGCGGCGGGAGGGGCTTAAAGTACCGCAGAAACAACCGAAACGCGGGCGCCTATGGCTGAACGATGGGTCGTGCGTGCGGCTTCGGCCGGAGCGCCCGAACCACGTCTGGAGCTACGACTTCGTCCAGGACCGGACCCATGATGGAAGGGTCTATCGGATGCTCTGCATCATCGACGAGTTCACGAGAGAGTGCCTCTCGATTCGCGTCGAGCGAAGGCTCAACTCGCAAAACGTGCTCGAAGAGCTCTCTCAGCTGTTCCTCATCCACGGGCCACCGGAGAACATTCGCTCCGACAACGGACCAGAGTTCATCGCTACGGCTGTCCGGGGATGGCTCGGCAGGCTGGGCGTGACGACACTGTATATCGAGCCTGGCTCACCATGGGAGAACGGCTATTGCGAGAGCTTCAACTCGAAACTCAGGGACGAGTTCCTGGACCGGGAAATCGTCTATACACTGAAGGAAGCGAAGGCCCTCATCGAGTGGTGGAGGCGCCACTACAATCAGCTGCGGCCACACTCATCGCTGGGGTACAACCCGCCCGCACCGAAGACCATCTTGCCCGCGGGGCTCCCGCCGCCTTACTATGAAGGTGCGGCGGCATGAGCCCCGCTAACCTGCCAGGTCTAACGCTACCGTTGGACCACCTCGTGGGGTCAGGCCACCACAGGTGGCGCAGTTGCTGTGATTCCTATTTGGTCTGCAGCCTTCCCCGCGCAGAGAATTTGGCTCCCGCAGCGTTATTCGCGTTTCGTGGCACCAATCATCTGGAAGGGTACGATCACGAATTTCGGAGCGGCGCTGTCGATTGGGGCTTCAGGTAGGGCAACCGCTCCCGTACCCTGCTGGGCGATATTCGGCCTCGGGTTTGCCCCTCTCATCATCGCGAATATGGTGGTTTGGCGCGCAGATTTCCGGTTCGGTTTCGACGAGACACCAGGAGCCAAGGGCACACTTGCCACCACAGGGCCCTACCGCTACTCCAGCTATCCTCAATACGCTCGCAATACAAAGCTTTCTAACGGAGACGCTTCGATAAAATTCTTACGGTGCATCTCCCCTCACAGACAACGCATGGTAAAATCATAGGATGGGTAGCGAAGACTTGAAAATCGAGACGTCAGACGAGCGCCGAACTCTTCAAATTGTACTATGGCTAAACATACTCATAGCCATTGGCTTTTTTGTCACAGGCTGGTTCGGCGACTCCAATGCCCTCCTGGCGAACGGGCTGGATAATTCCTCGGACGCGATTGTGTATGGCTTGAGCCTGCTTGCACTTACACGTTCGCAGATCTGGAAACGCAACGCCGCTCGACTGTCAGGTGGAATGCTTCTTGTATTTGCCGTCGGCGTCGCCGGCGACGCAATCCGTCGATACTTTGAAGGATCTGAACCCCTCGGTCTCATCATGCTGGCAATGGCCGCGATTGCAGGTGTTGTAAATCTGATCTGTCTCTGGCTTTTGAAAAAAATAGAAAAGAAGGATGTAAACCTGCGAGCCGCTACAACATTTAGTTTCAATGACTTCATCTCGAATGGGGGGATCATTCTCGCGGGCGTAATCGTACTGTGGACTGGGTCCAACTGGCCAGATCTGCTTGTCGGATTGGGAGTCGCGGCGATTGCGGTATATGGTGGAATCGATATTCTGCGCGATGCGCATGCTGATAAGCATCAGTCAGGATGATGCCCCAAACCCGGAATGAAACAAGTGCGTAAAATTCTCAAAATGGTGCGCGCGCAGCGTCACTGGGCCTCGCATGATGGGTTCCCAAGCGTTACCGTAACAAATATTTACTCGATCAACTTTCTATTCCGGCATTGAATTTGCTTTCCCTGTTGAGTTGAATCTCTCTTGGGAAACGAGGACAAATGTCCCGGCTGGCAGATCATATAAGTGCCTATGACTACACATGGTTGTTGTCAGACAGCAGATGGGCCTGGGAGTTCCTGCGCCGAAACCGCCGGTTTCTTGAGGACTCGTCGCTTCCTTCCGCGAGTGAGCTTAGTTTCGCTCCCGCCTGCCATCAGATCACCCTCGTGCGCCCTAGAGCCTCTCAGGCGCTTGCTGAGCGATGGGGGCTCGCCTTCTTCCCGGATCCAGAGGATAGCGGCCTTGAAGCCGACGCGTTCTGGTCGGGAGGTCTCTATCCGAGGCGGGTTCACATGCAAGTTTCTCCGAGTGGTCCTAATGAATCCTGTGAATTCTATGATCGCACTGTTGGCATCTGCAGGATCACGCACTTCACCGACCTCGCCGGCCGCGAACAATTTCTTCTCAAGGGAAATGGCTGCGTCATTCAGGTATTCTGCACGGGCATGTCACTTCTGGCCCGCGAACCTGTCAAGCTCAGCTTCATCATCGACAGTCTCGACGAATTCCAGGCCAAGCTGAAAACGCTCCAGCGCGCCCAGCGTGTCTATGACCCGCAAGCAGAGGCGGATATCCCGGAATGGACTCGCCATTCCTTGGCCCTTCGCAATGCACTGGTCGCACTCGATTGTCATGATGCCAAACTCTCATATTTTGAGACGGCGGGGTTCATATATGGCGAAGAACGGGCCCGCGAAGCCTGGGACAGCCCAAGCCGAGCGATGAAAGACGAGATGAGACGTGCCCTTGCCCGCGGCCGGGACCTGCGGGACGGCGGTTATGCAACGCTTCTCGGACCCGTCGAAAACGCGCTTCTTTTAGCCTGAAGTAGAATTTTGGCACCTCTTTTGCAGCACCCGCTTGTGAAGGAGGCACCTGATGAGTCCCGCCGACACACCCTCGGTCCGTATTGATCTGGATGACTACGCCTATACTTGCCGACTCTCCAGAAGTCGCTGGGCTTGGGAATTTCTTCGGCGAAATAGCGAATTCAGGCAAGCCGCCCTGCGGGCTGGCGACTCACAGATATCTGAAAAGCCAGCCTGTCATGGCATCCGGCTGCTCCGGCCGCTATGCGACCAGATCGACGCTGAGAAATTCGGCTTGGTTTTCTTTCCCGACATAGACGCGAATGGCTATGAGGCCGACGTCTTCTGGATCCCTGCCCTCTATGCTCGCGCCCTGACCATGCAGGTCGTACCGCGTCATCCGAGCGAGCGCGACGATATTTTCGATCAGACGATCAATGTGTGTGAAGTCACCCACCTCACAGATCGCGTCGGCCGGGAATACCTGATGATCCGTGGGCACGGCCACAGCATCCAGGTCGCTTGTTCTGGTCTGTCACTACTCAGCGTCGAACCCGTCCGCATGAAACTGATCATCGATAATGTGTCGAGCATGGACGAAACACTTAAAGTCATCGGCAAGGCTCAGCGTATTCTTGGCAAGGACGATTCGAGTTTCAACGACACCTGGACACGCTCATCGCTTGCGTTTCGCAATGCGCTCATTGCGCTCGATGCGTATGAGACCGGTCTAACTTATTTTGAAACCGCTGCCATCATCTATGGCGAGGATCGCGCCACCGAAGCCTGGCAGAGCCCCAGCCGGGCCATGAAAGACGAAATGCGCCGCGCCCTCGTGCGAGGACGTGAACTCCGGGATGGCGGATACAGGGACCTCCTGACTGCACAGACCTGAGCAGATCCAATTTGGCATCAGACCTTGATCCGGCGATCACCCCTCGCTGACGCGAGGGGGCTGTTTCGCGGGCGGCACGCCGCCAGCGGCCCGGCTCGTCTCCGGACCTCTGGCCTGCCCTTCCGGGCAGCCCAGCGGCATGCGGGTGTCTCGCCGGTGATCGCGCCAGCCTGCGCTTCCCACTGCAATGCAGAGGGGTCACAGGCTGCGTGGCCTTTGAAAGCGGACCTATGACGTTTTCGATGATCGTCTGACGGTGAAAGCTGAAGCGCATTGCAGCCTGGTCCGCATCGGTCTTCCTGGCGTCCATGACAATCTCCCTCTCAGACGGAGGTGGGCGAACGACCGGTCTGCCCGGACCCGCCGCTTGCGCAAGGCGCCGGGACTGAAGGTGTCTGGAAGCGGTCGCAGCGTCCTACCTTTCCGCCTTGCCCAACCGGCTAATGGGTCCGGCCTGCCGGCCTTCTCGCCGCCCACCCCCGCCTGATGCGGGAGGGACATTTGGGCGGGGAGACGAGACTGACGCCATGACCGCACCGCAACCTTCAGCCCCCCTTGCGGCAGACGCTGCACCCACACCTGAAACCCGCCCCCGTATCTATGTGGCCTGTCTTGCCGCCTACAATAATGGCTGCCTGCACGGGCGCTGGATCGACGCGACGACGCCTGATGAGGTGATGGCCGAGGTCTGCGCTATGTTGGCGGCGTCGCCGCTGCCGGACGCCGAAGAATGGGCAATCCATGACTATGAAGGCTTCGAAGGCGCGCACCTGTCGGAATATGCGAGCTTCGAGACGGTCTGCAATCTGGCCGACTTCATTGCCGAACATGGCAGGCTCGGCGCGCTGGTCCATCGCCATTTTGGCGACGACCTTGAGCAGGCCGAAGCGTCCTTCGACGATTATGCAGGCACCTATGCGAGCCGGGCAGACTTCGCCGAGGACCTGCACCGCGACACCGGCACCGAAATTCCCGCAGCCCTCGAATACTATATCGACTGGTCGGCGCTCGCCCGCGACATGGAGCTGGGTGGCGACATCATGGTGTTCGAGACAGGGTTCGAAGTCGTTCACGTCTTCTGGACGCGGTGAGCGCCATGGCGAGATTTCAGGCAAGACCGCGCGAAGATGGCCTTGGCCCCTATCGCTGGGCGCATGTCGTGAAGACCCCGCAAGGGTTCGCGCAGGGCACGATCTATCACCAGTCCGGTGACGAGTTCGACGAGGCAGAGGCGCGCGAGCTGCGCGCACTCTGCGACCGGATGGGATTCGAGCTTCGGAGGGCGTCATGAGCTTTACCGAGCACTTCGATGCCTACGCCTGCGAAGGCGATGCGATCAGTTGCGAGGCAAAGGGCTTCATTGTCACGGCCCGGATTGTTGCCGATGACTGCCTCGATGCGCCGGACCAGCGGCAGGATGGGTTCTGGCCGTCGCTCTACAAGGATGCGCCCGGCTTCATCGGGCCGGGCAACAGCTTCCGCCAGCGCTTCGCCGTGGCGCAGGCCAAGGCGGAAGCCGTCATGGAAGCATGGCGCAAGAGCGAGTGGTTCTATTGCGGGATCGTGCTTTCGGTCGAGCGCGACGGCATTGAACTGGACCGTCATGCCGCCAGCCTCTGGGGCGTCGAATGCAACTATCCCGGCACGGATAACAGCTATCTCACCACGGTTGCGAACGAGCTGCTGCCGGAGGCGCTGGACGCAGGGCGTGCCGCAGCCTCGCGGCTTGCGGCGACCGTGACAGGCTGGGCCGCGACATGAGCGCGGCCCGCACCCTCACTGAATTGCTCGGCCCACGGCCCCGTATGACGCTTGTCGTTGCCGAGGCCCAAGTCGCCGAAATCTGGGTCGAGGGCCGCGCGCCGCTGATCACGATCCGCGATTATGACTGGGGCGAGACCGACCCCCAACCAAGCCGGGACGCGGACGGCTTTCCCTTCACCAAGATCAACTGGAGAGGCCCCGCGTGGGCGCTGGGTCTCGCGCTTTACCCGCCAGAAAAGGAGACCTCCATGGCACAGCCCGACCTCAAACACATCCCGCTCGACGAGCTTCGGATTTCCAAACTCAATATGCGGCATGGGCGCAAGAAGCCGGACGTATCCGACATTCTGCCGTCCATCCGGGAGAGCGGATTGCGTCAGACTTTGCTCGTTCGCCGCGAAGGCAAATATTATGGCGTCATCGCCGGACGCCGCCGTTTTTTTGCGCTCAAAGAAATCGCGAAGGAGACGGGCGAGGTGCCGTTCGTTCCATGCGCGATCATGACTGAAAAGGATGCGGCCTCCGCGATTGCGGCATCTGTCATCGAAAATGTCGGACGCCTGCCTGCGACAGAAATGGAGCAATATGAGGCGTTCAAGCGCCTCAACGATGAAGGCAAGGCGCTGGAGGATATCGCCAGCTTCTTCGGAGTGACTGAGCTTCTGGTGCGCCGTGTGCTCGCGCTTGCTTCGCTCGACGAACCGATACGGAAACTCTACGCCGAAGACGAACTGGACCGCGAAACGATCCGCGCGCTTACGCTTGCGACGCCAGAACAGCAGGCCGAATGGTTCCGTCTCTTCCAGAGCGAAACCGAACGCGCCCCGATGGGGCGGTCGTGCAAGGCTTGGATCACGGGCGGAACGACGATCACGACCGACAAGGCCTTGTTCGATCTTGATGCCTATGAGGGACAGGTCACTGCCGACCTCTTTGGCGAGCATGGCGTCTTTGCGGATGCGGATCAGTTCTGGAAGGCACAATCCGCCGCGATTGCCGAGCGGGTCGAGGCCCACAGGGCCGACGGCTGGAGCGATGTTATCTGCCTTGAGCGCGGGGCGTATTTCCACCGCTGGGAGTATGTCCAGTGCGCCAAGGAAGATGGCGGGAAGGTCTTCATCGAAATCCGCCATGACGGGACGGTCCAGTTCCACGAGGGACAAGTAACCTCGGCCGAGGCCCGCAAGCGGCAACAGGGTTCGAAGGGTGAAGGCGATGCCGTTCCGGCAGCCGTTCGGCCAGAAATGTCCGGCCCGCTCGCGGAATACATCCTGCTTCATCGCCACGCAGCTGCTCAGGCGAGTTTGGCCACATCCCCCGCGATTGCTCTCCGCTTGATGGTGGCGCATGCCATGGCGGGGAGCGCGCTTTGGGATGTCCGGCCTTTCGAACTTCGCGCCCGCAAGGATGAGACGCAGGCGAGTGTGGAAAGCGGGGTATCTGTAGCTGCACTGGCCGAAGCGACGGCGCAGATCGACGCCCTGTTCAAGGCGCTCAACGTCAGTCCAGCGCTTCGCCGGAACGGCGATGACTACCGCTTGTGCGAGCTTTTCTCCGCGCTGCTCGCCATGTCGGACGGGGAAGTGTTGCAGGTGCTTGCGACGGTGATGGCCCGCACACTCGAGGCCGGAAATGGCATCGTGGAAGCCGTCCTGCATGTCTGCGGCACCGATCTTTCGGCGGCTTGGAAACCAGACGAGGCCTTCTTCGATCTCACCAAGGACAAGCGCGCCATCAATGCGATGATTGGCGATATTGCAACCCTGTCGCTCGCGGACTCCTGCCGCGCCGAGACGGGCAAGGCGCAGAAGCAGGTGCTTGCGAACCGGATCAGCGGGGAGGGTTGCGAGGCCAATCCTGACTGGCGACCGAGCTGGATGCAGGTGCCGCCGACACGCCTTGTTGAAGGGGCCGGGTCACCACCTGCCGATGCATGGACACGGATCGCGGGACTATTCGAAGCGGAGGCAGCAGCCACGCCCGATGAGACACCTGAGACGCGACAGGACGCTGCCTGAATAATCGTCTCCTGTTCAGCCAGCTTGAGGAGCCGTCCGGTGGGTATCACCGGGCGGCTTTCCGCTTTCTGGGACTGGGGATTGTGGCTCCAAAACCTGGGCGACCCATGAAATGCCTTCACAAAAATCGCGCGTCTTGAGGTCTCGATGGACAATCGAGATGCGCATGAGGAGGAGCCTGAATTCTTCCCGCAAAGCATTTCACGGACCCCTTGCTCCCGTCTTTGCCTTGAAGACCTGGACGTGGACTGAGCGGCCATGAAACCGCCCGAGGCAAAGAAATTTCCCCGCCGCTTTGCGGCTCCTCGCGCAGCAAATTTCATCGCCCCAGGCGGTGCTCCGCATGCGCTTCGCCCCTATCGGGTTCTAGCCGCTCAGCCCCCGTCCGGGCGGTCCGGCGTCGACGGGGACAAGGGGTCCCCGGGAGACACGCCAAGGAAAGAAAAGGAGACCCCTATGGCAAACGCACTCGGATATGTCAGCGAGACCAAGTCCGGCTTTGAAGGCACCCTCGCAATGATGAACCTCTCTGCCGCAATCCGCATCGAGAAGAATGCAGAAAAGACCGAAGAAGGACATCCGGACTACCGCATCTATGCCGGTGAAACCTCGACCGAAATCGGCGGCGGCTGGATGCGCAAGTCGAAGGCATCGGGACGCGACTATGTCTCGCTGACGCTGGCAGACCCGCAGATCGGACCGCGCCGGATTTTCGCAAACCTCGCCCCGGTCAAGGGCAAGAAAGGCCGGCACGTCATTCTCTGGAACGCGCGCGACTAGGGTAGATCACAGCCTTGCCAAGCCGCTCCGGAGACACCTCCGGAGCGGTCTTCTTTCATGCCGAAAGGGTCTGCAACGAAGGTGCTGATACGCCTATCAGCGCTGCATTCTAACGTGAGGGTTCTTTGGGGATTCAAGGGTGTCGCGAGCGTGTGGTGCAAGTTAGACACTCTTAATCTGAGGATGAGTTGGCAGTCTGTCAGGGCTTCGAGTTGCGTAGAGGAAAGGAGAAGCAACGCTATGACAGAGACAAATAGAAGTGGAGAGGAGCTTCGACCCAAATCAAACCTCCCAACCCCGACCGAATGGATGAACACGGATGAAACCGCTGACCATCTCGGCCTCAAACCGAAGACCCTGGTCAATATGCGTTCGCTGGGAACAGGCCCGGTTTATCACAAGATCGGCGCCAAGGTCTGGTATCGCGGCAAGGACATCATCGCTTACACCAATGGACGTAGGTTCATGGGGACAGGCCTTCGCGATGAGTCGTAGAATCGCGTTGTTAGGCATGGGATGCGGGCTAGGCCTCATGGTCTCCGCCAGCATTATCAACCGGTCCGACTTCATCTGGAACCGGACGGAAAGCATGCCCAAGGGCCTTTACTTTGTTGACCGGTCGGCGCGAATTTCGACAGGCGATCTGGTAGCGTTTGCGCCCTCGGATGAGGTTCGACATTGGCTGAACGATGAGGGAATTGTTGGCTCCGACTGGCCCTTGTTGAAGCATGTTGCGGGCCTATCCGGTGACGAGATTTGCAGATGCGATACGCAGGTCTCCATCAACGGGATCACATCTGTTGATGCGCTCAAAGTAACCGAGTCCGGCAGCGCCCTTCCCGTCTGGCAGGGCTGTCAGACCCTCAAAGCCGGCGACGTTTTCCTGCTCAACTCTCATCCCCTGTCAGTCGATGGACGATACTTCGGCGTTCAGGACGGCGCGCGCATCATTGGCGTCGCCAGGTCCATATGGACTTATGGCAACCGGTCGGCTGAGGATCAGGCGACCGTCAAAGCGATAGATAGCGGGACGGGAATGGCTTCTGTGTCCCGGAGGGCAAGATTAAGGGAGTGTCACCCAGCGACACTTAACCCATTGTCTGCACATCCTTTTTTGTGTGACCCGGTGCCGGAAGGCGGGTGCACGGATTTGCAATCCGCTGCGCACTTGGAGCCGTGAGCGACGATTTCGACTTCGTTCCCCGGCTTGGGAAGATCAGGTCGAAGGGTAAGGCAAAGACCCAGCTGAAACGGCTGAAGCGCGTCGTCGCGAAGGGGCGGCTTGGAAGCCGCGGACGCAAAGGCCTGCCGCCTGGCGCTGTGCGTCATGCAGGGCGCGGAAAAGTGCAGGCCGCCCTTGCCCGGCACTGGTCCAGCCAGCAGGCTCGGCGGGTCATTGTGAAGGTCCATATTGCGCGGGCGAGTCCAACCGGCGTGGCGGGCTTTGCAAAGCATGTCGCCTACATCCGCCGTGATGGGGCCGGGCGCGAGGGCGAGCGCGGCAAGCTCTATGACCGGAGTGTCGATGAAGCGGATGCAAAAGCATTCAATAATCGGGCTGACGAGGACAGGCGGCAGTTCCGGTTGATCGTCTCTCCGGAAGACGCAGATCAGATGAAGGACCTGACGCGGTTCACGCGGGAGTTCATAAGCCAGGTCGAGAAGGATCTGGGCCGCCGGCTCGATTGGGTCGCCGCCAACCATCACGACACGGGCCAACCGCATGTGCATATTGTGATCCGCGGCGGCAATACCCGGAATGGTGAACTGCTGATCGACCGCAAATACATCACGCGGGGATTTCGGGCGCGGGCGCAGGAGCTGGTGACGCGTGAGCTTGGTCAGCGGCGGCTACGAGAAATGGCAGCGGCAAGGTCGAACGAGGCCGAGCGAGAGGCGCTGACGGCGATCGATCACGACATCGCGGCTAGACTGAGTGATGGACGTTACACGCCGGAGAGTGAACGGGGCGGATTGTCAAGGTTCGATGGCGCGCTCGTTAATCGCCGTCTTCGGTTTCTTCGGACACTCGATCTTGCGAGGCGACGTGAGGATGGTCGCTGGACTTTGAAAGAAGGTTGGCAGGAGACGCTGCGGGCACTTGGCAGGCGGGGGGACATTGTTAGATCGCTCGCCAACCTGGAGGGCCGGAAAATCGATGCGTCGCGTCTGCACGCCCTGCCCCGAGATTTGAACTCTGGTGGCGAAGTTCTCGGACAGCTTGCCGCCACCTTGCCGGGTGATGAATTGCGGAACGGAACGACGGCACTGATCGAAGGCCTCGATGGACGAGTCTGGTCAATTGAGATGACCGAACAAGAAGCGGCTCAGTTGCCCAAGCCTGGCGGGATTGTTTCGGTCGGGAGGAAAGCCGTCGAACCGAAGCCTGCGGACATAACGATTGCTGCGATCGCCGAACGGAATGGCGGGGTGTATTCGGATGAGCTGCACGAGGCGACTGATCCATCGAGTTCGCCGGCATTCCGGCTCGCGCATAAGCGTCGGCTGGAGGCTCTGAGGCGACTGGGAGTCGTCGACAGGAATGTTCATGGCACCTGGGCCGTCCCAAGCAACTTCGAGGAGCGCGCTTTGCAGGCCGAAGCGACAAAGCATGGTCTTGCTATCGACGTGAGGTCATGGTTGCCCGTTGAAGCGCTTGCTGAACGGCACGCAGAGACTTGGTTAGATCAGATCGACACCGATGTGCTGGATGGCGCAACGGGTCCGTTCGCGGACGAACTTCGAAAGTTGCTCAGCATTCGAAAGGTGTGGTTGCGAACCGAGGGCTATACGCTGGATCAAACTGGTCAGCCGACCGCGGAAGACGCTGAGCGTCTCAAGAGAACGGAATTTGAGAAGGCGATGAAGACAGAAGGCGCTCGCATGGAACTATCTTTTGCGTATCCGGAAAGCTGGAGTGAATTTTCCGGGACCTACTCGCAGCACGTCGAGCTGGCTCAAGGCCGGTTTGCTGTAATTACGGGACGAGATCGCTACACGCTTGTTCCGGCATCCCACAGAAATGCAGTTTGGCTTGGTCGAGAAGTTACGCTCAATCGGACGGGCAATTCATTTCAATGGCAAATCGGCAAATCACGATCGGTCAGCCGATAAAGCTTGTGCAAACCAATTGTACGCCATCAGCTTGCCAGATAAACGAGAATGTTGCCGACGATGTCCTCAATTGGCGCGGACGCATCGATGACCAAGTGAGCCCTGCTTGGGAGGTTACTGCTCAAGTCCTTCTCGACAACGTGACCTTCGGCGCGAACAAAGTCGCTGAAGTCATCGCCTCTTCCCGCCATTCTCGACTTCCGCGAACGGTCATCTAGGTCAAGGTGGATGAGGTGGAATCTCGAGTTTGGCAGGCGACGAACCAAGGCGTCGTAGACATCGACATGCCGAATGCCATCGACGACGAGGTCATCCCCAGTTGTGAAACCCGAATAGCTTAGAACGTCATCGCAGAATTCAGCTATGTTCTGATCGACCCGAAGTTGCCCATAGTCTTGCAGAGCTTTCCGGCTTGTCGGGTCTCCGCCCTGGCTCTCTACCTTATGCCGGATGTAGCCGCCAAAGCTGGCCATCTTGCATGCAAGCGCATTCGCAACAGCTTCGCTAACCGATGACTTTCCGCTTCCGATCTTGCCGGAGAAGCAAACAATGCGGCCAATCAAAAGCTGAAACTCCGTTGGCGGCAGTCAAGTGGCACCCAGCCACGTCGATCGCGTTTGGGAATATCAAACGGCTTTATAGCGATCGTGTAGCAAAGTTCGATGATGGTGGCGAACAGCGCGGACCTCTGAGATTCCCAAAACTCGTCGTCCCCACAGATCCCTGCTCCGTAGAGCGTTTTGACTCTCTCAATAGAGTCATTCTGAAAGTCAAAATAGGCAATCTTCGCTGCTTGGGTAATCGCTCGAACCGGCCCTCCTGACTGTTTCACCAAAATGATGTCGCCAGAGTGGACTTGCCGGTACGGAGCACATTCGATCCGACTAAAGCGTGACTCTACGGTCTTTTGGCCATTCAGAACGAAACTCAGATAGGGCTCCTGAAAAACAGCTAAGTGCACATCTGCGCTGACCCTACCGGCCTCAACACTATCGATATAGCTCAGCCACCGGCAGTGCCCATCGACGTGTTGGGCGAGTGTTGAAAGGTCGATTTCTCGATCCACGTCTCTTCCCCCAAAATGAGGCCGCGCTCTTCAGCAGCCTCTCTCGTCGCCAATTCCTGCAACTTGTATTTGAGTCGGACGGTTGCGTCGATTTCTGAAAGCAGAGTAGTCGATGGGCCGCTTGATCCTCGCGCGATAATTTCGTCAAGGGTGAGGCTGGCCGCCGCAATGACCAAATCCGGCCTCGAGCACTTGAAAATGCGATTACCGGATGTCCAGAGGTCAGCACCTTCCCTCCGCGGGTCATGGCGGCTTACGGTGGGCAGGATATCACCATCCAACAACGGGCGAAGCGCTGCGGACGCACCGACAGTAGCGCCAACTGAACGCCTCACAAACACGCGCATACGCCCGACCTGCAAATCGATCCATTGCGATTGACTGGTACTGCTGGTGTCAGTCCGTTCGACCACACCTGACGATTTCCTGAATGTCGCAAAGTCGGCTCTTCGCCAGACCGCTGGCGCACCCAAGCCGGCAGCACGGAGCGCATTCGCCTCAAAATATGGCGTTTCGTATGCAAGTGCCGCTTCGTTGATGCTCTCCAGTTGCAGCCCATACGATTCGGCCAAGCTGAAAACGTCAGCTCGATGCTTATACGCTGACCGATTCGTACCCACCGGGGCTAACGAGAACAGAACGACTCCGTCACTTCGACACGCAAACGCAGCCGTTCGGAGCATTTTTTCAACGAAATCTGTGTACCATGGAGGATCCAATAGTACAGTGTCGGCAAAGCCTGCCGGCAAGCTGGCACCACAGCGGTGGAGTGTAATTGGAGAGCCGACGGAATTGTTCTCGGCTTCCAACAAGCGAGTGACATGGTTGTCTTCACCCAGAAATGTGAGACCTTGGCCAGGACGTACCTTAAGTGCTGATCGGGCCACGCCAGGTGTTCCCAGCATCAGAATTTGACCGTGTACGCCGGATCGACGCTTTGCCTCCGAAATCATGAACTGTGCGCTTTCGTGAGTGAAACGCCATTCATAATTGAGGGGGTGTGGTGGGGGCAGCGTTAGATCGACCTCAATAGGCCCGTATTCACTTCGGGCTTGATACTCCAACAAACGGAGGGTGGGTGCATTCAGACGGTCGGCTCTATGCAGCCGGCGCAGTGAAGCGAGCGCCGCACTAGGAAACACCCCCGGCAGTGATCTCAAAACCTGAAGAAAGCTTGAAGGCTGTCTATGCAGAACGTCTAGCATCCAAAGATCGATGCGTCGCTCAAAAGGCAATTCCGACATATGCAATTCCACCGTCATGCGGTACTCCTCGCACCTATACGGATGTCGCAAATCGATCGCGAGATCAGTTCGTTTGAATAGCGCGCCTCGAGTTCTGCCACCCAAAGCGCAATGGCGGTCTCTTGTATTTTCAAACTTTTTTCTCGTTCCGGCGTGAGTCGACCGGTTACTGGACCATAAACACCTATTTTTAGTGGAACTATTCTGAGGGGAAGATGTGGATCCAAGCTCTGGAGACGATCCATAAACGCCGACATTTTGCTTGCCAGTTGATTGTCGGACGGCGCCGTCAATGTCAGATACCCGTAGAGATCGATATCCAGAGTTAGCAACCTAGCCATGATATCGAACTGGCGATCAAAATCTCCTTTCTGAGCATTGGTATTGAACGAAAAAGACGCGGCATCGAAGCCTTTAAAGCAACAGACACGTCCGTAGTTCGGGTATGATTGAAGGCGATCAATCTGTGCAGTCGATAGTTCGTCGAACAGGTAAGTTGTGCTCAGATTGTCGTCTGACCAGAGATACGTTGAGGTGCTCAGCCCCGCTGTATCAAGTGCGTCCATCATCCAGACAGACCATTCCGGAACCAGATCTGGCGAACCACCTGATAAGTCGATCACCCGAGGTGGTTCTGGCTCCCGACGATAAAGTTGGACGAGGTCATCAGCACCCACCCATCGAGACCGGCTTTCGTCTGCACTGAGTAGATTGTACGGGACGAAACAGTACCAACACCGCCAGGGACACGCAGCATTCTGAAAAACTTGCGCGGTCATAACCTTCGGTGAATCAGCAAAGCCGAGCGCTTCTGCTGCTGGAACAATTGGGAGGGGGTTGATCGGCCAACCTGGCGCTGTCTCATGCCTGAAGTGCCGAATCCGTCCTAGGCCATTGCAATTGGCTGGTGAAGCAAAGTCCGACTCTTGCCCTGAACCCGCTAGGACGGAAACCAGCAGCTTTCTTTCATCAGGCTTGATCGCCTTTTCACGAAGTAAGCGTGCAAAGCTGTTAGTGTCTATGTGCTTCTGGTTGCTCATTTCAGACACTCTTGTTCCGATCACCGACGGATCGGAGGGACATGAACAGGATTATCGTCAACTTCAGGGAGCCGCTCGTCAAAAAACAGCTCGAGAATTTCTACGCAGTAATCAATCTGCTCCTCAGTTAGTGGGACTCCTTTTGGAATATCATGCCAGTATTCTAGACAAGTTCGGCAACAGGTTGCGGTGGCATGTTGGCCGTAGAATATTGGATTGTCGCTCATCGGCGTTTGGCGACCGTCCCAAGAAGGGTTTGCGGATCCGATTGATTTTTGGACACGAGCCCTGATCGCGTCTTTCAGCTTCTTCCTACCTTTTCGCTTTGCGTAGTTGATCGCCTTTTGGTCGATTGGCACGTGAAAGAAATGGTGCCTGATCGTTTCGCGTTTGAGTGCCTGGAAAGTGTATTTGGCGTCCCCAATTGACCGGTTGTGTATTCGTGTCCAGTCAACCAGGTCTGCGTTGCAGGCGCGGCACTTGCCGCGGTCTCCGACAGGCATTTTTTGTGTCGCCTTAAAACAATGAAGATCATTGTCGCAATCTGTCATCGTGCAGGTAATTTTCAGAGGCTCGGGTTTCTGAAATAGCGGCATGGTCATCCTTTCTCGAGGGCGCGTTCGAGCAGTCCCCGGTCAATTTGATCTGTTTGTTCAAATGGAAAGCGCTCGAAAAATATATCGCGTGCGATCATCCAAGGGTCCTGATCGGTCCGCTGGAGGTTCGCCGCCGCACCCCACCAATTAATTCCTTGCCAAGAAAGTCGAAAGGCCAGGTAATTCGCAAGCGCGCCCAGATCGACACTTTCTTGATCCGCTATTCTCGGCACAACGCCTTTGAGCCGTTGTACACTTCCGCCTGCTGCAGAAACACACAACTGCGCGATTTCGTCCGCTCGTCCATCCAACGCGACTTCGCCAGCATACTGGCTAGCCATGATCTCCTCGTCAGATTCTCGACGCTCCGCTGATGTTTCGTCTAACTCAATAACCTCAAATCGTTCCCGGTCTGGAAACTGAGACGCGTGATAAAGCTCATGCAACAAATCAAACAACCAGCGTGCCTGATGAGGAGACCGTTGTTTCAGCACGACGACGTTTCGGCTGGCGACGCGCCAGCAGGCCCCATGAAAGGTTCCGCCGTCATTGAGCGGTAGAACTGGAACGCCCAAGTCCCAAGCAAAACGTAAACAAGAGACCAGAGATACTGATCCATAAGCGTCGATGATGGACCGGCGCATAACAACTGGATCTTCAGGAATCACCTTAGCGGGAGCTTCTCGTACAGCACTAAGGACAACGAGCGCCAAATAGTGTGCGTATGCGGCATATGCGCTGGTTTCAGAATGTTCGCGACGCGCCGGCATTTTGAACCGGGCCTCTGCGGCGGCCATGGCTGGGGGGGCAAGGGGTGGCGCGCTGAACAAGCTCGCACGATCCCATCCGTAGATCCTACTTAGAACATCGGTTGTTCGACCAATGGAAACCGCTTCTTCTTCTGGACCGTATGTCAACTCGTCCTGAACAATGGCGGTGTCTCGTGGGTCCATGAGCCGCGCAGTTAAGAAATCGCGGTCCACGCCTACTTGAGACAGCTTTTTAACCAAACCATCAAACCCACTCGGCGAAAACGGCACGAAAATATCATTGGAAATACGGACACCAAGTGCCTTCACGATTTCAATCAGGCGGGTCAGGCTTGCGCCTGCATACCTTTCGGCCTCGTATCTTTGGATTTGTTGTGGCTTCAGGCCTACTCGCTCAGCGAGATCTTGTTGAGTGAGCCCCGAGGCGATACGCGCCTTGATAAGGCCGTCAGCAAGCTCACTAAAGTCATTGATCTCGATAATCGAGGCTTCGGAAGATTGAAGTGCATCATACGCCTCCAATTCATCAGTTAAGTCTTGAAGTTGGCTCTCTAGCGCTTCTCGTTCAGCGCGAGCTAAGCGTGGATGCAAATCAGCTTTTAGCTCGTGTGTCTTGCTAAGTTCATCCAACGCCTTGCGAAACTTGTCCGCCTGCGTGCGGGTAATCTTATACTGTCTCTCATTGGTAATCATACGATGCTCCCGAGATCTATCTCCAGAACGCCTTTGGGGACGCCGTTGCGGTCCTTCTGAAAGAAATCTCTGTAGATGACGCCGGCCTCAGCCAGCGCCGTTGGTCTGCCTCCCGAAAAGTGGTCCGGTTGATGTGTTAGACTTGGCTCCATGGAAGGAGCTGAGGAATGGGACGGAAGAGACGAACGGCCGAGGAGATCATCGGTCATTTGCGAGAGGTCGAGGTGCGCCTGGCGAAGGGCGAGACCATCGGGATTGCCTGCCGGGCGATCGGTGTGACCGAGCAGACGTACTATAGGTGGCGACGGGAGTATGGCGGTCTGAAGGTCGATCAGGCGAAGCGGCTTAAAGAGCTTGAGAAAGAGAACCAACGCCTACGGAAGGCTGTGTCGGATCTCACGCTGGACAAGCTCATTCTTTCTGAGGCCGCAAAGGGAAACTTCTGAGCCCCGACCGCCGTCGGAAATGCGTCGATCACGTCACGAAGGAGCATGGCGTCTCAGAGCGCCGTGCCTGCGAGGTGGTGGGTCAGCACCGTTCGACCCAGAGGAAGCGTCCTTCGGGCCGTCCTGGCGAGAAGGCGCTGACCGGTGCCATCATTCAGCTAGCTGAGCAGTATGGCCGCTATGGCTATCGCCGGGTGACTGCATTGCTCCGGCGCGACGGATGGCACGTGAACCAGAAGCGGGTCTATCGCATCTGGCGGCGGGAGGGGCTTAAAGTACCGCAGAAACAACCGAAACGCGGGCGCCTATGGCTGAACGATGGGTCGTGCGTGCGGCTTCGGCCGGAGCGCCCGAACCACGTCTGGAGCTACGACTTCGTCCAGGACCGGACCCATGATGGAAGGGTCTATCGGATGCTCTGCATCATCGACGAGTTCACGAGAGAGTGCCTCTCGATTCGCGTCGAGCGAAGGCTCAACTCGCAAAACGTGCTCGAAGAGCTCTCTCAGCTGTTCCTCATCCACGGGCCACCGGAGAACATTCGCTCCGACAACGGACCAGAGTTCATCGCTACGGCTGTCCGGGGATGGCTCGGCAGGCTGGGCGTGACGACACTGTATATCGAGCCTGGCTCACCATGGGAGAACGGCTATTGCGAGAGCTTCAACTCGAAACTCAGGGACGAGTTCCTGGACCGGGAAATCGTCTATACACTGAAGGAAGCGAAGGCCCTCATCGAGTGGTGGAGGCGCCACTACAATCAGCTGCGGCCACACTCATCGCTGGGGTACAACCCGCCCGCACCGAAGACCATCTTGCCCGCGGGGCTCCCGCCGCCTTACTATGAAGGTGCGGCGGCATGAGCCCCGCTAACCTGCCAGGTCTAACGCTACCGTTGGACCACCTCGTGGGGTCAGGCCACGACCGTCGTCGAACGTCAACAGCACCTCATCAATCAGATCAGGGTCGACACCGGATGGTTCCCACGCGCCGTCATAATCATTTGGAAGAGACTTCGATGAAACGAAGCTTCCATCGAGCAATACGATCTTACACCCAGCTTTACGAAGGTTGAGCAGAGCTTGCTTCAATCCTCGCAAAAGACGCTGTCGGTGAGAATTTGTACCACATAAGAGCTCCACATCTGACCATGTCGTTTCATGAACGCCAGGCGGAAGGTAGCCAGTAGCAGGATCAATCTTCAATGACATAACACAACGAATATGTTGTGTTGCGCCAATTGTCAACGATCTATGCTTTCGGACGGCCGGTATTCACTTACCTGGGTTCAACTCACCTTTGACCCAGCGCCTTCGGTGTGGCCTTCGCCCTCCACTCGGTCAGGTGTTGGAGCCGGTTTAGCCAAAAGCCGAGGCACCCAGCTTGTTCCCCCAATATCCCGCAGTTTCATTGGGCAAGCTGCTTAGGTGCCAGGTAATGTTTCAACCAGCTAGGAAGGAGACCACAGATAACCCCGACAAAGTTTCTACTGGGGCAGTTCCTGCTGACGCTTTTGCTGATCACCTGTTCGGTGTGGATAGCGACGCAGTGGGTGGCGGGTATTCTGGACCATCAACCGCGTTTGGGCGGACCCTGGTTCGAGCTTGCGGGTCAGCCAGTATACAAGCCGTGGCGGCTGTTCCAGTGGTGGTATGCCTATGATGCTTATGCGCCAGACGTGTTTGCGCGTGCGGGTTTGATTGCCTCGCTGGGTGGCATCGCCGGTGTTGTAATGGCGATCATCGCGTCGCTCTGGCGGGCACGACGCGAGAAGAATGCGACGACCTATGGCTCTGCGCGCTGGTCATCGGCGCGGGACGTTCGGCGATCTGGTCTGCTTGGTACGTCTGGCGTAGTGCTGGGACGATTCAGAGGCCGGTATCTCCGGCATGCGGGCGCCGAGCATGTCATGGCCTTCGCGCCGACCCGGTCGGGCAAAGGTGTTGGGTTGGTGATCCCTACCCTTCTGTCCTGGACAGGCAATGCGATCATTCATGACATCAAGGGAGAGAACTGGGCGCTGACGTCGAAATGGCGGTCGGACTTCTCTCGATGCGTTCGGTTCGATCCGACAGACTTGTCGAGTTCACGCTTCAATCCCTTGCTGGAAGTGCGGCTCGGGGCACATGAGGTCCGCGACGCGCAGAATGTGGCGGACATTCTGGTCGATCCTGATGGCTCTCTGGAGCGGCGTAGCCATTGGGACAAGACGGCGCATTCACTGCTCGTTGGTGCCATCCTGCACGTTCTATATGCCGAAGATGACAAATCGTTAGCGGGCGTGGCGACGCTGCTGTCTGATCCAGCCCGGCCGATCGATGATACGCTGGAGCGCATGCTTGAGGCGAACCATTTGGGAAGCCGCAACCGGCCATTGACGCATCCCGTTGTGGCGGAGGCGGCACGTGAACTTCTGAACAAGTCGGAGAACGAAAAGTCATCGGTCGTGTCGACGGCCATTTCGTTCCTGGGGCTCTACCGCGATCCGGTTGTCCAGCGGGCGACCTCCGGTTCGGATTGGCGAATCGAGGATTTGTTTCGCGGCGAAAGTCCTGCGTCGTTGTATCTGGTGGTTCCGCCGTCTGATCTCTCGCGGACCAAGCCGTTGATGCGGTTGATCCTCAATCAGATTGCCCGGCGGCTTTGCGAAGAGCTGCCGGATGGAAAAGACCGCCGGCAGACCCTGTTGATGCTAGACGAATTCCCTGCGCTTGGACGTCTGGACTTCTTCGAGAGTTCGCTCGCCTTCATGGCCGGTTATGGGATCCGCGCCTTCCTCATTGCTCAGTCTCTGAACCAGGTCGAGAAGGCCTATGGGCAGAACAATTCAATCCTCGACAATTGCCATGTCCGGATCGCGTTCGCGACGAATGACGAGCGCACTGCCAAGCGTATTTCAGACATGCTCGGCACCACGACAGAGCAGCGAAACCAGAAGAATTATACCGGGCACCGGCTCGCGCCCTGGCTCAGTCATGTCATGGTCTCGCAACAGGAAACCCAACGCCCGCTTCTGACGCCCGGCGAAGTAATGCAGATGCCGGCCGATGACGCGCTGATCTTCCTGGCGAGCCATCCGCCGATCCGGGCGAAGAAGCTCCGTTACTATGAAGATCGTAACTTCACTGAGCGGGTCGGTGCGTTGCCGGTCAACTCAGCGGGTGCAGACGCAATGCGGTTCGGTGGATATCATCGATCTGGACCATCCCCCTCAGACGGTAATTCCGGCGGGCTGGCGCGAGCGGTGGGACCGGACATCGGCGATGAGGATGAGATCTCGCAGGATATTGCGAATGAGGAAGAGCACGCACCTCAGCAGCGTGGCGGCATTCAGGACCAGATCGCGCGCTACTACCTTCAAGTCCAGGAAAATGGCGGACGGGAGCTTTAGGACATGGCGCGCAATCCACGGCTTCATATCCGTGTCTCCGAGACGAACCATCGCAAGGTGAAGCAGTTCTCTGCTGAGAATGGTGTCCACGTCGGCACGCTGATCGACGAAGCTCTGACCCTGTTGTTCACACCGCCTGAAGACCGGCCCGATGCCGCGATCATCCAGCGGCTGGAACGGGTGGAAGACCAGATCGAAAAGCTGGAGACAGGAACAGCTTTCCAGACGGACCTCTTGATCGAGTTCATTTTCGAATGGTTACGGCAGCGACCAGGCAAGAACCCGTTCGAGACGCCAACAGATGCAACGAGGGCTCGAAGCGAGCTGGAAGCGCTGACCAAGCGCGTCGTTGAGCGCTCCAATCCACATATTTGGAATTGAACTCACGGCAGCCATTTGGTGGCTACACGACAATTACTATTGCAAATAGCATCCATTGATACTAAGTCTTACCTCATGAGGAAAGACTTATGACGACGACATCGGACTTGACGGTAAAGGAAACAGCACAGCTGGCAGGTGTTACGGCGAATGTCGTAGAAAAGGCACTTGAGACGAAAGTGCTGAAAGCCAAGGAAAAAAAGGCAAGACGACGGGGTGGAGCAACGCGTTTTCTCCCGGTCAATGCAGTGATCTATCTCGCCGCCATCAAGGCGGCAAAGCTGACGGATTTGCCGGTGAAGTATAAGAAAGCGCTTTGGGCTCAATTAAAGACGCTCGAAGTCGGTACATTGAAGCCCGTGGAGTTTGCTCCAATGGCTATTTTGAAGGTGGATGAACTTGTGAGCGAACCATATGCGAAAGCGCTGCGATACGTGAACGCTAGGGACGCACATATTGTCTCCAACCCGGAGATTCTGGGTGGGACGCCGGTGATCGCGAATACGCGGATCACTGTCTATTCCGTATTGGCGCGGCTTGAAGATGGCGAAGGCCTTGATGAGATTGCAGGTGACTATCCCAGCGTCCCGCGAGAGGCCTTCGAAGCCGCTGCTATCTACGCCAAGGCCAACCCAATGATGGGCCGCCCCAAACGGCCCTGGCATGCGGCCGCATAATCGAAGGCGACGGGCGGGGTGGAACTCTTCATTGACGAGTGCCTGTCGCCTTCATTGGCGGCAGAATTGAATGCGACAGGATTTCATGTCGCACAACATCCGAGGGACTTCGGAGGGCTCGGCGATCCTGACCATGTTGTGCTTCGAAGGTGCGTCGACAATAATCTGGTCATTGTCACCCAGAATGCCCGGGATTTCAGAGCGCTTGTTGCGACCGAGGAGATTCATCCCGGCCTCATTATCCTTCCTGTGGCAGGTAAAGCCCGCTCGAAGGAACTGGTCGAGCAAGCAATCGCTTTTCTGCACACGCTTGGTGATCCGATGATGGTGATGATCAATTCAGTACTTGAGATCACATCGAACGGATCGATGAGGCTGTATGATCTGCCTGTGGACGACTAACTCGCCGGCGCGGAGGGACTGTGATCTGACGCAGGCCCGTACCACAAATTTTCACCCGTCGCTGGATGCGGCACACCGCTGGCCAGATCGGGATGTCGTGGATCATCGGGACTTCCGCCATATTCGCCAATGATGGCGTCAATCCGCGCCAATTGCTCTCGCCAGAACTCACCATCACTTGTGCGCGACAAATGAAAGATCCGCTGACGGAGCGCGGCCAGAGGCTTCTGGGTGAGCTCATAGCCCGATTGTCCGATCGGTTCGCGCAGTATGCATTGATCCGGGAGCATCTTGGCAACGAGACGCTTCCACGCATCCTCTCCTGATTTCACTGCGCGTTCCATGGCGATCTCGAAAAGTACGGGAGAGTCCAGCCCATCGACAATGCTGGAAAGCCGGGTAAGGCGCGCGTCACCGTCAGACCGGGTGAGCAGATCGTCGACAAGTGCCACGAACCGCTCAGGCTTCTTGGCGAGATACTCGGAAAGCGCATTGGGCCCGTGCCCAAAAAAATGGAGATGCCGGCCATGTCGACCGTTCATCGCGTCTTCGAGAAGGGTTTCAAGCGCACGATCAGAACCGATGCGAAAAAGAGCGTTCACTCTTGCATAGGTGCCCTCCTCATCCGAACCTTGCGCTGCAAGAGCTTCGACCGTATCCATCTCGACATCTTTATCATCGGCAATGACGCCGCCGACATAATCGCGTACGCGCCAGCGTTTGACAGATTCAGGGTATTTTTCGATCCGGCGCACGAGTTCCATCGGATCGTCGCAGCGGCTCAGCATCTCAAGCCACGGCCGCAATATGTAGAAGTCGTTGTCTGGTCGCCACTTTTGAGAAAAATACCTATCTTCAGCGGCGTCGAGGCCGCGGGTGATCCACGCGGCTTTGAGCGGATGCCCGGTGTGAGATAGCGCCTCCAGTAATTCCGAGGCCTTTCCAGGCTCAGGATTCCGCTCGATCACGTCCCAGATTTCCCGAATCCTCGGCCCGCAATCCATCCAGGCTGCAGACGTCGCCAGCTGACGAATGCGCGACCATCCCCCTTCGGATTGCACATCAATCTCGGCAACTCGGTCGAGCAGCCTTGCCGCGACGGGGTGACATTGCTGCGTTTCCGGGCGTTCGATCCAGGCTCGCCGCCGTCGCCTGAGAAGCTCATTGCTGGGGCCCCCAAGTACTCTGCCCTTATCGACAATGTCCGCAGTCCTGAACGGCGCATAAGGACGAAGTGCAATGGCTGCGGAGATCTCAAAGCGCTCATCGCCAAAATAGTCCAACAAAATGTTGCACGTCTCCGGTGACCGAAGCTCGTAGAAGGCCTGCCTCATGAGATTGTCGTAATACATTTGAGCGGTGCTGCGTCTTCTTCGCGCTGGCGGAAGACGGAGGAACTCCGCCTGCTCGGCTTGGTGCTGATTAAGCTCGGTATCGAGAAGCTCTTTCAACAAAGACAGATCCTGCAGTCTGCCAATTCTAGCAACCGCCCGAGCACCGTCTGCGAGCCATTCCCGGGACCGGTTCGGGTCGTCCAACACGGCGCGGCACCATCGGCGCGCTTGAAGACCAAGTGCAAGCTGCTGAAGACCTGTGGGCTTAAGACCACCTTGCTCCGGATACGAATCACCCTTCCACCACAAGACAAAATCGAACAGGATCGATGCCTCGCCCCCTGACCGGGCGCTGGTATTGATAAGTACGCGGATGAGCGTGTCGTGATCAGCCCGTGCGAGATAGTCTCGTATCCGCACAATCTCCCGCCACAAAGGCGCAGCTTCTTGCCGGGACAGTCCCTGCATCTGATTTCGCAGGTCGAACGCGCGCCTGATCAGCTGCCGCAAGCTTCCCGCCTTCAGCAGTCGGGTTAGCCCCGCTGTATTGTGGACATCCTCTTCTTGTTCGCCGAGAAGGCGCAGGAGCCGCTGCTCGTCACGCTCTGACAAGTCCCGGACATAGTCTTCGGGCCGGTAGATGCGGTTGCCGTCGAAGTACCGGCGCAACATTACATCCGAAAGGAGGTCGGGCGCGATTTCCCTGAACCGGGACGCGAACCAGTGCCGATTTTCCTTGTCCTTTTCATCTAGATCGAGGCCGGCCTTGATATCCTCCTGAGTGAGAGGTTCTCCGGTCATCGCACACCAGGTCAGTTTTGCTCTTAGGGCATGCGATGGGTCGTCCGCTCTAATCTGCCGAATAAGAGCTGGCTCGTAGATATCCCGGGCTTTTTCGGCAGCCAAAGCGCTGACCCGGGAGTCGAGCGCCCAACGACTCCAATGATCGTCGGAGAATTTTTCGAAGAGCTCGCGGGCCAACTCACTTCGGCGGCGATAATGAAGTTCGTCCAGAACGAAGCCAAGGGCATCCGATTTCGGCTCGCCGAGCGCAAGCTCAAGGCCACTTCTGAGGCCCACCTCGCCTCCCATATAGCAAAGATCGTGGATAACACTTCTACGGGTTTCTTCCGGAAGCGTCCTAAACCGGTCCCTCCAGCCAGTTCCGAGGATCGCCGGATTGAAGGGACGCCTGCCCGTCAAGCCGCCGCGGCGGCGGTGATCGTCATTCTGTTCGAGATCCTTCCAGATCCGTTCCGAAAAATCCGCCCGTCCTGTGCTGATCATGAAGTCAAATAAGGCTTCAGGATCGGTTTCCTCGGCCCATTCGTCGACAAAGGATGTGATCGCGCCAGAAATGCTCTGCCAGGCTTCATTTCCAAGCACGCCAATCAGTTTGCCGGCGAAGGCGACATCGACGCCGCACATCTCCATCAGGAACCTCTGCAATCCAGGAGAAGCCGGGCCGTCCTGAGACATTTGTTCAACGGCGATTTCAAGTGCGCCCTCCCATGATCGCTGATTTCCCAGCGCACCGATTGCCTTGCACGGCGTATTGCCATCCGCGGAACAGGCCTCGATTTCAAAGGCAACCCGGGATGATGCGAACCAGTCTCTGAGCATCTGATGATCGAAAGCGAGTGTTCTTGCACCACTATCTTCGTCGACATGAACAAAGGACTGGAGGCTTATTTCCTCCAGTATCGTTTGGGTGTCTGCCCCAAACGCCGCTACGCCAGATCGCTTCCTGAAGGGCTCGATGATTTCGCTGACCCGTGACCATGACAGATCTAGGCGATTTGTTTCGACCATTTCGTTGGCAAGTGCTTCCAGCAGTTCGCGAAGAACTTCTATGCGTTCAGCAGGCGCGCCGGTACGTTGCAGCATCCTCGCAAACTCTTCATCAACGAAGGCTCCAATAAGGGCTGCCGCCGTTTGTGGAATGTCCCTGTCGGAATCACTCCACGGCAGGCGGGCGAATATGCTGAGAAAGAAGGGCGTTCCGAGCACGCGCCGCAGCGCCGGTCTCTGCTGAGCATACCGTAGCGCCGTAACGCCTGACTCGCCCGCAACCTCTCGAACAAAATGCTCCCGGTCAGCGTAGGACAGGCGATCGAGATCGAATTGCGCCTTTGGCGGAACGGGGAGCGGGAACCAGGACGGGCGCGTCGCAAAGCAAAGCGGCGCATGTTCATAATCCTGATGAAAGTGGCTGATCGCATCCCGGACTGTCTTACGATCAGCAGGCGGCAGCTCATTCCATCCATCGAACAGGATGACCAAGTCACCTGCCCGCGCCAGCGCAGCGAGATCAGCATATGTTACCTTGTGTTCCATGAACGCATCGCGTTTTGCGATTGCCTCGAATACGTCAGATTTGAGCGCAACTTCTGCCATCGGCAAAACGATCACAGCCGTGTTCTCAGAAGCGGTCTCAATTGCGTCTGCCAGAAGGAACAGTGTTGTCGACTTGCCGGCGCCGGCGAGATCAACGATGGAGGCAACCCATTGTGGCGCAAAGAGTGCAGCAACGTCCGGCATCAGAAGTGTCTCGGCGCCGTCTTCGCGAACACGTTCGAGTCGCCGCGGGATAATAGGGCCGGATTGGTGAACGCGATCTAGCCGTTTGGCGCGATCTTGGCGTGACGCTAGGCGAACGCGATCGAGTACAGCGGACAGGCGTCGGTCGGGCACCAGCTCGCCAACAAGCAAATCCAGTTTTGCTTCCTGGAGGTAAATGGCGAGCGCCTGCCTATGTTGCGACAGTGGCGGTTTGCTCCAAAGCTCGTCGTCGAGAATACCCGCCAGGCGAGCCGCCAAGGACTCGGATAAGCCTGTATCTCGCGCTATCCGGGCGGACAGCGCCTCTCTCAATGGCTGCATCCCGGTCCCAGCGGTCCGCCGATGAAGCGTTTCCAGCGCGACCGTGAACACAAGCGGTTGATGCTGCTGGATCGTCTCGCTGACGATCTTCCAGTCCTCGGCTGCAAGCTCTGATTTCAGCCGATCTTCAGAGCGTTCGAGCGCAGATGTGATTGCGCGATTGAGTTCAATTTCGGAAAGGACGTTCTTGAGCGGCGTAGACAATGCATCGAGGAGTTTGCCGGCCGTCCATCCGAGCCCCGCTGATCCGATTGCACCTTCCACCGTCATTTATGCTCGCGTCCGTTCTGGGTAATGAAACACATCCGTACTTCGAGTCTGCTTTCATTCGAATGGCCACAAACCGGCAACAACAGTATGAGGGACACGTTTCAGGATTTAACAATGTTGATGCAGTCTTATCCTTATCATTGAATGCAGCAGCATCGTCTTTGCCTCAACCGGATAGAGACACTTATTGTCTTCCCTTGATGCGATCGAGAACGGCAGTCCTGCCGCGCGGCAATAAATGCCGAGGCGCTTGCCTAGGCCGATCTTGCCTTCCAGCCCGATATCAATCTCTGCGGCGCTATGTGAATTGCCCTTCTGCGTCCTCGGACTTCCCGCAGGCGCCTTTCGTGTCCTCCGGCCCCAACTGTGCGGCAGCATTTGATGCCCTGATGCTGGTCCCATCACCGATGAGGACCACGCCTAACCATGTCTGCCCTGCCCCAGCCCAGCGAGACCGAGACCCGCCGTACAGCTATGCTCCGCACGGCCTTCGACGGTCCAGTTGGGGCAGCGCTGGCGGCGCCTGACACGATCGAGATCCTCGCCAATCCTGACGGCTCGGTCTGGGTCGAGAAGGCAGGTTTCGGATTGCGCCGGGCATCCGAGACGCTGGGCCGTGCCGAGCGCGAGCGGATCATCCGGCTGGTCGCGTCCTCCGTCGGTGAGGTCTGCGACCGGGCGTCTCCGATTGTGTCGGCCGAACTGCCTGGCTCCGGCGAGCGGTTCGAAGGCATCCTGCCGCCCGTTTCCGAGGCGCCCTGCTTTGCGATCCGCAAGCCGGCAGGCCAACCGATCGCGCTGGATACCTATGTCGAAACAGGCGCGCTGACGCCGGCGCTTTGTGTCGGGCTTCGGCAGGCACTTGAAGACCGGCTCAACATTGTTGTTGCGGGCGGCACGTCATCGGGCAAGACGACCTTTGCCAATGCATTGCTGTCCGAACCGGCCTTGGCTGAAGACCGGATCGTCATTCTGGAAGACACGCGCGAGCTCCGCTGCTCCGCCGAAAATGTGACGCAGCTCAGGACGCATCGGTCCGGCATCACGCTTCGCGATCTTGTCCGCTCCACCATGCGGCTTCGGCCTGACCGGATCATTGTCGGCGAGGTCCGCGGCGGCGAAGCCCTCGACCTCCTCAAGGCCTGGAATACCGGCCATCCGGGCGGGATCACCACGCTGCATGCGAATTCCGCCTCCGGCGCACTGACCCGGCTCGAACAGCTGGTCGAGGAAGCAACGACCGCCCTTCCCCATGCCCTGATCGGCGAGGCGGTCGATGTGATCGTCTTCATGTCCCGCGCAAGCGGCGCCCGCCGCGTCGAGCAGGCGCTCCGGATTACCGGCTTTGACGGCACTGAATACCGGACCGAGCCGCTCGCCGCCCCCTTTCTCAACATCGTCAATTAAGGAGACCGACGCATGTTCTACGACCAGATCAAGGCCCTCAACCGGTCGCTTCAGGCCGGCGTGCTGCTGACCTCGGTGAGCGTGCTGTCACTGCCGGCCCATGCCGCCGGCACCGGCATGCCCTGGGAAGGCCCGCTCGACCAGATCCTGCAATCCATCGAAGGCCCTGTCGCCCGGATCGTGGCGGTGATCATCATCACGCTCACCGGCCTGACACTCGCCTTCGGGGAGACGTCCGGCGGGTTCCGCAAGCTGATCCAGATCGTGTTCGGCCTGTCGATCGCCTTTGCGGCGACCAGCTTCTTCCTGACCTTCTTCTCCTTCGGCGGCGGCGCGGTGCTCTAGTGCTGGACGGCTACGAGATCCCCCTCCACCGCTCGCTTGCCGAGCCCATCCTGATGGCGGGCGCGCCGCGCTCGGCCGCCATTGCCATCGGGACGATTGCAGCAGCTTTGGCCCTCGGCCTCCGGCTCTGGATACCGGGCCTCGTCGTCTGGGTGGCGGGGCACTCGCTCGCTGTCCTCATGGCCCGGTCCGACCCGGACTTCCTGGCCGTCGCAATCCGGTCGGCCCGCCATAAGGAACACCTTTCATGCTGAACCTCTCTGAATACGCGACCCGGCAGGCCAGTCTTGCCGATTTCCTCCCCTGGGCGTGCCTGGTCGCGCCGGGCGTCGTCCTCAACAAGGACGGCGCCTTCCAGACCAGCTTCCGCTATAGGGGCCCCGACCTTGAAAGCTCGACGGAAGCCGAACTCGTTGCGGTCACCGCTCGGGTCAATAATGTGCTCCGCCGGTTCGGGTCCGGCTGGGCGCTCTTCTTCGAAGCGGTGCGGGCGGAAGCGGTCTCGCTGGAAGAGAGTGAGTTTGCATGCGCTGCCGCCTGGCTGATCGAGCAGGAACGCCGCGCAGCCGCCGAGGAGACCGGCGCCCGCTTCGAGAGCGCCTATTACCTCACACTACTCTGGCTGCCGCCCGCCGATGCGACGGGGCAGGCCGAAAAGGCCCTGATCGAGCGGCCCGAAAAGCGTGACGGCGAGGACTGGCGCCAGCGGCTGGAGCACTTCCAGACACGCGCGGCGCAGACACTCGATTTGCTGTCGACTGCATTGGACGAGATCCATCCGCTCTCGGATGAAGAGACCCTCACCTACCTTCATGCTTGCATCTCGTCGAAGCGGCATGCCGTGTCGGTTCCGGAACTGCCGGTCTTTCTCGATGCGGTGCTGGCCGATGAGAGTTTTGCGGGCGGGCTCGAGCCGCGGATTGGCGAGGCGCATCTAGCGACGCTGACCCTGCTTGGCTTTCCGGCCTCGACCCTGCCCGGCATGCTGGATGAGCTGAACCGGCTTGGCTTCTCCTATCGCTGGACGACGCGCTATATCGCGATGGACAAGGCCGAGGCCGAAAAGCTCCTCGCCAAGAAGCGCCGGCACTGGTTCGCCAAGCGCAAATCCGTTGGAGCCGTCCTTCGAGAGACGCTTTTCAACGAACAAGCCGCGCTTCTCGACAATGATGCCGACAACAAGGCGGCCGATGCCGATGCGGCGTTGCAGGAGCTTGGCTCTGATCTTGTCTCCTATGGCTATGTCACCACCACGCTGACCTTAATGGGGTCCTCGCGTGAGGAAGTCGAGGAGCGCACCCGCGCCGTCGAACGCGTGATCAATGGGCGCGGGTTCACGACGATCCGCGAGACGCTGAACGCCGTCGAAGCCTGGCTTGGCTCCCTGCCGGGACATGTCTATGCCAATGTCCGCCAGCCGATCCTGCATACGCTGAACCTTGCCCATCTTGTTCCGATATCTTCGGTCTGGGCGGGCGATGCCTGGAACGATCATCTGTCCGATCGCGCGCTAATCGAAGCGCAGACCGAAGGCACGACGCCGTTCCGGCTTAACATGCATGTCGGCGATGTCGGCCATACGCTGATCATTGGGCCGACAGGCTCCGGCAAATCGGTACTCCTGTCGCTGCTGGCGGCGCAATGGCAGCGCTATAGCGATGCGCAGGTGTTCCTCTTCGACAAGGGACGATCCGCGCGGGCGGTGACGCTCGCCATGGAAGGCACCTGGCTGCCGCTGGCGGGCGATGAGCGTCCGGCATTGCAACCGCTTCGGGATATCGACACCGACCGCGGCGCAAGCTTTGCCGCAGACTGGCTGCTCGGGCTGATCGAAGCCGAGGGCGTGACCGTTACGCCGGACCTGAAGTCCGTCTTGTGGGACGCGGTGCGATCGCTGTCGTCAGCACCAGTCGCAGAGCGCACACTGACCGGGCTCAGCCTCATTCTGCAATCGGATAAGCTGAAAGCGGCGCTCCATCCGTACACGCTGGAAGGGGCCTATGGGCACCTACTCGACAGCGATGCGGAAGCCCTCGACCTTTCTGCGGTTGCCTGTTTCGAGATGGACGAGCTGATGCAGACGCCATCTGCGGTCGCGCCGGTCATCACCTATCTCTTCCACAGGCTGGAAGACCGGTTCTATGGCCGCCCGACCCTGCTCATTCTCGATGAAGCCTGGCTGTTCCTTGATCATCCGGTGTTCGCAGCGCGCCTCCGCGACTGGCTTAAGACGCTTCGGAAAAAGAACGTCGCCGTCGTGTTTGCGACCCAGTCGCTTGCCGACATTGAAGGGGCGTCCATTGCGCCCGCCCTGATCGAATCCTGCCCGACAAGGATCTTCCTGCCGAATGAGCGTGCGCTCGAACCCACTGCCCAGGCCATCTATCGCCGGTTCGGACTGAACGATCGCCAAATCGACATTCTCGCCAAGGCAATCCCGAAGCGGGACTATTACTATACCTCGCCCCACGGCTGTCGGCTCTTCGAGCTTGGCGTTGGCGATGTCGCCCTTGCCTTTTGCGGCGCCGCTTCCCCCGCCGACCAGAAGCTCATGGATGGGCTTCTGGAAGCCGACGCGGAAACGGGCTTCGCCCGTGGCTGGCTGGAGTTGAAACAGCTCGGCTGGGCAGCCGACCTGCTGGCCGGACAACCCGATGCACCCCTCCCCCAAATCGCCGCTGAATAGGAGCCCCAACCATGAAAGCCCTTCTCTCCTCTGTCGCCCTAGCCGCCATTCCGCTATCGGGCCTTATTGCGCCGCCTGCCTCCGCGCAGTTGTTCGGCGGCGGCATTGTCTACGACCCGACCAATCATGCCGAGAACATCCTCCAGGCGGTGCGCGCCCTGCAGCAGATCGACAACCAGATCCGCCAGCTCACCCATGAAATCGACATGATCGAGAAGATGGCGCGCGACCTGGAAACGCTTCCTGTTGAGGTCGCGCGCGGCATTATTGCTGACCGCATCCGTAGAATTGAAGAGTTGATGCGCGAAGCCGACGGTATCGGCTACGGCGTCGAGGAGGTCGAACGCGAATACGAGGACCTCTATCCCGAAACCTATGGCGAGACGCCGCCTGCCAATGCTGTGCTGGTCGAGGATGCGCGGGTGCGCTGGCAGCAATCCCGCTCGGCGCACAAGCACACGCTGCTTATGGTCGCCGAGACGGTTCGCGACAATGAACGCGATGCCGAGGCGCTGACTGGTCTTGTCGAAGAGAGCCAGACCGCCGTCGGTAATCTCCAGGTCCTGCAGGCTGGCAACCAGATCGATGCCATGTCGGCACAGCAGCTGATGCAGATGGAAGCCATGATGGCCGCCCATTACCGCGCCGAGGCCCTCGACCGGGCGCGCGAGCTGGAAGAAGCCGAGCGCGGCCGCGCGCGCCTCCAAAGCTTCCTCGGGAACTAGACCGCCATGGAAGAGATGGGCGTCATCGACCGGTTCCTGGAGACCTTCATTGCCTATGTGGATTCAGGCTTCGGCCTGCTTGCGGGCGATGTCGCTTACCTGACAACCACGCTGATCGTGATCGACATCACGCTGGCCGGGCTTTTCTGGGCCCTCTCGCAGAATGCCGATGTGATATCGGGGCTCCTGAAGAAGGTGCTCTATGTCGGCTTCTTCGCCTTCATCCTTGGCAATTTCTCCATCCTGGCGAACATCCTCTTTGCGAGCTTTGCCGATCTCGGTGTGAAGGCCGGCTCCTCGACGCTGACGGCTGAGGATTTGATGCGGCCCGGCTATATCGCAGGGGTCGGGTTCGAGGCGGCGCAGCCGCTTCTGCAAGAGATCGGCGACATGCTGGGGCCGATCCGCTTCTTCCATAATTTTATTCTGATCGCGGTCATGCTGATTGCCTGGGCGATCATTCTCGTCGCCTTCTTCGTTCTGGCCGTCCAGCTCTTCGTTGCCATCCTCGAGTTCAAGCTGACGACGCTGGCGGGCTTCGTGCTCGTGCCCTTCGCGCTCTGGAACAAGACGTCATTCCTCGCCGAACGCGTGCTGGGCAATGTCGTCACATCCGGCATCAAGCTGATGGTGCTCGCTATCGTGATCGGCATTGGCTCGACGCTGTTCACGTCTATCACGGAGGCCTTTGGCGGGCCGGGCGATGTGACGCTGGCTGAAGTGATGGGCACGGTGCTCGCCGCAATCGTCTTCCTCTGGATGGGTGTCTTTGCGCCCGGTATCGCCTCCGGCCTTGTGACCGGCGCCCCGCAACTCGGCGCGGGGTCCGTAGTCGGCACGACGGCTGCCGTTGGCGCAGGCGCTGTGCTGGCGACGACGGGAACTGTCGCGGCAGGCCGCGCAGCGATGGGCGGCGTGTCCGGCGCCGTAAAGGCCGGGGCATCCATGTCGGGCGGTGCCCGCACTTCTTATGACCTCGGCCGCATGGCGTCCGGTCATTCTGGATGGCGCGGCGCGACAGCGGGTATGGCCGGTGTTGCGCAGGCCGGCGGCGATACGCTCCGCCGGATGGCCGGACGGCCCTTCGCCTCTGTCGGTAATGCTTATCGGCGTGGAAGCGAAGCGGCCTTTGCCGCGACCGGCGGGACCATGGCGGCGGTGCCCGGCGATGCGCCGTCTGCCGGCTCCGCCAGCCCCGCCTGGGCACGGCGCCTTCGCACTGAACAACGCCTGCAACATGCCGGCGCGATTACGGTCCATGCCCTGAAGGACGGTGATCGCGGCATGGCGGGCGACAATCCGAAACTCCGAAACGAAGAGGACTGATGAGCATGGCCTTCCGGCGCACCTCCACCCATTACGGGCAAAGCCCGCATCCCGAAACGCCCTATCAGAAGGCGGGCCAGGTCTGGGACGAACGGATCGGTTCGGCCCGCGTCCAGGCCAAGAACTGGCGGCTGATGGCGCTGGGATTGCTGGGGCTTCTAGCGGCCTCCTCTGCTGCTCTTGTCTGGCGCAGCCTGCAATCGACCGTCACCCCCTATGTGGTCGAGGTGGATGATACCGGCGCTGTGAAGGCGGTCGGGCCAGCGCTTGCGAAATATGAGCCGACAGACGCACAGATCGCGCATCATTTGGCAAACTTCATTTCCGATATCCGGAGCCTGTCGATTGATCCGGTCATCGTCCGGCAGAACTGGCTCGCCGCCTATGACTATGTCACCGACAAGGCGGCGATCACGCTCAGCGATTACGCCCGCGACAATGACCCTTTCGCCGAAATCGGCCGGCGCTCGCGCAGCGTTGATGTGGTGAGCGTGGTGCGGGTCTCGGACGAGTCCTTCCAGGCCCGCTGGCTTGAGAAGACCTATGAGAACGGCGCGCTCACTGGGGTCAAACGGTTCACGGGGCTGTTCACCCTTGTGAACTCTCCGCCGCGCGATGCCGAAACGCTCCGCGCCAATCCTCTCGGCCTCTACATCCACAGCCTCAATTGGGGCGAAGACCTTGTCACAGGAGACAACCAATGATCCGTACAATGATCCTTGTATCCGCCCTTGCCCTGACCACGGCCTGCGCGAGCGTTCCGCCGGAACCTGTCCTCGAAGATACTGCGTTTGTCGAAGCGGCGTTCGTTGATGAGGTGCCAGAGCGGCCTGTCGAGATTGTCGAGACGCCGACCGTGCTGGCGCTCCCCGGCCAGATGAAACCGGTCGACGGCACGAAGCGGACCGTGACGCGGGTTTATACGTCTCCGACAGAGACGATCCGCAAGGGCACGACCGAGGCCCGGATCGAACCTTCTGTCGATGGCTATGTGAACGCGATCCAGGTCTATCCCTATACAGAAGGCGCACTCTACCGGCTCTATGCCGCGCCGGGCCAGGTCTCGGACATTGCGCTGCAGCCGGGCGAGACGCTGGTCTCGGTGTCGGCGGGAGACACGGTCCGCTGGATTGTCGGGGATACGTCCTCCGGTTCCGGCGGCGCGGCCCGCGCGCACGTGCTCGTCAAACCGATCGCGGCAGGTCTTTCGACCAATCTGATGATCGCGACCGACCGGCGGACCTATCATCTTGAACTGGAAAGCGTAGATGGCACCTATATGGCGGCCCTCTCCTGGCGCTATCCGGCGGACGAACTCGCTGAATTGGTCTCCCGCAACAAGATTGCGTCCGTTCGCGAGGACGCGTCCATTGCGTCCGGTGTCGCCGTTGACCGGCTCGACTTCGATTATGTCATTGAAGGCGACAAGCCGGCCTGGCGGCCTGTGCGCGTCTTCGACGATGGACGGCAGGTCTTTATCCAGATGCCGGCCGGACTTGCCACCATGGATGCCCCGCCGCTCTTCATCCTTGGTGCCTCAGGTGATGCCGAACTCGTCAATTATCGCCTGCGTGGCAATTACTACATCGTCGACCATCTCTTCCGCGCCGCCGAACTGCGGATCGGCGAGAAGGATCAGACCGTGGTGCGGATCCGCAAGCGCGTGCAGCGCTCCGGTCTTGCGAGCCTGTTCGGAGCAGAGGGATGAGCGAGCCGGCCCCCTTCCCGAAACAGGCCGATGAGCTGAAACTGCGCGCGCGGCCGCGGCCGGTCACACGGATCAACCGAAAGGTTCTGATGGCGGGTGCCTGTCTTGGCGTGCTGGGCCTGTTTGCCGCCGCATCCATCGCGCTTGATCCACCCAAGGCCGTCGATCCGGCGGACCGGCAGGAGCTTTACAATACGGCGACCAAGCGCGCTCCGGATGGGCTGGCAGACCTGCCAAACTCCTACCTCAATTGGCAACCGGCTGGTGACACGCCGAAGCTCGGCGCACCCATGGCAGGCGACCTTGGCGGCACAGTCGTGGCTGAAGAGGAAGAATGGGGACTCGAACCCGATTGGAATGTGGCGCCCTCGGATGACTTCCGGCCCTCTGCCGAGGATGAAGCCATTCGTGCGCAGAGGTTGGCGGATGCAAAACTCGCCGATGCAGCTGGCAAGGCGGGCGTCTTCTTCGATGTCGGCAACCGGCAGTCGCTAACTGGGTCGGTGTCTGCACCAGGCGGCCTGCCGAACAGTCTCGGCTCGGAACTGCTGGCACTCGCGGCCCAGGGCGCAGGCGCGCCGGGCTTTGCAGGCTCGCCGGATCAGAACCTCCAGGCAGAGAAGATCGCGTTCGCCGCAGAGACGCGGGATGGCGACATCTACAACCCCCATGATGTCGAGACCCCGGTCTCGCCCTATCAGGTGATGGCGGGCACGCTGATCCCGGCCTCGCTCGTCACCGGGCTGAATTCTGACCTGCCGGGCAATGTAATCGCGCAGGTGACCCAGCCCGTCTATGACACGGTCAGTGGCACGCATCTGCTCATCCCGCAAGGCGCGCGCCTGATCGGGCGCTACCAGTCGGAAATATCGTTCGGCCAGGAGCGCGCGCTCCTGATCTGGGACCGGATCATCCTGCCGGATGGCAGTTCGCTGCAAATATCTGAACCTGCTTCGGATGCGCAGGGCTACGCCGGTGTTTCCGACCGAACCGACCATCACTGGGACCGCGTCTTTGCGGCCGCGGGGCTCGCCACGCTCCTCGGCATCGGCTCCGAGCTTGGCTCGGACGAGGGCGATGTCGAGCGCGCGATCCGGCGTGGATTCGGGGACAGTGTCTCCGAAGCCGGTCAGCGTGTCGTCGACCGCAATCTCGGCATTCAGCCAACGATCCGTATACGGCCGGGCTGGCCAGTGCGGGTGATCGTAACACGCGATCTTGTGCTGCGGCCTTATTCTGAGGGAGGCCGGTGATGAGCCTCCGCATCGGACAACTCCCGGACCGGACTCCGGTGAAGCTTACCGTGTCGGTCGATCCCGATCTTGCTTCCGCGCTCACCGACTATGCGGCGATCTATGCCGAAACCTATGGCGCGGAAGAGAAACCCGAAACCCTGGTGCCTGCCATGCTGGACATGTTCCTCAGCTCGGATGCCGGGTTCAAGCGGGCCCGCAAGGCCCTTCATGCCAGAGCCAGCAAAGGAGAATAGCAATGGCGACAATCGGCACCTTCAGCCAGAAGGATGGCAAATGGACCGGGACGATCCGGACCATGACAATCAATGTGAAAGCCCAGATGGTCCCGGTGACCGAGAAGGCCGAAGGCGGACCAGACTACCGGATCTTTGCCGGCGGAGCAGAGCTCGGCGCAGCCTGGCGCGAGGAAAGCAAGGATGGCGAGACACCATACCTGGCCGTCAAGCTCGATGATCCCGGCTTCGAGAAACCGCTGCGGGCCGCCTTCTTCGAGAAGGAAGAGGATGGCAGCGGCGTGCTCGTCTGGAACCGGCAGAAGCTGAACTAGTCAGCTTTTGCTTTTCGGACCGTGAACCGCAAATACCCCAAACTTGTGCCTCGCGGTCGCCTTCCAAAGGCGATCGCGACACAAACTGAGCCTCCCGAGGACGAATTTTCTGGGGAAATAGCCCCAACCTGGGCGATTGAGCTCGCCGAAGCGCTTGCGCGATATCATGCGAGGTTGGCATATCGGAAAGGGTCATGACCCTAAAAGCCGCCATCTACGCCCGCTATTCGTCGGACCTTCAGTCTATTCGTTCAATCGAAGACCAGATTGCTCTTTGCCGACAACACCTTGAACAGAAATCCTGGACCGAAACTGTCGTCTATTCAGACCGCGCAATCTCGGGCGGCGCGATGGTTACGCGCCCCGGCATACAGGAACTGATAAGGGGAGCTGCGAACGGTCAATTCAATGTGGTTGTCGCCGAGGCCCTCGACCGCATCTCCCGCGACCAGGCTGACACAGCAACGATCTACAAGATTCTCGCCTTTCACGGCGTGTCGATCGTCACGCTTTCCGAAGGCGAAGTCGACTCCATGCACGTCGGCTTCAAGGGCGTGATGAATGAGATGTTCCTACGCGATCTCGCGAAGAAGACGCGCCGAGGCCAGACGGGAGTTGTGAATTCAGGCAGATCGGCCGGAGGACATTGCTACGGTTACGACATCGTACCGGGTGAGCAGAATGGCATCCTGACCATCAACGAAGATGAAGCTGAGACTGTCAGACGGATCATGCGGCTGTTCGTGGAAGGAACGTCTCCGAGAAGCATCGCGGCTATGTTGAACAAGGAAGGTGTCGCAGCGCCGCGCGGTTCGGACTGGCGCGCCTCAACGATCAACGGACAAGTCCATGCCGGCAACGGCATCCTGAACAACGAACTCTATATCGGCCGACGCATATGGAACCGCAGGCACAAGGTGACGGATCCTTTCTCCGGCAAGAAGCGCATGCGGGCTAATCCCGAAAGCGAATGGGTCATCAATGAGGTGCCGGACCTTCGGATCGTTGATGATGAACTCTGGCAGGCTGTGAAGCTTCGCCAGCAAAAGCACTCCCGCAAACGTGGTGGAGCGAAGCGGCCGACACGGCTCTTGTCGGGACTCCTCGAATGCAGTGTGTGCGGCGGCCCGATGTCGATTGTCTCTCAGAACAGGTACGGGTGCTCGACAAGACGCGAGAAGGGCACCTGCTCGAATAATCGAACCATTGCAGCCAAAGAGCTCGAAGAGCGCGTACTTGCAGGGCTGAACAAAGCTCTGCTTCATCCAGACGCGCAGAAAGCGGCTGCACGCGAGTTTCATGCAGAGCTCGTTCGTCAACAAAGGGCGACTGGCAGCGAGCGGTTTCAGCTTGAGAAGGCTATCGCAGAAGCCGACAGGCGCATCGACCGGATTGTTGATGCAATTGCCGAAGGAGTTGCGACCACTGCCCTCAAGCAAAAGCTGGTCGCCCTAGAAACGGAAAAAGTTGAGAACGAGGCCAAACTTGCGGCAATGGGCAGTGAGCCCATTGTGAGCGTACATCCGAACGCGGGCGAGCTTTATGCCGAACTGATTGGCTCACTTGTGGAAGTGGTTTCGGACCCGTCTCCGGACGCCGACGAGGTCCGATCCATCTTGCGGAAGACAATCCAGCGGATTTGCCTTGAGCCGCGTAAAAATGAGAGCGGCTACAACCTTGTTATAAAAGGTGATTTGGCCGCCCTGATTTCTCAGGACGGCCAAACTACTCTTATGATGGGTGCGGGAGTAGGATTTGAACCTACGACCTTCAGGTTATGAGCCTGACGAGCTACCGGACTGCTCCATCCCGCATCACTGATCATTTGAGATCATCCGCTGCCGTTCAGCAGCGGGATGGGAGACATAAGCAAGTGCCTATGAGAATGCAAGCGCCGTGTCGACTTTTCTCGCCCTCTGCGCGGCTCCCCTCGACGCCCGTGGCGATGGCCAGCGGCCCGCCCAATCGAGGGCGGATATCAACGCCCGCCCCGTTGCCGAAAGGGTGAGAAGCAAGAGCCCGATACTATCCGCACTCGACATTTCTGTCGCCCCACTCAGTCGCGAATTGACCATCAGCCGCGCCATGCGAGGGATGAAATAATCATAGACGGGAAAAGACAATGCCGCCGAGGCGAAGGGATTGATGGCGGCGACCGCGGCCCCCACGGCAACACTGTAAAGGAAAGCCATGCGAATCAGCGACCGTCCCGTGCCCCCAGGGGCGCATTGCGTAAAAGCTGCTGCAACGCCGATCATCAGGAACGGGAATGCGGGCACAATATGGCGCGCCCCGGCACCGCCGCCGCCATCCCAATAAAAATAGCTGGCATTGAGCAGCCAATAGATGACCGCCACGCTGAGGCTGATGAGGGCGAGGGACCGAGCGCCAGGCTGGATGACAAGTCGAGCAAGACCGACCGCCCCGACCAAGAGCAATGGCGAATACCAGAGGATCCCCTTCGCAGGACCAATCGTGATGGCCGCAAGGACCCCAGCCTTGGGATAGGTGAGGCCCAAAAAGCCCTGGTCCATCCCCTCAAAGCCGACAACATTTCCGTACCCGACGGCAAAGGGCGTCCCAAACGTGGTCGCATTATAAAGGCCGAGGGGCAACAGACCCAATAGGCCCGCCCCAACGACCATCGCGCCAAGGCCGAAACGATGCCCCCATGGCTGACGATGGCTGGCGACCACGGCATATCCGCCGATGGCCAGTGCCGGCAGCGCGAAGGTGTGTTCGATTGAAAACCCGGCGGCGAAGGCGAGGCCGGCCCCTATGGCCAAGAGGTATCGTCGCCTCAGGCTCATCTCTGGCCGCAGCGCAAAATAGACCGCGGCAAATCCCAGTATGAGCAGCGCCGCAGCGGGCGCATGACCAAAGGCCGATTCCGTCCAGCCCCAGACAGGAGTCCCGAGGGCAAAGCCGATGGCGGCAAGGGCCGCCCCCCGCGGGTCACCAAAAGCATCACGACACACGGCAAAAAGCGCCAGGCTGCCCGCGAGTGTCAGGGGGATCATGACTGTAAAAACAGTCACCGCCAGCACTTGCCATAAATGGGTGAGGAAAGGCCCATTAGCCCAATCAGGCATCATCTGCGCCGCTGTGGAACCTTTGACCCACGACACCATGGCTGCTGCCGGAAGCGCCAGAATCGTGATTCCCGGTGCCTTATCGAGAATATAGTGGCCCTCATACTCCGCTTTGTCGATCGTCAGATGGGCGTAGCTGTCGATATGGGGCGATCCGGTCTCCACCAGCGCAATGGCTGTGAACAACCGAACCGATGTATTCGGATTGGCCGGATGTGCATGAAACCAGCTGAGAGCGATAACCACTACGAGAGTGAGAAGACCGACGATCCGCCGCCCCGAGCCATGATCGATTTGAGGCGACCAGCCATTCGGCGCGGCCGCGCCCTTAGGCGTGCGATCGACCGGATGTTCTGGCCGGTGTTCTGGCTGATGTTCTGGAAAATGGGCCATCCCCGACACCGCCGCTTCTAGAGTCCCGTAAAAGGACGCTATGGCGCAGGAAGGTGAAAATAGGATGGAAAGAAAGAATGGGATCTGAACGGCTTGGCAGGCCCGGCGACGACCTACTCTCCCACGCCTTGAGACGAAGTACCATCGGCGCTGCGGGATTTAACGGCTGAGTTCGAGATGGGATCAGGTGGGGGCCCCGCGCAATAATCACCGGGCCGGCCAAGCCGTTCAGATACGAGAGTTTACCGGGCGGCGGCGAGGGTGGGGGGAAATATCAGCCGGCCGCCCGGCTTTCTACAGACTTTGCCAAAAGCAAAGCCCATAAAACGAGAATGTCTAACAATCGTGGCGAGTCCCGTCATAATGACGGGCCGTTCGCCGCACATGGGTTCATAACGATCAAGCCTATCGAGCAATTAGTACCAGTCAGCTTCACGCATCACTGCGCTTCCACATCTGGCCTATCAACGTGGTGGTCTTCCACGGCTCTCAGGGAAACCTGGTATTGAGGGCGGCTTCCCGCTTAGATGCTTTCAGCGGTTATCCGTTCCGTACATAGCTACCCTGCTATGCGGCTGGCGCCACAACAGGTCCACCAGAGGTACGTCCATCCCGGTCCTCTCGTACTAAGGACAGCTCCTCTCAAGTTTCCAACTCCCACGGCAGATAGGGACCGAACTGTCTCACGACGTTCTAAACCCAGCTCACGTACCGCTTTAATTGGCGAACAGCCAAACCCTTGGGACCTGCTCCAGCCCCAGGATGCGATGAGCCGACATCGAGGTGCCAAACAACGCCGTCGATATGGACTCTTGGGCGTCATCAGCCTGTTATCCCCGGCGTACCTTTTATCCGTTGAGCGATGGCCCTTCCACACGGGACCACCGGATCACTATGGCCGTCTTTCGACTCTGCTCGACTTGTCAGTCTCGCAGTCAGGCTGGCTTATGCCATTGCACTCAACGAGCGATTTCCGACCGCTCTGAGCCAACCTTCGCGCGCCTCCGTTACAATTTAGGAGGCGACCGCCCCAGTCAAACTACCCACCATGCACGGTCCCGGACCCGGATAACGGGCCGCGGTTAGACATCAATGACAACAAGGGCGGTATTTCACCAACGGCTCCATCCGAGCTGGCGCCCGGATTTCAAAGCCTCCCGCCTATCCTACACATGGTGTCACTAATGCCAGTGCAAAGCTGTAGTAAAGGTGCACGGGGTCTTTCCGTCTGACCGCGGGTACTCCGCATCTTCACGGAGAATTCAGTTTCGCTGAGTCTGCGTTGGAGACAGTGGGGAAGTCGTTACGCCATTCGTGCAGGTCGGAACTTACCCGACAAGGAATTTCGCTACCTTAGGACCGTTATAGTTACGGCCGCCGTTTACCGGGGCTTCAATTCGGTGCTTGCACACCTCCTCTTAACCTTCCGGCACCGGGCAGGCGTCAGACCCTATACGTCGTCTTGCGACTTCGCAGAGCCCTATGTTTTTAGTAAACAGTCGCCACCCCCTGGTCTGTGCCCCTCATCTTCATGATGAGGCTCCCTTCTCGCGAACTTACGGGAGTAATTTGCCGAGTTCCTTCAACGCAGTTCTCTCAAGCGCCTTGGTATGCTCTACCAGTCCACCTGTGTCGGTTTAGGGTACGGTCTAATGTGGAGGCTATTTCCAGGGACCCTTACCAACGCCGCCCAATCCAATAAGGACGACGAGCTCTCAGATCCGTCACACATCCACTGGCCACTGAATATTAACAGTGTTCCCATCGACTACGGCTTTCGCCCTCGCCTTAGGGGCCGGCTAACCCTGCGCAGATTAGCTTTACGCAGGAACCCTTGGACTTTCGGCGGGAGTGATTCTCACACTCCTGTCGCTACTCGTGTCAGCATTCTCACTTCCGTTCTCTCCACCGGATCCCTCACGGGCCGGCTTCACTGAAAGATCACCCCTATGCTGAACAATATTCTCGACGGCTCCGGCTGGTTAAGACGGAATACTGTCGAGAATAGGGGTGGTCTCGTTCCCGGAACGCTCCGCTACCGCGTAAACGCCCGGAGCTTCGGTGCATGGCTTGAGCCCCGTTACATTTTCGGCGCGGGAACCCTTAATTAGACCAGTGAGCTGTTACGCTTTCTTTAAAGGATGGCTGCTTCTAAGCCAACCTCCTGGTTGTTTTGGGATTCCTACATCCTTTCCCACTTAGCCATGACTTGGGGACCTTAGCTGCCGGTCAGGGTTGTTTCCCTCTCCACGACGGACGTTAGCATTCGCCGTGTGTCTGCCACCCAGTACTCCTCGGTATTCGGAGTTTGGTTAGGATCAGTAAGGCGGTAAGCCCCCATAGCCCATCCAGTGCTCTACCCCCGAGGGTATTCAGATGACGCTCTACCTAAATAGATTTCGCGGAGAACCAGCTATCTCCCGGTTTGATTGGCCTTTCACCCCTAGACACAAGTCATCCCGACCTTTTTCAACAGGTGTGGGTTCGGCCCTTCAGTGCGTGTTACCGCACCTTCAGCCTGCTCATATCTAGATCACCGGGTTTCGGGTCTAATCCCTCGAACAAACGCCCTATTAAGACTCGCTTTCGCTGTGCCTACACCTATCGGCTTAAGCTGCTCGAGAGACTAAGTCGCTGACCCATTATACAAAAGGTACGCCGTCACACCAAAAGGTGCTCCGACTGCTTGTAGGCATCCGGTTTCAGGTACTGTTT